>DASPHZ010000093.1:0-15556 GCA_035629395.1 Thermoanaerobaculia bacterium
ACGATGGTGGACCAGCTCCGCTCCTTCGCCTCCGAGGTCACGCGCGTGGCGCGCGAAGTCGGCACGGAAGGAAAGCTCGGCGGCCAGGCGGAAGTCAAAGGCGTCAGCGGCACCTGGAAAGACCTCACGGACTCGGTCAACTACATGGCCGCGAACCTCACCAGCCAGGTGCGCAACATCGCCGAGGTCACGACCGCGGTCGCGAACGGCGACCTGTCGAAGAAGATCACGGCAGAAGCCCTCGGCGAGATCCTCGAGCTGAAGAACACGATCAACACGATGGTCGATCAGCTCCGCGCCTTCGCTTCCGAGGTCACGCGCGTCGCCCGTGAAGTCGGTACGGAAGGCCGCCTCGGCGGTCAGGCCGAAGTGCCCGGCGTCGCCGGGACGTGGAAGGACCTTACGGACTCGGTCAACTCGATGGCCGGCAACCTCACGGCGCAGGTGCGCAACATCGCCGAGGTCACGACCGCGGTCGCCATGGGCGACCTCTCGAAGAAGATCACCGTCGAAGTGCGCGGCGAGATCCTCGAGCTGAAGAACACGATCAACACGATGGTCGATCAGCTCAACTCGTTCGCCGCGGAAGTCACGCGCGTGGCCCGCGAGGTCGGCACAGAAGGAAACCTCGGCGGCCAGGCGGAAGTGAAGGGCGTGGCCGGTACGTGGAAGGACCTCACGGACTCGGTCAACGCGATGGCCGGCAACCTCACCGCCCAGGTGCGCAACATCGCAGAGGTCACGACCGCGGTCGCCCTCGGCGACCTCTCGAAGAAGATCACGGTCGAAGTGCGCGGCGAGATCCTCGAGCTGAAGAACACGATCAACACGATGGTCGATCAGCTCAGCGCCTTCGCCTCGGAAGTCACGCGCGTGGCGCGCGAAGTCGGCACGGAAGGCCGCCTCGGCGGTCAGGCCGAAGTGCCGGGCGTGGCGGGTACGTGGAAGGACCTCACGGACTCGGTCAACGCCATGGCCGGCAACCTCACGGCGCAAGTGCGCAACATCGCCGAGGTCACGACGGCGGTCGCGCTCGGCGATCTGTCGAAGAAGATCACCGTCGACGTGCGCGGCGAGATCCTCGAGCTGAAAAACACGATCAACACGATGGTCGATCAGCTCAACTCGTTTGCCGGCGAGGTCACGCGCGTGGCGCGTGAAGTCGGTACGGAAGGAAAGCTCGGCGTGCAGGCCGAGGTGAAGGGTGTGGCCGGGACGTGGAAGGACCTCACGGACTCGGTCAACTCGATGGCCGGCAACCTCACCGCGCAGGTGCGCAACATCGCCGAGGTGACGACGGCGGTCGCACTGGGCGACCTGTCAAAGAAGATCACGGTCGACGTCCGCGGCGAGATCCTCGAGCTGAAGAACACGATCAACACCATGGTCGACCAGCTCTCCGCGTTCGCGTCGGAAGTCACGCGCGTGGCGCGCGAGGTCGGCACGGAAGGACAGCTCGGCGGTCAGGCCGAGGTGAAGGGCGTCGCGGGTACGTGGAAGGACCTCACGGATTCGGTCAACTCGATGGCCTCGAACCTCACCGGCCAGGTGCGCAACATCGCCGAGGTCACGACGGCCGTCGCAAACGGCGACCTCTCGAAGAAGATCACCGTCGAAGTCAAAGGCGAGATCCTCGAGCTGAAGAACACGATCAACGTCATGGTCGATCAGCTCCGCTCGTTCGCGGCCGAGGTCACGCGCGTGGCGCGCGAAGTCGGCACGGAAGGAAAGCTCGGCGGTCAGGCCGACGTGCAGGGCGTCAGCGGCACGTGGAAGGATCTGACCGACTCCGTGAATTACATGGCCGCCAACCTGACGGCCCAGGTGCGCAACATCGCGGACGTCACCACCGCCGTCGCGAACGGCGATCTGTCGAAGAAGATCACCGTCGACGTCAAGGGAGAGATGCTCGAGCTGAAGAACACCATCAACTCGATGGTCGACCAGCTCAACTCGTTCGCGTCGGAAGTCACGCGCGTGGCGCGTGAAGTCGGCGTCGAAGGGAAGCTCGGCGGCCAGGCGCAGGTCAAGGGCGTGGCCGGCACGTGGAAGGACCTCACCGACAACGTCAACATGATGGCGTCGAACCTCACCGCGCAGGTGCGCAACATCGCGCAGGTGACGACGGCCGTCGCGAACGGCGACCTGTCGAAGAAGATCACCGTGGACGTGCGCGGCGAGATCCTCGAGCTGAAGGACACCATCAATACGATGGTCGATCAGCTCAATTCGTTCGCGGCCGAGGTCACGCGCGTCGCACGCGAAGTCGGAACGGAAGGCCGCCTCGGCGGTCAGGCGCAGGTCAAGGGCGTATCGGGGACGTGGAAAGACCTCACGGACTCGGTCAACTCGATGGCCTCCAACCTCACCGCCCAGGTGCGCAACATCGCCGAGGTGACGACGGCTGTCGCCCTCGGCGACCTCTCGCGCAAGATCACGGTCGACGTGCGCGGCGAGATCCTCGAGCTGAAGAACACCATCAACACGATGGTCGATCAGCTCAACTCGTTCGCCTCGGAAGTTACGCGCGTGGCGCGTGAAGTCGGCACCGAGGGCCGCCTCGGCGGTCAGGCGCAGGTCAAGGGCGTGAGCGGCACGTGGAAAGACCTCACGGACAACGTCAACATGATGGCGTCCAACCTGACCAATCAGGTGCGCAACATCGCGCAGGTCACCACGGCGGTCGCGAACGGCGACCTCTCGAAGAAGATCACGGTCGACGTCAAGGGCGAGATCCTCGAGCTGAAGGACACCATCAACACGATGGTGGATCAGCTCAACTCGTTCGCGTCGGAAGTCACGCGCGTGGCGCGCGAAGTCGGTACGGAAGGGAAGCTCGGCGGCCAGGCGCAGGTGAAGGGCGTGGCCGGCACGTGGAAAGACCTCACCGACAACGTCAACATGATGGCGTCGAACCTCACCGCGCAGGTGCGAGGCATCGCGCGCGTCGTGACGGCGATCGCCAAAGGCAACCTGAAGCAGAAGCTCGCCGTCGAAGCACGAGGCGAGATCGCGGAGCTGGGCGACACGATCAACGACATGATCGAAACGCTCGCGACGTTCGCCGATCAGGTCACCACGGTCGCACGCGAAGTCGGTGTCGAAGGACGCCTCGGCGGTCAGGCCAACGTGCCGGGCGCCGCGGGCACGTGGCGCGATCTGACGGACAACGTCAACCAGCTCGCCGCGAACCTCACCACGCAGGTGCGCGCGATCGCGGACGTCGCCACGGCCGTGACCAAGGGCGACCTCACCCGCAACATCACCGTCGAAGCGCAGGGCGAGCTCGCGGCACTCAAAGGCAACATCAACGAGATGATCCGCAACCTGCGCGAGACCACCGCGCGCAACGCGGAGCAGGACTGGCTGAAGACCAACCTCGCCAAGTTCACGCGCATGATGCAGGGACAGAAGAACCTGCAGGCCGTGTCGCAGATGATCCTCTCCGAGCTCGCACCGGTCGTCGGCGCGGCGCACGGCGTGTTCTACACGATGGACCTGTCGAACAACGACGATCCGCGCCTCAAGCTCACGGCGACGTACGCGTTCCGCGAGCGGAAGCACCTCAACAAAGAGTTCCGGATCGGCGAGTCGCTCATCGGGCAGGCCGCATTCGAGAAGCAGCGCATCCTCATCACGAACGCGCCGGACGACTACATCCAGATCAACTCCGGCCTCGGCGAAGCGAAGCCGCTCAACATCATCGTGCTGCCGATCGTCTTCGAAGGCTCGGTGCTGGCGGTGATGGAGCTGGCGAGCTTCAGCAAGTTCACCGAGACCTATCAGTCACTGCTCGATCAGCTCACCGAATCGATCGGCGTCGTGCTCAACACGATCCAGGCGAACATGCGCACGGAAGAGCTCCTGACGCAGTCGCAGTCGCTCGCCGAGGAGCTGCAGGCGCAGCAGGAAGAGCTCACCGAAACGAACAAGCGCCTCGAGCAGCAGGCCAAATCGCTCCAGACCTCGGAAGAGCTGCTCCGCCAGCAGCAGGAAGAGCTGCAGCAGACGAACGAAGAGCTGGAAGAGAAGGCGCGCCTCCTCACCGCGCAGAACGAGGAAGTCGAGCAGAAGAACCGCGAGGTCGAACAGGCCAAGCGTCAGCTCGAAGAGAAGGCGCGGCAGCTCGCGCTCACCTCGAAGTACAAGTCCGAGTTCCTCGCGAACATGTCGCACGAGCTGCGCACGCCGCTCAACTCGCTGCTCATCCTCGCGAAGCTGCTTTCCGACAACCCCGAGGGCAACCTCAGCGACAAGCAGGTCGACTTTGCGAAGACGATCCACGGCTCCGGCCAGGACCTGCTCACGCTCATCAACGACATCCTCGATCTGTCGAAGATCGAGAGCGGCATGATGACGGTCGCGCTGAGCGACGTGACGTTCCGCGAAGTGGGCGAGCTGTCGGAGCGCACGTTCCGTCAGGTGGCGAACGACAAGAGCATCGCGTTCGACATCGAGCTCGCGCCGGCGCTGCCGAGGTCGATCCACACCGATCCTACGCGCCTGCAGCAGGTGCTCAAGAACCTGCTCGGCAACGCGTTCAAGTTCACCGAAAAGGGTGGCGTCACGCTGAAGATGGACACGGCCACCTCCGGCTGGTCGCACGGTCACGATGTGCTCGACCGCGCCGGCACCGTGATCGCGTTCAGCGTCACCGACACCGGCATCGGCATCCCCGAGGAGAAGCAGCGCATCATCTTCGAGGCGTTCCAGCAGGCCGACGCGTCGACGACGCGCAAGTTCGGCGGCACGGGCCTTGGCCTTTCGATCAGCCGCGAGATCGCGCGACTGCTCGGCGGCGAGATCCGCGTCGAGTCCGAGCCGGGCGTCGGCTCCACGTTCACTCTGTACCTCCCGCAGGCGTACGTCGCGCCGGTGCAGCGCCGCGAGCGTCGTGACGTCGATCGCGACGAAATGCCGGGACCGGCGACGAACCCGGGCACGGCGCCGCTGCCGCTGCGCAGCGACGTGCACGAGACGCGTCCGGCCACTCCGGCGCTGCCGCCGCTCCCGCAAGACGACGAGCCGCAGCAGCTCGTCGTCATCGAAGAGCAGGTCGCGGACGATCGCGACGACGTCCGTCAGGGCGATCGCACGGTGCTCATCGTCGAGGACGACGTGACGTTCGCGCGCATCCTCATCGACATGGCGCACGAGAAAGGCTTCAAGGCTCTCGCCGCCACGCGCGGTGAGACCGCGATCCATCTCGCGCATCGCTACCGCCCCGACGCGATCACGCTCGACATCGCGCTGCCCGACATGGAAGGGTGGACGGTGCTCGATCGCCTCAAGCACGATCGCGTCACGCGCCACATCCCCGTGCACATCATCTCGGCCGAGGAGGAGACCTCGCGCGGCCTGCGCCTCGGCGCATTCGCGCAGATGCAGAAGCCGGTCTCGAAGGATTCACTGGACGACGCGTTCGCGAAGATCCAGGGCTTCCTCGAGCGGCCGAACAAAACCCTCCTCGTGGTCGAGGACAACGAGCAGCAGCGACAGGCCATCGTCGAGCTGATCGGCGAAGGCGACGTCGAGATCACCGCGGTCGGCACCGGCGAAGAGGCGCTGAACATCCTCAAGGATCGCCGCTTCGACTGTATGGTCCTCGACCTCGGCCTGCCCGACATGAGCGGCTTCGAGTTCCTCGGCCGGATGAAGAACGAGCTCGGCGTGACCGACGTGCCGGTGGTCGTCTACACCGGTCGCGATCTGTCGCGGAAAGAGGAGGCCGACCTCAAGCGGATGGCCGACGCCATCATCGTCAAGGACGTCCGCTCCCCCGACCGCCTGCTCGACGAGACCGCGCTGTTCCTGCACCGCGTCGAGGAGAACCTCCCCGAACAGAAACGGAAGATGCTCGAGCAGTTGCACGAGTCCGATCCGGTGCTGGCGGGCAAGAAAGCCCTCATCGTCGACGACGACATGCGCAACATCTACGCGCTGACGTCGCTCCTCGAGCGCCACAAGATGAAGGTGCTGTACGCGGAGAGCGGTGCCGAGGGCATCGACATCCTGCGGAACACGCCCGACATCGACGTGGTGCTCATGGACGTGATGATGCCGGAGATGGACGGCTACGAAGCCATGCGCCGCATCCGCTCGTTCGAGGAGTACAAGAACCTCCCGATGATCGCCCTCACCGCGAAAGCGATGAAAGGCGACCGCGAAAAGTGCATGGAGGCCGGTGCCAGCGACTACATCACCAAGCCGATCGATGCACAGCAGCTGGTGTCGTTGCTGCGGGTCTGGTTGTATCGGTAGAGAAGGGCCGAGGGCAGAGGGCCGAGGGCCGAGGGAAAAACTTCCCCGGCTCTCCCCTCGGCCCGCTGCTTCGGCGCTTATCTTGCTCTCTGAATCTCAGCAGTAACGCATGGCCAACGAACCGGCGGCAATTCTGGACGAGCAGACCCGAGCCGACCTCGAGCAGATCGAGATTCGCCTCCTCACGGAGGGCATCTATCAGCATTACGGCTTCGACTTTCGCGATTACTCGCTGCCGTCGCTGCGGCGGCGGATCTGGAAGCGCGTCTACGCCGAGGGGTTGAGCACCATCTCCGGCCTCATCGAGAAAGTGCTGCACGACCCGCAGTCGATGGAGCGGCTGCTGCTCGATCTGTCGATCAACACGACGGCGATGTTCCGCGACCCGACCTTCTATCTGACGTTCCGCCAGAAGGTCGTCCCGGTGCTGCGCACGTATCCCTTCGTGCGCATCTGGCACGCGGGCTGTTCGACCGGCGAAGAGGTCTATTCGATGGCCATCCTGCTTCAGGAAGAAGGCCTCTACGACCGCTGCCGCATCTACGCGACCGACATCAACGAGGCCGTGCTGCAGAAGGCCAAGTCCGGCATCTTCCCGCTGTCGACGATGCAGGAAAACACGTCGAACTACATCACCGCGGGCGGCAACGGCACGTTCTCCGATTACTACACCGCGCGCTACGACTACGCGATCTTCCGTCCGTCGCTGCGTGAGAACGTCGTCTTCGCGCAGCACAACCTCGTCACCGACGCGTCGTTCAATCACTTCAACGTCATCTTCTGCAGGAACGTCCTCATCTACTTCAACAACGCCCTGCAGGACCGCGTGCAGGAGCTCTTCCTCCAGTCGATGGAGATGTTCGGCATCCTCGGGCTGGGCAAGAAGGAATCGATCAAGTTCACGAGCGTCGCCGACCGTTACGAGGACGTCGACACGGAAGAGAAGCTCTACCGGAGGATCCGTTGACGAGCGCCGCGCGGAAGATGCCGTCGGGCATTCGCTCGTGGAGCGACGGGCGCGTGCTCAAAGAGGCCGTGCGCCGCTACGAGCTCATCACCATCGGCTGTTCGATGGGCGGCATGCATGCGCTGCAGGTGATCTTCGAGACCCTGCCGAAGGATTTCGCGGTGCCGATCGCGGTCGTGCAGCATCGCTACAAGACGTCGAACGAAGGGCTGCCGCAGTTCCTGCGGCGGCACTCGCAGCTCGACGTCGTCGACACGCTCGATAAACAGTGGATCAAGCCCGGCACGGTGTATCTTGCACCGGCGAACTATCATCTCCTCGTCGAGCGCGGCGAGCTCAGTCTGTCGGTCGACGAGAAGGTCGAGTATTCGCGGCCGTCGATCGACGTCATGTTCGAGTCGGCGGCGCTGGCGTATGGGCCGGCGGTGGTCGGAGTCGTGCTCACGGGAGCGAATGCAGACGGCGCGCGTGGCGCCGCGCTGATCAAGAAACGGGGCGGTTTCGTGATCGCTCAGGATCCCAAAACGGCAGAGTCGCCCGTGATGCCGCAGGCGACGATCGACGGCACTCGCGTGGACCGGATCTTGCCTCTCGATCGGATCGGGCCGTTCCTGATCGAACTTTGCCGCAGCAGCAACCCTTGAGATGGACGATCGTGTAAACATCCTGCTGGTAGACGACCAGCCCGCGAACCTGCTCGTGCTCGAGTCCATCCTGGCCGAGACAGGGGAGAACCTCGTGTCCGCGCAGTCGGGCTCGCAGGCGCTGCGCGAGCTGCTGCATACCGACTTTGCGGTGATCCTGCTCGACGTCCAGATGCCCGACCTCGACGGCTTCGAGACCGCGAACCTCGTCCGCCAGCGCGACCGTTCACGCGATACGCCGATCATCTTCCTCACCGCGCTTTCGCGCAGCGAGACGAACGTGTTCCGCGGCTATGAGCTCGGCGCGGTCGACTACATCTTCAAGCCGTTCAATCCCGACATCCTCCGCTCGAAGGTGAGCGTCTTCGTCGAGCTGTTCCGCAAGCGAGAGGCGTTCAAACGCCAGGCCCACGAGCTCGCGCGCATCATCAAGCAGAACGAGCTGATCCTGCAGGCCGCCGCGGAAGGCGTGTTCGGCGTGGGCCTCAATGCCGCGACGACGTTCGTCAATCCCGCGGCCGCGCGCATGATCGGCCGCGACGCCAAGGAGATCACCGGCACCGACATTCACGCGCTCGTGCATCCGGTGTTTCCCGGCGTGCTGACGTGCAACGTGTCGGAATGCCGGCTCTACGCGGTCGTGCACGGCGAGCCCGCGTACGACGAGATCGAGGATACGTTCTTCCGCACGGACGGGACGAGCTTTCCGGTCGAGTTCTGCGCGTCGCCGATGCGCGACGTGAACGGCGAGCTCCTCGGCTCCGTCATCACGTTCCGCGACGTCACGGAGCGCCGTGCCGCCGCGCAGGCCGCGGAGGCGGAGCGGCGGTATCGTGAGGCGGAGGCGCAGAATCGGGCGAAGGACAACTTCCTGGCCACGCTCTCCCACGAGTTGCGCACGCCGATGACGTCGATCCTCGGCTGGGTGCAGTTCCTGCGCACCGGTCATTTCGACGAGTCCGAATTGACGGAGGCGCTGCGCACGATCGAGTCGAGCGCGCGTCTGCAGGCGCGCCTCATCGACGACATGCTCGACGTCTCGCGCATGATCCTCGGCAAGTTCCAGATCGACCTCAAGCCGACGCGCATGTCGGATGTGGTGGAAGCCGCGCTCACGACCGCGCGTCCGATGGCCGCGGACAACGAGGTGCAGCTCACGTGGCAGCTCGACGACGCGCGCGACGCGGTCGTGGAAGTCGACGCCAGCCGCATGCAGCAGGTCGTGCAGAACCTGCTCTCCAACGCCATCAAGTTCACGCCGGCGGGCAAGCACGTCGACCTCAGTCTGGCGTGCGACCACGACAAACTGCGCATCCAGGTGCAGGACGAAGGGGAGGGCATCGACCCGTCGTTCCTCCCTTACGTGTTCGACCGTCTGCGCCAGGCCGAAGGGTCGAACAAACGCAGCGGCCTCGGCCTCGGCCTCGCCATCGCCCGCCACATCGTCGAGCTTCACCACGGCGAGATCACCGCCTCCAGCGAAGGTCTCGGCCGCGGCGCGCGGTTCACGGTGACGTTGCCGGTGCACGCGACGCAGGAACAGGACACGACACCCGCGCCGGCGCACGCATAACGGAGTGCGCCCCTCCGCCCCTCCGGATCCTGCACACTTTCGCGCTACGATCGCGCCATGACCGCCGAGCGCGATCCGCGCGTTTACTTTGCCGCCGAGCGCACGCTGCTCGCGTGGATCCGTACCGGCCTGGCCATGATGGGCTTCGGCTTCGTCGTCGCGCGCTTCGGCCTTTTCCTGCGCGAGCTGGCGATGGCGCGCGGGGAAACCGTGACGAACGTCGGCGGCGGCTCGTTATGGGCGGGCACGGCCCTCGTGCTCCTCGGCGTGATCGTCAACGTTCACGCCGCCATCGCTCACCGCCGCTTCGCGAAACGCTTTCACCGCGGCGAGGCGGAGCCTCACGACTCCGCGTTCGGCATCATCGTCGCCAGCGTCCTCGCGGTGGCCGGCTTCGCGATGGCGGCGTACCTCATCTCCCGCGGCTGACCGCGCGCGCCGTTCAACGCGATGGCCGTGCGAGCACGACCATCGCATCCGACTTCCGCCGCATCCGTTCGACCAGATTGATCGCGTAGAACGCCGGCACGGCCAGACGCGCCTTCCTGCGCGACATTCGCCCGTCCAGCGTGAGGCGGTCGACGACCGTGCCGTTCGGCACTTCGTCGAGGTAGTGCGTCGCAACGACGTCGTAGCCATGCTTCGCAAGCAGACGTGTGAGCGTCGTCTCGTCGAAGTAGACGGTGTGGGGATGCTCGTACTCCGATTGCCACAGACGCTTCACCGCGCTGCCGATGCGCAGCGCGTGCGCGATGCGGAAGAACAATCCGTCCGCGGACGGCACTTTGATCACCCACAACGCGCGCGCTTTCCGCTTCACGAGTTGCGCGAACGCATTGACGTCGTCGAGATGCTCGAGCACGTCGAGCGTCGACAGCACGTCCGTCTCCGGCGTCGCCTCGCCGAGAAATCCCTGCTCGACGTTGCCTATGCGATCGCGCGCCGCGCGTGCTGCTTTCGCATCCGGCTCGATGCCGCGCACGCGGAATCCCGCCGCGCGCGCCGCGTCGAGCACGAAGCCATATCCGCAGCCGACGTCGAGCCACTCGCCGCCGTTCGCATGCGCGGCAGTCAACGCGACGATCTCCGCGGCCTGTGCGCGGCGCACGCGCCCGATCGACTGCAGGTAGGCCTCGTCGTCGACGTCGGCGTAGTTCGTTCCCTCGCCGCGCGCGATGGCGGACATCCACAACCCGCACGTCGCGCAGCGCCGGAGCGTGAGTCCGGCGATCGCCTTCGTCGCGTACTGTTCGCCGCCGCACACGGGACACATCGTGGTGAGTGTAAGCGTCGTAAGCGCCTCGTAAGCGCAGCTTCTTACATTCCGCACCCATGAAGACCAAGCTTTTGCTCCCGGCCCTCGCGTTCCTCGCCTTCACCACCAGTCTGCGCGGGGCGGGCACGTCGGTGACGCCTGCCGGAATCGTGTTCGCCGACGGCACGACGCAGACCACCGCCGCCGGCTCCGGTGCGGCTCCCTCGGGCACCGCGATCGTCACGGCCGTCAACGCTCCGGCCGCGACCGGCACCATCAACGACAACCGCCTCTCCCCGAACCTCGGCCGTCTCAACGGCGCCAACACGTGGTCGGGGATGAACATCTTCGCCGGCGGTCTCTCCCTCGGAAACGCAACCGTCTCGAACCTCGGCAATCCCGTCAACGCCGGCGACGCGACGAACAAGGCGTACGTCGACGCGAACTTCGTCAAGTTCGTCCCCGGCGCCGAACAGCTCTCGGTCGGCGACGCGAACGGCACGGCCACGATGATCAACCTGCGCGGCGGCTCGACCTGCTGCTCCGGGCCCGGCGGACACACGCCCGCCTGGTTCAAGGTCTTCCAGAACGGCAGCTTCGTCGCCACCGGCAACCTCGGCATCGGCGTCTCTCCGATGCAGGGCAAGGGCTACCGCACCTCGTGGGACAGCTACAAAGGCGCGTTCCGCTCCGGCTACGCCGACAACGAGTGGGACGACGCGACGGTCGGCTTCTTCTCCTGGGCCGGCGGCAGCAACTCGACCGCCGAAGGTCTCTACGCCTTCGCGTTCGGCGACACGAACTTCGCGCGCTCGACGTCGAGCATCGCCTTCGGCAGCGGCAACGAAGTGAAGGGCGCGGCCGGCTTCTCCGCCGGTGCGGGCAACCACGTGTGCGACACGTACGGCGTCGCCTTCGGCAACAAGGCGCGCTCCGGCGGACCGCTCATCAACGGCAAATGCGATCCCGACCCGTTCAACATCCGCGGCCTGGCGGCGGTGGCCATCGGTTACAACGTCACGGCCGACCAGGATCACACGACGGCGATGGGGAAGTTCGCCTCGAACAACGGCTTCTCCGGCACCTTCGTCTGGTCGGACGGTTCGGCCACGGCAAGCGCGGACACGTTCCGCAACACGGCCAACAATGAGTTCGCCGCGCGCGCTACGGGTGGCTTCCGCTTCCGCACGAACCTCAGCGGCACCGCGGGCTGCAACCTCCCGGCGGGATCGGGCGTCTTCAATTGCACCTCGAGCCGCACGACGAAAGAGAACTTCGCCGCCATCGATGGTGAGGAAGTGCTCGCGACGCTGCGCAAGGTTCCGGTGTCGACCTGGAACTACATCGGCGAAGGCGCGCAGGTGCGCCACATCGGACCGATGGCCGAAGACTTCCACGCGGCGTTCGGTCTCGGCACGAACAACACGAGCATCGGTGTGCAGGACCTGGCCGGCATCGCCGTGGCCGCGGTGAAGGCGCTCGACGAGCGCACCGCCGAGCTGCAGAAGAAGACCGAAGAGCTCGAGACGCTGCGCGCGCAGATGCTGTCGCTGGAAGAGCGGCTGGCGCGCCTCGAGAAGGGAAAATGACGATGCGACCGCTTTCCGTCATCGCCATTCTCCTCATGTCGTTCAGCGCGTTCGCGGATGCGCTGCGCTCGGACAAGCACGTGGTGAAGATCGAGGGTGCCGCGCGCCAGTACAACGTGCAGATCTTCGACGCGGAGTCACGCAAGCCCGTCGCGCATCTGAAAGTTGCGGCGGACGCGGAAGCGGAGACGAGCGCCGGAACGGTGCATTACAAAGTGCGCGTGCAGCCGTTCGGCGAGGCGTATCTCGTCGACTTCACGGCGACCGACGGAACGGAAGTCATCGACACCATGCGCGCCGCGTTCACGCCGGGGTCGCGCACGAAGCCCGTTCCGGCTCGTGCGCCGCAGCGCGCCGGTCGCGACGTGAACGAGGCGAAGGTCCTGCGCCGCGTCGAGCCGGTCTACACCGACGACGCGAAAGCCGCGGGCGCCGCGGGTTCGGTGGTCGTGGAAGTGGCGATCGACAGGAGCGGCTTCGTGCGCGACGCGAAGGTGATCAAGCCGATGGGCTACGGTCTCGACGAATCGGCGGTCGATGCCGTCCTGCAGTGGCAGTTCGCCTCGACCATGCACGAGAAACTGGCCGTGGAAGTCGTGCAGGACGTGACGATCGAGTTCAAACCGTAATCCGGTCCGCCGGCGTCTTACCGCGCCCACAGATTCCGTCGAAGACGCTCGATCGCATAGCCGGCCAGCAGCGCGATCATCCAGGTGCCCGCCACCAACGCGAGGTGCGACAGCACCGGATGGTCCGCCTGGTGGATCGTGAACGACCCATCCGGCGTGCTCTCCCACCGATCCGAGTAATGCCGCATCTGCCCGACGAACTGCTTCCAGTCGCCCCGCGCGTCCACGATGTTCGTCACGAGCAGGATCGTGGATCCGAGGGCGGCCATCGTCGCGACCGCGAACACGAGCGAGAGCAGGAGTCCGGCGACGAACTTCAACAGCATTCCAACGTGCGCGCGCACAGCTCGATTGTACGGAGCGCCGCCGTTAGAACGTGAACACGAGAGTCGCGCGTGCGACGAGCTCGTCCTCCTCACCGTCGTCATACGTCACGAGCGCGGCGTTGGGGATGATGCTCACGTTCTTGTGCACCTTCCAATCGGCGCCGGCGATGAACATCGTCGCTTCGGACGTCGTGCTCATCGGAAGGTAGGCGATGCGATCGGCTTCGGGATTGGGATCGAACATGCGATCGACGCGGCCGATGAGGGCGATCGTCGGACGAAGGTCGTAGACGGCAAAGAGGGAGGCGACGTCGAGATCGAGGTCGCCGCGCGTCTGACGTCCGAGTTGCAGACCCACGCGTGCGCCTTCGCGTTGCCATGCGGCGAAGAGGCCGAGGTTCGAGCGATCGGCGTCGGCGCGGTCGGCGTAGAGCTCGACGAGCGTCGCCGTGGTCGGAGCGACGGAGAACGATGCCGCGACTTTCTTGCCGACGTTCGTCTCGTTGCCGGTGCCCGAGCCGTTGCCGACCTGCACGTGATAGCGGTAGCGCGTGCCGAGGGTGCCGATCGCGGCGACGCCGAAATCGCGGGAGGCGCCGAGGCGGAAGACTTCGACGGCGGTGCGCTCGACGGCGCGGTAGCCCCAGATGCGCTCCGCGGTGTCCCAGGTGGGCGTCGGCGAGATGCCGGCGATGAGCTCGAAACGCGGGCTCTGCTTCCAGCGCAGAAACGCGTCCTTGACGAACGGCTCCATCGACACGTTCGTGCGGTAGTCGCCGGGCTGATTCACTTCGAAGCGCAGGCGTGCGGAGAGCGATTCGCCGAACGACTTGTCGAACGTCAGATAGCCGCGGCGGAGGATGAAGCCGTTGCGCCCCTCGAGCTCCGGATCGGAGCTGGAGAGGAACTGGTATGCGTCGCCGAAGACGATGCCGGAGATGACGACGGGCTTTTCCGCCGGTTTGTCCTGGGCGTTGACGGCAAGGGTGAAGAGAGCGACGACAAGAAAGCGTTTCACGACAGGTTCCTCAATGCGATTGCGATGTTTGACTGCCGGCAGGGTCCCACGCGAGGACGCCGCACAGGATACTCTCGCAGGAGCGTGGTGCCCCGCGGTTTCAGCCGTGTTTGCGCGAGCGGGCGAACGTCAAAGTGGCCGCGGCACGCGACACGGTCGCGGCGGGCGTGGAATCAACGCTCCACGTTCGTGAGCCTGACCGGGCGTGCCGCAATGAGGAAGAACGTACTCGCGGATGCAGCTCCTGCGACCGCACTCGTGGCGAAGAACACGGCCAGTCGAAGCAGCCCCGGAGTCGGGCGCACGAGAACGGAGTACAGCGAAAACACCAGCAGTCCGATCGCCGCCCCGAGCCCGGCCGCGGTGCGCAGCCGGATCCGGGAATGACGGAGCCAGACGTACATGGGCACGCCGAAAACGATCGTCGCAGCGTAGGCGAAAAGCGCCGTGAACATGCCGACGGTGAGTCCGGCGGCGACTCCGCTCCCGCGCGGTTCGGCCGCGATGATCGCGAGCGCGACGACGGCCGGCGCGGCGAGGGGAGCGACGACGATGGCCGCGAGGACTCTCATCGAACGAATGATACGTCGCGACTGAGGGCGGCCGGAGGCCGCGAACCGCGGCGCTCCGGCGATTCCCAATATCCCGCCGCTTCCACGTCCTTGCTGATCGAGACCCATCCGTTATAACGTCGTCAGGTCCAATCCGCTCAATAGCAGCACCACAACTGGAGATCACCTTGCGGTCATTCACTCCCGGTATCCATCGGGTGTGGCGGGGGAGAATCGCGCGCTTTCTCACCGGCGCCGCGATGGTCATGGTGTCGACTGCGCTTGCCGCAGCCGAAGTTCTATTTCCTCAACCGCTGCACATCACGCGCAGGATCGACGATCCCGTGTCGAAGACGTCGACGACGGTGCATGAGTATTGCGCCGGCAATCAGATCGTCAGCGTCAACGGCGACCGCGTCACCATCGTCGATTACGCGAAGCAGGAGATGACGGAGATCGACCGCGCCGCCGGCACGTTCAGCATCTCGCGCTTCGACGAGCTCGCGAAGGCGATGCCCGCCGCCGCTCCGGAAAACTCCGGCAAGCGCAGCGTGGCCGCGAACGCCGAGGCGCCGTCGCGCAAGTGGAACGCGCGCTCCCTCGGCGCGAAGACCTCCGGGGCCGGACGCACGATGGAAGCGTTCGAGCTCGCGCCGGAAGCCGAAGGGCCGGAGCGCGTGCGCATCGAAGTGGGCGTCGACAATCGCGTCCGTCTTTCGCGCAATGCGGTCGAAGCGCTGATC
>DASPHZ010000094.1:0-7385 GCA_035629395.1 Thermoanaerobaculia bacterium
TCGATAAGCTTCCAGGCCGGCTCCCGCCGTGGGGATCTCGCGCCGAGGAGCAGGGCACGAAGAAGGACCACTCCACGCGCACTCGTAACGGGCATCTCGTCTACCACACCGAGACCTACATGCGTGAGCTCGTCCGATCCATCGAGAAGCGGGAAGACCAGGAGACCTACGACACCGACCGCTACGACGAAGAACTCGGAGCAGCGGACTTCTAGGTCAGTCCGGAGGTGGGTCCGGCGGGCTCGTACAGCACACCAGGATCAGTCCTGGCGCATTCGACGGCTCCTGGCCCACCTCTGCACTCTGAGATCGCTCATTGACATCGGAGGCAGCCATGAAGAATCGCTTCAAGCGTACGAAAGTAGCGCCCGGCATCTACCGCCGCGGCGACACGTACGAGGCGTTCGCGAACGTGAACGGTAAGACATACTCCGCAGGGTCACACCCCACCATCAAGCGCGCCAAAGACGAGCAGGCCACACGCAAAGCCGAGCTCCTGAGCGCGTTACAGATCAAGCCGAAGCTCTCGGACAAGACCCCGTTTCGTGCGTACGCCGAGCACTGGGTGAAGACCCGGATGGCGGGCGCGAAGCCCTTCAAACCGTCGATGGAACGCACCGTTCGCTCACACCTGACGACGCTGAACGCCGTGATTGGAGACGTCAAGCTTCGCGACTTCTCGCCCGAGAAACTGCGCCAGATCGAGCCATCCATCGCGCCTGGGAAGTCCCCGAAGTACCGCAAGAACCTCCTGCAAACGATGGTCTCGATCCTCGAAGACGCCTTCAAGTTCGGCACGTTAAAGCGGGACGTCACCACCTTCTTCGACTACCCCGAAGTTCCGAAGGCGAAGGTGAGCGCGCCGCCCTTCGATCAGGCGATGCGGATCGTTGGGGCGATGCGGTTCCCGTTCAACATCGCCGCCGTCCTCGCGGCGATGACCGGCATGCGGCAAGGCGAGATCCTCGCTTTGGAATGGACCGACGTGGAGTGGGACGCGCTCGAGATCACCGTCTCGAAGGCGCGTGACCAAGCAACCGGCAGATCCATCACGCCGAAGACCGACGCGGGCATCCGCTCCGTCACGATCACGCCGCTCGTCGTCGCGATCCTGCGCGCCTACCAGATCCAGCAGCGGGAGCGCATCACCGGAGCGAGGGTACGGGCAGAAGCCATGATCGCTCGCTACGGCTCCAGCACGCACCGCGCCGCGAAGGCCCGCCGGATCCTCACGTCCCTCGAAGGCGAACACTGGGATCGGTACCTCTTCCCGGCCCGAATTGTTCAAAAGTGGACATCCGCGGACGGCAGCACGAAGACCCGGCGCGAGGGGCGGCTCCCAGTCCTCGAAGCCAGGAACCTCGTCCGGGAGTTCCATGCCGCACGCGAAGCCACCGGTGTCCGCATGCGGTGGCACAGCTTTCGGCACGTGTTCGCGTCGAACGTCCTAGCGTCCGGAGGACCCGGAGCCCTGAACCAGCTCGCGCGACAGCTCGGCCACGTCGACGCATCGTTCACTCTGAAACAGTACAGCCACGTCCTCGAGGGCCGCGCCCAGCAACTCCTCCAGCCCATGGACGCCTTGCTTTCGACGCCTTCCGACGCGTTCGACCTAGCACAGCTCCTAGCACCGGGCGGGAAGAAGTAGCGTATCGGCCCACAAGTCCAGTGGTTTCAGCACTTGCGTGTCCGGTCGATCCGGAGGCTCATAACCCAAAGGTCGCAGGTTCAAATCCTGTCCCCGCAACCAAATGAAATCAAGCACTGACGGCCGCCGCGAGGCGGCCGTAGTCGTTTCAACCCCGCGAAAAACCCCGTGATGGTGCCGAAAATCTCCGCCTGGGCATGTTCAGGAGGGGGGGGCAATCTCCGGGGCAATCTCCCCTGCGATCTCCCAACAGAACGGCAGCACCAAGCACGCCAACCTTGAACCTGGGGAGCTGTGCTCGCCGCGCTATCATCACCGCCCCTCAAAATGAAGGTCCGCGAGATCAACAGCACGGCTGAAATCGACGAGCTGGAACGCTCGATCGTCGCTTCCGCAGAGGCCACAGCACATGCACTCCGTGCCGCACTGATAGGGACGACCGGCATCCAGTTCCTCGCGCAGCTCAAATTTGAAAAGGCCGGACGTGACCCGATCTCCGACAGGGCGCTGAACGTTATTGAGCAGGTCAACCAGACGTTCACCTACCTCGCATCGTGTGACGCTCTCCGATACTTGATTGCGCATCACGCGGACCGCGCTCCGTTCGTCGTTCATCTCGGCACGGCCGCCGGTCCGGACATCGAGTCGTTCGACCGCACGATCGTTGCCGAAGTGTTCGCGGCGACGCACCCCGGCAGCAACGGCAAACTACGGAACGACCTCAAGAAGCTCCGCGCGACGCAAGCGGAGATTCGATATCTCTTCTACTCCTGTCCCGGCAACGATCGAAGGTCCATTTCACGTTCAGAACACGACGTAACGATCGTGCCACTTGGCCTTTCGGAGCAATCGAACGCGAGCCGTCGCATCGGCTCGTGAGCGCTCGTGGCACCTAGTCTGCGCAATGCTGCGCGAGGTATTCGGCATCAAACCACTGCTCGTGGCGGAGCCCGGCCGCGATCGTGTCGAGCGTCGATCGCCCCGACAGCTCCCCGAGACGCCGACAGCCTGCAACGAAAATCGCGAAGAACCTCTCGGTGTGGTGCCAGTCATCGGGAACGAAATTCTTGAGACGCCGCACGAACCCGGAGGTGGGCGGTTCCGGCGCGATCATCGGCAACTCGCGCAGATCCGGATCACAGAGCAGGTGCGCCAGCTCATGCACAAGGAGCGCATCGAATTCGAACTCTCCTTCGAGCAAGCGATCTGGCTTGACGAGAAAGACATCGGCCGCAACACCCGGTAGGTAATGGCCCACGTCCGCGCAGTAGCCAGCTTCGCTGTCCACATACGGCATGGCAGCGAGCCTTTCCACATTCGGTTCTCCAAACAGCGGGCCGTATGGGGCCGAATGGCCCCTCAGCGTTACGCCCCAAAGTTCGCGGCCGAACGCCGCGAGATACGCGTCGAGATCAAACGCAAACACGTCGCGAGCAAGGTCGCGAAGCCGCGCGCGAACGTCATCACCGGAGCGCGGTACGGCAGGCATCAGTCCTCCAGCGCCGCGAAGTTGCGGCGAAACCGACTCACGTCGAGCACCGTCTCGTCGGTCAAATCGTCGAACCGATTCCGGCGACGCACGACCTATCGCTCGATTCCGACCACGCGCGAGATGTACATCTTTCGGCGCCTCCGCTTACTGGAATCGCCGCTCGAACGATATGCATGAACTCATGGACCGCGAAAATGAAGATGTCACCTCGGTAGCCTTCATCGCCGGCGAGCACATACGCGATGAGCAGTCCCGCGTCTGCTCCGTCCGCAGCGAACTCCGAATCGTGGAAGAAGCGCCACGAGGTACGATCGAAGAGCGGTCTCTCCCACTTGTGGCCGTTCTCCGGACCGATGGTCCAGAGCCGACCGTACTTGACATGCGTTTCGCGGCATTCGCGCTTGCTCCCGCCGCGTCGCCGCAGCACGAGATCGACCATGTCCACGTCGCGGAAGCGCGAGTATGGATTCCACCCGCGCTCGAAAACTCAAATTTAGGTCTCGCCGAGCACTTCGTAGTGGCCGGCGCGCTGGCGCTGTCGTGTGTCGAGCATGGCGGGCGAAAGCTAGCACGCCCGGCGACGGTCACGCCCTGCGCGCGCGATTGGTCGTCCTCACAAAGTGGAGCGCTGGAGCGTAACCCGGCAGCGAGCGGACTTTCGTCGCGGTCACGCTGAAGACAAGTGTGTATTCTCGGATAGCGCCGCCGATCTCGATCGGGAGCAATACGCGGACCTCTAGCAATCGCAGGCCGAATGCAGGCTCGCATTTTCTGACGCATGCCACTATCCCGACTTCGCATTTTCTGACCGTCAGGCACAATTGGGTAGGGAACGCCCGCGTTCCATCACTCCGATGAAGAGAGCGGGATGCAGCAGGAGCCTCGCGAGGCAAAGTACATGACGCCGGCACCACCCGGTGAGGTCACGGGTGCGCCCGCGTCTTTCGAGGAAGCGTACCTGCAATTTGCTCCACTCCTGCGAAAGATCGCCGTGAAGAAGTACGGCATCCCCGTCGCCGAGGCCGAACCGCTCGTTCACGACGTATTCGCCACGTACTTCACCAACGCTGCCGACGTCATCGAGGTCGGTCCGTATCTGGTTGGGGGCATCTGTAACGCGGCGCGGCACTACCTCCGTCGCACCGATGCGCGAGACGCGCTCTTTTGCGGCGAGACTCCCTGCGCTGCCACGCCGACGGAATCGATTCTGCTCGAAGTCGAACGGAAGCTCCTGCTCCGCCGACTTCTCGCCCGGATCGGAAGTCGGTGCCGCGATCTCCTCCAGCGGTACTACGTCGCCGGCGAGAGTACTCGTGCGATTGCGGATGCGCTCCGGCTCAAACCGATGACGGTTCTGATCTGCCTCTCGAAGTGCCGAAAGCGTGCGCTCGCGGCTTACCACGCGATGATGGAGACGCCGCGAACGTGAGCCACATTCCGGAGGGAGAACTCGCGTTGTACGCCCTGCAACCTGACGCCATCGCCGAACGTCGCCGCGCCGACATCGAAGCGCACGTGACCGCATGTGCCGAATGCCAGGCGACATACGACTTCTTCACAGTCCGCGAGGACGACTTCGAGGAGGCGCTTGCGGAGGCGGACACGTGGGAGCCGATGACGGGCTCCGCGACGTTCACCACGCTGATGGATTATGGGGCAAGGATCGCGCAAGAAGATCGAGACGCTGAAGTCATTCTGAAGGAGTACATCGAGAACCCGATTCGAGCTGCGTGGGACGCGCTCACATCGAGGCGCCGATTCCGCACGGGCGGCGTTGTGAGAAAGCTGAATGCGGCGGCGCACGCGGTCCACAAGAGCAAACCGCGCATCGCCCTGACCTTCGCTGACGCGGCGATCTCCGTTGCTGAAGTGCTCCCCGACGACATCTATCCGGCACGCGCGGTGTATCAACTGCGCGGCGCAGCATGGAAGGAGCGCGCCAAGGCGCAGCTCCTCCTCGGCCAGTTCCCTCAAGCCCACGACTCTCTGGATCACGCGGAACGCGCCTACGGAAAGACGCCGCACAACAGCCTTGGTCTCTCGCTCGTAGCGCTGCTCCGAGCGGGCGTGTTCTACGAGCAAGGACGACTCGACGAAGCGATGACGATGGCCGAGCGCGCGGAGCGCGGGTTTGCCCACGCTGGAGACGAGAAGCGGCGCATGGACGCCGCCTTTCTGCGGGCGAGCATCACCTTTGAGGCCGGAGATCCGACGCGTGCGTTGCCGATCTTCCACCGCATCATCGAGCACGGCGAGAACACGAAAAGCGCTGACTGGATTGCGCTCGGCTCGTACGCCGCTGCAAACTGCGAGGTCGATCGAGGGAACCTCGGCGAAGCGAGCGTTCTCTTTCACCGCGCGCTCCGCACATTCCGTGAACGAGGACCCGAGCGCGAACGCTTGCTGACCGAGTGGGGAATCGCGCGCGTTGTACTTTACGGCGGCAAGCTCGCCGACGCCATCCGCCGTCTTCGCGATGTCGCTGCGGAGTTCGAACGGTGCGAGATGGTAACCAACGCCGCTCTCGTTGGCCTCGACATCTCCGACGCGCTCCTCGCGCTGGACCGGCCCACCGAGATTGTAGACCTCGCGCAGCACCTCTTCTCCGTGTTCACGAACGCCGGGATGCTCACTGGTGCACTCTCAGCACTGGCCTACCTGAAAGAAGCAGCGGCTGCGAAGCGCTTGACGAAACAGGATGTTGCGGCAATCCGAGCGTTCCTGCGCCGTGCCGAACGCCAGCCCTCACTGCAATTCGTCCCTCCACCGCGACCGCCCGCAGATTCCGTATAAAGTCCGCCGCCCTCCGCCACCCTTCAACGCGAGGGCGCCCTCCCGAACCGCCGGCCGGCAGCCGGCGAAGGAGGGCTTATGCGACGTGTCTCTACGGTGGGAGCAATTCTGCTCCTCGCCATCCTCATTGCACCGGCGGTCATTGCCGACGACGAATTACCACGGGGCACCGAGCCTCCGCAGGCGCGAATCGGCCCACCCACCGGTGTGACGTCTCAGGCGCGGATCGGGCCGCCGACCGCGGAGGAATCCAAGTTCTTCGAGCTGTTCTGGTTCTGGCTACAGGTCCGAATCGGCCTGTCGATCGGCTAAGTCGCAAGAAGGATTCGCGTCGGCGCGCGGGGTCGATCCTGAACCCATCGCTCCTGCCGTACCTCAAAAATGCGTTGAGGTTACGGTAGGGAGAGGTGTGGCCGCGTCACTCCCTCGGTGTGGAGGACGTAGTAGTGGCCGCAGCCGAAGTGACGCTCGCCCGAACAAGCGCGCCCGTTCATCGGTCGGAGATTTCGGTCGTCGCGACGCCTCCGTGCATTCCAATGACGACAAAACGCCGACAGCGAACACCCCGCACCTTCACCCACGCTCACCGCCAACGACTCGACCGCGTCGTATCTCACTATCTCGACGAGTGTTACGCGAGAAAGACTGCGGCCCGCGTCTCCGAGTTCGCCGCGTTCCTCGAACGAAACCCGGAGTATCTGAGCCGAACTGTCGTCTCGATCGTCGGCGTCCCGCTCCGCGAGTATCTGCGCCGCAGACAGCTTGAAGAGGCCGAACGCCTGCTGACGACGACACCTCTCCCCGTCTCGGAGATTGCGCTTCACGCCGGTTTCGGCACCACGTCCACCTTCTATCGCTGCTTCAAAAGGGCTCATGGCGTCACGCCGGGCGTGTTTCGGGAGGTCAGAAAATGAGAAGCGAAACCGAAGGTGCGCCGGGCGGCTTCCTCGAAAGCGTCCTGCTGAGGGATCTTCCACTGCATGCATGGGAGGCGCTGCCGCTGCCTGTCCGCGTGCAGGATCGACTCGCCGAAATCCTCGTCCTCGTAGACGAACTGCGCAGCGAGTTACATCAGGAGGATGCCCGAGCGCTCGATTGGATGGACGAAGAAGTGGAGGCCATCGGCCACAGCGTCGTGACGCTGCTCGATCGCCTCGCGTGCTGAGCGGCACACACCCGTGATGAGAAAGCACACCAATCATCTCCGCCCATTCGCCGAAGCACGCATCGATTATCTGTGGTGTGTACGAGCACGCCTCCTCGACCGCTCCGAAAGCGCATGGCTGGAGTTTGTCGCGGGGTACTTCGCGGTGGACGACTTCTTCCGATCTGCGAAATCTGAAACTGTGACTGCCTCGGCTTCTGCGAATTCGCTTCGCGGTTTCCGCCCGTCGAGCTCGAACGTCAACAAAGGGGAACCCTTCAATGATTCACCGCCTCAAACTGCTGATC
>DASPHZ010000095.1:0-9205 GCA_035629395.1 Thermoanaerobaculia bacterium
CCCAGCGCATTCAGCCTCTCGTCGATCCGTTCGTACCCGCGGTCGATCTGGTGCACGTTGTGGATCGTGCTCTCGCCTTTGGCGCAGAGCGCGGCGAGGAGGAGGGCCATGCCGGCGCGGATGTCAGGGCTCGAGATCTCCGCGCCGTGCAGGCGCGCGCCGCCGACGATGATCGCGCGATGCGGATCACAGAGGATGATCCGTGCGCCCATGCCGATCAGCTTGTCCGTGAAGAACAGGCGCGATTCGAACATCTTTTCGAAGATCATCACCGTCCCCTCGGCCTGCGTGGCGATGATGATCATGATCGACAGCAGATCGGCGGGAAACAGCGGCCACGGACCGTCGTCGATCTTCGGCACGGCCGCGCCGATGTCGTAGCGCACGCGCAGTTCCTGATCGCGTGGCACGCGGATGTTCTTCCCTTCGATCTTGATGTCGACGCCCAGCTTCTCGAGCATGTAGCGCACCGCGTACATGTGCTCGGGCACCGCGTCCTCGATCAGCAGCTCGCTGCGCGTCACCGCGGCGAGGCCGATGTACGAGCCGACTTCGATGTGATCGCTGTTGATGTAGAAGTCGCAGCCGTGCAGCGTCTCCACGCCGACGATGCGCAGCGAGTTCGTGGCGATGCCCTCGATCTGCGCGCCCATCTTGTTGAGCAGGTGACAGAGGTCCTGCACGTGCGGCTCGGCGGCGGCGTTGTAGATCAGCGTCTCGCCGTCCGCGAGCACGGCCGCCATGATCGCGTTCTCGGTGGCCGTGACCGAGGCCTCGTCGAGGAACATCTTGCGGCCCTTGAGCGCGCGGGCTTCCATCCGGTACTCGTGCGCGGAGACCTCGATCTGCGCGCCGAGCGCTTCGAGCGCGAGCAGATGCGTATCGACGCGGCGGCGGCCGATCGCGTCACCGCCCGGCTTGGCCACGGAGACGCGGCCGCAGCGCGCGAGGAGCGGTCCGGCCAACAAAATCGAAGCTCTGATTTTTTTGGACAATTCGATGTCGGGATTGGCACCGACTTCGCCCCTGGCCTGGATGCGGACGACGTTTTTCTCGACCTTCTCGACGCTTGCGCCGAGCCCTTCCAGGATCTGCAGCATGACGCGGACGTCCTGGATGTCCGGCAGGTTGCGAAGAATGACGGCGTCATCCGTGAGGAGAGTCGCGGCGAGGATCGGAAGCGCGGCGTTTTTGTTGCCGCCGGGACGAATCGTCCCTTCGAGCCTGCGGCCGCCTTCGACGATGAATCGTTCAGCCATTGCGGCGCATTCTATGAGAAGAACGACAGGGGAGAGAGATTCGATGCGACTTCTGTTCACGCTCACACTCGCGCTCGTCGCAGCGCTTCCGGTGTCGGCGAACTGCCCGGCGCCGAGCTTCCAGCAACTCGACTCCTCCCCTGCCGGACACGATGTGACCGACTGGGCCATCGGCGATTTCAACGGCGACGGCTACGACGACGTCGTGAGCGTCAGCGCCGCGACACGCACGGTGAAAGTCGGCCTCAACAATGGCGAGGGCCACTTCACCGAGTCCTTCTCGACGACCACGAGCTACATGCCCGGCACGCTCGTGGTCAGCGACTTCGACGAAAACCAGCTCCTCGATTTCGTCGTGGCGCAGAACAAGAACGGCGCCGAAGACACGTGCACGCTCTGCGGCCGCTTCATCCCGTACCTGCAGCAGCCGGGCGGCGCGTTCTCGGCGGGATCGACGTACGTCCTTCCCTACGCGAGCAGCATCCGCAAGTTCGCCGTTGCCGATTTCAATGCCGACGGACATCACGATCTCGCGATCGCCGCGCCTCCGAACGCCGGCGCGACGCAGAACCTCTACATCGCCAACGGCACCGGCTCCGGCGCGTTCACGTCCGTGCAGCCCTGGACGATCGACGGCACGATCGCGGACCTCGTGGCGGGCAACATGGCCAGCCCCAGCGGCACCGTGGACGCGCTGCCGGAGATCGCGGTCGCGCACGGTCCCGGCACGAACAGCACGAAGAGCCGCGTCTCCATGCTGGTCAACATCGGCGGCGCCTTCAACGGCACCTACACCAGCTTCGACCTCTCCTCGACCGGCGAGACGATGCATCTCGACACCGGCTATTTCAACAATGACACGCGACTCGACGTCGCCGTCACGGTGACGGGATACACGACGCCGCAGATCCAGATCCCGCTGCACGGCGCGCGTGTGCTCTTCTCCAATTCGTCCGGAGGCTTCAGCAACGGCGGCGGGTTGTTCCGCTCGGACGTGCCGATTCCGATGGATATCGCGGCCGTCGACATCACGCAGGACGGCAAGCCCGACGTCGTATTCACCGGCGGCACGTCGACGTGGTACGCGCTGCGCGCGAGCAGCAGCACGGGCGCGCTGGAGAACGTGCAGGAGTTCATCACGCGCACCGCCACGGTCCCGGTCGCGGGCGTGGAGAACACCGACTTCGATCGCGACGGCCGTCCCGACCTGCTCTTCTTCGACACACCGGACGATCTGTACGTGCCGATGCAGAACGCCTGCTTCTATCACTACGCCGATCTCGCGCTGACCAAGTCGCCCGAGGGGATCTCGACTTACGGTGACCCGGTGACGCTCACGGCGACGCTGGTGCGGCATCCGGACGCGGCGCTGCCGCAGGAGGGGACGGTCTCGTTCTACGACGGCACGGCGCTGCTGCAGACCGTGCCGCTGAACGGGAACGGCGTGGCGAGCTACACCTACACGAATCCCGGCCTCGGCGACCGCACCCTCAAAGCGGTCTTCAACCCCGGGCCGGGCGAGCCATACCGCAGCATCGAAAAGACGACGCACCACCACGTGGCCGCCCCGCCGTTCGGCCCGCCGCTGTTCGTCACCGCGACCGGCAACTCGCCGAGCGACACGATCACCATCACCTGGACGAGCACGCAGGACGTGGGGCAGAACGAGGTGCTGCGGCTGACCAACGGCCAGTGGGTCCCGATCGGCCAGACGCCCGGCAACTTCATGATCGACGAGAACGTCGATCCGAGCTCGGTGTACGTCTACACCGTCCGCAGCTATCGCATCGGCACGAATGAAATGTCGTCGAACGGCAATGCCGACATGGCCACGACCGCGTCGACGGCGATCCCGCTCGACCGCACGATCCGCGCGTCGCACGTCCACGAGCTGCGTACGCTCGCGAACTCCTTCCGCGCGGCGGTGGGGTTGAGCACGTACGCGTTCACCGATCCGGCGCTGAGTGCCGGCACGTTCGTCAAAGCCGTGCACGTCCACGAGCTGCGCATCGCTGTCGCGCAAGCGCGCGCCGCAATCGGCCTCGGCCCCGCGGGTTACACACAGCCGGACATCACCGCGGGCGTGACGAAGGTGCGCTTCGCGGATCTGCAGGAGATCAAGAACGCCATGTCGTGACCGGACGCCCGCGGCGCGCGTGCTAATCTTGCGGCATGATCGTCGCCCCTCTCAGTTCGGGTAGCGCCGGGAACGCCTACTGGTTCGAGAGCGACGGAACGGCGATCCTGGTCGATGCCGGACTCGGCCCCCGCGAGACGAAAAAACGTCTCGATAACGTGGGCATCGACATCACGCGCATCTCCGGGATCGTGCTCACGCACGAGCACTACGATCACATCCGCGGCGCGGAGAGCATCGCCCGCAAATACGAGGTGCCGATCTACCTGACGCGCGGCACGCTCGACGCTTCGACCATCGACACCAACGAGACGAAGACCGTCGTCTTTCCGAACGATTCCTACTTCACGATCGGTGAGCTGCAGGTGCACGCACGCCGCACGATCCACGACGCCGCCGATCCTGCCTGTTTCGTCATCGAAGCGCGCGACGGCACGCGCGTCGGCATCGCCAGCGACCTGGGCCACGTGAACGAGGAAGTGGTGAGCCATCTCTCCGGCTGCGACGGTCTCTTCTTCGAAGCCAATCACGACCTCGACATGCTGCGCAGCGGCACGTATCCGTGGTCGCTCAAACGCCGCATCATGTCGCGCTTCGGCCACCTCTCGAACGACGATTCCGTGAGCGCCGTCCAGCGCCTCCTCGGCGCGGACCTCAAAACGCTCTGCATGATCCACCTCTCGCAGAAGAACAACCACGAATCGATCGTGCGCGACATGTGCACCCGCCTCCTGCGCCGCACCGGCGCGAGCATCGACTTCGCCATCGCGAGACAGTTCGAGCCGACCGGCGTGTTCGCGATCGCGCGGCGCCAGCCGCGCGTGCCGCCACCGGGACAGATGTCCTTGTTCTGACGCGGGGCAGGGATCGTGCGGCGCCAGCCGCGCGGCCGCATTGCCGGGACAGATATCGC
Organism: Thermoanaerobaculia bacterium; assembly: GCA_035629395.1. Lineage (GTDB taxonomy): Bacteria > Acidobacteriota > Thermoanaerobaculia > Gp7-AA8 > Gp7-AA8 > QHVT01. Next base: position 4,310 of record DASPHZ010000095.1, read on the forward strand.
TCTTTTGACGAGGGGCAGGGATGAAGGATGAAGGATGAAGGATGAGGGATGAGCCGCGTGGCGAGAGCGTCCGTCTCGCGAAACGGCTCATCCTTCATCCTTCCGCCTTCATCCTTGCTCCGTCGCTCTCGCGACATCCCTCATCCCTCATCCCTCAGCCCTACCCCCGCCCGCCCCCCGCCCCGCCCTCCGCTATCATGCGCACCGCATGAAGGCCACCGTCACCGTCGAACTGAAGCCCTCCGTCCTCGACCCCCAGGGCAAGGCCATCGAGCATTCCCTGAGCTCGCTCGGTTTCGCGGGCGTGGAAGATGTCCGCGTCGGCAAGCTGTTTCGGATCACGCTTGCAGATCATGGACAATCGCGCGACGAGATCGAATCGCAGCTCCGGCAGATGTGCGAGCGCCTGCTCGCCAACACCGTCATGGAGAAGTTCTCGTACACGCTCGAGCCGTAGTCTTCTCGCGCTCCTCCTCCTCTGCGCGTTCGGCACATCCGCACAGACGACGCCCCAGGAGTCGCTGACCGCCGTCGCCACGCGCGACCGCAAGATCGTCAAACGTTTCGCGCTCGCAGGAGATCCGCGCGGCCTCGCCGTCGGCAGCGACGGCACGATCTACGCCGGACTGGCCGAACCGCAGGCCGTCGTCGCCGTCGATCCGAAAACCGGCGCGGTGAAAAAGCGCCTCGTCCTCGACTCCCCCGACATCGCCTCGACCAAAGAGCTCGTCACGATGCGCACGAGCGCGGACGGCAAGCGCCTCTTCATCGCCAACGGCAGCGACGAGAGCGCGACCATCCTCTCCCTCCCCGATCTCGCCGTCCTGCGCGAGATCACGATGGAAGGGGAGACCATCCGCGACATCCTTCCCGATCCGAAAGGCCGCTACGTCTATCTCCTCGGACGCCGCGTCCACGTCTTCGACAAGGAAGGCGACACCGAGCTGCGCACGCTCGACATCGAAGACCCGATGGCCATCGCCGCGAGCGCGAACGGATCGCTGCTGGCGGTCGTCGCCACCGAGGATTTCGGCAACACGAAAGCGACCGTGGCGGCGCTGTTCGATCCGAACAACAACTTCGCCGAGGTCGCCCGCGATCCGCTGCAGACCGACAAGACCATCGAGGCCGCGATCTTCGCCGCGCGCGACCGCTCGCTCATCGCCTTCAGCCGCGACGCTCTGTTCGAGAAACCGATCGCCGCACGGGCGACGCGCATGACCGGCACGAATGGTGGCGCGATGCGCGCCGAGCTCGGCGACCTCGTCAACAGCAATCACGTCTGCCTGCCGCAGGGCAGCGGTCCGCAGATCGCCACGCTCGCCACGACCGACACGATGCTCGTTTACGCGGAGCGCCGCTGCAGCGCGAGCGGATCGTTCTCCGGCTCGAGCCGCGGCGTGACGCCGGCCTCGCTCTACGGCGTGAACGCGTACGCGATCGCGTTCGACAAACTCACGAACACGCTCGTGGCCACTGACCGCGAAGGCTTTCTCACCATCTACAACCTGCCTCGCCCGGCGACGGCGCGATAGACTCACGCTCATGAAATTCGGCGTCGTCGTTCTCCCCGGTTCGAACTGCGATCACGATGCGCTGCACGTCGCGCACGAAGTCCTCGGCGAAGAGGCCGAGGTGCTGTGGCACAAGGACACCGACCTCAAAGGATCGGATTGTGTGATCGTCCCCGGCGGCTTCGCGTATGGCGACTATCTCCGCGCCGGCGCGCTCGCGAAATTCGCCCCGATCATGGAATCGATCCGCCGCCACGCCGAGAACGGCGGCCTCGTCCTCGGCATCTGCAACGGCTTCCAGGTGCTGACCGAAGCGGGCCTGCTGCCCGGCGCGCTGATGCGCAACCAGCACCTCCGCTTCCTCAGCCGCGACGTGCATCTCCGCGTCGAGGAAACCGACACGCCGTTCACGAACGCGTTCAATACCGGCGACGTGTTCCGCGTGCCCATCGCGCATGGCGAAGGGAACTACTTCGCCGACGACGCCACGCTCGACGAGCTCGAGCGCCATCGCCAGGTGATCTTCCGCTACAGCGACGAAGCGGGACGCCTCACTGCCGAGGCGAATCCCAACGGCAGCGCGCGCCACATCGCCGGCATCTGCAACCGCAATCGCAACGTCCTCGGCATGATGCCCCACCCCGAGCGCTGCGCCGAGTCAATCCTCGGCAACGCCGCGGGACTGCAGGTGTTCAAGTCGATCGTCGCGTCATTCGCCCACGCGTAGCGTCAGCGGCATGTCCGATTCCTGCGCCTCGCCTTTCGGCAGCTCGCGCGAGAACGCGAGCGTAGCGTCCGCGAAACGCCACGTGCCGTCGCTGCAAACGGAGCGCTCGACGACCGGCTCTCCCGCGGCGATGCGCAGCGCGTTTCTCGTCGCCTCGCGCTCGGCGCGATAGCGGAACGCGCGCCGCCACGCGGAGGCGATGCTCGGCGTGAAAATCCCCGCGAGCGATCCCTTCCGCCGCTCGTCAAAGAAGCGGACGGCGTCGAAGCCGCATGCGCGATTCGCGAGCAAGGCCGCGGCCGTGTCGCGCTGATGGTTGGTCAGGCGCGCGATCGGAATCTGCGCGAGCGGCTTCCATCCCGGCGGCGCCTTCACCGACGCCATCCACAATTCGACCTGCATCGTCCGCGCGAGCAGCCACGCGTGATCGACCGCGTCCATCTCCGCCAGCCATGCCGGCGCGGGCAAGGGCAGCTTCCACGCCGCGGCGTTGATCATCCGCGCGATCGCCAGCCCGATGATCTGCGGGATCATCTCCGGCCGCGACTGCATCAACTGCGACAGCCGCCACGCGCCATGCAGGTCCGCCGACGATCCGCTCAGGAGCGCGCGGATCACGAGCACGCGAGCGAGTTGCAGATGCGCGAGCATGTTCGGGAGCGGCGCCTCGAATCCCTTGCCGATGTCGACCGCCCAGACGACGTCCGCGTGCAGCAGATGGTCGCGAACGAGATCGAGTTGCGTCGCGTGCGTCGCCAGATAGCGCATCACTTCCGCCGGCGGCTCGGGAATCGTGCGGTCCGCGCGTGCCTGAACCTGCCGCAGATAGTTCCCGGCCGCCTCCAGCGCCGGATCCGGCGTGCGCTTGCTGGCCGGCGTGAAGTCGATACCGAGGGGCATCGCGTACACGATCAACCGCGAGGCCTCGACGTTCTGTGTCCGCGTCGGATAGTGAGACGCGACGGCTGCGACCGATCCGAGGCCGTGCGTCCATTCGCGGCGGGACGCTCGCATGGCGCCCGCGTTCGCGGCGGTCGCGACTGCCCAGAACGCGATCAGGGCGAACGACACCGCCACGATGACTACGATGATGCTCGTGCGCTTCATATTTCGAACCCTATACAATCGCGCGCCCAGAGGGACCTAATGGCTCAGGAAATCGACGCACTTCTGCAGGAAAACCGGGAGTTCCCGCCATCTGACGAGTTCCGCCGCAACGCCAACGTCCATGATGCCGCGATCTGGTCGAAAGCCAACGAAGATCGCGAAGCCTACTGGGCCGGATGGGCCGAACAGCTCGACTGGCACCGGAAGTGGGACCGCATCCTCGAATGGGACGCGCCGTACGCGAAATGGTTCGTGGGCGGGAAGCTCAACGCGTCCTTCAACTGCCTCGATCGCCATCTCGAAAAACGCGGCGACAAAGCAGCGCTGATCTGGGAAGGGGAGCCCGGTGAAGTCCGCCGCATCACCTACAGCGAGCTGCACGCGGACGTCCTCAAATTCGCGAACGCCCTCCAATCCCTCGGCGTCGTCACCGGCGATCGCGTCGCCATCTACATGCCGCTGATTCCTGAAGCCGTGGTGGCGATGCTCGCCTGCGCGCGCATCGGTGCGATCCACTCCGTCGTCTTCGGCGGCTTCTCCGCGGACGCGCTCAAAGACCGCATCCACGATCAGGAAGCGAAGCTCGTCGTCACCGCCACGAGCGGCTATCGCCGCGGCAACGTCGTGCCTCTGAAGAAGACGACCGATGCGGCCGTCGCCGAGTGCCCGACCATCCAGAAAGTCGTCGTCGTGCGCCGCCGCGAGGAAGACGAGGTGACGATGGTCGACGGCCGCGACGTCTGGTACCACGACGTCATGGCCGCCGCCGACCCGCAGTGCGATCCGGTGTGGGTCGACTCCGAGCATCTCCTCTACATCCTCTATACGTCGGGCAGCACGGGCAAACCGAAAGGCATCGTGCACACGACCGGCGGCTATCTCACCGGCTGCCTGGCCACGTGCAAGTGGGTCTTCGATCTCAAAGAGGAAGACATCTACTGGTGCACCGCGGACATCGGCTGGGTGACGGGACACTCGTATGTCGTCTACGGTCCGCTCGCCGCGGGCGCAACCGTGATGATCTACGAGGGCGCGCCCGATTTCCCGAAGCAGGATCGCTTCTGGGACATCATCGAGCGCCACAAGGTCACGATCTTCTACACCGCGCCGACCGCCATCCGCGCGTTCATGAAATGGGGGCGGCAACTGCCGCAGGCACACGATCTGTCGTCGCTGCGCCTCCTCGGCAGCGTCGGCGAGCCGATCAATCCCGAAGCGTGGATCTGGTACCACGAGCACATCGGGGGCGGCCGTTGTCCAATCGTCGACACCTGGTGGCAGACGGAGACCGGCGGCATCATGATCTCGCCGCTACCGGGAATCACCACCACCAAGCCAGGGTCCGCCACCAAACCGATCCCCGGCATCTTCGCCGACGTGGTCGATGACCAAGGTAATCCGGTGCCCCTCGGTGAAGGCGGCTACCTCGTCCTCCAGCAGCCCTGGCCGTCGATGCTGCGTGGCATCTACGGTGATCCGGAACGCTACAAGGCCACGTACTGGAGCAAGTTCCCCGGGGTGTACTTCCCCGGAGACGGCGCTCGCCGG
>DASPHZ010000096.1:0-83892 GCA_035629395.1 Thermoanaerobaculia bacterium
GCTCCCTCGGCGTTCGCGCGCTCGCGCTCGTCCTCGCCTCCGGCGTCGGCCTCTCGCGCGTCCTCGCCTTCCGGCACTGGCCCAGCGACGTCACGGCATCCGCGGTCCTCGGCCTCGTCACCGCCTGGCTCGTGACCGAGGCGGTGGTGGTGGGCGTAAAATTGCCGCGTGACGCGAACGCTGCAACGACCCGCGACCTATGACGACCTGCTGAAGGTGCCGGATCACCTCGTCGCGGAGATCGTGGAAGGAGAGTTGTACGCGTCGCCGCGGCCGTCGGTTCGCCATGCGCACGCTGCCACCGTCCTTTCGCGGCGCATCGGCAGCGCTTTCGAAGACGGCGACGGTGGTCCCGGCGGATGGTGGCTCCTCTTCGAGCCCGAGTTGCACCTCGGACCCGATGTGATCGTCCCCGATCTCGCCGCATGGCGCCGCGAGCGCGTTCCCGAGCTCCCCGACGTTGCGGCAATCACCACCGCGCCCGACTGGATCTGCGAAGTCATCTCTCCTGCCACGGGTGAGCTCGACCGCCGGCGGAAGATGCCCGCGTATGCGCGGCATCGCGTCGAGTACGCGTGGATCATCGATCCGCGGATACGCATCGTCGAAGCCTCCCGTCTCGAGAGCGGCCGCTGGTCGCAACTCGGCGTTTACGGCGGTGACGAATCGGCGCGCATCGAGCCGTTCGACGCGATCGAGATCGATCTGTCCCGCCTCTGGCTCCCCGAATCGCCGTCCGCGTAACCTGCTGGGTGGCGCGCGGACCGCTTTCGCTTCATGCCGCCGTTGCGGCGCGGAATCGAAGCGCGCGGACATGAGCGATACCGCATCTTCCGTCTTGTGACGCACGCGAATGGCGATGTCGTGGTTGCGCCGGTGATCGCGAAGGGCGCGTAGCGCGTTTCCGCGCTACGCCTCCATCTCCGCAAAGTTCACGCTGACGAGGCGCGAGCAGCCCGCCTCTTCCATCGTCACGCCGTAGAGAATGTCCGCGGCTTCCATCGTCCGGCGCGAGTGGGTGATGACGATGAACTGCGTGTCGCGCGAGAAGTCGCGCACGAGGCGCACGAAGCGCTCGGTGTTGATCTCGTCGAGCGGGGCGTCGACCTCGTCGAGGATGCAGAACGGGCTCGGTTTGTAGCGGAAGATCGCGAACAGCAGCGCGATCGCCGTCAGCGCGCGCTCGCCACCGGACAGCAGCGCGATCGACTGATTCTTCTTCCCGGGCGGCTGCGCCACGAGCTCGATGCCCGACTCCAGCACGTCTTCCTCGTCGAGGAGCTGCATGCGCGCGGTGCCGCCGCCGAAGAGCGACGTGAAGATCTCCGTGAAGGAATCGTTGACCTGCGTGAAGGCCTCGCGGAACAGCTCGCGCGAGGTGAGATTGATCTTGCGGATGGTCTGGCGCAGCGAATCGATCGACTGCACGAGGTCGTCGCGCTGCGTGCGCAGGAACGACTCGCGCGTCTCGAGCTCCTGATGCTCTTCGATCGCCAGCACGTTGACCGGACCGATCTTCTCGAGCTGGTCGCTGAGCTTCGCCACTTCCGATTCGAGCGTGCCGCGCGATTCGTCGTCGGCGGGCGGTTCGGCATCCGCCAGCGCGTCGATGCCCGCGTGCAGATCGAGCGAGATCTGTTCGCGCAGCAGGTCGAACGCGGACTTGGCGCGATCGAGACGCCGCTCGGCTTCGAACAGCGCGTTCTTCGCCGCGTTCCACTGCTCGCGCGACGCCACCGCACGCGTCGACAGCTCCTGCACGCGCACGTCGAGATCCGCGACTTCGGCTTCGAGCGCCACGCGCATCTCCGACACTTCGTGCAGCTTCGCAAGGGACTGGTCCAACTGCCCGCGCGCGTTTTCGACCGCCACGCCCGTGTCGCCCTGACGGCGCACGAGGTTCTCGATCTCCTGCTGCAACTGCGTGGCGCGCGCACCGAGCGACACCACGATGCGCGAGAGGTTCTCGTGCTCGCGCTGCACCGAGTTCACGACACCCGCCGCGGCCTCGACGTCGACGCGCGCCTTCGACGCGACTTCCGTCACCTGCTCGAACGCCGTACGCGAATCGGCGAGCTGCTCTTCGTGCGTGCGGATCTGCTCGTGCAGCTCCTGCTCGCGCGCCTGCAGTCCGTCGACTTCCGAGATCGCCGTCGATTTGCGAGCGAGCAGCTGTTCCTTTTCTTCGGCGTAGAGCGTCTGCTCTTCCGAAGCGACGGCGAGATCCTTCTCCAGCCGCTGCAGCTCCGCACCCGCGCGCTCGCGCTGGTTCCTGCGATCGCGCAGTTCCTGCTCCGCCGTCCGCGCACGCTCTTCCGCGATGATGCGCGCGTCGTCCGCGGCGCGCACTTCGTCTTCGAGCGTCTGCAGTTCCGTGGCGATGCCGCTCGCGCGCGATTCCTCGCTGCCGAGGAGCGCGACGAGGTCGGAGATCTCGCGCTTGATGGAGAAGACGCCGGGCGTGCCGCCTTCGCTCTTGCCGCCGATGACGAGCGGGCCGCGCACGATGTCGCCTTCGAGCGTGACGAACGTCGCGTTCGGACGCTCCTGCGCGCGATCGAAAGCTTCCGTGAGCGATCCGACGATGTACGCCTCGGGGATCGCCTGGCGCACCGCATCGGCCACGGCGCCTTCGCCGAGGACCGAGTGCTGGGCGTCGCCGCGACGCGAGCCTTCGCCGCGCGGCGCAAAGTCGAGCGTGATGAACGCGCCGCGGCCCGCACCGCGCTCGCGCAGGCGTTTGATGGCCTCGTACGCGGTGACGCTGTTGTCGACGACGACCGCCTTCGACACTTCGCGCAGCAGCGTGTCGAGCGCGGCCTCGAATCCGTCCGCCGCGCGCACCGCTTCCGCGGCCGCGACGCCGTTCGGGATCAGCTCCATGATCGCGCGGCGCACGTCTTCGTCCTGCGCTTCGAGGGAAGCGAGGAGTGTGCGCAGCGAGTCGACTTTGTAGGTGGTCTGCGAAATGGTGTCGCGCGCCGACGCGAGCGACTGCCGCGCTGATTCGCGCCGCGCGAGCAGCTCATCGCGTTTCGCGATCGCGTCACGCGCGGTCTGCTGCGACACGATCAGGTGCTGTTCCGCGTCGCGCACCGACTGCTCCCACTCGTACATCTGCGCGAGCGCGCCGTCGCGGCTCTCCGCGGCCTTGCGCGCGGACTCGGTCAGCTTCGACAGATAGAACTCGCATTTTTCGACCGCGATCTCGATCTGGTGCACCTGGTTCCGCGCCTCGGAGATCTTGGCGATGGTGCGCATGAGCGATTCGCGCGAATCGGCGAGCGCCTTTTCGTGACGGCGCACCGCGTCGCCTTTTTCCTGGCGATCGCGCTCCACCTGATCGGCGATCTCGCGGAGGCGGTTGCGCTCCGCGCGTGCGGTCTCGAGCTGCTGCGTCTTCTCGTCGAGCGCGGCCTGCTGTTCGGAGCCTTCCCCTTCGAGCGTGGCGATCTGGCCGCGCGCGTTGTCGATGCGCGAGACGAGGTCGCCGAGGTTCGTTTCGGACTGCTGCAGGAACGAGCGGAGACGCTCGACCTCGCCGGAGAGCCCGGCGATCTCCTCGCGCACTTTCGACGCGCGATGCGAGCGATCGATGTGCACCGTACGCGTTTCCGCGAGCTCCGCCTCGTCGGCGCCGAGCTGCGCGGAGAGCTCGCTCTCGCGATTCTGCGCGTCGGCGAGGCCGGCGTTCGCCGCTTCCTCTTCGATCTGCGCGGCGAGGATGCGGCCTTTGTACAGCGAGCGCTTGGCGAGCGAGAGCTGGTCCGCGATTTCCTTGTGCCGCCGCGCCTTCGAAGCCTGGCGCTTGAGCGAGTTCAGGTTGCGCGTGACCTCGGAGAGCGTGTCGTCGATGCGCAGGAGGTTCTGCTGCGTCTCTTCGAGCTTGAGCTCCGCGGCGCGGCGCTTGGTCTTGTATTTCGTGATGCCGGCCGCTTCTTCGATGAGGCGGCGGCGGTCCTGCGGCTTGTTGGAGAGGATCAGGTCGATCTTCCCCTGCTCCATCACGCTGTAGTTGCGGATGCCGAGGCCCGTGTCCATGAGGATGTCGGAGATGTCCTTCATCCGGACGCGCTTGCCGTTGAGGCGGAACTCCGACTGCCCGTCGCGGAACACGCGGCGATGGATGACGATCTTGCCGTCGTCGGCCATCGGGTGATTGCTGTCGCCGTTCGAGGTGCCGAGGGTGAGCGTGACCTCGCCCATGGAGAGGGGGCGGCGGCGCGCGGAGCCCTGGAAGATGACGTCTTCCATCGTCTCGCCGCGGATGTGGGAGGCGCGGTTTTCACCGAGGACCCAGATCAGCGCGTCGCAGATGTTCGACTTTCCGCAGCCGTTCGGGCCGACGACCGCGGTCATCGCGGCGGGGAAGGTGAGCTTGGCGGGGTCGTAGAACGACTTGAAGCCGTGGATGTCCAGTTGTTCGAGACGAAACATTTTTTTGTCAGGGTGATCCGATTTGCGGGCGATGCTACTCGACCGGGCGCGGCTGGTGGCAGCGGTTCTTGTGCATACTGCGCGCTGCCATGCTCGACAGCTTCCTGCAACGCGAGATCGCTCTCGGCTCTTTCCCCGCTGTTGCGTACGCGTTCGGGACGGCCGAGGGGATCGAGCGAGAGAACGCGCTGGGACACGCGGTGGCCGTGCCGCTGCGCATTCCGGCGACGCTGGACACGATGTGGGACTGCGCGTCCACGACGAAGGTGCTGGTGACGACGATCCTCGTGCTGCAGGCGGTGGCCGAGGGGAAGATCGCCCTCGACGACGTCTATCGCGGCGCCAGCTATCGCGAGCTGCTCTCGCACACGAGCGGATTGCGTTCGTGGCTGCCGACGTACTGGTACGAGGATCCCCTCTCGGCCATCGAGCGATGGGGACGCGTGCGTCCGCGAGGAGCGGAGCCGGAGTACTCGGACCTCAACTTCTTCCTGCTCTATTACGCGCTCGAGGAGATCTTCGGCGACTACCGCGAAGCGGCGCGCACGCGCATCTTCGAGCCCCTCGGCTTGCGCGACGCCTGCTTCAATCCACCGAACGAGCAGAAGCTGCGCATCGCGGCGACGGAGTGGGGGCAGCGGTTCGAGCGCGTGCTCGCGGAGAAGTTGCAATCGCCGCCGCCGACGGTGACACGCGCCATTCGTCAGGGATTGATGTGGGGCGATGCGAACGACGGCAACTCGTTTCACGCGGGCGGGACGCTCGGCAACGCGGGCCTCTTCGCCACCGCGCGGGAGGTATTTCGCATTGCACAAGGTTTTGTGCGCGGGGAGCTGGTGCCGCAGGCGCTGATCGAAGGGTCGACGCGCACCGTCGCGGGGGATCGCGGGCTGGGATGGCAGCTCGAAGGACCGGGCCTGCCGCCGCGGTCCTTCGGCCACATGGGCTTTACCGGGACTTCCGTGTGGTGCCACGGGACGCGGATTTACGTGCTGATGACGAACCGCGTCCACCCGTGCGCTGCGCCGATCGGGATGCACCGGATTCGCGGCGAGTTCCACCGGCTTGCTGCTTCGCTGACTTCTTCGTAGAGGCCGGCTTCTTCGAAGAAGAGGCTTTCTTCGATGAAGACGCTTTCGTCGGCGAAGACGCCTTCTTCGATGATGCCTTCGCGGACGATGCCTTCTTTGCAGGGGACGCCTTCTTCGACGAAGACGATTTCTTCGACGTCTTCTTCGAGGAAGAGGCTTTCGTCGAGCCTGTACGGCGTCCGGTGTTGTAGACCGCGAGCTCCGCTTCGTCCTCGTCGATCACCGTCACCTTCGCGCCTTTCGGCGGACGCGTGGTCCCGGCTTTCGCGGGCGCACGTTTCGTCGAGGCGACGTTGAACAGCGCGAGCTCGACGTCGTCCTCGTCGTCGACGACCACCGGCTTCTTCCTGCGTTTCGCGGCCATCGCCGCGCCGACCGCAACCGCGGCGACGGTCGCCGCCGCGACACCCACGGCACGGCGCCTGGCCCCGCCATACGTCAACGGTACGCCCGCGGTCGCGGTGTGCAGCTCCGCCGTGCCGGTGTACGAGACGTCGATTTCGAGCGTGAGCAGCGGGATCCGCGAATTCGCCTCGACGATGAGGCCCCACGGTACGAGCAGATCGCGCTGTTCGCCCTCGTCGAAGGCTTCCGTGACGGTGATGCTCGTGCCGCCGGTCGTGAAGGTCACGCCGGGCGTGGTGACGCGCAACGTGCAGTCGATCGCGCCGTGCCGGTCACTGTGCACGATCAGGCCGGAGCGTCGCAGAGGACCGATGTACTGCTTGCCTTTGCGAGTGAGCTGGTAGCTTTTCGGAAAGCGGACGAGGCGGACGACGGTCGGCGGTATTTGCATGCCTGACCTCGCCTGCGAAAGTCGGTCCAGCTCAGGGAGCTTTCACTCTTTGACCCATGAGTCGCTTTTTGATCCGTCCATCCATCCTTATTGGCGTCATCTTTGACCCGGCCGCGAGCTAAGTCATTGATTCTTCGTGCGGCACCGCTTTGGCTCTAGGGAGCGCCCAGTCGCGAAATGCGAATAAGGAGAATGAGAATGAAGCGTCTGACCCTGAAGGTGTGTGTAGTGATGATGCTGGTGGCGACGTTCGCCGGCGCGCAGGAACTGAAGCAGACCCGCCGCGCCGCCGACGAGCCGTTCACGGTGGGGGAGAACGAATGGGTCGATCACCAGGCGTTCGTCAACACCGGCCTCCGGTGCCAGACGGTTCATCCGGACGAGCTCGAAGCGGCGAAGATCGAGGCCGACTACATGGAGAAGCTGCTCTACACGGCGCCGCGCTTCGAGTCGCAGTCGATCTCGAGCCCGGTCTCGATCACGGTGAACTTCCACGTGATCCGCAGCTCGACGGGCGCGGGCGACGTGTCGGACGCGCGCCTCAACTCGCAGATCTCCACGCTGAACTCCGCGTACAACGGCCGCGGCTTCACGTTCGTGCGCGGCACGACCGACCGCACGAACAACAGCACGTGGTACGGCATGAACCTCGGCACGACCGCCGAGGCCAACGCGAAGAACTACTTCACCGGCATCGCCGCGAACAACCCGCGCTACGTCCTCAACTTCTACACCGCGAATCCGAGCGGCGGCACGCTCGGTTGGGCCACGTTCCCCTGGAACCTGGCCAGCAATCCGCGCATGGACGGCGTCGTGATCCTGCACTCCGCGATCAACGGCGGCAGCGCCACGAACTACAACCTCGGCGACACGGGCGTGCACGAAGTCGGTCACTGGCTCGGCCTGTACCACACGTTCCAGGGCGGCTGCGGCACCGGCAATAACACGACCAGCGGTGACTACGTCGCCGACACGGCCGCGGAAGCGTCGCCCGCCTCGGGCTGCCCGACCGGCCGCGATACCTGCAGCTCCGCCGGCGTCGATCCGATCATCAACTTCATGGACTACAGCTTCGACTCGTGCATGTACACGTTCACCGCGGGCCAGGCGAATCGCATGGTGAGCATGGCCGCGTCGTACCGGCCGAGCCTGTAATTCACCCGCGTTCGTCCGGAGCGCCGGCGAGCATGCCGGCGCTCCACCCCCACCGCTCCGCCTGGCGCGCCAGCGAGTCCGCGCGCGCCTCTTCGCCATTCGCCTCCGCGAGCACGGAGAACAGATACAGCGTCTCGCTCAGCAGCGGATCGGGGTCGGTGTAATCGTCGCGGAAGCGCGTCTCGAGCAGTTCGAGATTGTCGCGATACAAACGCAACGCTGCTTCACGGTCGCCCGCGCGCAAGAGGATGTACGCGAGCGCGAGCGACTGGAACTCCTGGATCTGCGGATACTGCGCGATCTGCGTCTCCATGATCGTGCGCGCGCGCTCGGGATCGCGGCGGAGATGGGCGAGGCACAGGGCGACGCCTTCCTGCGCCGCGGGATCGGTCGATTGTTCGTAAGACGCGATCGCTTCGTCGAAGCGGCCGAGGAGCTTCAACGCTTCCGCGCGGTGGAGAGCGTCGTTCGTGCGATTCGCTTCCATCACCGCGTCTTCGTAGCGGCGCTGCTGGAGGAGCTGCTGCACGGTCGTGATCGGCCGCTGCGAGAGCATGTAGGCGACGAGCCAGCCGAGGAGCGCCACCGCGAGGAGGAGGCCCCAGAACCACAAGCTCATCGCGGTGCGGCGGTGGAGGGCGCAGGCGGACGAGTCGCTGGAGGCTGCTGCTGCGGGAGGCCGGGTCTCGCGGCGGGTGCCGGTGTTCCCGGTGCCGGCGCGGCGGGCTGCTTCGCCGCCGCGGCTGCTGCTGCCGCTGCCGCCGCGGCCTGCTGCGCCGCGAGCACCTCGGGCGGTGTCGTCGCGCCGCGCTCGACGATGTACGTGCGCATCGACTGCGCTTTGCCGTCGTACTGGAAGTCGAGCTCCGGCATCGCGACCGGCGTCGTCTCGTCCGCGCGCTGCGTGACGTCGGTCAGCTCGCTGAGCGGTACGGCCGGCGAATCGGTGACCGCGTCGCGATTCCTCGCCGTCACGAACTGATGCACCGCCGCGATGACGATGAAGGCGACGAGCAGCGAGACCGCGATGACGACGCCCTGCCGCTGGCGCGCGTATTCGAACACGCTCTCCGACGTGGAGATCTCGCGCGGACGGAAGACCTCCTGCAGGATGGCCTGCGTGTCGAGGCGCTCGCCCGTCTGCGGATTCGCACCGCAATACGGGCACGTTTTGGCGGCCGCGTCGATCGCGCGATTGCACGCGGCGCAGGTCGCGCGGCCGTTTTCGAGGACGTGACTGCTACTGCTCATCAGCGGAACGATATCTCAACGGTGTACGGCGCCGCGACGGGCTCGCCGTTCTCGGTCGCCGGCTTGAAGCGCCACTGCTGCACGGCGCGCAAGAGTTGCGCGGTGTTGCCGCCCGCGAGCGGCTGCATGATGTCCACTTCCTTCACGCGTCCATCCGCGCCGATGAGCAGCGACAGGCGCGCGGTGCCTCGCCCGCGGACGTCCGGCAGCGGCTGCGACTGCGGCACGGGACGCGTGCGGAGCGAGTTGCGCGCGCGGCGCGCTTCCACCTGCGGCGGTTGTTGCTGCTGCTGCGGTTGCTGCGGCGCCACGTCCTGCGGCGCCTGCCCCGGCATCGGGGGAGGGAGTTGCGCGTTCTGCGGCGCGGCGGCCGGACGCGGACGAACCGCGCGCGGTGCCTGCGCGTACGCCGGTCCGGTCAGCGAGCGCGGATCGACGAGCGCGGACATGCGGTCGCGCTCCTGTTTCGCGCGCTTTGCCATCTCGGCGTACTCGGTCGCGGAGACCGCGGTCGCGTCGGTGCGTTGGTAGTCGTTCGGCGGTGTGCCTGCAGGTGCGGCCACGGGCGCGCTGGTGATCGGCTGCTCGACCCCGCCCCGTTCGTTCGTCGGAACGAGAGGCGTGTCGGCGCGTTTGATCGGCGCGACTTTCTGCTGGTCTTCAGCGATCTGCTGCTCGATCGTCTCCGGCGCGGTTTCCGGCGCGCCGTCGCTATTGATGACCATGCCGACGCCGAACGCCGCCACGAGGGCGAGCACGCCCGCGCCTCCCATGATCGCTTTCTTCTTCAGGTCGAATTCCGCGGGCGGTTTGTACTCCAGCACTTCGCGCGGCTGTGCCGTGACTGCCGGCACCGGCGCATTCTGGTCCTGGTTGCAGAACGGACAGATCTTCGACCATCCGTCGATCGACCGCCCACAGCGGGTGCAAGGTTTTCGTTCGCTCATTCGAGCGTCAATTCTGCAACCGACGTACCGTTCCACCACGCCACGCCGTTTCGCGTCAGCGTGAAGGCGCCCGGAGCGACGTTCCTGGCGATGACGGAGCTCGTTTTCCGGTCGAAACGGTAGAGCGTGCCGCTGCTGGAGTCGTACGCAAGCCATTGCTTTCCGTGGACTTCCACGCGGTCGACCCCGGTGGGGAACTGCGAGGCCCGGCTGCCGAACAGGCCCAGCCCGAGAAATCCGCGAAGAAATCCCCGCGCCACTGCTTTCGCGGTCGACTGGGTCCCCTCGGTCAGCCAGACTCTCTTTGCCGATGGATCGGCCACGGCCAGGATGCGCGCGGTGAGCGCCGTGCCTCCGCCGGCGAAAGCGAGGTCGACCGGGACGGCACCGACGGCGATCTCGCCGCTCGTCTTCATCTCTTGCAGGTCGATCGTTCGGATGCGCGCGTCGCGCGGATAGGCGAGATACGCCGTGCCGCCGCTGATCTCGAAGTCGGAGGCGAACGGAGCGGTGCTGAAGCGGCGCGTGACGCGGTCGTTTTCGATCTCTTCGACGATCCCGGCCGCGCGCGCGTAGACGTAGACCTTCCCGTTGGCGGTTTTCAGGAATGCGGGATCGGCGGAAAGCGCGATGCGCGCATTTCCATGCTGCAGCACGCGCGCATCACGGCAGAGGATGTACAGCTCGCCGCCGTCGAACGCGGCGGCGATCGGCGTCTCCGCGGTCTCGATGCGCGCGATGCGCCCGGTGGCGAGATCGGCGATCACGGCTTCGTCGTGCAGCGCATCGAGCACCACGACCTGGTCGTTCGACGCGGCGACGGCGGTGGCGTTCGCGACGCCATCCAGATTCAGCTCGCCGAGGCGGATGCGGCCCTCGTGCGCGACGACGACGCCGCGCACGGTCGGCGTGAGCAGTTGCGCGTGCAGCGGCAACGCGAACGCGAGCAGGAGCAATGCGCGCTTCATCGCACCGCCTCCAGTTGCACGGGCTCGAGGAGCAGCGCGTCGCTCTCGCCGGAGCGGGTGACGCCGAGGATGCGATAGGTGAGGCGGAGCGGCGCCGTGATGTCGAACGTGCCGTGGAACTGCACGGGTGCGCCGAAGCGGAACGGCACTCCGTCGATCGTGCCCGCTTCGAAGACGCCGCCTTCGAAGCGCACGACGCTCGTGTACGTGGCCCGGTCGAGCGTCGTGCGTTGTTCGGATGTGAGACGTTCGAAGGCGCCGATGAGTGCGCGCAGCTCACTCGCGGCCGGCGTCGGCGAAGGCAACGTCACGTTCGTTGCGCCTTCGGCTTCGCGGCGCAGTGTGCGCAGCGTTTCGTTGTCGGGATGTTTGGCGAGCAGTGCATCGAGCGTCTCGCGGGCCGCACGCGTTTCGCCGCGCGCGAGCTGCTGCAGCGCGAGTTGCACGCCCGCGCCGCCGCGCTCCGGATGCGTCTGCAGGTGACGCTGGTACTGCCGCACGAGCGCCATCGAGAAGGGGTTCGCGGCGAACGCCTCGTCGTAGCGTCCGAGGGCGGCGAGCGCGGTGACGTCGTCGCTGCGTCCTTCGAGCACGCGCTCGTACTGCACGCGGGCGTTGGCAGTGTCGCCGCGTTTCTCGTACAGCGACGCGAGTCGCAGCTGCGCGCGATTGAGCAGCGACACGTAGGCCGCGACGTCGCCGCGTGCGGAGCTGTAGACCTCGAATGCTTCCGTGCGCGCGGCCTCGCGTTGCAGCCGCTCGAAATCCTTCGAGCGCAGCGACGTGGTCACGGTCACGAGCAACTGCTCCGCTTCGTGCGTGTCCCCCGCTTCGATGAGCGAGGTCGCGAGCGCGTGCCGATACACGGCCACGTCGAGCGGGTCTTTTGCGATGGCCACGGCGTTCCGCGCCGCGGCGACGGCCTTGCGCGGCTTGCGCAACGTGCGCATGGCCGAGGCGTAGAGGTTCCAGTTCTCGGCATCGTCGCTGGAGTAGCGCGCCGATTCTTCGAGCAGCGCGAATGCTTCCGCCTCGCGGCCGAGCTTCGCCTGGGCGAGCGCGGCGTACGAGGTCGCATTCGCGTACCGCGAGAGACTCGAATCGCGTCGCGCGTCGAGACGCTCGCGCTGCGCGAGCTCCAGCGCGGTGCGGTATTCGTTGCGCGCGAGCGTCATTTCGTTGCGCGCGGCGCGGACGTCGCCGAGGTTCAGACGGCCGGAAAGTTGCGACTCGAAGTCCTTCGACTGCGCGAGCTGCTTCTCCATCTGCGCGATCTCGAAATCGGATGCGAGCCGCGATTGTGCGAGTGCAGGCAGCGCGAGCAGGAGCAGCAGCAGCGCGCGCTTCATTCCGCGAAGTACCCTTTGCGCGCGCTGACGATCGTCACGCCGCGGCCGCGCGGTTTCACGTCCACCGTGCGCCAGCCGCGCTTCGTTCCCTGGCTCTGGTAGACGACGAGATAGCGGCTGTTGATGTCGGTCAGCAGTCTCGCCAGCGCCTCACGCACGTTCGTTCTCGACGCCGAGACGACGCTGCCGCCCGTGTTCGAGGCCGCGCGATCGAGGAACTTCGCATGTGAGTTGCCGAGGACGATCGCGTTCACGATCGTGTGCGTGCCGCTGATTTTCCGCAGCGCCGTTTCCTCGGACATCTCGCTGTTGCGATCGCCGCCGTCGGTGAGCACGATCGCGTACGTGCGCTGTTTCGAGGCGACCGAGGCGAGTGCATCGCGCAGCGACGTGCCGCCCGAGGGCGCGAGGTCGCTGGTCAGCGTTTCGCCTTGTTCGATCGGGCGCGCTTTCGCTACATGGTGGTTGAAGAGCACGAGCGAGGCCGTGTCGCCCGCGCGCAGTTGGCGCAGCTCCGACTGCACCGCGCGCAGCGTCGCATCAAGCTTGCCGTCGTTCATCGACAGCGAGCGATCGACCACGAACGCAAAGTGCGCGGGCGGGCGTTCGAGCCGTACGTCGCGAATCGTCTGTTCCACGCCGTTCTCGCGCACGCGCAGGTCCGTTGCTTTCAGCGCACGCGAGGAGCGCACGCGCAGCGGCACTTCGACGAGATCGACGTCGAGCGTGTCGTTCACGGTCATCGCGGCGGTGGTGACGCTCGCGGTCTCCGATGATCGGAAGCCGTTGGACCAGACCTTCGCGGAGACGGTGCGGGCGGTCATCGACGTGCCGAAGTCGAAGGCGACGCGATACGGCGGTTTGCGCGCGACGCCGGCCATCACACCGTCGACGAAGAACTCGACACGATCGACGTTCGCGGCCGTCGTCGTGACCTCGAGCACCTGCGTGCCGATCGCCTGCGAACCGTCGAGCGGCGAGACGAACGTCACGGCCGCGTGGGCGGCGGAAGCGACGAGCAGCGCGACGGCGAAAACGAGGTGACGCACGAGGTCCGGAACGGTTCGCGCGGCGTAAGGTATTTCGGTTCAGTGGTTTGACATCGTGAGCGGACGCTCCGTCCGTTTCCGCGGACGCGGCACTGAGTACAATCGGCGCCCCATGCCGCTCGATCCACTCGCACTGGCGCGTCAGCTCATCGATGTTCCCTCGCCGACGGAGAGTGAATTCGCCGTCGGCGAATTGCTCGAACGGGAGCTCATCCGGCTCGGATTCGAAACGCGCCGCCACGACGTCTCGCCGACCCGCTTCAACCTCCTCGCGCTGGCCGGTGGCAAACCGCGCGTCGTGCTGAATTCTCACATCGACACCGTGCCGCCGTGGTTCGCCTCCCGCGAAGACGACGAGAACATCTACGGCCGCGGTGCGTGCGATACGAAAGGCATCATCGCCGCCATGCTCGCCGCCGGGGAGCGGCTGCGCGCGCGCGGCGTGAACGAGTTCGCGTTCCTCTTCGTCGTCGGCGAGGAGACCGATTCGGTCGGCGCCAAGTCCGCGAACGTCGCCTTCGCGAATCTCGGCAGCGAATACGTGGTCGTCGGCGAGCCGACGGAATCGACGTTCGCACGCGCGTCGAAAGGGGCGCTCACGTGTGTGGTCCGCTTCGAGGGCGTCGCCGCGCACTCGGCGTATCCGCACCTCGGCGACTCGGCGATCAACAAGATGGTCGCCGCGATCGCGGAGATCAACGCGACGGATTGGGGGCAGCACGAAGTCCTCGGCAAGACGACCGTGAACGTCGGCGTCGTGCGCGGCGGTCAGCGTCCGAACATCATCGCCGCGGATGCGGAATGCGAGCTGATCTTCCGGCTCGTCACGACTCCCGAGGACGTGGAAGCGCGGCTGGCGGAGCTCGTGGCGAAACACGGCGGACGCATCACCATGTCGCGCGGCAATCCTCCGCAATTCATGATCGTGCCGGAGGGACAGCCTTCCGAGGTGGTGTCGTTCAATACGGATGTGCCGTGGCTCGGCGGCCTCGGCAAACCGCTGCTCTTCGGCCCCGGCTCGATCCTCGACGCGCACGGCGTGAACGAGAAAATCGGGAAGGGCGAGCTCCTCGCCGCGATTGATACGTACGAGAGCATGGTCATTTCCTTGCTCGAGGGAAGGATTACGTAGGACAGAGACGTGAGGTCCGAGGGGAGAGGTTCAAAGCCGCAGAGTCTCACCGGCTCCGCGCTTGGGCGTCTCCGCCACGTGAACCTCTGCGCCTCTGATCGCTATCACTCACCGTCATGCCGAAACTCACTGAAGACATCTTCCTCATCGCCGCCGCACGTACGCCCATCGGCAAGTTCGGCGGCGGACTCGCTTCGCTCACCGCGCCGCAGCTCGGCACCTTCAGCGCGAAGGCCACGCTCGAGCGCAGCGGCATCGATCCGAACGCCGTCGACGAAGTGATCTTCGGCAACGCGCGTCAGGCCGGTGTCGGTCCGAACGCCGCGCGCCAGGTGGCGATCAAGTCCGGACTGCGGCACGAGGTGCCGGCGTACACGGTCAATCAGGCGTGCGGCTCCGGTCTGCGCGCGATCATGAACGCCGCCGATCAGATCCGCCTCGGACACGCACAGGTCGTGCTCGCCGGCGGCACCGAGTCGATGTCGAACACGCCGTACCTCCTGCCGCGCGCGCGGTGGGGCTACCGCATGGGCAACGACGAAGTGATCGACGGCATGACGCGCGACGGCTTCCTGTGCCCGCTCGCCGACGAGATGATGGGCTCGACCGCGGAGACGCTCGCGGACCGCTACGGCATCTCACGCGAAGAGCAGGATCGCTACGCCGTCGAGTCGCAGACGAAAGCAGGACGCGCGTACGACGAGGATCGCTTCGCGAGCGAGATCGTCCCGGTGACGCTCGAAGGTCGCAAAGGTCCGACGACCATCGACAAGGACGAACATCCGCGCTTCGACGCCAGTCTCGACAGCATGGCCAAGCTGCCGCCGGTCTTCCGCAAGGGCGGAACCGTGCACGCCGGTAACTCCTCGGGGGTCACCGACGGCGCGTCGAGCATGCTCGTCGCGAGCGGCGCCTCCGTGCAGCAGCATGGCCTCACGCCGATGGCGCGCATCGTCGGCTACGCGCAGGCGGGTGTCGATCCGAAGATCATGGGCATCGGCCCCGTGCCGGCGACGAAGAAGCTGCTCGACGAGGTCGGCCTCTCGCTCGACGACGTCGATCTCATCGAATTGAACGAAGCGTTCGCCGCGCAGGTGATCGCGTGTGATCGCGAGCTGCATTTCGATCCCGCAAAGCTCAACGTGCACGGCGGCGCGATCTCCCTCGGGCATCCGATCGGCGCTACCGGCGCGCGCATCACCACGACGCTCCTCCACGCGATGCACGCGCGCGGCAAGCGCTATGGACTGGCTACGTTGTGCATCAGCGGCGGCATGGGGCTGTCGATGATCGTGGAGCGGACTTGAGCCGCGGGCCGCGCACGCAGGCCGTGAGGCATGGATGATCTTCACCGATTCGCATTGCCACCTGACCATGTCCAACGCCGAGGCGAATCTGGCGGCCGCTCGCGGTGCGGGCGTTCGCGGATTCGTCGTGCCGGGGACGAAGCTCGAGGACGCGCCGCAGGCCGTCGCCATCGCGCAGCAGAACGCCGACGTGTGGGCGGCGGTCGGCTTCCATCCACATGACGCCAAGGACTGCGATGACGCGGCCTTCGCGGAGATCGCGCGGCTGGCGCGCGAGGAGCGCGTCGTGGCCATCGGCGAGTGCGGCCTCGACTACCACTACATGCACTCGCCGCGCGAGACGCAGATCGAAGTCTTCGAGCGCCACATCGCGCTCGCCAGAGAGCTCGACAAGCCGATCATCGTCCACAATCGCGAGTCGACCGAGGACATGGTGGACGTGCTCACGCGCTCCGGTGCGCGCGGCATTTTGCATTCGTACACGGAGTCGCTCGACGTCGCGAAGAAGCTCGTCGAGCACGGCTGGCTGATCTCGTTCTCCGGCATCGTCACGTTCCGCAATGCCGATCCGTTGCGCGAAGTCGCGCGCGGACTGCCGCAGGATTCCGTGCTCATCGAAACCGATACGCCGTATCTCGCGCCGGTGCCGTACCGCGGCCGCGACAACGAGCCGGCGTACGTCGTGGCCATCGCCGAATTGCTGGCGAAATTGTGGAGCGTGCCGGTCGAGGAAGTGGCGGCGCGCACGACGGCAAATTTCGAGCGGGTCTTCGGCGTGACGCTGTCCGGTTCCTCCCGCGCGTAGACGCCGGATCTATCCGTCCACGAACGAGAAAGCGGGATCCGCGGAGATCCCGCGTCCCGCGCGCGGGATAAACTACGCGCGCATGCGCCCTGACTTGTCCGTCGTGTTCCCCGTCTACAACGAGGAAGAGAACCTCCCCATCCTGCTCCGTGAAATCGCCGCGGCGCTGGAAGGGAAGGGATGGACGTACGAGATCGTGGCGGTCGACGACGGCTCGTCCGACCGCAGCCTCGCGGTGCTGCGCGAGATGCGCGCGCAATACCCGACGCTGCGCGTGCTGACGTTCGAAAAGAACAGCGGCCAGACCGCCGCGCTCGACGCCGCGTGGCATGCCGCGAGCGGACGCCTCGTCGTCTCGCTCGACGCCGATCTGCAGAACGATCCCGCCGACATCCCGGCCATGGTGCGCAGGCTCGAGGAATCGCAGTCGGACATGGTCATCGGCGTGCGCGTGAACCGGCAGGACACGTGGAGCCGCAAAATGCAGTCGAAGATCGGCAACGGCGTGCGCAACTGGATCACCGGCGATCAGATCACCGACACCGGCTGCTCGCTCAAGCTCGTCAAGCGCGAAGCCATCGACCGCGTGCGTCTCTTCACCGGCATGCACCGCTTCCTTCCCACGCTCGTCCGTTACGCCGGCTACAAAGTCGTGGAGATGCCGGTCAATCACCGGCCCCGTCAGTTCGGCATCTCCAAATACGGCGCGATGAACCGCGCCTTCCGCGGACTCGCCGATTGCTTCGCCGTGCGGTGGATGGGGAAGCGGATGCTGAATTACCGCGTGCACGAGGAGCAGCGGTGATGGTGGTTGTCGGTGCGGCCGCGCCGGGGGGGTGTCAGTTGTCGGTTGTCAGTTGTCTGTGCGGCATCTCCACGAGTCGCAGACAACCGACAACCGATCACCGACAACGCGCGCGTAGAGCGCGCAGCGGGCCCCGCAATTCACATCCCGGACACGCTGTTCACCCATCGCGCAGTACGCGTGATGCCATGCTCAGCCAGGAACTTCGCAGCCAGCTCCTTCGAATCGCCCGGACCTCGATCGAGACCGTGCTCGACGGGAACCGTGTCGAGCTCGACAGGGCGGCGATCCCCGAGGAGCTGAAGCGGCCCAGCGGCGCATTCGTCTCCCTGCACGCCAGCGGCGGCGACCTGCGCGGCTGCATCGGCTCGATCCAGGCCGTCGCCCCGCTCTTCCAGGCCGTGGCGAACAACGCCGTCAACGCCGCGTTCCGCGATCCGCGCTTCTACCCGCTGCGCAAGGACGAGCTCGCGAACGTGCACATCGAGATTTCCGTGATGAGCCCCATCGTGGCGGTCGCGAGCGTGGAGGAAATCGAGG
Source organism: Thermoanaerobaculia bacterium (assembly GCA_035629395.1). Lineage (GTDB taxonomy): Bacteria > Acidobacteriota > Thermoanaerobaculia > Gp7-AA8 > Gp7-AA8 > QHVT01. The sequence goes on from DASPHZ010000096.1 coordinate 17,633, forward strand.
TCGGGCGCGACGGCCTCATCATCAGCCGCGGCTCGCGCGCGGGCCTCCTCCTCCCGCAGGTCGCTACCGAGTACGGGTGGGACCGCGAGACCTTCCTCCGCCAGACCTGCCACAAAGCCGGCCTTCCCGCCGATGCCTGGCGCGAGGGCGGCTGCCGCATCGAGCGCTTCTCCGCGGAAGTCTTCGGCGAATAGCCGATTCTGGTCGTGACACGACCGGATTTCGCAATTTTTCGCCTCGGCCCGTGCGTTTAAGAGCGCGTTCGGTAGCTAATTATTTGAATAGAAATAAGATCCCCTGAAAGGAACGCGAATGGCCCAGACCCGCGCCTTCAAAGACTCTCTCTCGGTTCGCATGGCTCGCCTGCGCAAGTCTGCGGAACGCAATCGCGTGATGCGCCTCATCGGCGGTCGCGGCGCCGTCGCCCTCGTCCTCGGCACCGCGCTGTCCATCGGCGGCATCGCCGAGACGCTCGACAACGTCCAGTTCCTCGTCAAGAAGGATCTCGACGCCGTCCGCGTCGTACGCGTGAAGGGCGCCGACGAGAAGGTCGTGGCCAACCTGCAGGGGAACTTCACCGGCAACACCGTCTTCAAGCTCTCGCAGGTCCTGCCGGACAAGTACGTGGCGCGCGAGCTGTCGCTGTTCGACAGCGCGTGGATCGCCACCGAAGAGTGGGCCAGTCAGGATCCGGCCGCGCCGGCCGAGAAGAAAGACGTCTTCCTCAGCGAGATGCACCGCATCAACGACGCGATCCACGCGGCGTTCTTCGCCGACGAGATCCCGTACGGGGAGCTGATCTACGCGAAGGCGAAAAAGTACGACGTCGACCCGGCTCTCGTCGCGGCGGTGATCGAGCAGGAATCGCGCTTCAAGCCGCGGGCGAAGTCTCCCGTCGGCGCGCGTGGTCTCATGCAGCTCATGCCGCGCACCGGCCGCTGGATGGGGGCGCGCAACCTCTACGACCCCGAGCAGAACGTCGACGCCGGCGTGAAGTACATCAAGTATCTCGACAAGCGCTTCAACGGCGACCTGAAGAAGATCATCGCGGCGTACAACGGCGGCGAAGGCAACGTGAAGCGCTACCGCGGCATCCCGCCGTTCCGCGAGACGCGCCAGTACGTCAAGAAGGTCATGACGAACTACGACAAGCGCACCAAGCAGCTCGAAAAGTACCACCAGGACCAGCTCGGCGGCTCCATTCCGAACGAGGACGGCACGCTGACGCTGCGGTAACGCGCGCCTCCCGTTTGACCCGCCACCCGTCCGTACGCTAACTTATTGACCTGTCGGAGGGGACAATGGTCAGTGTGCGTAGGGTGGCTCCCGTTCTCCTGCTCGTGATTGCGACGAGCGCATTTGCGCAGCGGCAATCATCGCAACCGCCGCGCGAGCTCCATCGCGTCGGCGATCACTGGACGGCCTACAACCCTCCGGATCCCGCCAGCTATCCCGTCGGCGCGCGCACGCATACCATCGCGAGCGGCGACACGCTGTGGGACCTGGCTCAGCGGTATTACAACAATCCGTACCTCTGGCCGCAGCTCTGGGAATCCAACACCTGGATCACCGACGCGCGCTGGATCTACCCCGGTGACGTCCTCCTGATCGAAGGCGAAGCCACCACGACCGCGGACGCGACCACCGCCGGCACCGGCACCGCCGACACGCTCGTGCAGGGGGAGAACGTCTTCACCGCGGAGGACCAGGACGGCGTCGCCGTCGCCCGCGCCCAGATCGGGAACAACCCGGTCGCCCTCGGTACCGAGTTCGAGGTCTACTGCTACGGCTACATCGGCGATCCCAACGAACCGATGCCGAACCGCATCGAGTCCTTCGAAGACAACGAGACCAAGTACGTGCCGCGCATGCTCCCCGAGGATGCGGCGGGGGCGGTCGTGCACGACCTGGTTTACATCAGCGGCGGCGCGCACAGCGGCCTCGTCGCGGGCGAGACCTACATCCTCATCGACCCGCAGGAGACCGTGAAGCATCCCGTCACGGGCGCCGTCATCGGCCGCCAGTACGACTACGTCGGCCAGGTGCGCATCCTCTGCACCGAAGACGGGCGCTCGCGCGGCATCATCACCGAGTCGTGCCGCGAGATTCCTCTCGGCGTCCGCCTCAAGCCGATGCCGCAGCTTCCGATCCCGATCGCCCGCATCCCCGAGATTCCGGGGTGGTGCGATCCCGCCAGCGGCAAGGCTCGCGGCTTCATCGTCGAGTCGCGCAGTTGGGAGCTCGGCCTCGCGGAAGGCAACCTCGTCCAGATCGATCTCGGCCGCGATGCGGTCGAGCCGGGCGACTTCCTCACCGTCTATCGTCCCAGCCCGCGTCCGGGCCAGCCGCCGATGGTCCTCGGCGAGATCGGCGTCCTCACGACCGACGCGCGGACCTCGACCGCGGTCGTCGTGCGGGCGCGGCGTGAGATGCTCGTCGGTGACGCGGTCGAACTGCGTTAGAATCGCCCGTCCGGGTCCATAGCTCAGCGGTTAGAGCTACCGGCTCATAACCGGCAGGTCCCAGGTTCGAATCCTGGTGGACCCACCTAGTCCGCAATGCAGAGAGACGTTGCATTCATCGATCGTTGTTGCATCCGTGCCGGAGCACATCCGACGCGAGGCGTTCCGACCACGGAACGCCTTTTTTGTTTTCGGGAGGAGTTTCTTTGAGCGAAGTCGACAAACTGTGGCAGCTGCAGACGGTCCTCAGCGCACTGAACGAGCGCGAGAAACAGATGGCGGTGAAGCCGGATGACTTCGCGGAAGTCGAGCGCGAATGGCTCGGCGCGAGCGAAGAGGCCACGCGGCTGCAGCAGCAGAAGGAAGTGCTCGAGAAAGACAAACGCCGCGTCGACGGCGAGCTGTCCGACCAGCAGGAGCTGCTCAAGAAGTATCAGGGCCAGCTCATGCAGGTGAAGAATCAGCAGCAGTACGCCGCCGCGTGGAAAGAGATCGACGCCACGCGCAAGCACGTCAAGGAGCTCGAGGACTCCTCGCTCAAGAACATGGGGGAGATCGAAGCCGTCGACGCGAAGCTCGAGGAGGGACGCGCATCGCACGGCGACCTTCAGTCGCGCTACGACGCGGCGCACGCGGAGTGGCAGAACTCCCTCTCCGACCTCCGCAAGGAAGCGGAGGAGCTGCGCAAGAAAGCGGAAGGGATCGAGGCCACGATCCAGCCGCGCCTGCGCGCCGAATTTCAGAAGATCTACAAGCAACGGCAGCAGGTCGCCGTCGCGCGGGTCGCCAACGACTCGTGCTCGGTCTGCCGCAACCGCGTCCGCCCGCAGGTCGCGCAGCAGCTCAAGCGCGGTGAGCTCGTCCACTGCGAAGGCTGCCACCGAATCCTCTACCTGGAGAGACCCACATCCTGAAGATCAAGGCATTCATCGACGGCGCGGCCCGCGGCAATCCCGGGCCGGCCGGCTACGGCGTGTTCATCACCACCGACACCGGCGAGATCATCGAGATCAGCGGCTACCTCGGCAGGACCACGAACAACGTGGCCGAGTACGCGGGCCTGCTCGAGGCGCTCGAGACCGCGCACAGCGAAGGAGCGAAGGAAGTCGAGATCGTCTCCGACTCCGAGCTCCTCGTGAAGCAGATGCTCGGCGTGTACAAGGTCAAGCACCCGAACCTCGTCCCGATGCACGCGAAGGCCAAACAGCTCGTGCGGCACTTCGCGCGCTTCACGATTCGTCATACGCTTCGCGCGGGCAACAAGGACGCGGATCGTCTGGCGAACATCGCCGTCGATCGCGCGGACGGACGGCAGTTGCAGAGACGTCGTGTCGAGAGCTGACGAAATCCAGGCGAACATCGCGGAGCTGGAATCGCGCATGGCGGCCGCGTGCGAACGCGCCGGCCGTGCCCGCGATGAGGTGACGCTCGTCGCCGTGTCGAAGACCTTTCCCGCCAGCGACGTCGCGCATGCGATCGCCGCGGGGATGACCGACGTCGGCGAGAACAAGGTGCAGGAGGCGCGCGACAAGCGGCCGTCCGTCACCGGCTCCGCGCGCTGGCATTTGATCGGGCATCTGCAGTCGAACAAGGCGAAGGACGCGGTCCGCACCTTCGACGTCATCCAGACCGTCGATTCGATCGAGCTCGCCGAGCGCATCGCCCGCCTGGCGGAGTCGCCGAAGGAGATCCTCCTGCAGGTGAACGTCGGACGCGAGCCGCAGAAGAGCGGCGTTGCGGCGGAAGACGTGGCGGCGCTGGCGAAGCGGATCGCCGCCCTTCCGGAGCTGCGCCTCGCCGGTCTGATGACCATCCCTCCCGCCGGAGAGGCGGAAGAGATGCGTCCGTACTTTCGCGAGCTGCGCACGATGCGCGATGATCTCGGGCTGAGAGAGCTGTCCATGGGCATGACCGACGATTTCGAAGTGGCCATCGAGGAAGGAGCGACGATCATCCGCGTAGGGCGGGCGATCTTCGGCGCACGCTGATGGAATTCGTCCTCATCCTCCTCGGCGCGGTCCGCATCATCATCGAGGTCCTGCAGTGGGTGATCTTCGCCTGGGTCATCCTCTCCTGGATCCTCTTCTTCCTGCGCGAGTCGAAGTTCCGCTGGCGCCACCGCCAGCTCTACGGGACGCTGGAGATGCTCAACGACATCTTCGAGCGCATGACGCGCCCGTTCCTCCGGCCGATCCGCCGCTGGCTGCGGCGCTTCGACACGGCCGGCATCGACTGGTCGCCGATGGTGCTCGTGCTGATCCTCTGGATCGTGAACCAGATGCTGAGCGCGCTGGCGATCCGTCTCGCGACCGGGCGTATACTCTCCCAATAACTCCACGTGACGGGAGGGTGGAAGATGCAGAACCTGACTCCGCTCGAGATTCAGAAGCAGACGTTTTCGCGCGTGATCAAAGGGTACAACCCGGACGAAGTGCGCGCGTACCTGCACCTGGTGGCCGAGGAGATCGAGCGGCTGCTGCGGGAGAACGACCGCTACTCCCGTGAGACGGCCATGCTGCGCGAGGACCTCGAGGACCACTCCAACCGCGAGCGCATCCTCAAGGACACGCTCCTCTCCGCGCAGAAGGTCGCCGAGGATCTGACCAGTAACGCCCGGAAAGAGGCGGAGCTGATCGTGAAGGACGCCGAGCTGCTGTCCGAGCGCCTCATCGCGCAGGCCATGCAGCGCGTCGGCGATCTGGAGCGCGCGATTCAGGACCTCAAGATCGAGCGCCGGGCCGTGCGCAACAAGCTGCAGTACACGCTCGACACGGTCCAGCAGATGGTCGTGCTCGACGCCGAACAGGAAGCGAACGAGGAGCCGATCACGGCGCTGTTCCGCGCGCGGCAATGACGCTTCTCATCCGCAATCTCAGCCAGGTCGCCACCCCCACCGGCCGCAGCGCGCGGCGAGGGCGGGCCATGCGCGAGCTGACGGTGTACGAAAACCCGGTCATCGTCGTCGACGGCGAGCGGATCACGTACGTCGGCCGCGAAAGCGAGATGCCGTCGTACATCAGGATCGACGAAGACTATGACGCGCACGGCGCCACCGCGGTGCCGGGCTTCGTCGACTCTCACACGCACATTCCCTTTGCCGGTTTCCGCGAATCCGAATTCAACCGGCGGCTGCAAGGGGAGACGTACGAGCAGATCGCCGCCTCCGGCGGTGGGATCGCTTCGACGGTGCACGCGACGCGCGCGGCTTCCGAAGCGGACCTCGTCGCGAACGTGCTCACTCGCGCCCGCACGATGGCGCGCTACGGCACGACGACCGCGGAAGCGAAGAGCGGCTACGGTCTCTCCCTCGAAGCCGAGCTCAAACAATTACGCGCCATTCGCACCGCTTCTGCCACTTCTCCGGTGCGGCTCGTGCCCACGTGCCTCGCCGCGCACGAGTTTCCGCCCGGCACGAACCGCTCGCCTGCATACGTGGACGAGATCGTCCACGAGATCCTGCCGGCCGTCGCTCGCGAAAAGCTCGCGGTCTTCTGCGACGCCTTCGTCGAACGCGGCGTGTTCACTCGCGAACAGGGCGACGCCGTGCTGCGCGCGGGCGTGTCGCTCGGCATGACCCCGCGCCTGCACGCGGACGAGCTCTCCGACACGCACGGCGCCAGTCTCGCCGCGTCCCTCGACGCCGCGTCCGCCGATCACCTCATGTACGTCTCCGACGACGGCATCGCTGCCCTCGCCGCGTCGGACACCGTCGCCAACCTGCTTCCCGCGACGAGTTTCTTCCTCATGTCGCCGCAATACGCTCCCGGGCGCAAACTCATCGACGCCGGCGCGATCGTGTCGCTCTCCACCGACTGCAACCCCGGCTCGTCGATGACCGAGTCGATGCAGACCGTCATGCAGTTGGCGACCCTGCAGATCAAACTCACCGTCGAAGAATCTCTCACCGCGGCGACTCTGAACGGCGCCGCCTCCCTCCGCCTCGCCCACGACACCGGCTCCATCGAGCCCGGCAAACGCGCGGACGTCGTCCTCCTCGACGCCCCGAGCTACCTCCACCTCGTCTACCACTTCGGCGTGAACCTCGTCACGGCGGTGTTTCGCGACGGTACGCGGGTGGCGTGAGGGGCGGCGCCGCCGGGAACGCGATCACGTCGCAGATTTCGCCGCGATGGCCTCGACGATCTTCGCCATCGGCGTGCAGAAACCGACGCGGCGCGGCTCGGGCGACAGGATCGGAGCGGCGCCGACGTGGAGACAGACGACGTTTCCGGAGTTCGCGTCGAAGACCGGAGCGCCGCTCGCCCCGCCCGCGGTGACGTGCGTGTAGTACATCCGGTCGTCGCGAATGCTCGCGTCGCGGGTTGGTTTCGCCACGCCATGACCGAACCCGAGAGCAAAGCCGTCCGCGCCTGTCCACTGGAGCACGGCCACTCCGTCCAACTGCTCTTTGGTTTGAGTCTGGCTCACGAGAGCTACCGGTTCCGCGTGAGGTGGAGGCGGGCCTGCCAGTGCGAGCACTGCCACGTCGAGATTGGCGATGCCGGAGTCGAACAGAACCTTCGAGAACTTCGCTTGCGCACCACCGACGCCGGGAAAAACGACGCTGGCGCTGGCAACGTTCGTCTCGTCGTTCTCGCCGCCGGAGTGAATCACGTGAGATGCCGTGATGAACACGATCTGGTTTGCCCACTCTGGCCGCAGCGTGTCGCCCTTCACCAGAAATCCGGTACCGAGATTCATCGCCTTCTGCGAACCGGACATCGGCGCGCGGTAGGTGCCGATCGCCAGCTTGTAGTCGGTTGCGATGCGGTACCACTTCTCGGTCGCCGTCACGACGCGATCGGTCTTCGCGATCTTCAACTTCATCCCCTCGCGCAATCGCAGTTGGGTGCCCTCGAGCCGAGTCACGGCCTGCTGCGTCTCCTGCCTCTGAAGTTCGAGTGCCTCGGTGGTCGCCTTCAGCGTCGCGTTCCGGAGCCGGAGCGACCGTGCAGCAAGCATGAGAACGATGAGCAAAACGGCCATGGCGGCGACCGCCATCCACGTACGGCGCGACAACTTCGCCAATGCCTCACGCCGTCCCGCCGCGGCGACTTCCGCTTCTTCCAGCGCCTTTCTGCGCTCTTCGAGTCGTGTGCGCTCGGCGTCGGTCCGCGCCTCCTCGGCCTCTTCGCTGGCCTGGAGAAATTCTCGCTGGAGCGGCGAGAGCTCCGGTGCGTTCGGCGGCCGCGCGTCGCGCCACTGTTTGGTGCGGGCGAGCTCCGAGCCGCGCAGGAGCAGGTCCGCGTTGCGGTCCCCATCCTCCCACCGCGATGCAAGCTCGCCGACGCGCGTATGCTCGCGGATCCATTCGACGTCGATCGACAATGCCGCTTTAAGAAGTGCCAGTCCGCTTCCGAATCCTGATCCCGGCATTGCCGGCTCGGGATAGAAGTGGATGTAGTTGAGGTCGCGGAGCGGCTCGTACGGTTCCGAATCGCCCAGCGGCCGCGCCAGAACAGGGATCACGCGCTTCTGTCGCCGGATCGCCTCCTCGACTTCCCACCTGCACACGGGCGACCCGGCCGATGCCGGCGATAACACGAAGACGACGACGTCGGACTCGAGGATGAGCTGTCCGAGCCGCCGCTTCCAGTTCTCCGCGCCGTGAATCCCTTTGCGATCGATCGTGACGCTGAAATCGAACGCCGTCATCGCCGCGACGAGTTGGTCCGTGAACGCGAGATCGGCGCGTGCGTAGGAGACGAAGACCTTGAGTCGAACCTTTCCGGACGCCGCGAGAAATTCAGGAAGTACATCATTCCCCATGTGCGTCACCAGTATCTCACCACCGCAAGCGCGGCGCCCGATGCTCCGGCCCTCCGCCTTTCCGTTGCGGGCAGCACGCTCCTACGGCAGCCCGCGCGTTCTCCTCCGCACGCTCGGCGCTTTCCGGATTGCCGCTCCCGGCTCCACCGTTTCGAGCAGCGCTTTCGGTTTCGCCACTCCGGCGATGTGCTCGACCACGTGATTCGCCGAGCGCACTGCACCTTCCTGCCAGCCGGAGAGGTACGACACCTGATCGCCCGCGACCCAGAAGCGTCCTTCCGCGCGCAGCAGCGGCTCGGGGATCTCGTTGTCGCAGCCCCAGTCGTCCGCCCAGCCGCCGAGTTGATACGGCACGTTCTGCCAGGCGATGGAGAGCCCCAGCTCGATCGGCACGTGTTTGTCGAAATCGGGATGCAGCTTCTTCGCGCCGTTCATGGCGTGGCGCAGGCGCTGGTCGGGCGTCATCGTCCCGAAGTGGCGCGCGTTGAGGTCGTAGTTGTACGCGCCCGTGAGGATGCCCTTCTGTTTGAAGTACGCCCACGACGGGTACCACATCTGCGTGATCGGATCGGTCGTGTACGAGATGCCGCCGTACATCTGGTCCTTCGTTTCCCAGAAGCGGCTGTTCGTCTGCCATCCCACTTTGCACGTGTCGGCGAAGTTCACCGTCTCGATGGCGGCGACGTATGCCGGTGAGAAGTTGTTCTCGATGCGCGAGAGGATCGGCAGCGGGATGGTCGAGATGCAGTAGTCGGCGACGATGTGATCCTCCGCGTCCGTGCTGCTGCCGGCCGCGCGATGTCCGACGCGCACCTTCGCCTTCCCCCCCTCGGTCACGTTGGCCACGCTCGTCACTTCGCGGCCGGTGGTGATGAAGTTCGCGATCGGCGTCTTGAGGAAGCCTTCGCGCCAGATCTTGTCCATGCCGCCGACGGGCTGGAAGAGCGTCGGCTGCCACTCGTACTCCTCGGCCTGATAGAAGCGGTCGTTCCAGAAGCCCGAGCTCACGAGATCGCCGAGGGTGAGCGGCGCGACGACGTCACCGCAGTGATCGACGCCGGGCTCGCGCCCCGGCCTGTAGCCCGAGCGCGACGAGCCGGTGTAGTCGTAGTCGTTGCCCGACTCGACGTCGCCGAACGCGCTGAGGAGATTGAGGAACTGGATGCGGTCGACGCCTTTGTCTTCCAGCTCCTTGTCGAGCGCGTTCTTCAGCACCGCCTTCGCGAGCAGCTCGGAGATGTAGCCGCGCGTGTCGTTGGCGATACGGCGGTTGATCTGCGCCTTGTTCTTCCACGACCCGTCGCGCTGAAAGAAATTCGCGCGCGACATCATCGTGTAGACCTCGAGCGGGATGTTGAAGAGCGTGCAGTATTGCAGGATCGCGGTGTGGTGATAGGGGAGACGACCCGGCCCCGCGTTGAGGTAAAAGTCCTCCCCCTCGTCGAACTTGCAGATCTGCTTCGTGCCGGTGTTTTCTTCGATCGTGGCGTTCCGCCGCACGGTGTAGCTGCGCCCGCCCGGACGATCCTTCGCTTCCAGGATGTTCACTGTGTACCCCGCGTTGTGGAGCCGGTAGGCGGCGGTCAGCCCGGCGATGCCCGCGCCGAGGATCACGACGCGCTTGCCGTGCCCGAGATCCGGCGCCAGTTGCGCTTCGACATACGCGGCAGGGACGCGAACCATCCCCATCGCCACCATGGTCTCGTACACCGCCGCTGCACCTCCGGCGCGGCCGACGGCCTCCAGAAACGTACGACGCGTCCACTTCGGGGAGTCACTCATGGGACCTCCGCTCTCGTTTTGCCGTGATGGGATGCGGAAAGGGTAACGCAACCCGCACCCTCGCGTCGGCAGCTTTGTTGCAAAAAGCCCTTTGTGCTATGTTACGTGCCGTGACGCGACCTTCCGCTTCTCCTCACTCCCTTCACGAGCGAGCCCTCGCCGACATCCGCTACATCCGCTCGGCCGTGGAGAACGCCAGCGAGTTCACCGCCGTCTCCGGACGCGGCGGTGTGGCGATGGGAGTCACCGGTCTGTTCGCCGCCGCCGTCGCGGCGACGCAGACCGGCTCCCCCGTGCGCTGGCTCGCCGTCTGGATGGCCGCGGCGGTCGTCGCCACCGGCATCGGCGTGCTCTCCATGGCATGGAAGAGCAGGCGCGCCGGTGGTTCGCTCGTCTCCGCGCCCGCGCGCAGATTCGCGCTGGCGTTTCTGCCCGCCATCGCCGCCGCCGCCGCGCTGACGCTCGTCCTCGTCAGCCGCGCCGAGTTCGACCTGCTGCCGGGGATCTGGCTGCTGCTCTACGGCGTCGCCATTTCCGCGGGAGGCGCGCTCTCCGTCCGCGTCGTGCCGTTCATGGGACTGGTGCTGCTGCTGACCGGCGCCGCCGCGCTGGTGGTGCCGTTCGCCGCGGCGAACCTGCTGCTCGGTCTCGGTTTCGGGGTCGTCCAGATCGGCGGCGGACTGGTGATCATCCGGAGGTACGGTGGCTAGGGCGCTCAGGAAGACCCCGCCGGCACTCGACGCACCCATCGGCGGCGCAACGCAGCTCGAGCCGCTGATCCACGAACGGCTCCGCCTCGGCATCGTCTCCGCGCTCGCGGTGAACGCGTCGCTGACGTTCACCGATCTCCGCGCGATGCTCGGCACCACCGACGGAAATCTCAGCGTGCACGCGCGCAAGCTCGAAGAGGCGGGCTACGTCGAGTGCACGAAATCGTTCGAAGGACGCGTGCCGAAAACCGCCTACAACCTCACCAGCGCCGGCCGCGAGGCGCTGGGCCGCTATCTCGACCGCATGGAGGCGCTGATCCACACGATGCGTGGGTGAGCGTCCCCTTTTTTTACAGGGAGACTTTACGATGCAAGGTACTTTTCACGTCGCCATCATCATGGACGGCAACGGGCGCTGGGCCACCGAGCGCGGGCTGCCGCGGTCCGCGGGCCATCGCGCCGGGGCCGATGCCGTGCGCCGGGTCGTCGAAGCCGCGCCCTCCGCCGGCGTCGACCTCCTCACGCTCTACGCCTTCTCCGCCGACAACTGGAGCCGGCCGCAGCACGAAGTCGACGCGCTGATGACGCTCCTCCAGCGCTTCCTCGCCACCGAGACCGCGCGGTGCGTCGCGTCCGGCGTCCGGCTGAATGTGATCGGCCGCCGCGACCGCCTTTCGCCGGATCTCGTGCGTCTCATCGAATCGTCGGAAGCCGCGACCGCCGATGGCGGGAAGCTCCGGCTGCGCATCGCCATCGACTATTCGTCGCGCGATGCGATCGCGCGCGCGAGCTGCGACAAATGCTCGGCGCATTCGTTCCGCCAGCGCCTGTCGCTGGCCATCCACGCCGACTCGATCCTCGAAGACGTGGACCTGCTCATCCGCACCGGCCGCGAAAAACGGCTCAGCGATTTTCTGCTCTTCGAGGCGGCGTACGCGGAACTGCATTTCAGCGATCGCCTCTGGCCCGACTTCGACGCCTCCGATCTCGCCAGCGCGGTCAGTGACTACCGCATGCGCGAGCGGCGCTTCGGCGCGGTGGGGGTGGCCTCGTGAGCGCGCGTGGGATGGCGGTCAAGCGCGCCGAGAAGTACGGCTTCTGTTCCGGCGTGCGCATCGCCGACCTGAAGGTCAAGCGCTTCGCTGCCAGCGGCGGCCGCGGCGCCGTCCTCGGGCAACTCGTGCACAACGAGCGCGTCGTCGAAGAGATGGAAAGACTCGGCGTGCGCACCGTCGGCGAGATCGCGGCGGTGGAGGAGACCATCGTCTTCTCCGCGCACGGCGTTCCACCCTCCTTTCACGAGCGCGCAACGTCGGCCGGCCTGAAGATCCTCGACACCACCTGCAAGTTCGTCTACGACCTCCATCGCGAATCGCAGGATGCGCTGGCCGCGGGATACCACCTCGTCTTCATCGGCGACCCGAAGCACCGCGAGGTGATCGGCTACACACACGATCTCGATTCCGCGGCGTACCACATCGTGTTGACGATCGAAGACGCCGCGGCCGTCGACTGGTCGCGGTACGCGAAGATCAAAGTCTTCTACCAGACGACGCTCAACGCCGAGGAGTTCGAGGACGTCGTGCGGAGCATCGAACGCCGTGCCGCACAGGTCGAGCGCGCGGACACGATCTGCTACGCCACCAAACAGAACCAGGACGCCGCACGCCGGCTCGCGCACGATCCGGAAGTCGACCTGATCGTCGTCATCGGCGGCACGAAGAGCGCGAACACGAAACACCTCTGGGAGATCTGCCGCGAATCGAAGCCGTCGTACCTCGTGCAGGGCGCGGACGATCTCGACCCCGCGTGGTTCCGCAACGCAAAGATCGCCGGCGTGACGGCCGGCGCCTCGACGCCCGATTACGTGATCGAGGAGGTCGAGGCGCGCATTGCCGCACTGACATCGGGCTAGAATCACGCGCATCCATGCTCCGCGTCGCCGCCGTTCTCCTCCTGCTCCACGCTTCCGCGGGCGCGGCCACTTCTGCCGAAGATCAGCTATGGCTTTCGCCGGTGAATACCGGCGATTGCGTCGCCTCGCGGATCCACGCTGAACGATCGCCGCTGCTCGACGCCGCGGACCGGCGCGAATGTGCTCGCGAGCACCCCGACAGCGCGAAGGCGAAGGCATGCTTCGCGCGCGTCCGGATGGTCATGGGGCGCGAGGTCAACTTCTTCACCGACCGGTGCAGCGTGGCCGACTACTACATCGGCGTCAACGGGAAGGAGTACCGGCTGCGGCGAACGACCAGGGTGCCCGGAAAACCGACGGACTTCATCGGCTCGTTCGCCGGCGAAGGCATCACCGTCGACATCACGCAGCCTCGGCTCATCTCCAAAGAATACGAAGAAGGCATGCCGAAGAAGGAACAGAACGTCCTCGACGCGTACTACGACGTGCGCGTCACCGTGAAAAAGGGGTCGCTGCGACAAACCTTCAAAGCCACCCTGTGGTACGGCAAGTAAGTCGAACGGAGGCCATCCAGCCATGAAACGGTTTCTCGTCGCGCTCGCGCTCGTCGCGGCCGCGCTGCCGAACGTCGCGCAGCAGCCGGACGTGCGCACGCACTCGCTCCCCAACGGACTGCGCGTCCTCACCCTCGAAGACCGCTCGATCCCGATGATCAGCCTCTTCGTGTTCTATCGCGTCGGCTCGCGCAACGAGCGGCCGGGCATCACCGGCGTCTCGCATCTCTTCGAGCACATGATGTTCAACGGCTCGGGGAAATTCAAACCGAAGGAATTCGACCTTCACCTCGAGATGGCCGGAAGCGGCGGCAACGGCTACACCACCACCGACTTCACCGCCTACCTCGAGACGTTCCCGAAGTCGGCCATCGACACGGTGCTCGACCTCGAATCGGATCGCATGAAGAGCCTCCTCATCACGCCGGAGAACCTCGAGCAGGAGCGCGGCATCGTGAAAGAGGAGCGGCGCGTCCGCACCGACAACATCCCGCGCGGACGGATGTACGAAGAGCTGATGGCCGCCTCGTTCGTCGCGCATCCGTACGGCTGGCCGGTGGTCGGCTGGATGAAGGATCTCGACGCGATCAAGCTCGACGAGGCCACGCGCTACTTCAACGACTACTACGGCCCGAACAACGCCACGCTGGTCGTCGTCGGCGACTTCGTGACCGCCGATCTGTTGAAACGCGTGGAGCGCTTCTTCGGCGGCATTGCGGCGCGCGGCAACATCCTGCCGGTGGTCGACAACGAACCGGAGCAGCAGGGGGAGCGGCGCGTCACACTGGAGAAAGAAGCAGCGCTTCCGGCGGTGATGCTCGGCTTCAAGGCGCCGCCGGTGCGACACGCCGATGCTCCGGCCATCGAGATGCTCGAGGCCATTCTCGAGCGCGGCGAATCGTCGCGCCTCTACCGCAAGCTCGTCTACGGCGGCCTCGCCACCGAAACCAGCGCCTCGTTCCTCGGCTTCGACCATCCGAGCTCGTTCCTCCTCTTCGCCCAGGCGCAGGAAGGGAAGAGCGCCGCGCAATGTGAGAAGGCCATCGACGAGGTGCTCGCGGACATCCGCCAGAACGGCGTCACCGACACCGAGCTCCAGAAAGCGCGGAACCAACTGCGGGCGCGACTCGCGGGCGACCTGCAGACGATGGAGGGGAAGGCGAATCTCATCGGCACGGCGGACATCCGCTATGGCAGCCCGACCGCACTGTTTGCGCGCGCCGATCAATACGACAAAGTGACGCGCGACGACATCCGCCGCGTCGCGCAGTCGCTCTTCGTCCCACGCGCGCGGACGGTGGTCACGCTCGTCATCCCCGAGAAAGCCGCCGCCGCGGCTGGAGGTGCTCGATGAAAACGACATTGGTCGCGGCCATGGCCGCGCTGCTGATGGCGACGACGGCCGGCGCACAGACGATCGACTTCAAGGCACCGGCCGGCGGCATCGACCTGCCGGCGTACTCGCGCACGGTGCTGCCGAACGGGCTGGTCGTGCTCGTGATGGAGCGGCCCGGCGACGCGCTGGTCCACGCGCGTCTCACGATCCGCAGCGGGTCCGCCGCCGATCCCGCGGGGAAGGAAGGTCTCGCTGCGCTGACGGCCGCTCTTCTCACCACCGGCACGCCGACGCGCACCGCCGAGCAGCTCGCGGCCGAGATCGATTTCGCGGGTGGCGTGCTCCAGGCGGACGCCGGACGCGACGCCACCGAGATCACGTCCGAGTTCCTCGCGCGCGACGTGAAAAAGCAGCTCGAGCTGCTGGCCGACGTCACGTTGCGCCCGGTGTTCGCCGCGGCGGAAGTCGAGCGCGTGCGCGCGCAGCGCGTCGCCGAGATCGCGGCCACGCGCGAGAACCCGGAGAGCTACGCCACGTCGCAGTTCGAGGCGGCGCTCTACGCCGGCACGCGCTACGCGCACACGCCGTACGGCACCGGGCGCGGCGTCGGCTCGATCGGCCGCGACGACGTCGTGGCCTTTCATCGCGCGCGCTACGCGCCGAACGAAGCGATCCTCGCCATCGCCGGAGGCGTCAAGACCGCGGCCGCGCTGGAGCTCGTCCGCACCGCGTTCGGCGGCTGGGAGCGCCGCAGCGTCGCGAAGGTCGAAATCGGCACGCCGAAAAAGCTCGAAGGGAGGAGCGTCCTCGTCGTCGATGCGCCGGGGATGAATCAGACGCAGGTGCGCATCGGCTCGACCGGCATCCGCCGCAGCGAACCCGATTTCGTGGCCATCGAAGTCGCGAACGCGATCCTCAGCGCCGGCTTCTCGTCGCGGCTGACCGAGGAAGTTCGCGTCAACCGCTCGTTGACGTACAGCATCCGCAGCCGTTTCGAGCCGTGGGCCAGCGTCGGCCCGCACTCGATCGTCACCTTCACGCGCAACGCCACGACGCGCGACATCATCGACGCCACGTTCGCGGAGCTGAAGAAGTTCCGCGACGGTCCGATCCGCGAGAGCGAGCTGACGCGCGCGAAGAACATCGTCCTGTCGCGCAACCTCCTCGCCCTCGAGACCGCGGAAGGTCTGGCGCGGATGATCTCCACGATCGAGTTTCACGGCCTCCCACGCGATTCGGTCGACAACCTCGTGAAGAACGTGCAGGCCGTGACGACGGAATCGATCGCCGGCATCATCCGCAAACACTTCGACAGCGACGACGCCATCGTCCTCGTCTACACGACGGCGTCCGATACCGAGAAGCAGCTCGAAGGTCTCGGCACGCTGCGGAAGGTGCAGGCCGTGGAATGATCGTGAGGCGGTGCTTGCCGAGGTACGACGGCTGGCCCGGGCCGGCGCGCACTACGTCCGGCGACGCCGTTCGGGGTTCATTCGGGACGCTCGCGGAGCGGCCGCTCTTCGATACGATGGAGCTGGAGGAGACAACAGTGGACCAGTGGCACGTAGCAGTAGACGGAAGGCAGGAGGGGCCGTACCCGACCGAGGAGATCGTCCGCCGCATTCGCGCGGGACAGATCCCGCGCAACGCGCACGTGTATGCGCAGGGCCTTGCCTCGTGGGAGCCGGTGACGTCGCGCGGGGAGTTTTCGGCCGCGTTCAGCGGAGCGCCGATCCCACCTCCGCCGATCGCACACGGCGCCGGCGCGGACGAGATCGACTACGAGATCTTCGGCGCGGAGATGCAGTTCGTCGAGATCACGCTCGATCCGCGCGAAGCGTGCATCGCCGAAGCAGGCGCGTTCATGTACATGGATCCGTCCATCGAGATGGAGACGGTCTTCGGCGACGGTTCGGGCAAAGGCAGCGGCGGTCTCATGGGCATGCTCATGTCTGCCGGCAAGCGCGTGCTGACGGGCGAGTCTCTGTTCATGACGGTGTTCGCGAACAAAGGCGGCTCGCGGCAGAAGGTCGCGTTCGCGTCACCGTATCCCGGCCGCATCGTGCCGCTCGACCTGCGGCAGCTCGGCGGCACCATGCTCTGTCAGAAGGACGCGTTCCTCTGCGCGGCAAAGGGGATCTCGGTCGGCATCGCCTTCCAGCGCAAGCTCGGAGCGGGCTTTTTCGGCGGCGAGGGCTTCATCCTGCAGAAGCTCGACGGAGACGGCCTGGCGTTCGTGCACGCCAGCGGCGCCATCGTCGAGCGCGAGCTCGCGGCCGGCGAAACGCTCCGCCTCGACACCGGCTGCCTCGTCGCGCTGCAGCCGCAGGTCAGCTACGACATCCAGTTCGTCGGCGGCGTGAAGACCGCGCTGTTCGGCGGCGAAGGCCTCTTCTTCGCGACGCTGCGCGGCCCCGGAAAAATCTGGATCCAGTCCCTCCCGTTCAGCCGCTTCGCGAGCCGCGTCTTCTCCGCGATGCCCGGCAACCCCGCCGGACGGAGACAGGGCGAAGGCTCGATCCTCGGACCGCTGGGAGACTTGCTCGGCGGCGACTGAGACGGCCTGCATGATGTACGGCAGCGGCGGAGCTCATGGCTCGCCGCTGCCCATTGCATTCATCCTCAATCCCCAATCCTCAATCCTCAATCCTCAATCCTCAATCCCCAATCCCCAATCCGTTCAGTTCCAGCAGAGGAGCTCCGCGATCTCGTTCGGCAGGGTGATCGGGTCGAACGGCTTGGCGATCACGCCCCGCGCGCTCAGGTCCGATAGCATCCGCTTCTCCGCCGGCTGTGCTTTCGCGGTGAGGAAGATCACCGGGATCGTGCGCGTCCGCGCGTCGCTGCGCAGGGCCTCGAGCGTCCCCGGACCGTCGAGGCCAGGCATCATCACGTCGAGCACGATCGCGTCCGGCAGCTCCTCGGCCGCGGCACGGATCGCCTCTTCGCCGCAACTGCAGGTGCGCACGTACCATCCGTCGACGAGCCGCAGGCTCATGCTCGTCACCTCGCGAACGTCGTCTTCGTCATCGACCACGAGTATTCGTCTCACACCCATCGCCGGACCTCCTCGGAGCGCGTTGCTGGACCTGGTCATCAGTGAGTCCGCGGGAGAGGCGAAAAAAATACAGCCCGGATGTATTTTTTTGTCGCCTCAGCCGGACTCACCTACGAGCGAAGAGAGAGAGATGTCTTCGCCGGAAGGATGTGCGCGTGAACAGCCTGCTCGACGACCGTCTGCGGCCGGAAACGTTCCGGCCACCCGATCTGCCGACCCCCGTCTCACCCGCGCAGCAATGGGTGGTGGAGCTGGACCGCGTCGTCGTGGAGACGGCGTGTGGAGCGACGGCCGTGGTCGACCGCGCCGGGCGGCTGCGCCACCACAACGCCGCGCTGGAAAAACTGCTGCTCCGCGACACTGCGGCGCTCACCGGAAGCGAGCTGCCCGACCTCGTGAGCGTCGAAGACCGCGAGGCGGTCCGCGCCGCGGTCGCGCGGCAACTCGGCGAACCGCACGCGCGCGGCCACGTCGCCGCCCGCCTGCCGCAGGGGGACGGCGGCTTTCTCCCGGTCGAACTGACGATCATGAACATCGTCTTCCATGGTGAGATCGCCGGCTTGGTCGTGCACGTCCGTGAAGCGGGACAATGTCAGGGGGCCGCCGAGCGGCGCGAGCGCTCGGAGCGCCTCGCGAGCCTCGGGCGGCTGGCCGCGACCGTCGCGCACGAGTTCAACAACGTGCTCATGGGCATCCAGCCGTTCGCCGAGCTGCTCCAGAAGGCGGAGCTCACCGACGCGATGCGCGCGAAGACGGCGTATCACATCGGCAATTCGGTGCGGCGCGGCAAGCGGGTCGCGCAGGACATTCTCCGTTACACCCAGGCCACCACCCCCGAGGCGACGCGGCTCGATCTCGCCGAGTGGTGGCAGCGGCTGCTCCCCGAGGTGCAGGCGCAGACGGGATACGCGATCGACTTGAGCTGGTCCTTTCCGGCGGGCCTCGCGGTGCACGGCGACGCCTCCCAGCTCGCCCAGGTCTTCACGAATCTGCTCAACAACGCACGTGACGCGATGCCGCGCGGCGGCAGCCTGACGGTCACCGCACGCGAGCCGAGCGAAGGGGAGACGTTTCCATTCGCGGCCGTCGATCGCCCCGAGTCGTTCGTTCTGGTGACGGTCGCGGACAGCGGCAGCGGCATCGCGCCGGATGTGCTCACGTTCATCTTCGAGCCACTCTTCACCACGAAGCCGAGCGGCGGAACAGGGCTCGGGCTGGCGGTGGCGCATCAGGTGGTCGAGCGCCACGGCGGGCACATTTTCGTCGAGAGCGAACCGGGCGAGGGGACGGCCTTTCACGTCTTCCTGCCGCGCGCGACGGCGGTGGAGCGCACGTCATGAAACGCGTGCTGATCGTCGACGACGAAGACGACATCCGCTCCATGCTGGAGACGCTGTTCGTCATGCACGGCTTCGAGGTGGACGTGCTCGGCGACGGCATCGCCGCCACCGACCTGAAGACCGACTACGACGCGATCCTGCTCGACCTGAAGATGCCGATCTTCGACGGCGAGAGGCTCATCGACTACTGGAACATGACCGCTCCCGAGACGCTGCAGCGGGTGATCGTCATGAGCGGCTACTCGTACTTTGCGCGCCAGCGCGCGTATCCCACGTTCGCGGTCGTGCTCAAGCCGTTCGATCCGCTGGAGCTGCTGAAGATCGTCGAGCGTTGCATCGAGAATGCGCCGCGGCGCGGTGGCGAAAGGAGTGCCGGGTCGTGAGCGTGACGCGGGCGACGCCTCTCGTCGCGATTGCGGCCACCGTCTGGATCGGCATGCTGGCCGCCGGTTTCGCCGCGCTCACGAGCTGGGAGAACACGCCCGGCGCGGAGGCGCAGGCGGGCGGCACGTGGCCACGCGGCATGCCGTCCCCCTCGGCCGGCAAGCCGACGCTGGTGATGGTCGCGCACCCGCTCTGCTCCTGCACGCGGGCCAGTCTCGCGGAACTGGCGAAGGTGATGGCGCTGACCGGCGATGCGCTCGATGCCCTCGTGATCGTCGACGGCACGAGTGAAGGTGCCGTCGAGACGACGGCGGCGTTCCGCCGCGCGTCGTCGATCGGCGGCGTCCGCGCCATCGCCGACCGCGACGGCGCGCTGCGCCGGCGTTTCGGCGCCGCGACCTCCGGACACGTGTTTCTGTACGACGAGAGCGGCCGCCTGCGCTTCTCCGGGGGGATCACTCCCGCCCGCGGACGCGAAGGAACGAACGACGGGCGGGCGGCGATCGTCGCGTTCGCGCGCGGCCGGCAGTTGTCGCGAATGGCCACCCGCGTTTTCGGCTGCGCGCTCGACGCGCGGCAGAAAGGGGAGGGCTGAGCACCATGCAGCCCGATGCCGTCTCAGCCCGCGCACTGGAGCTCTTCACGGCCGCTCGCGACCGCAACTTCCGCCGCGTCGACCGCATCTTCCTCGGACTCATGGCGATGCAGTGGGTCTTCGGCATCGTGCTGGCGCTGATGGTCTCGCCGTACAGCTACGCCGGCGCGGAGCGCGTGATCCATCCGCACGTCTGGCTCGCCGTGTTCCTCGGCGCGGCGATCAGCGCGCTTCCGATCGCGCTCGCCATTCTCCGTCCCGGTGCGGCCAGCACGCGGCACGTCATCGCCGCCGCGCAGATGCTCTGGTCGGGCCTCCTCATCCATCTCAGCGGCGGCCGGATCGAGACGCACTTTCACATCTTCGGCTCACTGGCGATGGTCGCGTTCTACCGCGACTGGAAGACCCTCGTGACGGCGACCGCCGTCGTCGTGAGCGACCACTTCGCGCGCGGCGTCCTGGTGCCGGAATCGGTGTACGGAGCCGCCGATCCGGAGTGGTGGCGCTTTCTCGAGCATGCGGGCTGGGTGTTGTTCGAGGACGCGTTCCTCGCCAGCAAGTGCGTCTACGGCACGAACGAGATGCGGGAAGTGGCGACGCGGCAGGCGGAGGTGGAAGCAGGCTCCGAGCGGGAGCGTCTCAAGTCGGTCGCGCTCGACGCGGCACTCGTGCGCGAGACGCACCTCAACGAAGAGCTCCGCACGCAGCTCACCGAGATCGAGCGCGCGGAAGCGGAAGTCGCCTGGCTCACCATCGAGCGCGAGCTGATCCTCGACAGCGCCGCAAACGGCATCGTCGGACTCGACCTGCAGATGCGGCCGACGCTGATGAACCGCGCGGCGACGGAGATGACCGGGTGGACGGTCGAGGAGCTGGCGCAGATCGCCGAGCCTCACGGTACCGTGCACCGGACCGGTCCCGACGGGGCACCCTGCCGCACGACCGATTGCACGGTGTTCCGGGCCGCGACCACGGGCGAGCCGTCCCTCTCGCAGGAGTGGCTCGCACATCGCGAGGGGCGCATCTTCCCCGTGGAGATGCGCGTCACGCCGATGGTCGGCAGGACCGGTGTGCGGGTCGGGACGGTCTGCACGTATCACGACATCGCCGACCGGCTCGAGATCCGCCGCATCCGGGAGCTCGACCGTCTGAAGAACGAATTCATCTCCACCGTCAGCCACGAGCTCCGGACGCCGTTGACTTCGATTCGCGGCGCACTGCGGCTGCTCGACACCGGACGTCTCGGAGCTCTGCCCGAACGCGGGAAACGGATGTTCGACATCGCGGTGAGCAACACCGAGCGGCTGGCGAAGCTGATCAACGACATCCTCGACGTCGAGCGCATCGAGTCGGGCTCCGCGATGCTCAGCATGGAACCGTGCGATGCCGCGCGGCTCATCGAGCAGGCCACCGACGTCGTGCGCCCGCTGCTGCACGCGCACCGCATCCGCGTGGCCGCTTCCGCGAACGGCGAGATGGTCGTCGCGGACGCCGACCGGATCGTGCAGATGCTCACGAACCTTCTCAGCAACGCGATCAAGTTCTCTCCCGAAGGCTCGACGATTCGCGTCGGGGCCACGCGCCGCAAGGACGGCGCCGTCGTCGTCTCGGTCGCGGACGAAGGGCGCGGCATCCCCGCGGCGTGTCAGGAAGCGATCTTCGAACGCTTCCAGCAGGTCGATGCGGCGGATGCACGGGCGAAAGGAGGCTCGGGACTCGGCCTGGCGATCTGCCGCGCGATCGTGCGGCAGCACGGCGGCGAGATCTGGGTCGAGAGCGAGCCGGGTCGCGGGAGCTGCTTTTCCTTCAGCATCCCGGCCGCCGTCGCTCCCGGCCAGCGTCAGCAACTGGTGCTCCTCACGGAGGATCCGGAGCTGGCGGCGACGCTGCAGACGGCGTTCGCCGCGCACGCCATCGACGTCGTCCGCGCGGCCACGGAACAGCAGGCGCGCGAGGTCGCGCAGCGCGTCGACGCCGACGTGGTCGTCCTCGACCTCCGCCTCCCCGATTTCCACGCAGCCGCGGTGGCCGAGTGGCTGAGCGACGAGGGCTTCTGGAAGGGGAAGCCGCTGCTCGCCTGCGCGCCGCAATCGCAGGAGTCTCCGGACGACCGACCGCGTCTCAGCGTCGCGGCCGAGGTGTTCACGACGACGGAAGAACTGGTGCACCGGACCATCGCCCTGCTCCGCGCCCCGGCGCGGGCGGTGGCGTGATTCGTCCGCTCCGCTAGCGAAGCACGCCGCGTTTGCTCATCGCGCGCGTATACCAACTGAAGAACAGCAGCAGGATTACGATGACCGCGCTCGTGATCGCCATCTGCCGCCCCATGATCGCGCCGCCATTCGTGAGGACGTACGTGTACAGGAGATGGAGCAGAAACGCCGCGAGCGACGCGACGAAGACGGGGAACGCGATTCTTCTCCGAAGCAGGAGCAGGATCGAAGCGACGAATGCCGTCCACACTCCGATCGCCCACACGGCGACCATCCACACCGGCATCGCCTCATAGTGCGCGATCTGCTCCGGCGACATCCCCGCGCTGGCCATGTACTTTGCGCCCTGCGTCATGGCCATCACGAAGTCGAACACGCCGATGAAGTTGAACAGCACGGCTACGATGCCGACCAGCCACAGATGCCAGGGCGCTTTCACGGTCGTTTCAGTCATTCGTTTCCTCCCGGGATCGATGATGTCGCCTGATGTTCCCCATGGTTCTCGATGATGACCGGCGCCCGATCGACGGGCGCCGACAGATCCCTCGCCGCAATGGCAGGGATGGACATCCACGCGACGAGAAACAGCATGACGACGAGCGTGGTCCTGTGTCGCAGCATCGTAGTGGAAATGGCACAGCGCCACTACGTTCGTACATTCGCTGCTTCTGCGGGGTGAGGCGTGCGTTTCGTGGCGATCGCCTACTTGCGCCGGCGATTCTTCTTCCTCGACGCCTTGGCCATCTTCGCCTTGCGCTTCTTCGTCGCCTCCAGCTTCTTGCGCGCCGCGGTGGAGCCGGCCATTCGTTGCCGGTTGTAGTGCTCCTGGAACGCAAGCAACCCTTCTTCGGTCGACATGTCGAAGCCGGCGGCGGTGCCTTGCGCAACGAATGATTTGGCGAGACCGAAGCGGCGCTCGTCCATCAACATCGCCGGGAACTCATCCGCGAGGTTCGCGAGCTCCGCGTCGATCGCCTCCGCGTCCGCCACGGGCGCGACGCGCGACGCCCACCGGAAGAACGTCCGGAACGCAGGCACCGCGCCCTCTGCCTCGGCCGCACTTCCGATGGTGACCTTCCGCGGCAGGAGCTCGCTCGCGATTGCGTCGATGTCGCCGGGGCCCCAGAGCACCGGGCTTCCGTAGCCGTACAGCACGCCGAGACGAACGAACTCGCCGGCCCAGAATCGCAGCTCGCCGCCATCGTCGTCGGCCGCCGCTTCCGGAGATGTGTAAAACGCGTCGAGCAGCTCGTCGATGATCTCGTCGAGATTGAACTCGTCCTCGTCGCGGCCGGCGAGAGCGAGCCGCTCGAAGGGCGTTCCCGTCTGCAATGCGATCTCGACGGTCTCACGGACCGCAAATGCCGCTTCGACGAGCCCCGGCAGCGACGCGTGATCCAG
The DNA here is from genome assembly GCA_035629395.1 of Thermoanaerobaculia bacterium. Taxonomy (GTDB): domain Bacteria; phylum Acidobacteriota; class Thermoanaerobaculia; order Gp7-AA8; family Gp7-AA8; genus QHVT01. The sequence goes on from DASPHZ010000096.1 coordinate 41,152, forward strand.
CGTGGCGGACTCGGACTCGACGTCATAGGTCGTGTACCGCCGCAGCACCAGCAGCGCCGCCGCGCGCGCGGTCACCGGCGCCGCCGACCGCAGCAGCCGCACGAGGTCCGGAACGGCTGCCTCGGCACCGGTCATCGCGAGGACCGCCACGGCCATCGCAGGCGCCAACTCGGCCGAGGTGAGCCGGCGTACCGCCTCCGCGCGCAGCTCGTTCCATTCGTCGCCGCTCATGGAGCTGAGCTGCCGTAACGTCTCGGGCAGCTCGGATGAGCCGTCCGTCAACCGATCGAAAAACTCCGCGACCCGCATCCGCCGAGGCTACCTCGGGGCGCGCCCGTCTGTAAATGCGATCCAGCTTCAGCGTCGGTCAGGCGTCGGCGCGCCATGCGCCGCGTGGCGGACGCGCCAGACTCCGCGTTCACGGAATGCTCCGGCGCCGCGTCGAACTTCGTCGCGCAGCCGCGGGAACATCTCCTTTCATGACGGCTGACGCACCGCCCGCGGCCGGCTTACACTTCGCGCAGGAACTCCATGAACTCCGAACTCACGCTCCGGCTCGTCGACAATCACCGCCAGTTTCTCTCCTTCCTCGAGCGCCGCCTCGGCGACCGCGCTCTGGCCGAGGACATCCTGCAGGACGCGTTCGTGAAGAGCCTGCAGAAGGAAGAGGACGTCCGCGATGAGACCTCGTCGGTGGCCTGGTTCTACCGCACGCTCCGCAACGCCGTGATCGACCACTATCGCCGCACCGGCGCGCGCAACCGGGCGCTGGAGAGCTTCGCCCGCGAGCTCGAGGACGCGGTCGAGCCGCCGCCCGAACTGCACGGGGAGATCTGCGGCTGCGTGACCCGTCTGGCGTCGACCCTGAAGCCGGAGTACGAGGCCGCGATCCGGCGCATCGACGTGGAAGGTGCACCCGTACAGGACTTTGCCGCCGAGGCAGGCATCACCTCGAACAACGCCTCGGTGCGCGTGTTCCGCGCACGTGAGGCGCTACGAAAGCAGGTCAGGACCTCCTGCGGCACCTGCGCCGATCACGGCTGTCTCGAATGCTCCTGCGGGAAGAAACGACCGGCGGCTGCCGCACACCATCACTGACGCGCGCCGGATGCCTGCTGCGCCACGCCGCGCACGAAGATCGCGTCGCCGGAGTGGTTGTCGATGACCGAGCCCCACGTGAATACCGGCGCCGTCGAGTCGGCGATGATCGTGCCGTCCGCGACGTAGATGCCGCCGAAGAGGTCCGCATCGGTCAGCGCCCACTGCTGCATGCTCCGCGGCGGCACGACCAGCGGAGCGCTCGAGAGGAACGGCTGCCCGTCGATGCCGAGCAACGTGAAGCGGACCGTCACCGGTTCGAGGCCCGGGTTCATGACGCCCAGATTCGCGCGGACGTCCGGGCGCGTCGCGATGTGGAGCACTGCCGCGGAGCGCGTGGCGTCTTCGATCTCCAGCGCGGGGACGAACTGCCCGTACGTGCCGGGACGTGTGGCGTCTCCGCTGCCGGTGTACGTGCGCGAGCTGGCGATGAAGTCGTCGTTCGTGTGGGCGTGATCGGAATCGATCCGGATCGCACCGACGACGTTGTCGAGATCCGGCGCGACTACGGCGACCGCGTTGTCGACCACGAGCGTTTCGCGCGGTTCGAGGTGAAACACGCGTCCCGGAATGTTGGTGCCGTCGACGCCCTGCGGCAGGAAGTGCATCGTGACGTCGATGGCTTGTGCCGGCGACGGATTGAAGATGCGGACGTCGGTGCGCCAGAAGGTGCCGTTGTGCCCTCGCACCGCGCCGGCGACGGGGATGTACTTGTTCTTCGCAACGGCGGACGTGGTGAGTTGCGTGGCGAGCAACGCGGCGAGAAGAATCGTTCGTTTCATTTGTGACCTCCGCTTCTGCCAACGCAGGAGGGCGCCGCTCCTTACACCGGCCGCTGATTTACGATACGGCGATGGCCATGCAGCTCCTTGATCTCAGCCACCCGATCGAGCACGGCATGCTCACGTACCCCGGTCTGCCCGGTCCGCTGATCGCCGACCATCTCTCCCGCGCCGCGTCGCGCGAGCGTTACCGCGGCGAGGCCGAATTTCACATCGGCCGGATCGAGATGGTCGCGAATACCGGGACGTACATCGATGCGCCGTTCCACCGCTTCGAGGATGGTCCGGACATCGGGCAGTTGCCGCTCGCGCGGATCGCGGGTTTGCGCGGCGTGCTCGTGCATCTGCCGGCGGGGGAGCGCGCGCTTGCGGCCGAGGCCGTGGAAGGCCTCGATCTCCGTGACTGCGCGCTGCTCGTGCATACCGGCTGGTCGCGGCACTGGCGCAGCGAGGCGTATGCGCAGGCGGACCATCCGTACGTCTCACGCGCGGCCGCGGAGGTGCTCGCCGCATCGGGCGTGGTGCTGGTCGGCGTCGACTCGGTCAACATCGACGACATGTCCGATGCGAGCCGCCCCGCACACACGCTTCTGCTGCGCCAGGGCATCCCGATCGTGGAGCACCTGACCAACCTCGATGCGTTGACCAACCAGGCGTTCACCTTCTTCGCCGTCCCGGCGCCGGTGCGGGGGATGGGGACGTTTCCCGTACGAGCGTTCGCGGTTGTGGATTGAGCCCGCCACGACCGGCTTAATGCATTCGGACCGCAACGACGTCATTCACGTCCGCGCTTTTAAATGAGCGCGGATGGGAAAAAAGCCATCTCGGATCGGATGAAAGTGATCCATGGACACTTGGATCCCATCGCTGATCATTTAAAAGCGACCGCGGCTCGCTTTTATCCGATGGCGGATCGTTTCAAAGCGATCGCGGATGGCAAAAAAGGGATCGGCGATCGGATTTAAGTGATTCTCGCGACTTGCGCGACCGCGTTCGCGCGCTCAGTTGCGCGCGACGCGCGTCAATGGCAGCCGCAACGCGATCGGTCCCAGGTCTTCAACCCGTGCGGGACTTCTCTCGCCCCGGCCGGTTACCGAAATGCCTTACCGCTGCTTCGGCGTCTCGTGTTTCGGCTGCGTCGTCGACGTCCGACGCCACGGCTCCGGCTGCGGCGCGCTGTCGAGTCGCTGCGACCAGCCCTGATCGGCATTGGTCCGGCTGGCGCGCTCGATGACTGCTTTCATCTTGTCGGCGATGGTCACGTTGCGCTCGCTTTCTAGGTAGTGGTCTCTCGAAACGTCACACCGGCATCTGCCAAACCCCTGCCGAGTTCCTCGACGGCGGCTCGTTCGCTGCGGATGTACGAGCGAGGATCGCTTTCGATGTTGGGAAGGGCGGACCGCTTGATCTCATCCCAGGAGATGATACGGCCATTGTGGTCCTTTCGGACCGGCATCAAAAAGAAGTCGCGAAACCGAGGAGGGGCAATCCCAACGAACGGCTCGAAGAGCACCTTCCCGGGTGCGGCACTTTCGAGCGCAATCGAGTCGTGGAAGAGCCGAGCGACCTGACTCTTCGGGTATGGCTCGATATAGACGAGCCGTTTCGCTCCCGAGGCGACGACGTGCTTGGCGCAGTTGTGACACGGGAACGTCGTGCCGTAGAAGGTGGAACCGCGCAGCGCGACACCGCGTCGCGCGGCGTCGGTGATCACGCCCATCTCAGCGTGCACGGCGCGTCCGTATTCCGTGATGGCCATGAAGCGGCTGCCCTTGAGGTGCCTCGCGATCTTGCTCACCAACTCGTCGGTCACGTCGCTGGTGTGTGGCAGGTAGCCGTGAGGCTTCAGGTGCTCGAGCAGGTCTTTCAGGATCGCGAGCTTCATCTCCGCGTTCGGCTCGTCGGAAGCGACGACGCGGAAGTCGCGCGCATCATCGGGTGAGCTCGGCCAGTAGAAACCGCCTCCCGCCTTCGCGACCTCGTTGGTGCCGACGGCGAGAACCTGCCCGGCATCAGTGCACGCGGCGTAGCCAACCTGTCGCGATAGATCAGAGGATCGAAGCGCCGCGCTGTAGGCGAATTGCATCCCCATCTCGTCGATTGTCGGTGTCTCGAACGGGTGACCGAAGAGAATTGCGACCGTGCGGCGAACGGATGCGTCGATGGCCGATTGGTCGTCGGCGTTGAGGAACGCGTCAGCGAGCGGGTACGTATCGCGGACATCCTGGCCGGTCGCGACGCGGCTCTCGATCTCATCGCGCTCGATGAGCTTCTCCGCACGCCAGATGCATTCGCGCATGTCGAGGTTCTTCGACCTGGCGAGGCGCGACGCGAGCGCGTCGCGGCGACGCTCGCGGGAGGCGTAGGCGCTGACGAGAAAAAATGCTCCGCCGTAGATCTCACGCAGCTTCGTCACTTCTTCGGGGCGCTTGAGGGAGTTGAGGACGTACGCCATTCGCGGTCGCGGCATGTCTTCGCTCTCGTCTTCGTCTTCACGTTGTCGCGCGACTCGAATTCGTGTGATGGCAAGACGCGCCATCACGTCATTGGTCGTGTTCTTCCGAAGCTCGTTGCCGGCGTCCATGTGGCCGGAGATGTAGTCCTCCTGGTCGTGGATGCCGGGCAGGTGGGCGTACGGCTCGAGGTCGTGCAGCAGGTGGCTGAGCCGGATCGGGAGTGCGTCGTAGTTGATGTCGCGCAAAGCCGTTGCGAACGCTTCGGCAATGGCTGGCAGGTCACACCCGACGGCGCCAACGAGGCCGATGACGAGCTCAGGGCCGGTGGCGGACGGCATGGGCAGGATTGTAGCGCCGCGACCGAGGCGCGCGCGCTGTCACCACGGCAGTGCTCCCTGCGGCCGCTTGGCGTCGGCGACGTCTCGTTTACGTTTTCATCGCACAGATCGAACGGCTGTAGACCGTCCTGCTCAATGACACGATTTCAGAATGTTTCTGCGCCGTTGCCGCGCCGCCGCGTTGGCGGGCGTGCTTACCCCGCCGCCACCCGCGCTGCCTTGAACACGTCCATCGGCATCGCCCGGTGCAGCTGCCAGACGATGGCCATCGGGCGTTCGCCGGTGTGGCTGACGTAGGTGGCGGGGCCGAGAAAGGTGAACGGTTGCGTGCGGCCCCAGGCGTCTTTGTTCGACGGACGGACGAGGAGCATGACGTGGCTGCCGCGTTGGGTGTGGTGGATGTAGCGCTGGCCGGTTGGGGAGCCGGGGCGGATGGTCGACTGAGACTCCCAATGGAAGAGGTCGGGGGCGATGGCGTAGTCGCGGTAGCGCGTGCTGGGGGAGTAATACTTTTCGCTCTTCTCCAGCGTGATGAAGAAGTAGTCGGTGTTGGTCTCGGGATGCCAGAACGGACCTTCGCGGTGGGAGAAAGGCTTGGCAACGGTCGAGCGGCCGACCGCGGCCAGGACTTCGTCGCGGGTATAGCGCGCGTGCAGCGCGAGCACGACGTCGGCGAATGCGCCGTCGCGCACGACCTCGGCGATGGGAAACGTCTGGTGCCCGGCGCGGTCTTCGAGAACGTCGAGGAGTTGGAGGAGCTCGGTGCGCGCGGCGGTGGATCGGGCGAGCGTGCGCAGGGCGACCTCGAGGTCGCGTTCGTCGGGCATGAGGGTCAGGACGAAGCCTTCGACGATCCGGCGCTCGCGCGTGGAGAGATCGCTGGACGCGAGCGTATCGCGCGACAGCAGCGCGCGCAGAAAGGCGAGCCGCTCCGGATCGTCGAGGTGCAGCAGGCGCGAGGCGCCGAGCAACAGACGATCGTCGTCGCCCGCCGGCGCGTCGGCGATGCGCATCGCCTGTCCGGGCGCGTGCTGGAGCCGGCCGGCCTCGCGCTGGAGCCGCGTCCACGTCCAGCCGCGCGCGCGGTAGATGTCTTCGACATCGATGGCTGCCGCGGTGATGAATGCAAGGAGGGTCACGGGGCGGCCGATCGACCGCAGCTCGCGGACGAGCGTGGCGAAGCGGGCGCCGATCGCTTCCCTGAGGTTGTCGAGCACGACCTGGCGCGCGACGCGGTCGAGCTGGATCGAGCAGCCGGCGGGCAGCAGCGGGAAGCCGTTCTCGACCTGTTTCACGACCTCGGCGCGCGTGGCGTCGGTGATGGCGCGATAGCGGAGATCGAAGCGGAAGTTGCGGTTTGCGTTGCCGATGAAGTCGAGCACCGTCAAGCAGTCTTTGTCGTTCGTCCGCCGCAGGCCGCGGCCGAGCTGCTGGAGGAACACGGTGGCGCTTTCGGTGGGGCGCAGGAAGAGAACGGTGTCGATCTCCGGCACGTCGACGCCTTCGTTGAAGAGGTCGACGGCGAAGAGGCAATTGACCTCTCGCGCCTTCAGTTTGCGCAGTGCGTCATCGCGGTCGGCGCTGGTGCTGTCGGCGGAGACATGCAGCGATGGGATGCTGGCTTCGTTGAAGCGCCGGGTCATGTAACGGGCGTGCTCAATGCCCGCGCAGAATCCGAGCGCTCGCATCGAGCGGACATCCGTCACCTTCCGCTGCAATTCGGAGAGGATCTGCGCGACGCGCGCGTCGTCGCCGATGTAGACGTTTTCGAGCTGCGCGCGATCGTATGCGCCGCGCGTCCAACGCACCTGCGCCAGGTTGGTGTTGTCGTGCAGGCCGAAGTAGTGGAAGGGCGAGAGGAGCTGCCGTTCGAGCGCGTCCCACAGACGCAGTTCGACAGCGATGCGGTCGCCGAACCAATGGAGAATCGACTCGCCGTCGGTGCGCTCGGGCGTGGCCGTCAGGCCGAGGAGCACGCGCGGGCGGAGATGATCGAGCAGGCGCTGGTAGGTCGGCGCGGCGGCGTGATGGAACTCGTCGACGATCACCACATCGAACGCATCGGGCGCCACACGATCGAGGTCGATGTGCTGCAACGACTGCACGGACGCGAACACGTGTTGCCACTCGTCGGGACGATGGCCGTCGACGTACAGCTCGCCGAACGCGCCATCGCGCATGACGTGGCGAAAGGTGACGAGCGACTGTTCGAGGATCTCTTTGCGATGGGCGACGAAGAGGAGCTGGAGCGGACGGGCGTTGCCGATCTCGTCACACAGTCGTTTGTAGTCGAGCGCGGCGACGACGGTCTTGCCGGTGCCGGTCGCGGCGACGACGAGATTGCGCCAGCGGTTGTGGCGGTAGCGCTCTACGGTGAGCTTGTCGAGGATCTCTCGCTGGTGCGGCCACGGCTCGACGGCGAACGGCACCAGCACCGTCGGCTTGGTCGCGCCGCTGGCCTGGTCGATCGCATGGTCGAAGCGCTCGGCGTCTTCGGGGTGATAGGTCTCGAATGACGGATCGGCCCAGTAGCTGTCGAACGTGGCCGCGAACTTTTCGAGAATCGAAGGCGCGTCGATCTGCGAGAGGCGGACGTTCCACTCCACGCCGTCGAGGAGCGCCGATTTCGAAAGATTCGATGAGCCGATGAAGGCGGTGGAGAAGCCGGAGTCGCGGTGGAAGAGCCACGCTTTCGCGTGCAGCCGGGTGTGGTCCGTTTGATACGAGACCTTGAGCTCCGCCCCCATTTCCACGAGCCGGTCGATCGCTTTGCGTTCGGTGGCGCCGATGTAGGTGGTGGTGATGACGCGCAGTTTGCGGCCGCTGCGCAGCCAGGCGTCGAGCGGTTCTTCAAGCGTCCGCAGTCCGTGCCATTTGATGAACGCGCAGAGCAGGTCGATGCGATCGGCGGAGGCGATCTCACGCTGGATGGCTTGGCCCACCGACGGCTCGCCGCGCGCGTTGACGAGCAGGTCGCTCTGCGCGAGCGGGATCAGCGGATCAGCCGGCCGCGTCTCGCCACGGAGTGCGTCGATACGATGAACGGACGCGAGACGGCGGGGCGGGAGAGCGAGGTGGTCGTCACGGTCAATGGTGGCCAGGGACGCGAGCAGTTCGTTGACGATCTGCGCCTGCCGCGCGACTTTCTCCTCATCCTTGACGCCTGCTAATGCCTGGCGCACGACGGCAGCGAGGTGGCGGGCGAACGTCAGATCGGCGTCGGCAGCCTCGAGCTCGCGCTCGTCAGTCGCGAGCTGCGCGCGATCGAGCTGACGCAGCGCGCGCGCGATTTCGTTCGTGATCGGCAAGTCGTACAAGCCGGGCGGAAGTTTGGACACCGCGGGTGATGATACGGAAGGAATGCGCGATCTGGAGCGCGGCACGAGCCTGCGCATCGATGGCGCAGCTCACCTGTTTTTCTAACGACGTCGTTCAATCGATCGCGCGCGTCGTTCCCGAGACGCGGATCGAGCTTCCCATCGCCTCGGCGATCTCCGCGGTCAGGCGGGAGCGGCTGCCCATGTCCTCACCCTGCACGATCTCGATCGCGCCGCCGTGCGGCCAGTGGCGTTCGCGCAGGTAGCCGGCGAGGGCGGCGGTCGCGGCGCCGGTGGCCGGGTCTTCGTACACGCCGCCCGAGGCGAAGGCGTTGCGGGTGTGGAACAGGCGCGGGGTCTCGGCGTAGGCGAGGGTGACGGTGACGAAGCCCTCGCGGCGCATGAACGTGCGGCCGGCGCCGAGGTCGTAACGCATCGCGGCGAGCAGCTCGCGATTGCGCAGTGGGAGGAGGAGATGGTCCGCACCCGCGTGGATACGCGCGGGCGGGAGGCGCGGGTCGAGATCTTCGGCGCGGTAGCCGAACAGCGCGAGCGCCTCGTCGACGATCGCCGGAGCGACCTCGGCGCTGCGCGTCGGCGGGGACTGCAGTGTCGCGGCGATGAGCTCTCCCGCCCGGCGTCCTTCGACGCGGATCGTGGCGTCGTTCAGGGTCAGGTCGAACGTGCCTTCGCCGTACTCCGCGGTGAGCGCCGCGCCGAGCGCGATCGTCGCATGGCCGCAGAACGGCACTTCCGATTCCGGCGAAAAGTAGCGCACGCGCCAGCCGGTACCCTGCCGCATGGCGAAGGCCGTTTCGGAGAAGCCCACCTCCGCGGCGACGCGCTGCATGTCACTTTCGCTCGGGAGCACTTCCGCGATCACCACGCCGGCCGGATTGCCGCCCGCGTTTCCATCCGAGAAGGCGGCGATTCTTTGCACGATCATCGGTGTCTACCATACTCGATCCGCAGCGCGGGATCGTGCGTGCTTCGTGCGTCAATGGTCATGCTCAAGTCGCCGCCGCGCGAGTGGGAGGGGATCCGCGCTCGGCAGCTCGGCCAAACGTCGCTACGCGGCGTTCGCCAACGCGCCGCCGGCGCGAGGCGCCGGCGTTCGCTTCCAGAGGTACTGCTCGACCACGTACCCCCACGGCACGCCCACCATCGCCACCAAAACCCAGATGAAGACCTTGGCCATCTCTTCGGCGGGGGAGCCGGCCAGCTGGTTCCGGGACCAGAGGGGATAAGCGACGACGCTCAGCCACGCGGTCTTGTACACGCCCATGAACAGCACGATCGGGAGCATCTTCAGAGGGCGGAAGACGCCGAGGATGGCGAGGAGGGAGTACGCGGCAAACATGCACCACGCGGCGGCGCGGACCGGGTCCCATGGGCCGTCGTGCGTGAGGATGAGGCGCCAGGAATCGTATCCGACGAAGAGAAACATCAGCAGGAACAGCGTGCGGAGGAAGTAGATCTGGACGGGACGCACGCCTTCGTAGCGTGCATGGTCGCGTTGGAAGATGGTTTTCATGATTCGATGATGCGCGTACGCGAAGCCGTGCGAACGCCTCGCGCGATGGACGGTGGATTGGGGTGCATGAAGTGCGGCCGCGCGCGACGGACGGCGTTACATCTGCCGGAACAGATGGACGTAGTTGCGGCTGACCGGGAGGATTTCTTTGCGTGCTTTGAAGTGGATCTCCGCGGTCTCGTTGTCGAGCCGGCGGACGTGGCTGATCGAGCGGAGGTTGACGATCGCCGCGCGGTGGACCTGCACGAACTGATTCGCGTCGAGCTGCGCGCCGAGCTCTTTGAGCGGCGTGCGCACGACGGCCTCGGCGGGCTGGCCGTTCTCGCCGCGCCAGGCGATGACGGTGTATTTCGCGTCGGCGCGGAGGTAGTCGATCTCCTCGACCGCGATGAGGCGCAGCGTCTGCCCGGCCTGCGCGCGGATCCAGCGCAGCGGCGCGGGCGCCGGGGCGCTCTGCAATTGTGCGATTTGCGCGGCGAGCTGCTGGAGCAGTTCCTCGCTGTTCACGGCCGGCCGGGCGGCGGCGAGCCGCTCCTGAATGCGCGCCACCGCGTCGGCGAGGCGCTCGCGCTCGACCGGTTTGAGGAGGTAATCGAGCGCGCCCTGCGTGAAGGCCTGCACAGCGTAATGGTCGTACGCGGTGACGAAGACGAGATGCGCGCGGCGGCCGATGTGATTCGCCGCGTCCATGCCGGAGAGTCCCGGCATGTGCACGTCGAGGAAGCAGACGCCGGGGCGATGATCTTCGAAGAGCTGGATGGCCTCACGGCCGTTGCGGGCCAGCGCCACGATCTCGAGCTCCGGCCACACCTGTGCGAGCTGCGCCGCGAGTGCGTCGCGCAGCAGCGGTTCGTCGTCTGCGATCAGCGCGGTGGGACGTCTGGCGATCATGTCGGTCCCGTTCGTGCCGGAAACTCTACCTCGGCGCAGACGCCGCCGCCGTCGCGCGCGCTCACGCGCAGTTGCGCGTCGTCGCCGAAGACGAGCTGCAGCCGTTCGCGCAACGTGGCCAGGCCGGTCCCCAGTCCCTGTTCCGCCGGCCGCAATCCCGCGCCGGTGTCGCTGACGCGAATCAGGCAGCGCTCGCCGCGGCGCTGTACTTCGACCTCGATCGAGCCTCCTTCTTCGCTCGGATCGATGCCGTGGCGCACCGCGTTCTCGACCAGCGTCAGGAGCGTCGTCGGCGGGCAGCGCAGCGCGAGCGCGGAGTCGTCGACCTGCAGGGTGTACTGCAGACGATCGGGCATGCGCATGTGCATCAGCTCGAGGTAGGCCTCGACCAGCCGCACCTCGCGGCCGAGCGTCGCCACCGGTTCGTTGAGGAGCGGTACGGCGGCGCGGAGGTAGTCGGTGAGGCTGCGCAGGACGGCCGAGGCGCGCGGCGAGCCGGCGTCGACGAGCGCCTGCACGTTCGCGAGCGTGTTGAAGAGGAAGTGCGGTGCCACCTGCGCCTGCAGCAGATGCAGACGCGCGTCGAGCGCCTCCCGCGCGAGCTCGCTCCGTTCGAGCTCGAAGGCGAGCGCCTGATGCCGCGCCAGCGCGTCCTTCTGCCGCACCAGCGCCGCCAGCGCGGTCCACGGCGCAACGAGCAGGCTCAAGAAAGTGACGAGCATCCATCCTTCGTACCGTTTGGGGTCGTCCCAGTACTGCGGCGTGCCCGGGCTCGTGGTCAGCATCCAGATCGCGACCGTCGCCAGCGGGATCGAGACGCCGACGCCGATGACCTGCAGCGCCCACCGCGCGATGAAGCGCGGCAGGCGCCTGGGGCGGCGTTCCAGAAGCGAGAAGACCAGCAGCGCGATGAGGCCGAGGCAGTTCGTGCGGATGAGGATCGAGCGCATGCCGTCCTCCCATCCCTGGCCGAGGAGCCAGCCCACCGCGCTCGCGACGGCGAGCACGGTGAGGAGGCGCCGGGCGCCGCTCCGGACTGATGGCGTCATGACGATGGACGATACCTTCGGACGGACAAAGCCCGCAAAGGGAGCCCCCACGCCCTGCCGGACGTGCCGGCTCACTTTACGCGGCGGAGCTCGACGCGCGCCTGCACCGGCTTGCCGTCGGGGCGCATGTACGTCCACTCCTCGATGTGGCGATCGTCGGCGACGAAGGTGAAGATCGCGCCGTGCATGTGTCCGTACTCCATGCTGCCGGCGATCTCGAACGATTCGAACTTCACGCTCTTTTCGTCGGGCGCAATGACGCCCCACATGCGCGGCCGGTTGCCGGCGTCGCAGTAGTGCGTGAGCTGCAGCCGCCCCTCGTGGAGATAGAGCATGGTGATGGGATCGTCGGGGCGGCCGACGCCGGTCATCTCGTGCATGAGCACGTGCCCCATCGAGGTGACGCGCAGCGTGACGGTCATGACCGTGCCGTCGATCTCCGGCGCGGCGGGCGTGGTGGCGATCGTGCCGCGCCAGGTGCCGGCCAGTGATTTGAGGCGCTCGAACGAGGCCTTCGGATCAGCCTGCGCCCACGCGGCGGTGGAGAGGGACATCAGGACGGCGAACAACAGACGACGTGTCGGTTTCATCTCACTTCCTCCTTTTGGATGACGCGAGTATCGCGACCGCATCGTGGGACCGGAGAAGACGTGCGACGAGCGGCCGAATGGCGGGCCTGAAGTGCCGCCGGATGCGACGAGCGGGGGACGTGACTGCCGGGATTCGGTCGCAATACCCTGGCGGCCGGTCACGACGTGCCAATGGCGGGCGGAGAACGAACGGGCGTCTCGGATCGAGCCGTGGACCCGGCAACCACGCTCGCCCTCACTGATCCTGTGTTTACGTCCACGTTGAGTATCATCAAAGCCGTGCACGCCACCCTCGCCCCGGGAGCAATCATCGTCCGCGGCGTGCACATTCAAGAGCTGCGCGACGGTGTCCGATGAGGCGCTACGGCCTCTGTTTCGGGCTCATCCTGATCTGCCTTCCGGCCGCGGCGCAGTTCTCGTACGGTGAGGTGATCGTTTCCGGGCACCGCGAAACCGGCGAGGTGGTGGTCTCGACGGTCCGTATGCACACGCGCGACGGCACTTTTGCGCGAGAACTGGCGAGGTCAGAAACGGTTCGTTATGCGGAGCCGCTCGTGCACGATCAAATCGTTCTCGTCGGCACCATTGGCGACACACGGATCATCCGGATCCGTTCGACGGGCGCGATGCTGACGCCGTTCACTTCGGAGGTCCCGAACGCGCGCTATCTTTCGCCCGGCCCGTACGGAGGCGTGCTTGCGGACAACACATCCGGAGAGATCTTTCAGTTTGCGCCTGAGGGCACGCTCCTCCGCCACCGCGACGTCACGGAGCAGCCACCGGCAGCCGGCGGGATCGACCTCGCCGCTGACGGGTGCACGGTCTTCTATGCCGTCGATGGTGAGCTGGCGCGGTGGAACGCCTGCCGCGACACGCCGGCTGAGTTTGTGACGAGCAACAGCGGGTACGCGGCCTCGTACGCGCTGCGCATCTTGCGAGACGGCACCTTCCTTCTTAGTGTTCTCGGAGACAACGGTCGGCGCACGCTACACCTGAACAGCGCGGGTGGCGTTCTTCGTGAGTACGACGTCGCAGGATCTGACGCGCTTGCCGTTGACATCGACGGCACATCCTTCTGGACGAATGCAGGCAACTACCTCGTCCGTGTCGATATCGCCACCGGCGCAGTCCTCAGTACGACCTATACCGATTCCCTCATCGACGGCATTACCGTTGTCGGCGAGCCGCGCGCCGGGCACGCCGCTGGCCATGACGTGGCCGTGAACTCACCAATGACGCTCGTCACGATCGCCGCGAGCATTCTCTTACTCGCCGCTATCCGGTTGCGATGAATGAAGGATGACGGAGTGCTCACGCAGGAGCACCGCGCCGGGAACCGACGTCGACGTGCGTGACCGTCCGGAGACCGGACGTCACGCGTTCCGCGTGAGCGTCTCCCCAACCACCGCCACAAATTCGCGCATGGCCGGCGTGATCGTCCGGTCTTTGTGCCAGACCACGTGCGTGGCCATGCTCAGGTCGGCGCCGCGCCAGGGGAGGGGGACGAGCGCGTGGCGGGCCACTTCGGCGGCGACGACGATCTCGGGAAGGAGGGCGATGCCCATGCCGAGGGTCGCGCATTGTTTGATGGCTTCGACGCTGGCAAAGTCGGCGATGGAGTGCGGCTGGACGGCGTGCGCGTGGAGCACGCGCTCGAATTTTTTGCGATAGGCGCAGCCCTCCTCCGTCATCAGGAGGAGCTGCCCGGCGAGGTCGGACGGGCGAACGGATTTGCGGGCGAGCAGCGGATGCTCCGGCGCTGCGACGAGCAGGACGCGCTCGGCGCCGAGTTTCTGCGAGGCCAGCGCTTTCTCGCGCACGGCATCCGTGAGGCGGATGACCAGATCGAACGTGCCGTCCTGCAGCGGCTGCGCGACCGGGGCGTCGACGTACGGGCGGAGGATGAGTTTCACGTGCGGGTAGCGCTGGCGGAAGCGGCGCAACGCGGCGGGAAGGCGATACGTGAGCACGCTCTCCGGCGCGCCGATCCGCAAAGGCCCGGCCGGTTCGTCGGCGTAGCGCACGCTGCGCGCCGCCTCGTCCACCGTCGCCAAGACGCGCCGCGCGTACGGCAGGAAGCGCGCTCCCGCCTCGGTCAGCGCAACGCTGCGCGGAAAGCGATCGAAGAGCGGCGCGCCGAGCTCCTCCTCGAGTTGCCGGATGCGCGAGGTGACGTTCGACTGCACGGTGTTCAGGCGCTCGGCCGTGCGCGTGAAATTGAGCTCTTCGGCGAGCGCGACGAACATCTGCAACTGGCGCATTTCCATTTCGGTGAGCGATCTCCCGCAGCGATCGCTGGCATTCTAGCAATCTATTGGACAGCTCACGGGCCCACGGGCGAGACTGCCGCGCATGAACTGGGCAAGCGAGTGGTTTCCGATCGACGACGCCGTCTACCTCGACAGCGCTGCACATGCCGTGATGCCGCGGAGCGTGTCGGACGCGGTCGAAGAGGCGATCGCGGCGAACAGGGGTCCGCATCGCGTCGACGACGCGGTGTTCTTCGACATCCCAGGACGCGTGCGAAGCTCGCTGGCGGCGCTGATCGGAGCGCATGCGCGCGAGATCGCGCTGACCACGGGCGCGAGCAGCGGCCTGCAGATGCTCGCGCATCACCTCCCGTGGGAGCGCGGCGATGAAGTGGTGATCGCGGCCGGCGATTTTCCGCTGCAGTACGCGGTCTGGAAGCCGATGGAGCAGCGGTCCGGCGTGAAGCTGGCGATCGCGAAGCCGCGCGGGCGCTTCCTCACCGCGGACGACGTCATCGAGACGATCACGCCGCGCACGCGCGTGGTGTCGGTGGCGCACGTGCGCTTCGACGACGGGTCGGTGCTCGACGCCCGGCGCGTGGCGGACGCGTGTCACGCGCAGGGTGCGTTGCTGGCGCTGGATGTCAGCCAGTCGTGCGGTGCGATCCCGATCGACGTCCAGGCCCTCGGCGCCGACGTGGTGGTCTGCGCGGGCTACAAGTGGCTGCTCGGCCCGTACGGGACCGGGTTCTTTCGCGTGAGCGAGCGCCTGCTCGACGCGCTGCTTCCCGGGCCGTTCTACTGGACGGGACAGCCGGGGGAGACCTTCGCCACGCTGAATTTCGCCGAGCCCGAGCCGTCGCGGGATGCGAGGCGCTGGGATGCCGCCGAAATGGCGACGCATTTCAACCTGAACCTCATGGCCATGAGCGCCGGTGTCGAGCTCGTGCTCCGCATCGGGCCGGCGGCGGTGCAGCAACACAACGCGACGCTCATCGACGCACTCTTCGAACGATTGCCGGCCGGCTATACGGCCGCCAGTCCACTGGAGGCGAGCGCGCGCGGTCCGTACGGCTGTTTCACCGCCGGCGACGCGCAGAAGAGCGCCGCGGTTCACGAGCGCCTCCGCGCGCACGGATTCATCGTGAGTCTGCGCCAGGGGCGCATCCGCGTCGCGCCGCATCTCTTCAATGCGACGGAGCAGATCGAGCGTCTGATCGAGGGCCTATGACGACCATTGCAGAACGTCTTGCGCAACTGAACATCGTCCTGCCTGATGCGCCGCCGCCGGTGGTGAACGGGTATGAGCCGAAGTTCGTCCCGTACGTGCGGAGCAGAAATCAGATCTGTCTTTCGGGCCGGCTGGCCAAGCGCGACGGCGAGGTCTGGCGCGGGAAGCTCGGCGCGGAGTGGACGGCGGCGGAGGGGCAGGAAGCGGCGCGCGGGATTGCCATCGAGTTGGTGGCCGTCCTGCGCGATGCGCTGCGCAACCTCGAGCGCGTGAAGCGGATCGCGCGGCTGCTGGTGCTCGTGAACGCGACGTCCGACTTCGAGCTGCCGCACGTCGTGGCGAATGGCGCGTCGGAGCTTCTCCTGCAGGTCTTCGGCGAGCGTGGCGCGCACGCGCGCACGGCGTGCTGCGTCGCGCAGCTTCCGTTCGGGGCGTGCGTGGAGATCGAGATGGTCGCCGAAGTCGAGGAGGAAGAAACGTAGCGCGATGTGGGAATTGGAACTCCGGGGAACTCACCGCCTCACGAACGGCATCCGCAACGATCCCTTCATCAGCCCCCTTCGCCAGGTAGTCGGGCCGCTCGTAGTAGAGGAAGCGCTCGAGCGTGTGGCTCGCGAGCCGTTTGAGGCAGAGATGCGCGTGCATCGGATACGTGTCCATCGGGATGGGGAAATTCGGACGCCACAGATGCGGCGGCTCGTCGAGGGCGGGCTGGTCGTCGTCGAAGTCGGAGAGCGTGCGCCGAAGGGTGAAGGCCGCGAAGAGGTACTCGCAGCAGAGCGTATGCTCCAGCTCCGCCGCGATGCGCAGCGCCGCCGCGAGCACGCACCGCTCGCGGGTAGCGTCTACTGCCGCATCAGGCCAGTCATGGCCGGAACGTCACGACGCGGCGGGGACGGCCATCCATTGGCGGCTCGCCGGTTCGCCGAATGCGACGAGGAGTCCGAGGGCGGAGAGGGATTCCAATACGACCTCGACCTGCGCGCGTTTGGCGCCTTTGAACAGGCGGGCGGCGCGCTCGGCACTCCAGCTCTCGCCGGCGTTTGCCGTCACGACGCCGCGCACGGCCGTGATCTGCGCCGGCAGCTCTTTCGGCCACGGGCGAATCTGTTTGTCGGCCACGCCAGCCGCGGCAGGCAGGCCGGTGTCGAGCTCCGCGGACGCTTGCACGGCGGTCGCGCCGGCGGGGTTCTGATACTCGGGCCGGAGCCAGCGGATGACGCCGCGCCGCTCTTCCTCGGCACGCTCCGCGTTCAGGGTGACGAGCCGTTCGAGGATCTCCTCGTCGGTAAGGTCGTGCGGCCAGCCGTAAGCGTCGAAGACCGCGGCGTCGAGATCGTCGTGGAGTTGTTTGAGGACGGAGACGAGGCCCTGGTCGTGGATGAGTCTTTCTTTTGCGGTGAGCGGCTCGCCGGCGCGGAGCTTTTCGAGGACGTTGTACATGGCGGTGATCGTGAGGTCGCGATGAAGTTCCTGTTGACGCTTTCGGTGGGCGTCGACGTCTTCTCCGATCTGTCGCACCGTACGTTCGTACGCAAGCCGCGCTTCAGGGAAGGGAAACGGTTCGAAGCACGGGCCATTTTGATAACGCGGCCGATCCTCGAGTGTTGCGCCAGCCGCCGCGCACCAAACCGCGTGCGCACGACTCGACAACAGCGCGAGGACATACGCGTCTTGCGATGCAACCACATACAAGCTCGCGTCCGGGATTGTGCCGGCTGCGACAAATGCGAATGGACGATGCTTTGCTACTTCAGGAGTGACGATGAAGCGACGGAGTCCTCTGACGGCGCGGCGCATCGCATCGTTGGATCTTCCGAATAGCCACCATTTCGTGCGTCTTTGTGGGTCGCGGTTGCTGATACGAAGTGGGCGAACCGTATCGTAAACGCGCTGATAGGCAGCGGGGGCAGTGTCTCTCGCTTCGGTCTCGGAGAGACCAGCAAAGTCGATCACCCAAAGATGACGGGCCTTCTGAACGAGATCTCTGTTGCTGATGTATGGCTTGATGACCGTAGTACCAGGCGTATGGAATTCGTTTTGACGGACAAGGAAGCCGTCGCCAACAAGTTTCACGCCTTGAAAACAGATTCCGGAGTTCGATCGCAAACGAGTCGCGGCGGTGACTTGTGGACCAACGCTGAGGGATTCGTTGATTCTGCCACGCTGCGTTCGGAGTTCGACTGCCACCTCGCCCGACCCTGCGTCGGACCATTCGGAGCACACTTCGCCGAGGGTCCCTTCTGAACCCAGCAGCGTGAATGCTCCGGACGTCATCGCCACGCGAACCGCGGCGCCGTCAGCGTCCTCGGCCCAGGGATGGTCGGAGATCGCAAAGGCGAGGGTTCCCCCGTTCGCCAAGAATCGTGCGACCACTCGTCTGTTATAGAACTGCGTAATGCTGTTCGTTGTGATGAGTCCAAACCGTTGTGCGTGCCCTCCGCGAACACGTTCTGCGGCCTCCTCCCACCAATACATGACGTAATCGACGGAGTCTGGCGTCTGGCTGTTTACGTGGCGGAGTGCGTCGACATACTCGTCTCCCAGGATCGCCCGCATCCTTTTATTACCGATGAACGGGGGATTCCCCACAATGAACTCCGCCTCGGGCCACTCCGCCTTCCGCGCATTCACATACTGATACACGACCATACGCGCTGTCTCATCGGGCACGTCCTCGCCAGTGACGGCATGCGTCTTCATCGTCACGCCGTCCCAACGTGTGACGGGATTGCCCTCCTCGTCGATCAGCGGCACTTTTTCGTCATACGCCAGCAGTGCATCCCGGCATTCGATGTTGTGGTAGTCGCGGAGGATCGGTTCGTCGGGATGCTCGAATCCTTTTGTGCGGACCTGCCATTGCAGGTAGCCGATCCAGAGGACGAGCTCCGCGATCTCTTTGGCCCAGCGCTTGATCTCGATGCCGAGGAACTGCTGGGGGGAGACGAGGCGTCCGTAGTGGGTGAGCTTCGCGCCGCCGAGCTGCTCGTACAGTTCGAGCGCTTCGTTTTCGAGGCGCTTGAGCACATCGAGAGAGACATAGAGGAAGTTGCCGGTGCCGCATGCGGGATCGAGGATGCGGACCTGCGTCAGGCGCTCGAGAAAGTGCGCTACCTGTGCCCGCGCCTCGGCCATGGTCTTGCGGTTCGCATCGGCGTCGGGGGAGCCGAGGAGGACGCGCACTGTGGCGCGTACCGTTTCCCATTCGGCGCGGAGCGGCTCTTCGATCGTGGGGCGCACGAGGCGTTCGACGTATGCGCGGGGCGTGTAATGCGCGCCGAGGCGGTGACGCTCGTTGGGATCGAGCGCGCGCTCGAGCAGCGTGCCGAAAATTGCCGGCTCGACCTCGGCCCAGTCGCTTTCGGCGGCGCGCTGGAGGGTGCGCAACTGCTGGCGGTCGAGCGGCAGCGCGAGCGGGTCGGCGAAGAGGCCGCCGTTGAAGCGCCAGATCCTCCCGCCGCCCCAGAGGGTGCCGCCCTCGTTCATCTTCGTCCAGAGGTCCTCGACCTCAGAGGGAAAGACTTCCGGGTTCTCCAGCCAGCGGTCGAAGGCGTTGCTGAAAATGCGCTCGCGGAGAAGCCGCACGTCTTCGGCGAACATGGTGAAGAGGCAGCGCATGAGGAACTTCGCCACGCGCTCGGGATCGTGCCCGGCGGCTTCGAGCTGCCGGGCGACGTCGGCGACCTGCGCGGCTACCTCACGGGTGACGCGTGCGGCGCGACGGGAAGGGTCGAGGGAGTGAGGGTCGAGAAAAAGATTGCGGAGCGTGTCGTAAACGTAAGAATTGGCACGAGTTATGAGTCGGTCGGTCGGTCGGTCGGTGTACCGGCTCCCGTGCCACCTGCGCCGACTCGTGCGTCCTCGCTCTTATTAGTAGTTTCCGCAATGAGCGTCGACAGAAACAACCGCGAGCTCCTCGCGTCCGGGAAGGGCCGGTAATTGCGCGTGCCGTCGAACGACGAGTAGAGGTCGAAGCAGTAGCCGACGTCCGTCACCACGACGAACGGCGAGTGGTCGTCGACGTGACGCGCGTATTTGAGCGCCTGGCCGAACGCGTCCTGCATGGCGATCTGCCAGCGCGGCGTATTGCGGTCGGCGACGCCGATGCGGCGCGACCCTTCATGGGAGCCCTGCTTGGCCTCGAGCACGAAGTGACCGCGCTTGTAGAGGTCGATGCGCCCGATCGTCACTTTGCGGCCGTCGTGCGGAATGGCGACCGGTTTCTCGAAGACGTAGTCGTCGCGTTCGGGATCACTCGTGGCGGGATTCGGCGGATCGACGTCGAGCGCGCGGCAAACGTCGATGAGAAATGCCTGCGCATTCGACCGCTCGGCACCGGAAGATTCGCGCCATTTGTCGAGGATCTCGGACGGGGTCACTTGAGCGGCGAGTTTAAAGAAGGGAGGGTGGATCGGCAATGGCTCGCGGCGTGTGGACCATCTCGTCGCGTCGGCGGCTCGCGATGGGATTGGAACGGCGGCCGGATCGTGAGCCTGCGCCAGGGGCATCCGCGTCGCGCGCATCGGGCGCGCGCGACTGCTATCCCACGCCCCCATCCCTCCCGCCCACGCCCAGCCCCCACCCCAGTACGATCGAGTACACCGCCAGCGCGAAGACGGCCACGCGGAGCGCCGCGACGCGTGCGCCGGAGGCGCCGATGCGTTGCAGGGCGCTCTCGAGAATGGTGGCGGTGCCGAGGGTCATCAGTAGAGCGAAGTCGAGCGTGTAGCGGGAGACCAGCCACCAGCAGGTCGCGAGGCCGAACAGGACCAGCCAGGCGCCGGCGAGGGTGGCGGCGGCGGGGCGGGGCAGCGGCTGCAGGAACAGCATGGCGAACGGCGCGAGGGCGGCGAGGGGGACCAGCGGGATCACGCCCACGAGCTCTTCGAAATCGCCGGGCCAGGAGGTGGCGCGGTCCATCCACGCGGCGGGCGCGGTGACGTGCGGAAACTTCGGCGAGAGGTGCGGCGGGAGGAAGGTGTACTGCAGCGCGTTGTTTGCGAAACGCGCGGCTTCGGCGCAGTTGGCGATGCTGCAGCGAGGCTGCCCCTGCATGGCGATGTAATTGAGCTGGTACGTGATGCCCGTCTCCAGCGGATTGCCGAAGCGGGCGTGGTTGTACGCCGCGTTCGCGCCCAGGACGAGGAGGAATGGTGCGAGCGCCGCGACGACGGTCGACCATTGGCGCCGTGCGAAGAGGATCAGCACGGACGGGAGGAGGAGCACGGCCAGGTTCGGCCGCGTGACGACGGCCAGTCCCAGCCAGAAGCCGATCGACGCGGTCCAGAACAGAGAGCGCCGTTCCTCGAAACGCAGCAGCGCGTAGGCCCACGTCGCGCTGAACGCCATTCCCGCCATGATGGCCACCTCGTATACACGCGCAGCCGGCAGGTTGAAGGCGATGAGGTTCGCGAGGCCGAGAAAGAGGATCCACACGAGGCGCGGGAACC
Organism: Thermoanaerobaculia bacterium; assembly: GCA_035629395.1. Lineage (GTDB taxonomy): Bacteria > Acidobacteriota > Thermoanaerobaculia > Gp7-AA8 > Gp7-AA8 > QHVT01. The sequence continues at coordinate 62,137 of DASPHZ010000096.1, forward strand.
AGCCGGCCGCGGGAAACGCGCGGAGGAAGAAAAGCGCCGCGGCGAGGAAGGCCCAGGCGCTGAAGAACACCGCCGCCATGGTGTCGTGCGGGTACGCGCCGGTCGCGATGCGGAAGGGGAGATAGAAGAGGATCGCCGGCAGTGGCGTGAAGTAGAGGTGATACTCGCCGCGATACCAGCTCGCGTCCCACAAATACGAGATTTTCGCCGCGTCGCGCTGGCCGTAGTCGTACGGATTTTCCAGCGTGGCCATGCGCGGATCGGGTGCAATGGCCATCGACAGTGTTCCCCGCCGGAATCCCTCGGCCAGCTCCGCGTAATACCCCGCTCCCGGATCGTCCCAGCCGCGCGGCTCGGCGAGCGGCGGCGGGAAGACGAAGTCGCGGTGCGTGGCAAACCCGACGTACGCGACGACGACCACGACCAGCGGTGCGGCAACGCGAAGCAGACGGAGCATGGGTGCGCGTCAGCGTATCGCACGAGCGGAACGGACGCAGCACGCGGGATCGCCGGTCGGAAAACGATGGGCCTCCCTGGCGGAGGCCCACACGTTCATCTCACTGCTGCGATTCGAGCTTCGCGCGCATGCGCTCTTCCTGTTCGAGCACTTCCGGCGTCATCGCATCGCCGAAATCCTCGGCCTCGAAGATCGGGCGGATCTCGATGTCCGACTCGCCGAGCATCGGATTCGGGCAGCGCTTCACCCACGCGATCGCTTCGTCCATCGACTGCACCTTCCACAGCCAGAAGCCGGCGATCTGGTCGGTGACGTTCGGGAACGGGCCGTTGACGACCGTGCGCGAGGTGCCGGCAAAATGCACGCGCACACCCTTCGACGTCGGATGCAGCCCCTCGCCGGCCTGCATGATTCCGGCGTTGACGAGCTCCTCGTTGTATCGGCCCATCTCCGTGAGCAGGTTGGCGTCCGGCATCACGCCGTTCTCGGAGTCCTCTGTTGCTTTCACGATGACCATCACTCGCATGATTCAGTTTCCTTCCATCTGCAGATTCATGGATGCGCCGTTGACGATCCATGGCGTGCCGAAACGATCCGTGAGCATACCGAAGCCTTCCGCCCAGAAGGTCTTCTGCCACTCCATCTTCACCTGACCGCCGTCGCTGAGCGACTCGAACACGCGCTTCGCGTCGTCCGTCTTTTCGTAGGAGATCGTCAGGTTGAAGCCCTGCATCTTTTCGTGCGGCCAGCCGACGACCGAGTCGCCGGCCATGAGCACGCCGCCGTCGAAGACGAGGTACGCGTGCATGATGCGGTCCTCATTGCCCGGCGGGAGCTCGCCGGCCGCGGGCGTCTGGCCGTTGGTGAGCAGCGCCTCGAGCCTGCCGCCCAGCGCCTTCTCGTAGAAGCGCATGGCGTCGGCGCAGGTGCCGTCGAAAGAGAGATACGCGGTGAACTGGGGCATGTCGTTTCCTTTCGTTCCGTCGTGTTGATTGCAATGGTGCACTACAAAGTCCTAAAAAACAACTATTAAGTTGTGGTATCGTACGACACATGACGGGCAAGCGGACTTATGAAGACGGTTGCGCGACGGCACACGCCCTCGATCTGATCGGCGAACGATGGGCGATCCTCGTCGTCCGCGAGCTGATCCTCGGCCCGAAGCGCTTCACCGACCTGCGCGCGGGTTTGCCGGGCATCAGCCCGAACGTGCTGACCCAGCGGCTCGAAGAGCTCGAGGAGTCGGGTCTCCTGCGCCGCCGCAAATTGCCGCCGCCGGCGGCGGCGTGGGTCTACGAGCTCACCGACCGCGGGCTCGAGCTCGAGCAGGTGATCATGGCCCTCGGCCGCTGGGGCGCCCGGTCGCCGCGTCTGCTGCAGGGTTACCCGCTGAGCGTCGACGCGGTGGCGCTGTCGCTGCGGACGATGTTCAGCGGCGACGCGGCGGGCGATTTTGCGGCGACCGTGGAGCTTCGGATCGGGGAGGATCGCTTCCGGGCGAAAGTCGCGAAGGGGAAGCTCGAGCTCGTGCGCGGCGAGGCGCAGGAGCCGGATGCCGTCATCGAAGCGGATGCGAATGCGCTCGTCGAGGTCGTCTACGGCGGACGCAAGCTCAACGACGCGACGAGCAAAGGCGATGTGAAGCTCGCGGGCGACCGGAACGTCGTCAAGCGATTCCTGACGCTGTTTCCGCTGCAGCGCGGTTAAACCTTCGCCCGCGATGTTCGACCCGTCGCTCGAGTTCTACCACGACCGCGGCGGGCTGGCGGGATACGAGCAGACCATCAAACAACTTGGAAGAAAACTTCCAGCGGCCGAACTGGCCGACGCGCGAGCTCGTGGCCGCACACATCCTCAATCGCGTCGACGGCTGGCGCGCGGAGATCACCGGGCCATCCGAGATCCTCACGCGTGGAGCCCTTCGTCGCGGTCAGCGTTCCATAGGGACGCGCAGCGACGTGCCTGCCGCCGTTTCCACCTCGAGCGCGTCATTGTGGATGGCGCGCAGGACGAAGCCTCCGTCGAACGTCGCGCCGGTGCGCGCTGTAATGACGTCACCGTCGCGCGTCAGGGCCGCAATCGAGCGATGTCGCGGTCCGAAACGCCCGATATAGCGATAACGAAATTGCGGGACGGACGGCGTGGCGGGAGCGGGAGGCGCGACGGTGATGGGCGGCGGAGCGGCCGCGACGACCGGTGCCGGAGGGCTCACTGCAACGACAGGCGCAATGACAGGCGCCGCATGCGTCACATACGCGAAGGCATTGCGTCTGCTGTTCGTGTTGACCGCCGGCGCGTCGAACGCCATAACGGTCAGCTCGGGTTCGGGTACGGTCGATGGTGTTGCAGGCGCTGGTACAACGGCCGCGGCAGGCGGAGGTGCCGGAACGGTTCGCGCGCCCCGCAGCGTCCATCCGGAAACGGCGGCGAGTGCGGCGATCGCAATGGCAATGGCGGAATCACGCATTGCCAATAGGACGCGCATGCGCGCCGGACGTCACGCGTAGAACGTGCGAATCTGTTCGAAGAGTTTCGCCCCTGCCGCGCTTTTGACCTCGTGCGTGCAGCCGCCGACGTGCGGCGTGAGGATGAGGCGCGGGTCGTCGGGAAAGATCGTGCGCGGCGGTTCGGGATCGAAGACGTCGAGTGCGAGTCCGGAGAGCTGGCCGTCCGCGAGTGCCGTCAATGCCGCGCTCTGGTCGACGACCTCGCCGCGCGAAGCATTGACGAGATACGCGCCGCGGGGCATGGCCGCAATTTCCCGCGCGCCGATCATGCGATGCGTCTCCTCGGTGAGCGGCACGTGCACGGTGAGGATGTCCGCGGTCGCGAGTAGCTCGGCGAGTGAAGGCACCCGTGTGGCGTTCGGGAAATCGGTGATGTACGGATCGTACGCGCGCACCTGCATGCCGAATGCGGAGGCGAGACGCGCCACGATCCGGCCGACCTGTCCCAGGCCGAGGATGCCGAGGGAGAAATGACGGAGCTCGTGACGCGTGGCGCAGTCCTCGCGGGGCCACGTGCCACGCACCACTTCCCGCGTGTAGAACGGAATCGTGCGCGTCAGCGCGATCATATTGCCGAGAACCAGCTCGGCGACGGCGTTGGCGTTGATGCCGGGCATGTTGAGGATGCGGATGCCGCGCTCGCGTGCGGCTTGCGCGTCGATGTTGTCGATGCCGCTCGTGGCCTGCGCGATCAACTCGAGACGCGGCGCGGACGCGATCACGCGGCGGGTGACTTTGTTGTACGCGCGCGTGACGAGCACCTGCGCGTCCCCGACGATCGCGGCCAGCTCGTCTTCCGTGCGTACGGGAGTCTGCGTGACGTCGAAGCGACCGTCTTCGAGCGCGCGCTCGCGTAACGAGGCGTCGACGTCGGCGGCGATGAGGAGTGTCTTGCGCATCGCGGCGCGGAGTCTATAACGGCGAACCTGCTACACTACCGCCCGTCCAAAACCCCCAATAGGAAGGTTCTCATGAGCGACACGCCATTGTCGTCGTTGCAGTTCGAGCGCGCCGAAACGGAGGCCGCTGCCACGCCCGCGCTGGCGTGCGTGCATTGCTCCAGCGCCATTCATTCCGTCTACTACTCCGCGGCCACCGCGACCATCTGCGAGACCTGCTATTACGCCGGCACAGCCGCGCCGGAGGGCTCGCGTGCGGGACGCATGGTGAAGGCACTCGGCGCGGGAGCCGGTGTCGCCGTCGCCGGCGCCGCGGTCTATTACGGCATCCGCGAAGCCACCGGGTATGAATTCGGTCTCGTCGCCATCGTCCTCGGCTGGGCCATCGGCAAGGCCGTGCTGTGGGGCTCCGCGAACCGCGGCGGTTGGCGCTATCAGGTGCTCGCCGTCGCGCTGACGTATCTCGCCATCGTAGCGACCTACGTGCCGTACGTTTTTCAGGGATTCGAAGAGAGCGTGCAGGAACAGGAAGCCGAGACCGCGAAAGCACCCGCGGCCGCGCCCAACGCTGCGGATGCGCCGAAGGTGAATCAGGCGGCGGCCGTGACCGCGCCGACCGGCGGCGAGATCGTGGCGGGCCTGGCGCTCCTCGGCGGCATCCTCCTCGCCGCGCCGTTTCTCGGCGGATTCGAGAACATCATCGGCATCCTGATCATCCTCTTCGGTCTCTTCGAAGCGTGGAAGATCACGAAGGCGACGGGGAACGACATCACGGGGCCGTACCGCGTGGGTGAAACGGGCTGATGTCGGTTGCACCTCTCGCGGCGGCGCATGCCTGTACGGGATGCGGGACGGAGCTCGCGCATGGCTTTCTCGCCTGCCCGCGCTGCCAGCGTCTCGTGTACGCGGAGCGTCTTTCGGAGCTGCGCGCACAGGCGCAGCAGGCGGTCGATGGCGGCGATGTGGCGGGCGAAGTCGCAGCGTGGCGCGAGGCGCTCACGCTGTTGCCCGCGAGCGCGCGGCAGCATGCGGTGATCGCGGCACGCGTGGATGCGCTCAGCAGCCGCATCGAGAAAGCGCAGATCGCCGGCGGTCCGAAGGAAGGCTCGCACTGGGCGAAGATCCTCGCACCCCTCGGCGCCGCGGGCCTGTTGCTCTGGAAGCTGAAGTTTCTCTTCGTCGGAGTCCTGAGCAAGGCCAAGCTGCTCGTGCTCGGTCTCACGAAAGGGACGACGCTCTTCACGATGCTCGCGTCCTTCGCGCTGTACTGGACGGCCTGGGGGTGGAAGTTCGCCCTCGGTCTCGTCGGCTCGATTTACGTGCACGAGATGGGACACGTCGCCGCGCTGCGCAAGCTCGGCATCAAGGCCACCGCGCCGATGTTCGTGCCGGGACTCGGCGCGTTCGTACGCATGCAGGAGAAGCCCGCGGGACCGCGTGAAGACGCGCGCGTCGGACTGGCGGGGCCGTGGTGGGGACTCGGCGCCGCGGTGGTGAGCATGGGCGTGCACGCGGCGACGGGGATGAAGTTCTGGCTCGCGATCGCGCACACCGGTGCCTGGATCAACCTCTTCAACCTCCTGCCGGTATGGCAGCTCGACGGCGGACGCGGTGCGAACGCGCTCTCGCGCCTGCAGCGCATCCTGCTGGCGATCACCGTCGTCGCATTGTGGGTCGTCACGCGCGAAGGTCTGCTGGTCCTCCTCGGACTCGCCTTCGCGTGGCGTGTGTTTCAGCGCGGCGAGGAGCGCAGCGACTGGCGCGTCTTCGCCGAGTTCGCGTTCCTGCTCGTGGCGCTTGCGGCACTCATCCGCGCGGCAGCGCCGGTCTGAGCGCGCGATACACTTCGCTCGCTTTGCGCATGCTCCGGAAACATCGCGCCGCTCTCATCGCGCTCGCGATCTACAACTTCGTGCTCTTCTTCCCGACGGCGTTCATGGGACGGGTGGTCTCGCCGAACGACGTCTTCTACAACTATTACCCATGGTCGACCGTGCGTCCGACGGAGCTCGTGCAGACGCAGAACTCGACGGTGAACGATCCGCCGACGTCGTACTTTACGTTGATGACGCTCGTGCGCGACGACTGGCGCACGTTCCACTGGAATCCGTACATCGGCTCGGGCATCCCCGGCTTCGGCTCGTCGGCGTCGGCGATGCTCTCGCCGTTCATTCTGTTGCCCGCGCTGGTGATCCCCGAGGCGTGGATCTATACGGCGATCCTCTTCCTCAAACTGAATCTGTCGTTTCTGTTCGCGTATCTGTGGCTGCGTGAAGAGCGGCTCGGACGACGCGGCGCCGCGGCCGGCGCGATCGTCGTCGCGGGCGCGGGCATGTACGCGGTGCGGTGGCTGTGGCAGATCACGAACGCGACCGCGCTCTATCCCGCGCTGCTGTGGCTCGTGCGGCGCTCGATGAACGGCAAGCGCAACCCGCCGGCGCTCGTGATCCCGATCGCGCTCGCGTACGCGCTGTCGGGATTTCCGGCGGCGATGGCGTATGGCGCGTGGATCGTCGCGCTGTACGCGCTCCTGCGTCCGCGCGCGTGGCGTGGGCTGTTGCGCGACGGTGTGGCGGTGGCGATCGCGATCATGATCGCCGTGCCGTCGCTCGTGCCGTTCGTGCAGTTCCTGAAGCGCTCCGGCTATCTCGAATCGCGCCGCTCCGTCCCTTTCGTTTATCCCGTCGAGCATCTCGAAGCGTTCGTGAATCCCGACCGCCTCGGCAATCCCGCGTTCAAGAACTGGAAAGGCGATCCGCAACTCGGTCCGCTCAACAACTACACCGAGACCTGCATCTACCTCGGATTGCTCACACTGCCGCTCGCCTTGCTCGGCTTGCTCGAGCGGCGCGCACGCACGCGCTGGTACTGGCTGGCGTGGGCGGCGGTGGTGCTGGCGGCGATCTTCGGATTCGCGCCGTTCCTCGCCAGCCTGCCGGGATTCAAGTTCTCCGCATTGGCGCGCGTCGCACTGCTGCTGCCGCTGCCGATCGGCTATCTCGCCGCGGCGGGCGTGCGTCGCCTGCGATGGCCGCCGGTCGCGTACGCGCTCGCGGCGCTGATCGCGTTCGATCTCGCGCTCGTCGCGGGGCGCTTCTATCCGTACCTCGAGCCGCGGCACACGAAGGTGCCGGTCACGCCGACGATCGCATTGCTGCAGCGCGAGCAGGGGCCGTTCCGGATCGCGCCGTTCTTCGATTACCTCTGGCCGAACTCCTCGGAGCTGTTGCGCCTCGAAGACGTGCGCAGTCACTTCAGCTCCGAATACGACTACCGGCGCATGCTGGTGCGGCTCGATCCAACGTCGTGGAGCGGTTCGTCGACGGTGATCACGTTCAACAGCATCAAATTCAATTTCACCGATCCGCTGGCCGGCCTCCTCGGCATCCGCTGGTATGTCGAGCACAACGTCATCGACATCGTCAAATGGTCGATCTTCAGCGCGACGAAGCCAGGCGTGCGCGAGATGGGTGCGGCGTTGCCGTTCCGATCGGGACAGACGTTCGAGCGCGTGATTCCGGTCGACGTCGAACCGTTCTGGGCCATCGAATTGCCGACGGACATCGAAGAGGGGAAAGGCCGCCTCGAAGTGACGCTGCTCGAGAACGGCCGCGCGGTGTGGTCGCGCGCGTTCACGCAGGCGGACGCGGATGTGATGAACAAGCTGTACGTGCCGCTGCGGCCGTACGCGCGCCTCGGCGAAACCGTGACGCTGCGCGTGCGCGCTAATGGGGTGCGCGGGTTTTTCTCGGAAGGGGAGGGGAAGAATTTCTACTGGGGACGCGTCACGATTCCGGTCATCTTCGATCGCGAATTGCCCGACGGCCGCCTGTTTCGCAATCTGTCCGAACTGCCGCGCTTCCGCGCGGTGTCGAAGCTGCGCAGGCTCGATGCGGATGCGTTTCTCGCGGCGCGCGACGTGGATTTTGAAAAGGAAGCCGTCATCGACGAACCACTGCCGCCGCTGGGGACGGCGAAGGCGCGTGTGACGCTCGCGCGCTACGCGCCGGATGAGCAGCGCGTGATCACCGAATCCGATGCACCGTTCTTTCTCGCTTCGTCGGAGAAGCTCACGCCGGAGTTGCGCGTGACGATCGACGGACGCGAAGCGCGTGCGATCAGGACGGACCTGTTGTTCGCGGGCGTGCAGGTGCCGGCGGGAAAGCACGAAGTGGTCTACACGCGGCGCATCGCGCGCGGGTGGTGGTGGATCGCGGCGTTGGGCGTCCTTCTCGCGCTGGGAATGCTCGCGTTTCGCCGCGCCCGCTCCGCGTGACCGGCAGCGGGGGGCGCTGCCGGATCAGCCGGCGTTCCGCTTTTCGGCGACGAGGATGATCTGGTAGGCGAAGAGGCCGCGCCACAGGCGCGTGAGGCCCGTCAGCAGTTTTTCGCCGATGCGCAGGAGGAGCTCGGGCGTGAAGCGGCCGAGGATCAGGCGGATCGGGACCGATGAGCCGCCGATTTCGAGAATGCGAAAGCCCGCGCGCTCGACTTCGCGGCGGATCGTGCGCTTCGTGTAGAAGCGCAGGTGCGTGTGATCGAGGATGCCGCGGTCGCGGTACTCGAAGATGCCGAAGAGGAGTCCCAGCCGCACGGTGATGTTGGCGATGTTCGGGACGGAGATGAACACGCGTCCCTCATCGTGCAGCGATTTGCGGACGAGTGCGAGCGCGGTCGCGGGGCTGCGCAGGTGTTCGAGCACGTCCGCGAGCACGATCGCGTCGACGTCCTTCGGCAACGCCTTCAGCGTTTCGAGATCCGCGACCACCACCTGATCGAAACGGCCGCACAACTCGCCGACGCAGTCGACGTTGTATTCGAAGCCGATGCGCTGCGAGAAGTGATCGGTGAGCGACGACCCGAGCTCGCCGCCGGCCGCGCCGAGGTCGAGGAGACGGCCGCCCGGTCGCGCGTGACGGCGGATCATGTCGAGGAGGATGCGGTGGCTGCTCCCCTCGAAATCCTTGAACGTGTAGACGTTCGGCATCGGTTACCAGCTCGAGTACGGCGCGCCCGCGCCGCTGTGGACGTCGAGGACGAACGTCTGCGTCTTCGCCGCGGCCGTCGTGAAGTCGGCGTTCTGCGGCACGACTTCCTCGGTGGTCAGGCGCCAGGTGTCGTGGGAGTTCGTCACCGGGTCGACGGGGATGCGGCGCAGATGCTTCGGCACCAGCTCTTCGAGCGAATGCGGGTAGCGCCCGTGCTCCTGGTGAAAAGTCTTGATGCCGGCGCGCATCTCGGCGAGATACGCCTTCAGCGCGGCGTCACGGATCGCGCGCTCCTGCTCGTTGCGGCGGCACGCCGCGAGACAGAGCAGCACGGCTGCGGCGGCAAGCGCGCGGCGGGCCACTACGTGATCCCGACCTCGGAATTGTCCCCGACCATGAAGCGGTACGCGGCCGGTTTGCGGCTCGTGCGTCCGATCTTCACGTTCTTGCCGATGAGGCTCGCCTCGATGCGCCCGGCCACGTTCGTGATCGCGGAGTTCTCGAGCACGATCGAATTTTCGAGCTCGCAGTATTCGAGCTTGCAGCCGTTGCCGATCGACGTGTACGGGCCGACGTACGCGTGCGTGACGCGCGCGCCGCGGCCGATGATCACCGGACCGCGCACGACCGAGTCGATGATCTCCGCCCCTTCCTCGATCACGACCTTGCCCTCGACCTGACTCTCGCCGGTGACGCTGCCGCGCAGATCGCGCTCGAACGTGTCGAGCACGGTGCGATTGGCTTCGAGCATGTCCTCGATCTTCCCCGTGTCCTTCCACCATCCTTTGACGATGTGCGGATGGACGCTGTAGCCGTTGTCGAGGAGCCACTGGATGGCGTCCGTGATCTCGAGCTCTCCGCGCCGCGAAGGCTGGATCGCTTTCGCGGCCTCGAAGATGTGCCTGTCGAACATGTAGACGCCGACGAGGGCGAGGTCGGATTTCGGCTCGGGCGGCTTTTCCGTCAGACGCAAAACGCGTCCGTCCGCGTCGAGCTCGGCGACGCCGAACTGCGAAGGATTCGGCACCTTGGTCAGCAGGATCTCGCTGTTGCAGTCGATGGAGCGGTACTCCTCGACGAGCGGCGTGATGCCGTGCTGGAGGAGGTTGTCGCCGAGGTACATGACGAAGGGAGAATCCTGGAGGAACGGCTCGGCGGTGAGGACGGCGTGCGCGAGTCCGCGCGGTGCGTCCTGCTCGATGTACGTGATGTTCGCGGCGTAGCGCGAGCCGTCACCGATGCAGTCGCGGATCTCGCGTCCCGTTTCCGGCGAGACGATGATGGCGATGTCTTCGATGCCCGCGGCGACGATGGCTTCGATGCCGTACGCGAGCACGGGCTTGTTCGCGACGGGGATGAGCTGCTTGGCCGACGTGTACGTCAGCGGGCGCATCCTCGTCCCTTTTCCTCCGGACAGGATGAGGCCCTTCATCTTGAGGGTGGCGCGTGCGTTCATAAGTCAGTTCGGACGGCTAGCGGAGGTCGATGGTGCCGACGTTCTTCAGCGTCACGGCGATGTTGTAGCTGGAGATTCTCTCTTCCTCGACGCCGAAGACCATGTAGCGGCGCCATTCGAGCGCGACACCATAGCACGAGCCCGTCCAGCCGGTCAGATAGCGCTCCTCGAGGAAGCGGCCGGTCTTGGCGTCGAAGTTGAGCTGCACGTCCGCGCGGACGCGGTCCTTGACGAGGAACGAGCCGGTGTTGATGCGCATCTGGCTCGAGTCGCTGTCGGGACGGCCCGGCTGTTCGAGCGCCGCAAAGTAGGTGAGGTGGAGGTACTTGTCCGCGAAGCGTCCGGTGCCGACGAGGTTCGCCGAGAGGCTGACGTGGTCGAGCTGGTGCGAGACGTTGCCGAAGGCCGCGTTCGCGTCGAGCGTGATCGACTGATACGGATTGAAGCGCAGGTTCGCGGTGAGCGGCGTGAAGCGATGGTTCTCCGTCACGATGCCGTTCTCGCTTTCGAACGGATCGGAGAGGGCGACGCTCTGGCGCAGGCTGAACGACGCGATCTCGCGCGCGTTGCCGCCGCCCGCCACTTCCTTGCCGATGATGCGCTGCGTGAGCTGGTACGTGACGGTGTCCTGCACGAGCGGCAGCGACGGCGTGTCGACGATGTCGAAGCTCGGGATGCGGTTCTGGTCGTCGACGTCGGTGGTGCGCAGGTACGTGAAGCGCGGCTCGATGACGTGCTTGAAGCGGCTGAAGCCACCGGCCGCGCGATTGAAGACGCGCGAGAACGACGGTCCGACGAGTTCCACGAGTCCCTGCGCGTAGAAGCGTGAGATCGATTCCTCGTCGTCGACGGTATTCGTCAGCGGATCGCGGCTCGCGGAGTACCACGTCTGCCGCACCGAGATCTGCGGCTTCACGGAGAGCCACTGCGGCGTGCGCAGGCGCATGGAGACGGTGGGGAAGATGTCGGTGCGGAAGTAGTCCGCGTCGACGATGCGCTCGGTGCCGATGACCGCGCCGGTGCGCAGGCGCGAGGCGGAGGACTCCATCGAAAAGTAGAACGGCGTCTCCGCGATCTGGCGCGGCAGCATGCGCAACTGCAGCGACGGCAACTGCTCGGAGCGCAGGCGGCGGTCCGGCAATTCGATGTCGCGGCGCTCGGAGAGGATGTTCAGCGAATAGTTCGGGCTGTTGCGCGTGAGGTACGCGGAGGAGTAGATGTTCGACGCCGTGTGCAGTCCAGGCTCGTCGTCGTACTGGCGGAAGAACTCGAGATCGGAGTAGTCCTGCACGTCGACGACGCCGCGGAAGCCGCCCGGGAGGTTTTCCTGCGCGTGGCGGTACTGGTACTTCCACTCGAAGCCGTTGCGCTCGTCGTTGTTGACGAGATGGCCGCGGAAGTCGCCGATCTTCACGTTCTCGCTCGGGACGTAGCGCAGCTCGAGGCCGGCGCCGAAGTACTGCATCGAGCTGATGTCGCCGTAGATCGTCGCGTCGACCGACTCCCCCATCGGGACGAAGTAGCCGGTCTGCAGGCGCGCGCCGAATTTGTCGGAGTAGCGGGCGCGGGGGATGAGGAAGCCTTGCGAGCGATCGCGCTTGGTCGGCCAGATGAGGCGCGGCGACCAGAAGATCGGAAAGTTGCGCGCGCGGAACGAGAGGTCGCGCAAATGCGCGTAGTCGTCGAGCGTGATGTCGGCTTCACCGACGTGGAACGACCACGACGGACGATCGAGGTCGCACGAGGTGAAGACGCCGTTGGTTAGTTTGTAGGTGTCGTCGTCGACCTTCTCGATGCGATCGCCCGCAAAGTACATCGACGGGTCCATCGCGCCGGTGGCGTTGAAGAACGTGCCGGTCTTCGAGTCGAGGTTGTAGATGGCCTGGTTGGCGGTGACGCGGGTCGGGCCCTGGTCGATGATGACGTGCCCTTCGGCGACGACGTCGTGCGTCTTCTGGTTGAACGTGACCTTGTCGGCGCGGAGCTTGATGTCCTGGTACTCGATCGTCACGCCGCCCTGCACGATGACGTATTCGTCCCTTTGCGCCTCGATCTCACCCGTTTTCTCGTCGGGCATGATCTTCACCTCGCCGCCGCCCGGTTTGGGGCCGGGGATGAACTGAAAGTTCGGCTGCTGGGCGAGGGTGGTGGCGGCGAGGAGGAGCGTGATGCCGAGCGCGATTCCGCGAGGGTTCATTCGTGGCGGCATTCTACCGCGCCATCTGCTCCCGTTCCGCGTGCACGCGCATGGCGCGGTCGATGCGCGTCATCTCCTGCAGTTCCATCCGCAGCTTGATCACCTCGAGCTGGTAGAGGCGTGCGATCTCTTCCGTGCGGCTTCGCTGCTGGCGTTTGCGCAGGGCGAGCCTGGTGGCGATGCGCACGAACTGGCGGTGCGCCTCCGAGTCGTGCCAGCCGGCGCGGGCGAGGCGGCGGAGCGGGTGGGCGGTACGGCGGACGTCTTCGTCGTCGATGAAGCCGAGGACGGCTTCGTCGCGCAGCTCGGCACGGATGGTCGGCCATTGTGCGAACACGGCGATGACGAGGAGCAGCGGCACGACGGCCGCCGCGCCGATGGCGATATCGCGCTCGGCGAATCGCTGCGCCGCGATCGTGGCCAGCCACGCGGCTCCGATCGCGGCAGCGGCCGTGACGGCGTCGACGATGGCCTGGCGGAACTTCTCGCGCACCTGCGTGAGGCCGAACGTGATGCCGTAGCCCGCGACCGCACCGGCGAGGATGCATTCGGAAAGGCGCAGCAGCTCGCCGCCGCGCGGGATGAGCACGAGCGGCACGGACGCGGCGGCGCCGGTGAGGGCGCCGAGGGCCATGCCGTCGGCGGGCTCCGACTCTCGGCCGGTCAGGCGGATGTAGAGCGCGGCCAGCGTGAGCACGATGCCGGTCGCGACGAACGGCGGGACGAACGTGGCGAAGCGGATCAGCACTCCCGAGATCACGCCGGCGATCATCGGGATCCGCGCCTCGCTCCACAGCGCGCCGTCGAGCGTTTTGAAGTACGACGCGGCCGTGACGACGGCGAAAAACGCGACGATCAGGATGAGCGCGAGAACGGGGTCGGCCATTGCGGGAGCGGCGCGAATCTTACGCTACTCGACGACCGCCTGCGGACGCCGCAGGAAGAAGTTTCGCGAACGTTGGATGTCCTGCCGGATCTGGTTCGTCAGCTCGAGCGCGGAACGGAACTGCTGCTCGCGGCGCAGGAGCATGTGGAAGTAGAGGCGGACCGTGTCGCCGTAGACGTTCGAGTCGAAATCGAGGATGTGGCTCTCGATCGTGGTCGCGTAATTTTCGTAAAGCGTCGGCCGTACGCCGATGTTCGTCACTCCCTCGAACGAACGGGAGAAGCTCTCGAATCGGCAGGTGGTGACGAACACGCCGCCGGCGGGGAAGAGGTCGTTCGCGGAGTCGACGTTGACGGTGGGGAAGCCCATCTTGCGTCCGAGCCTGCGGCCCGTGGCGACGCGGCCGTCGATAAAGTACGTGCGGCCGAGAGCTTCGGCGACGATGCGGAGCGCCCCTTTGGCGATGGCGTCGCGGACGATGGAGCTGGAGACGCGGATGCCGCGGATCTTCACGTCGTCGACGCCCATGACGGCGAAGTTGTGGCGTTCGCCGGCGGCGGTGAGACGCGCGAGATTGCCTTCGCGTCCGGCGCCGAAACAGAAGTCGCGTCCGATGCGCACCTCGTGCACCTGCAGCGCGCTGACGAGGAACTCTTCGATGAAGCGGTCGGCCGTCCAGCGCGAGAATTCGTGGGAGAAGGGGACGACCAGCATCGCGTCGACGCCCATCTCGCGCAGCAGTTCTTCTTTCTGCGCGAGGGTGAGGATCTGTTTCGGCACGCGGTCGGGGGCGACGATGGAGAGCGGGTGCGGCTGGAACGTGATGACGGCGGACGGGCGGCCGAGCTCACGCGCGCGCTCGACGACCGTGCGGACGATCTTCTGATGTCCGACGTGCATGCCGTCGAAGTTGCCGATCGTGGCGACGCAACCGCGCGGCAGGTCGGTCTGGCGAAGGGGATCCTGGATCAGGAGCATCTTTGGGGGCGCGAGTGTAGCAAAGCGCCCCGTCAGTGCCGGACGGCGCGGCGTTTCGGGGAGATGTCGATCACGTCGTGCGTCACGACGTCCGACACCGATCGCGCCAGCGCGTCGTGTCCCGAGTAGACCGCGTGCACGAAGTAACGCTGTTTCGGAAGCTCCGACAGCGTGAGTGTCGCGCGGCCGTTGACGACCGGGGCCACGCCGAGGGTGTGCCCGTCGTCACCTTCGAGGAAGCGCACGTGGCCTTCGGTCGCACCGGCGACGTCGGCGGTCATCGTGACGCCGCCGTTCGAGGAGGACGGCATCGTGAGCTCCACGCGCGTCGTGCGCGCGGCCGGGCACGAGGAGACGAACACGTGCAGGCCGTCGGCGACGAGATCGTCCGCGCCGTCGTTGTCGACGTCGCCCGCGGCGGTCGAAAAGAAGTTGCCCAGGTAGAGGAGCTGCGAAGCCGTTTCGAACGTGCCGGCGGCGTTCTGCGCGAACGTGTTCGCCCAGCCGAGGCCGAAGACCGCCGCGATGTCGAGGCGGCCATCGGCGTTGAAGTCACCGGTCGTGATCCCGGCGTCGGTGCCGAAGGAGGGATTGAACGAAAGGAGCGGCATGCGCTGCCATTCGCTGAACGTGCCGTTGCCGTGGCCGCGCAGCACGACGAGGGCGCTGTTTCTCGTATTCGTGAACCCGTCGGTCACGACGAGGTCCGCGGTGCCGTTCGCGTCGAAGTCGGCGACCGCGAGCGCGAAGACGCTGCCGTCGCGGTGGATGATCACGGACGGTTCGAACGTGCCGTCGGGACGCTGGACGAGGAGGCGCAGCGTGTACGTCTGCTGATCTTCCTCGGTGCCGGCAGCGATGACGTCGGGGCGTGCGTCGCCGTTCACGTCCGCCACCCTCACCGTTACCGGATACCCGCCCGCGTGCACCTCGGTGAGCGCGAAATCGCGGTTGCCGTCGCCGAGGCGGATGGAGATGGTCTGGTTCTGCCGGTTGGCGCCGACGACGTCGAGCTTGCCGTCGCCGTTCACGTCAGCGGCCACGAGGTCCTCGTCGCTGGCGTGCTGCGGCTTGTCGCGATCGCCGATGAACGTGCCATCGCCGTTGCCGGTCTGCACGCCGTGCTTGGTGGTGAAGAGGTCGGGAATGCCGTCACCGGTGAAATCTCCTGCGACGGTAGACTGCCCCGTGTCGAACAAGCGCTCCTTCTCCACGAGCTCCCCCGTCACGGTGCCGAGATGGATCGTGGTGTAGGCGCCGGAGGAGACGACGACGTCGTCGAAACCGTCGCGGTTGAGATCGGCCGTGACGATCTTTCGCGCGATCGTGCTGGCGATCGCGTAGCGGCGTCCGCCGCGGAACGTACCATCGCCGTTGTTCGAGAGGATCACCACGCCGTCGACGATCCATGCCGCCCCAGCGACGTCCTTGCGCCCGTCGCCGTCGAAGTCGGCGAAGATGCCGTCGTTCAGTGAAATCGTGCTGCGCGCTGTGGCCGTGAACGTGCCGTCGCCGCCGCCTTTGTAGAGGATGCCGTCGCCGAACGCGTCGAGCTTGCCGTCGCCGTCGAGGTCGTCGAAACCCCAGGAGGCGTAGATCGCGTGCGCGACGGGGGTCTGGTAATTGCGCGAGCTGAGGAGCGTCTGCCGCGCGATGCCCTGGCCGCCGATGACGATGTCGGCGCGGCTGTCGCCGTCGAGGTCCGCGGTGCCGGCCCAGCGCGCATTGCCATTGGTGACGACGAGGTCGCGCTTCGCGCCGAACGTGCCGTCGCCGTTGCCGGGAAGGATGTACGCGCCCGCGATGTCGGCCACGATCACGTCGCCATGAGCGTCCCCCGTCACCTCGGCCGCCGCGATCTCGCGATACGGGCTGGCGGGCAGCGACTGCGAGCCGGCGAGCGTGAAGGTGCGGTCGGCGTTGCCGCGGAAGATGCGCAGGTTTCCGTCGGTGGTCATCGCGGCGATGTCGGGCGTGGCGTCGCCGGTGAGCTGGGCGAGGACGATCGGTTTCGCGAGCGAGGTGCCGGTGAGCGTCGTCGTGCGCACGCCATTCGCGCCGCTGACGACGGAGATGTGTTGCGGACCGGCGGCGACGATCTCGTTGCCGTGCACGAAGAGCTCGAGGGCCGTTTGTCCGAGCTCGATCGCCGTGTCATTCGAAAACGTCGTGCCGTTGTTGTGGAGGACCGCGAGCTGGGTGCGCCCGGCTGCCGCCGCCACGATGTCGAGTTTCGCGTCGCCGTTCGCGTCGAATGCCACGAGCGAGAGTGCTTCGCCTCCGATCGCGTAACGCAGACCGTCGCTGAGCTCCGGCTGGCAGTCGCCGGCGGACAGACGGGTGGCGAGGAGAAGGGAGACGAATAGGGAGCGCATGGACTGGCGCATCATAACGGCCATGAAACGGCTCGTATTCTTGCTGGTTGTCGCTGTCGCCGCCCTCGCGCAGGAACGTCCGCGAGCGCGCGAAGCAGGCGTGGTCGTGGGCATCCTTCCGCCCGGGCCGCTCAATGCGATCACGGACGTTGCCGGCGTGCGCGTGGGGCAGACGACGCTCATGCGCGGCGAGAACGTGCGCACGGGCGTGACGGTGATCCTGCCGCACGGCGGGAACCTGTTCCGCGAGAAAGTGCCGGGGGCGGTGTTCGTCGGCAACGGCTTCGGGAAGCTGATGGGATCGACGCAGATCGTGGAGCTGGGGGAGATCGACTCGCCGCTCGCTCTGACGTCGACGCTGAACGTGCCGCGTGTGGCCGATGCGCTCCTGGACTGGATGCTCGCGTTGCCCGCGGACGGCTCGATCATGATCGTCATCGCCACCGATGCGCCGCTCGACGCGCGCAACCTCGAGCGCATGGGAGCGCGGGCGATGCTGGGCCTCGCGCGCACCGGGGCCGCGGGCACGAACGGGAGCGGCGATTACGCGATCGCGTTTTCCACCACGCGCAATGCGGCGGCGCTGGTGAAAAACGACGACATCTCGCCGATTTTCCTCGCCGTGATCGAGGCGACGGAGGAGGCGATTTACAACTCGCTGTTCAAGGCCACCGATGTGAAGGATGTGAAGGCGTTGCCGCTGGACGCCGTGTTGCCGCTGATCGGTTCGCGGTTGTCCATCCCCGATGGCGCGGCATCGCAGACCGCCGGCAACTGACAGCGGGACAGTCGCTACGCGAGCCGCAACATCGGCGCGGGCCGCGAGATCGCGTCCCACTGCGGCGATTCCTCGCCGAGCATGATCGCGAACTGCTCGACCATCTGCGGATCCCATTTGCCGCCCGCGGCTTCGCGGCGCAGCGTGGCCATCGCCGCTTCGTGCGTGAGCGGCGCGGGACGGTACGCGCGATGCGAGGTCAGCGCGTCGTACGCGTCGACGATCGACAGCAGGCGCACCTCGTACGGGATGGTGTTGCCGCTGAGGCCATCGGGATAACCGCGGCCGTCATAGCGCTCGTGATGATGGCGGATGAGCTGCAGCACCGACGCGAGCGTGTTCAGCGGGCGGACCATCTCTTCCCCGATGACCGGATGATCGATGACGCGCATGAACTCGTCGCGCGTGAGGGGGCCCTGTTTGTTGAGCAGGCGTTCCGGCACCGCGATCTTGCCGATGTCGTGCAGCAGGCCGGCGGTGCGAATGAGCTCGGCCTGGTCGTGACTGAGGCCCACGTGCAGCGCGAACGTGCGCGCGAGATCGCCCACGCGCTGCGAGTGGCCGCGCGTGTAGTGGTCTTTCGCTTCGAGCGCGAGCGCGAGCGCGCAGATGACGTTCTGCGTCTGTTCGAGATCGGCGTGGAACTCTTTGATGCGCAGCAGCGAGTGGATGCGCGTGACCAGCTCGAGCCGGTTGAGCGGATAGTTGATGAAGTCGTCCGCGCCGGCGACGATCGCCTCCTGGCGCATGGCGTTGTTGCGCTGCGACGTCAGGACGATGACCGGGAGGAACTCCCACCGCGCATCCGCGCGCAACGCTTTGAGCGTGGGCAGCGCGTCGGAGTCGAGGAGGACCACGTCGACCGGTTCGAGCTCGAGGACGTCGATCGCTTCCTGTCCCGTGTTCGCAACGAGAAGATCCATCTCCGCTTCGGCGAGCGTCATGCCGACCAGTTCGCGGTTCGTGCGGTTGTCGTCGACGCACAGCACGCGCGCTTTCGGACGCGTACGCGGGCGCATGTGCTTCGTCGTGGCGGCCTTCGGGTTCTCTTCGTCGAGCGAGGAGGAGAAGAACTTCACCAGCTCCGCGTTGAACGCGCCGCCTTCCGCTTCGGTGACGAGCTGCGCCATCGCGTCGTGCTCGGTGAGGCCGCCTTCGTGATGGATCTCGTCGAAGCGGTTGGCGATGCCGACGATCTGCGCTTCGAGCGGGATCTCGTCGTCTTTGAGTCCGTCCGGATAGCCGGTGCCGTCCCAACGCTCGTGATGCCAGCGCACGATGGGGACGAACGAGCGGAACGTCATCATCGGCTCGAGGATCGACGCGCCCATGCGGGTGTGGTCGGCGACGCGGCCACGCTCTTCGTCGTCGACGGGGAGCGTCGTCAGGAGGTGATCGGGAACGCCGATCATGCCGACGTCGTGCAGCATCGCGCCTTTGATGACGGTCTCTTTCTCGTCGGGCGACATGCCGAGCTTGTCGCAGAGGTGCGCGGCGTACGCGGCGACGCGGTGCACGTGACCGCTCGTGCGCGGGTCCTTCGACTCGAGCGCGCTCGTGAGCGTCATGATGATGTTCTCGCTCGAGTCGAGCTCCTTGCGGAGGTTGCGGATCTTGATCAGCGAGCGGATGCGCGTGCGCAGCTCCTCGCGGTTGATCGGCTTGTTGAGGAAATCGTCCGCGCCCGATTCGAGCGCGCGGATCTTGTCGTCGGCGCCGGTGAGCGCGGTCAGCATGAGGATGGGGATGGCGCGGCCGGCGGGCGAGCTCTTGATGATCGAGCACGCTTCGTAGCCGTCCATGACCGGCATCATCACGTCGAGGACGATGATCGACGGGTTGCAGCGCGGGTAGAGCTCGACGGCTTCGCGGCCGTCGCGGGCGAGGACGACGTCGTAGCCCCAGTCGAAGAGGTATTCCTCCAGCAACTGCAGGTTCTGCTCGTTGTCGTCGACCGCGAGGACGACGTCCCGGGCGACAGAAGACAGCTCCACTGCTGGACTCGACATTGGATCTCTCGTGCTGAGACCGGGATTATACGCGTCCCCTGAACAGCGACGTCTGCCCGCCTTCCGCGGGGTAGGTGACGGCGGCGTCCGTTACTTTCGCCAGGCGATGCAGTTCGTGGCGTTTCCAGGAGCCTCGTCCGAGGATGTGGACGACTTCGACGTTGCGGCGGGTGAGCTCGTCGGAAAGGAGGTTGCGGTGGCAGTTGAGCGGGTTCGCTTCCGCGCACATCACCGCGGTGCGCACGTCGGCGTCGAGGAGCGTGTCGACCGCTGACTGGAAGGCCGCGGTCGCCATGTGGTCGGCGTAGCCGCGGAACTGGTCGCTCTCCAGCGCGGTGTTGCGGGAGCTCTTCAGCGGCGTGCGGCGGCCGCCGAGCGCTTCGAAGTGGACGTAGTCGATCCCGTGCTCCGGCAGCGTTCGCTGCATCGACTCGCCGGAGAACTGCGGGTGGCGGCGGGAGCCGGGGAAGCGACGGACGTCGGCCAGGCGCGTGACGCCGTGCTCGCGCAGGAGAGCCACAAATTCCTCGAGCACGCGAGTGGAATGGCCGATCGTGTAGATTCGATTCAACATAGCGACTGATGGCCACTTTTTACGCCGACCATGCGCAGCAGCTCAAGCGCGATCTCGCCCGGGAGATTCCGGTCGAGGCGCTGCGCGAGCTGCATCGGAAGCGGCCGCTGCTGCATGCGCTGGTGGCGTTCGCGAACTTTGCCGCGCTCGTGGTGTCGGCCGTCGCGATCGTGTCGCTCGACGCGTGGTATGCGTGGCTGCCGTTCGCGTTCGTGGCCGGATTCGCGGTGTTCAATTGCACGGTGCTGCTGCACGAGGTGGTGCATCGCGCGGTGCTCCGCGAGGCCGACGAGTCCCGCTACCGTCTCCTCGGATTGCTGTACGCGATTCCGAGCGGCATCTCGTCGTCACAGTTCACGCGCTGGCATCTCGATCATCACGCGGGACTCGGCTCCGACGAAGAGGACCCGAAGCGGCACTATCTTTCGCCGAAGATCAACGCGCGGTGGCTGAAGTTCCTCTACTTCACGCCGGCGCTCTTCCCGATCTACTTCCGCGCCGCGGCTCGCGAGACTTCCTCGTACGAGCCCGCATTGCGGAAGCGCATCGCCGGCGAGCGCCTCGGCTCGATCGCCTTCCACTTTTCCCTGCTCGCGCTCGCCGCCTGGTTCGGTGTGGCGTTCAAGCTTTACGTCGTGCCGGTGTTCTTCGTCTTTCCGATCGCCTTCGCGTTGAACCGCCTCGGCCAGCACTACGACATCGATCCCGCCGATCCGGCGAAGTGGTCGACGCTCGTGAAGGGCTCGTGGTTCTGGGACCACGTCTTCCTCTACTCGAACTACCACCTCGAGCATCACTACTTTCCGGGCGTGCCGTTCTACAACCTCCCGCGGTTGCAGCGCCTGCTGATGCCGTTTTACGAGGCTCGCGGCCTCGTGGCGCGGAGCTACGGGGAGCTGGTGTGGCGCTACCTCATCCTCAACCGCAAACCCCACACGAACTGGGGAACGCCGGCGTCCGCGCCGGCTGATGCGGCAGCGTCCTCGCTGCCGGTGGCGTAGCTACTCGCGGACGCGGATCCGGCCGAGCTCCACGATCAGGAGTTTGCCGTCGAGAGGCGAGAACTCCTGCACGCGCTGGAGAAAGTAAGTCGCGAGCCGGCGGATGTACGACGGTCCCATGCCGTAGGGCAGCGTCAAAACCACGATGCCCGCGAAGAGTCGCGGCGGGTATTCGATTACGTTGGCGAAATCGAAATCGGCCGTGATGAGGCAGCGGCGGGTTCGCCGCGCCAGCGCGGCGATGAGCGCATCAGGCGCGTTGCCATGCGCCTCGTCGTCGACGTGAATGGCCTCGTGACCATATTCGGCGAAGATGGCTGCCAGCCGCGGCGACAGATCGGCGTCGATCAGGAACCGCACGCTAGTGTGCCGGCACCGGTCGCTGTTGCGCCTGCTCGACCAACTCGGATGCGAATTCGAGCGCGGCCAGGACGTCTTCGACGGAAACGCGATACTCCTGCGCGGTCTCCTCGATCGTCATATGCTCGCGGATGCAGCCGAGGAGCCTTGCCACCGGCACTCTCGTCCCCTTGATCACCGGCCGCCCGTGCTGAATCTGCGGGTTGATCTCGATACGCGGGTTCATGGCGACGATTTTAACGCCGCCATGAACCCGGGAGATTCTTACGCCAGTTCCTTGAGCGCCTTTTC
>DASPHZ010000097.1:0-101277 GCA_035629395.1 Thermoanaerobaculia bacterium
GCCGCGGCACGTAGTTCCGCGAAGTGAATCGCACGAATCGGCAGCTCGTTCGTCATTCCGTCTGTGAAGCTGGCGGGCGCGAGGCCGGCAACCCATCGTAACGCATTGACCGCGGTCCGCAGCTCGCTGAGATGCACGAGCTTCAGTGTGGTCACCCCGCCCGTGACCGGGTCATCCGTGAAGGCGATGTTCGTCGCAAAGTCCGGCGTGGACGCGAGCGACGCTGTGCCGCCGCGAACGGCGTAAACGCGGTAAAGGTAGGCCTTCCCGGACGTCACGCCTGGATCGACATAGGCGTTCGCCGCGGTGCTCACAATGGCCAACCACGCCGCGGCCGCGCTCGTGCAGTTGGCCGAGCAACGTTCGATCACATAAGAGTCCGCGGAGGCACCAGCCGGCATCGCCCACGTCAGCACGATCCCTGTATCGATTCTGTTCGCGGCGAGGGACACGGGCGCCGGTGGAATGACGGTCACCACCGCGGAGCCGTAGGAGCCGGTGCACCCATTGAGCGCAGTGACCGCATACGTGGTCGTTTGCGCCGGCGCCACAGGTGGACGCGACGCCTGGCCTGCCGACGTATTGTGGACATAGCCGTCCGCCCACGCGATCTGCCAGACGCCCCCTCCCGCCACGGCAACGTTCAACGTGCTGCTTTGCCCTTTTGCGATGGACGAGGGGGAGGCGCTCACTGTCAATGACGGCGCGACGACAGGAACCGAGATGGTATTCGTCACCGGCGCGCCACAACTGCCAGTGACACTCACGGTGAGCGTGACGGGGCCGGAACAGAAGGCGCGGAAGGTCACCGTCTTCGAATGCTGGCCGGCGACGATGGTCGCGCTGCCATCCGGAATCGTCCAGGTGTAATCGCCTTCTCCGGCAACCGTCGCGGTGGCTTGCGCGGCCGGACCGATCGACGAGGGCGCACTGATCGCGGCGCTGGGCGGCGTGCACACCTCCGCGATGACGAGGACCACCGTGCTGTCGACGGTGCACGTGCCATTTCCGGCACGGACCCAGAAAGACGTCGTCTGCGTCACCGGGACGGTCAGTGTGTTCGTGGTCTGGCCCCCGATCTTCTGGTCGCTGCCGAGGACGTACCACTCGTAGGAAGTCGCACCCGGTGCGATGACCTGCACGTTCGCAGGCGTATTGACCGGAACGGTCTTCTGGGCGGGAGGCTGTGTGGTGATCGCGAAATCGCAGTAGCTGGTGACCGTTCGGGACGAAGGACGCGGCATCTGCGTCGTCGCATCGATGGTCTGAGTGAAAAGCGGCCCGTTTCCGCCATTCGCATTGCGATGACGTATCGTCGCGACGAGACCCGCGGGATGATACCGGATTGCATTGGAATATCCCGTGACTTCCGTCAGCAGTCCGGCATTGAAGACGCTGGAGACGATCCGGGACGGTGTGAAGGCACATTGCGAGCACGTGGGATAAGTCACACTGTTGCGGTCTCCTCGGTCGTCATAGCCGTACTTGTCCGTGAATGTCGGACCGCCGGGGCTGACGGCAGTCGTTTTCTGCGACAAACGGCCGCCGGCAGCGGCGTACGTGAACGTCTCCGTGACTGTGATGTCACCGCCGAGGGTGTCGTGCCAGTTATGGCGAACCGCGGTTGCCATTTTGCCTAATGCGCCGGCCGCGTCGTACGTAAAGCTCTGCAGCACCCCGACGCCGGTCTGTGTCACGGAGAGCACTCGTTCGGCCTTGTCGTACACGGTCGTCAACGTTGCCGTGGGCGTCGTCTTCGTGATCACATGCCCGCGTGCGTCGTAGACATAGGTCGTGGTGTCGCTCTCCGGATGCTCCTCCTCGACCAGGAGGCCGGCGCCGTCATAGTCGAACGTGCGCTCCTGATCGCCACTCGTGACCTTCGTCAGGCGGTCGCCCTCGTCGTAGTCGTAAGTGGTCTCCTGAGGCGTGCCGCTTTCGCCGCCGTCCTCCACGACAGCCGTGAGGCGGCCGAGCTCATCGTAGATCTCGCGCGTGAGCACGTCTGCATCGCCGTCTTCCGTTGCGATGGATGTGGTGCGCTCCACCTGCCCGATTCCGCTGTACGTCATAGCGGTGGAACTGCCGTCCGGCCGCGTGACCTTCGTGACGCGTCCCAGGACGTCGTACTCCGTGACGGTTTCGTTCACCCCGGCCAGCGCGGTATATGCGCCGCTCGCGCGGCCCACGGGCACGGTAGAAGCCGTTTTCCGGCCCAGGGCGTCATAGGAGTGCGCAACGACCGACCAGCTCGACGTACCGGCCGTCGACATCCACGATCGCTCCTGGATGAGCCGGCCGAAATAGTCATAGTAGTAGCGCGTCTCCGTCAGTGGCGTGTCGGCCGGTTCCGGCGCGGTGAGCGTCGCCTTCCACTGTCGCACGGTCACGGATGCAGGTGGAAACGATGCTGGATCGAGCGAGTACCTGTACTCGGTCCATCCTTCACCGGCGGGGGTCATCTTCACCAGTTGGCCGAGCAGGTTGTAGTCGAAGCCAGTCGTATGGTTGCCGGTTACATCCGTGCTCGTGCGCGGCAGCCCGGTGGCGTCGATCGTCAGATCCAGCGTATTGAACGAGACGCCGGTGTAGCTCGACGCATTCCGAACGCCGTGGTCGCTGGTGTGATTGATCGTGTACGTGGGGGTCGACGAAGGATCGTGCTGACTGTCGGTTTTGTAGTCGAGAGGGAGTTGCCTGTCCGTGGCGCTTCCGCCGTAGTAGGTCTCCGTGTCGACGTTCCCGTCAGCGTCCGAATCGCTGAAGACGGTGAGGAGATCGTTGACGCCGTCCGACGTCCCGCGGAGGCGCCGCATCCGTTTGAGGAAGCCTTTCTCGTCGAAATGGTAGCGGGTGATCGCAGTCGGATCTCCCGTCTCCGTCACCTTGATCGACTTGTACAAGCCGAGCACCCAGTTCGTGCCCGAGGGAACGGTCGTGCTGCCCGCTGGTATGTATTCCGTCTCCGTCGTTCTTGACGCCGTCTCCGCCGAGCCTTCGACGATCGTCTTCCGATAGTGACCGAGACCGTCGAAGTCCGAGTGAGTCGTGTCCACCCACTCGCTGCCGGTGGAGACATAGGTCACGTCGCGTCGCGCCTTCACGCGCCAGTTCTGTTCGGCCGCGAATTCGGATGAGCCCTGCTGGTCGCCTTCGTATGCGAGAAAGGTGGCGCGAACGGCACCGTTCAGCGGGTCGTCCAGCTCATCGTAAGGATCAAAGCCCTTTCTGTACGTGACCTGTGACAGGTAGCGGATGGGCGGATCGCCCGCGTGGCCGACCCAATGTCTGCGTGTGAACGGTAATCCGTACTCCTCGCCACGCCATTCAATATCGTTGCTGGCGACGGCGTTCGTCGGTGAAATGGAAAAGAACTGCTGCGTCGCCTGCCCGAGGGGATCCTTGATCAGCGTGCGCATCATGCGCGCAGGCGTGACCGGATCACCACCCGGTACGCCCTCGTCGGACGGATCACCATCAAGCAAGCCTTCGTAAGTCCATTCCGCGAATTTTTCGTACTGCGGGTCGATGGCCGGGGATTGCGGACGCCAGAGCTGCCGCTTCCAGACACCCCATGATTCGGCGAGATGGCCGGCGTCATCACCGGGCGTGGACGGGGGCTTCTGCCAGGTACGCCATTCCCAGACGATTTTTCCGCCTGTAGGAAGAATGGTGTGCTGGAGAGCACCCGGCCATCGGCCGGCGCCGGTGTAATAGGCGAAACGGTATTTCGCCGTACCGCCGTCGACGGACGGAAACGTGACGGACTTGAGCAACTGCACCTTTGTGCTGGTCGGCCAGGCGTTTGGACAGGACTCGTGCCACATCGGTCGGGGCAATGCGGAATGCGTCTCGTACTCGAGTGTGTAGGTGGCCGTGCGCGGAGTTTGTTCGGTGGCAGGTGTGAAGGCGGTGAGGGTGATGTTTTTGACGAGCGGACGCAATCCGCTTTCCCAGTCGCGCGATTCGAACGTGACCTCATGCGACCGGCCGTGTGTATCCGTGAGCGTCCACTTGTTCGTGCCGTACGAGATCGTCAGCTTATGGCTGGACCGCCGATGCGCCAGCTCCACGGGCAGCCATGGATGATCCTTGTTGGTGCTGACCTTCTGAAACGTGTGGTAGGTGCCGTCCGGAAACTCCACGGTCGCCGTACCGGCGGTTTCATCCGCGTTGAGGCGGAGATAGGAACCGTCGCGCGTATACCGCGCGTCGTCGTTGACCGTGTCGGCGTTACGCAGCTTCTCGTAAAAGACATGGTCCGCACCGTCAGGGCTCTCGTACGTCCAGCCGCCGACGTGCTTACTCTCCCACGAATACAGGCGGCCCAGCGTGAGCGTCCAGCCCATCCCGGCGTTCGCCCGTGGATGTGGGAAAGCGACCAGGTAGCCGTTGCCGGAATCGCAGCCCTCGACATCCGGCCGTACACCGCGGCTCGTCGGCTGCGCCACCGCATAGGTGTCATGACGCAGCTCGCTCTCCCATACCGTCGAGTTCCGGTGCAATGCGAGCTGATACGTCCAACCCTCTGCGAGGGGAAAAGCCGGGCCGATAGGGATGCGTACGGTCAGATTGCCGTTGAATGCGTTAACGCTGTCGATGTCGTGCATCGCATAGACGTTGTTGGCGTTGAAGCCGTGCTTCTGATTGACGCCCTGCTGCGCGTTTGTCGCCAGTGCCCAGGCTGCAATGACCGCCAGCGTGATGCCTACGCGCTTTCTCATTCCGCCACCTCGATCACGGAGGTGCGGTTTTCATCCGGGTCGATGAGCAGAAGGAGATCGCCCGGAGCGAGGAATTGCGGCGGACGTGCGTTTCCCCGAAAAGCGGAGGCGATCGATAGAGGAATGGTGATGACGCCGTTCTGGATAGTGTCCGCATCGAGCTCGCTGCCGTCGGTGGCGGCGATGTTCCAGACCGCTTCGCCGGTGCGGCGGATCCACGCGATGTGGACCGACGTCGCGTGAACCGTAATCGTCTCCTCGTCCTTGACGGCACGAACGAAGATGGACGCTGCCGTCGGGGCGTACTGTGGCGCGGAGTCGCGGACAACCGCGGGCCCGGTCAGCTCCGCAATCAGCCAGAGACTGCGGGAGAAGTCGCGATCGGCACGATCCAGGGCGAGGTCGCCGTTCGGCGTGACCGGCTCGACGCCACGCAGAATCGTCATGTGGCTCTGTCCTGCGATGCGCTCCCGCAGCATCGCGATCCACGCGATCCGCGTCCCGACCGCAATGCCGCGGATCTTCGGCGGTCCCGCGCCGAACTCCATCCGCGGCCCCTCGGCGTAAAGGCCCGTTGCTGAAAGGAGCGATACGAAGACCGCCAGGGTTCGCGTCAGGCTCAATGGACACCTCGATATTGGACTGGGAGTGATGCGACGGTACCGGCTCGCCCAATGAACCGTCAAGTCTGCGCGTGTCCGCTCCGATCTGTTGTGCGCTCGTGCCGGCAATGTCGTCGGCGGCAGTTACGAAGGCATCGTCGCCGCCCGCTCACCCCGAGCTTCAGTGTGGAGACCCACTCACCACCCACGATGGGGACCGCCTCGTCCGGATCCCGGCGGGAACCTCTTGGCATAGTTATTGTGACGTCTTCGCGGCGCGGTAACAGCTGATCTCGAGAGGGAGACCATGATCCGATCCGCTTTCGTTGTCTGCGCACTCATCGCGGCTGGCGCGGCGCTCGCCGAGAACCGCTTCGTCCCCAACAGCGTCAAGTATCGCGACACCGGACATCAACCCGCCACAGGACGCGCGGGAGACGCGTCCATCGAAGCGCTCGCGCTGCTCGACAAGGCAGGGGTGGCCGAGGTCGAGATCCAGGCCGGCGCGCCCGGCACGTTGCAGCACGTGCAGGTCAAGACCGACCGCTTCACCGACAACTACAACACCGATGGCGCGAGCTTCGTCGCCACGCTGCCGGATACCGGCCACGGTGCGAGCGTCTCCGTGCTCGCGAACGTCGACACCGGTGCGCGCGTCGGCGTCGTCACGGCGAACGAGACCGTCGTCCTGCGGCCCGACCTCGCGCCCACGCAGATCGTCGTCTCGACGAACGCCGAGGCGGGCATGCCGACGCAGATCACCGCTGCCGTGCGCGAGCGCAACGGCGAGCTCGGCGCGCGCGCCACGTGCGCGCTCCGCGTCGACGGCCAGCTCGTCGATCGCGCCACGAACATCTGGGTCGACGCCGGCGGCAACGTTTCGTGCCTGTTCCTGCACACGTTCGCGACGGGCGGCGAGAAACAGCTCGAGGTCACGCTCGAAGACGTCGCGCCGCGCGACTACGACTTCGCGAACAACAGCGTCTCGCGCACGGTGCACGTCCGCAATCCGGGCGAGATCGTGCCCACCGCGTGGTTCCTCTACGCGAGCGAAAGCGGCGGCTGGCAGGAATCGCGCGGCTGGTCCGTGTGGGGCCACGACAGCACCACCCGCGGCACGTACTGGCAGCAGGACGTGCAGCTCGGCGTCACCGCGCAGAACGTCGTCGTGAACATGGAGCAGATGCAACTGCGCTATGCGGAGACGAGTGAAGGCCGCACCATCCTCGCCCTCGACCCTGTCCCGCTGACGATCACGCCGCTCGTGCGCCACCGGCAGTGCGGCTTCCTCGTCGATCCCGAGGGCACCGTCGAGGTCTTCGTCTGCCAGCGCTGGAAGAACAACGATCGCTTCGGCGGCGCCATCGACCACGACGTCGTGAGCGTCGACATCCGCCGCGAATCGCGCGATGCCACGTACTACAGCCACGAGTCCGCGCCGGCCATCGACGGCTCCCCCGCGTACGACCGCGAGTACTACTCCGTCTACACCGGCGGCCCGCAGGTGCCGTACGGCGACAGCGTGACGTTCGATATCGAGCTCACCGACGGCGCGCAGACGATGCAGCTCGTGCGCACGGTCCCGCTGCAGCGCACCGACTATCCGTACTACGACAATACCAACTGCTGGGGCTCGTGGTGCCAGCAGAGCCGCGGCGAGGGATGGATGAAGTGGGGACAGACCTCGGAGTGAGCTCTTGCTGACGGCGGCGTCATCGGGCGTCTGTCCTGCAGGAGAGCGTGTGTGATGACGTCGCCGTACTTTTCTCCCCAGTTGCTCCGGCTCCAGGACGCGATGCGCGACATCGCCGCGAACGTGGCTGCACCGCGTGCGGCCGAAGTCGACGAGTTGCGGCGGTGGCCGGAGCACACGTTCCGTGCACTCGCCGACGCGCACCTTTGCGGGCTCCACGTTCCCGAAGACCTCGGCGGCTACGGCCAGGGCCTCGTCGCCCTCGCCTCCCTCACCGAGATCCTCGGACAGGCGTGCTCCTCGTCGGCGATCTGCTACGGCATGCATTGCGTCGGAACGGCAGTCATCGCCGCGAAGCCGACGGATCATCATCGCGAACATTACCTCGCGCCGATCGCGGCCGGCTCGCACGTGACCACGCTCTCGCTCAGCGAGCCCGGGACCGGCGTGCACTTTTATCTCCCGGCGACGCAGCTCCTCTCCGACGGCGACTCGTACCTGCTGCGCGGGCTCAAGCACTTCGTCACGAATGGCGCGCATGCGAACTCGTACGTCGTCTCGACGCTCGCCAGCGACGCGTCGCACGGCGAGTTCTCCTGCATCCTCGTCGACGAGGACACGCCCGGCATGCAGTGGACGGGCGAATGGAACGGGCTCGGGATGCGCGGCAACTCGTCGATCACGATGAAGCTCGAGGATGCCCGCGTTCCGCGCGCGAATCTCCTCGGCGAGGAAGGCGATCAGATCTGGTTCGTCTTCGAAGTGGTTGCGCCGTACTTTCTCACCGCGATGGCCGGCACGTACCTCGGCATCGCCCAGTCCGCGGTCGACATCACCGTCGATCATCTGCGCACGCGTGCGTACACGACCGGCGGCGCGCCGCCCGGGGAGGCCGACGTCGTGCAGCATCGCATCGGCGCGTTGTGGAGCCGCCTCGAGGCCGCGCGCCAGTTGCTCTACTCCGCCGCGTACGCCGGCGACAGCGGCGATGCGAACGCGCTGCCGTCCATCCTCAGTGCGAAGGCGGAAGTGAGCGAGGTCGCGGTGCACGTCGTGAACGAAGCCATGACGCTTTGCGGCGGCATCGCGTACCGCGAGAACAGCGCCCTGGCCCGGCTGATGCGCGACGTGCGCGCGAGCCACGTCATGGCACCCACCACCGATCTTCTCCGTCTCTGGACCGGACGCGCGCTCCTCGGCCAGCCGCTGCTCTGATGACCGCACTCCTTCAGATCGGCCCCGGCGACGACGCGATCGTGCATCGGCTGCACGACGTGGAAGTCGTGTCCGATGCCGCGCAGTGCGACGTCGCCATCATCGACTCGCAGATCGACGCGCCGGTACAGGTCGCGCGGCGCATTCACGCGGACGCGCCCGACGCGCACATCGTCTTTCTGACGACGCCCGCGAATGACGCGACGCTGCGGCGCGAGCTGCGCATCGGGCGCATCGGCACGCAGTGGTCGATCGCGCCCGCCGATCGTCCGGATGACGCCGCGGGCGTGGTACGCGAGGCGATCCAGTTCACCGAGCGCCGCCGCCGGTTGCGCTCGACGATCGGCCGCGTCAATTTGCAGCTCGCGCAAAAGGTGGTGCCGGCGCGGCGCACCGTCATCTCCGATCACTTCCTCGCGCTCGTGCTCGAGCAGCTCTCGGACGCGGTGGTCGTGCTCGATCCCGCGCGCGTCGTGCTCGCCTGGAATGGCGCGGCAGCGCGCGCGTTCGGCGAGATTCGCCGCGGAGTGGAGTTCGGGGAGACGCTGCCCGTCGAGGCGCGCGACGCCATCCAGGCCGCACTCGAGGCGGCGGAAGGGCGCGCGGCATCGACGCTCGAAGCGAACGGGATCGCGTACGGTTTGCGCGCGACCGTGCTGCGCGACGGCCGCGACGACGTGATCGGCATCGCCGTCGTCGCGCGCGACATCACCGCGATGCGCCGGGAGGAGCGGCAGCGGCAACTGCTCGCGGACGCGGTGCGCGCGCTCACGTCGACGCTCGTCGTGCGCGAGGCGCTGCAGCGTCTCGTCGACCTGCTCGTCGAGGATTTCGTCGACGTCGCCGCCGCGGACATCGTCGAGGGGGAAGACGTGCATCGCCACGCCGTCGCCGCGCGGGCGCCTCACGAGCGTGCCCTCATGGATCGCAGCCTCGGCGGCACCATCAGCAGGAATCGCCACCATCCGTCGTACGCCGCGGTCATGCGCGGCGAGACGGTGCTGGTGAACGAGATCGACGACGCGCTGCTCGAACGCATTGCGACGAGCGAGGCGCATCTCTCCGCGATGCGCGAGCTGCATCTGCGCGGCTACGTCGTGGTGCCGCTGCGCGGAGGCGACGAGACCGTGGGCGCGATCGCGGTCGCACGCACGACCGGCGGTCCGTTCACGCCCGCGGACGTGATCCTGCTGCAGGAGCTCGCACGCCAGGCCGCGAGCGCGCTGCACAACATCTGGGCGTTCCACGCGGCCGAGGAGGCGGGGCGTCTCAAGGACGAGTTCCTGGCCACGCTGTCGCACGAGCTGCGCACGCCGATGACGTCGATCCTCGGCTGGGCGCAGATCCTCCGGCTCGACGACACACCGGAGGATCTCGTGCGGGATGGACTGGAATCCATCGAACGCAGCGCCCGTGCGCAGGCGCAGCTCATCGACGACCTGCTCGACCTCTCCCGCATGCAGATGGGCAAGGTGCAGTTCCACGCGCGTGCGTTCTCGCTCACCGCCGTCGTGCGCGCGGCGGCGGACACGGTGCGGCCGACGGCGCAGGCGCGCGGCGTCGCGCTGGAAGTGGACGCGGAACAGGAGATCGTCGTGAACGGCGATCCCGATCGCATGCAGCAGGTGATCTGGAATCTGCTCAGCAACGCGGTGAAGTTCTCGGACAGCGGCAAGGAGGTGCGCATCTCCGTGACGGCCGATGGCAGGTGCGCGCATGTCTCCGTGGCGGATCGCGGCCGCGGCATCGCTCCCGATTTTCTGCCGCACGTGTTCGATCGCTTCCGTCAGGCCGACGCTGCAACCACGCGCCGCTACGGCGGGCTCGGCCTCGGCCTGGCCATCGTCAAACAGCTCGTCGAAATGCACGGGGGAACCGTGCAGGCCACGAGTCCGGGGCTCGGCCGCGGCGCCACGTTCACCATCACCGTGCCGTTGCCCGCACAAGTGCGCATCGGACCGCCGAAGGAGGAAGCGCCGCAGCCCGCGCGTCTGCCCGATCTGTCGGACGTCTGCCTGCTGGTGGTCGAGGACGATCCCGCGTCGGCGAAGGCGCTGTGCGCGATCCTGGAGCGTGCGGGCGCGGACGTGCGCACGACGCACAGCGTTGCCGCGGCGCTCGAGTCGCTGCGCGACCGCATCCCGCACGTGCTCATCAGCGACGTGGCCATGCCGGACGAGGACGGGCTCGCGCTCATCCGCGCCATTCGCGGACGCCTGCACATCAGCAACGAGCGCATGCCCGCCGTCGCCCTCACGGCCTTCCACGACGTCGACCTCCGCGTCACCCTCCTCGGCGCCGGCTTCCAGCGCTTCATGACCAAGCCGGTCGACGCGCAGGCACTGGCCGAGGTGGTCGCGACTCTGGCTCGGCGCGGGCGGCGATGACGGGGCGTGCGCCCCATGGGTCACGATTCCGACGGAAAGCGGTATTTGAAATCGAAGTTGAAGTCGAAATTGAACTTGCGACTGAAATCGAACGCGTATTCGTAGTCGAAATTCTTGCGTTGCCAGCCTTCCGGAGACGGAAGCCACAATCCCTGCGGCACGACTTTCCGGCTGACCGCATAGAGGCCCGCATCCGTGCGGGTAACGTCGAAGCGATCGCCGACGACCTGATCGACCAGGCGTTCCGCGACTTCGTCCGTGACGATGTCGTACGCCAATTCCACGGCGGTGACGCCGAGGTCTTTGCAGTCGTGCAGCGAGGAAACCGCTTCGAATACCGAGTAAATCTTGAACGCGGTGCCGACGACCTGCCCGAGGACAGTTGCTGCAGCTTTCTTGAGAATCGCGCCGACGATTCCGGCGGCGAACTTCGCCAGAAGCTCAATGACCATCAGCGGTGCGGCGCACGATCGCGAGCGCGCGCTCCGTGGCAGCGAGAGCAGCGGCTCCGCCATCAGCAGCCAGGATGTCCGGAAGAAGCTCGTCCACCACGCGGCGAAAGAGATCGGCGGAGATCAGCGGCTCGCGCCGTTCTACCTCCGCGAGGAGTGCAACGGCCTCGCGGTAGTACGAGACGACCAGCCGCTTTCCCGCCTTCGTCTGCAGCAACTGGTCACGGACACGCCGCAGTCCGTCGATCTGGGTCGCGGCGAGCAACCCGTCTACATTGCGCGCTTCCAGCGCACGTGTGGCGATGTGGCAACGCGGCTCCGCGTCGTATGTATTGAGGTGCCCGTTCGTGTCGATGACAGCGAGGGTGCGCTTCCGGCAGTCCGATCTGCTGCAGCGGAGTTGCACGCGACCCGGTACGTGCGCGATGTCGGCGAGGAGAGCCGAGCAATGAACGCAGTACACCGGAATCGTGTCTGGCATGCGCGTCAGTATATTCCGGTGGCCGTACGGCTCATTCGGCCGTAATGGCTCTGTTATAAGGCCCCATGCCTGACGGCCTCCTGCAGACTGCGTTGATCGAGTCGGACGTCGACGCGTATCTGCGCGCCGTGCATCGCGGCGATCGCGAGCGCGTGCGCATGGCGATCGAGGCGCTGACGCCGGAGCGCGCGGAGCTCGTGCACGAGTATCGCGACGGCACGCGCACGGTGCAGGACTCGGTGCGCGGCGAGTTCGACGCGAGCGGCGCGCTCGTGCGGCTGCGCGGCATTCGCGTCGACGTCACGTCGTTGCGCGAGGCGGAAGCGCGGCTGGCGTTGCTCGCGGGCGTGAGCGAGATCATCAGCGCGTCGGACGACGTCGGCGAGCTGCTGTACGAGATCTCGCGCCTCGTCGGCCGGCATCTGCACGCGCGGCGCTGTCTCTTCACGGAGATCGATCTCGAGAACGACCGCGGACTGGTGCGGCGCGACTACTGCGATGGTGTGCCGTCCGTCGCCGGCGTGTATCGCGTATCCGATTACGCGGAGACGACGCGGCGCGAGATGCAGGGCGGCAGCATGGTCGTCAATCACGACGCGATGCTCGATCCGCGTACGGCGCGCGATTACGAGAAGACGTACGCGGTCACCGGCGAGCGAGCGTACGTCGCGGTGCCGCTGCTGCGCGAGGGACGCTGGGTCGCCGAGCTGTGGATCAGCGACGACGTGCCGCGGCAGTGGAGCGCGCAGGACGTCACGCTCGTGGCGAGCGTCGCCGAGCGCGCGTGGACCGCGGTCGAGAAGCTGCGCATCCACGCGGCGCTGCGTGAGAGCGAAGCGCGCATGCAGTTCATCGGCGAGCGCGCGGACGTCGGGTACTGGGACTGGGACCTGTCGTCCGGATCGCTGCACTGGTCGCCGGTGTGCTATCGCCTCTACGGCATCCCGGAAGAAGAGCCGATCAGTTACGAGCGGTTCCTGCATGCGGTGCATCCGGACGATCGCGAACGAACGGACGGCGCGGTGCGCGCGGCGCTCGAGCGTCGCGTCACCGGCGACTTCGACGTCGAGGCGCGCGCGGTGTGGCCGGACGGCCGCGTGTACTGGTTCCACGGCAAAGGGAGTGCGAGCTTCGACGAGCAGGGCAACGCCACGCGCATGGCCGGCATCGTGCTCGACATCACGCAGCGCAAGCTGCTCGAGCTCGAGCGCGAAGAGGCGAGCGTCGCGAAAGATCATTTCCTCGCGCTGCTCTCCCACGAGCTGCGCACGCCGATGACCACCATCCTCGGCTGGGCCTCGTTCATCCGCACCGGCATGGCCGATGCGGCGACGGCGAAGCGCGGGGTCGACGCCATCGAACAGGCCAGCCGCATCCAGGCCCGGCTCATCGACGATCTGCTCGACGTCTCGCGCATCGTCACGGGCAAGCTCGCGCTCGACGTGCAGCTCATCGACGCGACGGAGCCGATCCGCGCCGCGCTCGAAGTGATTCAGCCCGCCGCGCGCGCGGGATCGATTCACGTGCACGCGGACCTCGGCCACGCGCCGGCGTTCGTACGTGCGGACACGACGCGCGTGCAGCAGATGGTCTGGAACCTCTTGTCGAACGCGGTGAAGTTCACGCCCGCGGACGGTCACGTGTACGTGTCGGTCGTGCATCGCGACGACGCGTTCGACATCGTCGTGCGCGATACCGGTGTGGGCATGGAGCCGGAGTTCGTGCCGCTCGTGTTCGAACGTTTCCGTCAGGCGGACGAAGGTCCGACGCGGCGCTTCGGCGGCCTGGGCCTCGGACTCTCGATCGTGCGGCATCTCGTGGAGATGCATCACGGCACCGTGCGCGCGGAGAGCGCGGGCCTCGGACGCGGCGCGACGTTCGTCGTGACGCTGCCGCGCGCGGAAGTCGCGGCGGAGAAGACGCCCTCGCGCGAGCTCGACATGCCGCTGCGCGCGCGTGCGCTGTCCGGCGTGACCGTACTGCTCGTCGATGACGACGATTCCGCGCGCGAGGTGCTGGGGACGATGCTCGCCGGATTCGGCGCGAGCGTCACGCACGCCTCCTCGGCCGCGGAGGCGGTGCACTATTTCAAACAGGTGCGGCCGGACGTGCTCGTCAGCGACATCGGCATGCCGGACGAGGATGGTTACACGCTCGTACGGCGGCTCGGCGTTGTGCCGGCCGTCGCCGTGACCGCGTACGCCGACCCGACCGATCGCGACCGCGCGCTCGCAGCGGGCTTCAGCGCGCATCTCGCCAAGCCCGTCGAGCCGCAGGATCTCGTCGCCGCGGTGTTGCGCGTGCTGGAGTGAGGGGAGGGGGGACGGAGCGGTGGAGCCGTCGAGCTGTTGAGGCTATCAAGCTGTTGAGCCATCAAGCCGTTGAGCTATTGAGCTATTGAGCTATTGAGCCATCAAGCCGTTGAGCTATTGAGCCATTGAGCTATCGAGCCGTGAACCTGAGCCTTTGCTCAACAGCTCAACAGCTCAACAGCTCAACAGCTCAACAGCTTGATAGCTTGATCGCTCAACAGCTCAGCAGCTCCCTCCCCCGCCCCGCGCTACACCGTCACCAACTCATTCAACCACTGCTTCACGCGCGCGTCGTGCTCCTGCTCCGCGAGGTGCGCGATCTGGAACTCGTCTGCCATCTCGTTCTCGCCCGCTTCGCGCGCGAGGCGCACGAGCATTTCCCACCCCGCCGTGTCCGCGAGCTCCGTCGTGAGGATCGCGGTCAGGCATTGCGAGAGCGTCGTACGCGGATCGGTCAGCGCCTGCAGCACGCCCATCGCCGTCACACCGGCGACGTCGGCGCATGGCGTCTGCACCGTCGGGTCGGCGCCGAGGCGGACGAGATGGCGGTGCACGAGCTCGAAGTGGCGCAGCTCTTCCTCGCGCAACTCTTCGAGATCCGCGACCTGCGGACCCGCGCCGGGCGTTCCTGTTCCGGCCACCTTCACCAGCAGCGCGTCGTAGAGCCGCGTGCCGGTGCGCTCGAACGCGAGGCGCTCGCCCATCTTGTCGAGCAGCACCGTGGCCTTGTGTCCCTTCAGCGCGTGCATCGCCGTCGCGGCCATCCCTTTCGGCGTGACCGGCGGCGGCATCGAGCCGACCGGTTCCGGCGAAGCCGCGACATACGCCCGCCGCAGGTTCACCATCTCGCCCGCGCCCTCGGGCATCACCGGGATCTCCATTGCCGCATCGAGCATGCGCGGCGTGTCGATCGGCGACATCGAGATGCCGGTCCGATTCGTGCCGAGGTCGGTGGGAGCGGTGCCGTTTCTCTCTTCCCGTTCCATCATTTCGCTCCTTTCGCTGCCGCCGTCGCGAGCTCGACGACTTCAGTGCCCGGTCGCCACGAATAGCCCGCGGCGACGGTCTCGGTCGGCGACCCCTCGGAATTCATGTGCGCGCGATACTGCGCGGACGGCGAATGCTCGCTCTCGTCCTCGGCGCGGATGAACTCCGTCCCGCTCGCGCGCAGGTCGACTTCCTCGTTCAGTACGCGGCGCACGAAATCGCGATGGCTGCGGAACGCGATCGGATCGGGGATTGCTGCCGGCAGGATCTCCGCGGCGTCGCGCTTTTCCGTGTCCTGGAAGAGCTGCACCGCGACGCGCAGGTGGCCGAGCTCGTAGTCGACGAAGCGCTCCCAGATCGCGCGGATGCGCGGATTGGTCTCGCTCTTCATGCAACTGTAGTAGCCGTACACCTCGGTGGCTTCGTGCAGCACCCACTTCTCGAGCCACGTCTCTTCGGCGTCGATGATCGACTCGTACTGCGTGACGTGCTGCTCCTCGATCGAGGCGATCTCGGCGTAGAGCTGCCGCGCGACCGGATCGGCGAACAACGGACCGATGTTCATGTAATAGTCGTGCGTCTGGAACTCCGCGCCCATGATCATCGTGGCGTGGATCTTCGTCAGCGGATGCGCGGTGCGCGCGTCGTACGCGCGGCGCAGGTCATCCTCGGGTGCACGATGCTCGTAGATCGTGGCGCGTCCGGGAAGGATGTCCGTGTAGCTCTGCGTGATGTTGTTCGCGTCCTTTCCTTCGAGACGATCGAGGAGCGCGGAGTAGCGGTAGAGATGATCGAAGTCCTCGAGCATCCCGAAGCGGTAGACCTGGGCCATGTACGCGTCCGGCTCGTGCTCGGCGACATGGGCGGTGACCTCGATCGCCACCTGCTCGTATGCGATGGTCGTTTCGAGCGGTGAGTGATCCGCGGGGAGCAGCCAGTTGACCATGGTGGCCTGGTGCTGTTCGACGCGGCGGACGCGAGCGAGTGCGAGCTGCAGGGAGCGGTTCATGCGTGCGGCGGAGTGACTGAAGCGCAGTGCCTCCGTCTCGATGCCGTTCATGAGGATGACGCGCACGCGCGTGAACGCGTCGTCGTCGAGTTTGCTGATCGGCGGCGAAACCAGCTCGCGCCACGTGAAGCGCTGCTTGTCGAGATCGACGCCGCGCTCCTTCATCAGATCGAGAGCCATCGTTGAAGAACCTCCACTTGCGCGGGCTTCACGACAGGTGCCAGAAGTTTGCGCCGGACGCAAACCGGTTTTCGCAGCGACGGCGTCCTCGACGGCGGATGCGGCGGCGTCGCCGCGGCGCTCTTCGCTGCGAATATTGACGGGCGGAGAGGCGTTCCCCTAGACTCGCTGTCCGCCTGCCGGATGAGGCGACGTAGCCAAGTGGTAAGGCAGAGGTCTGCAAAACCTTCACTCGCCGGTTCGATTCCGGCCGTCGCCTCCAACATGCCTGACTATCCGGTCCCCGCGAACTTTTCGTTCGGCGCCACGGTCGAGTCGCACGGCTGGTACCGCCTCGCACCCTTCCGCTGGTCGGGAGGTGTGCTTCGCCGGAAGGAAGCGCTTCCGGAAGGCGTCACCGACCTCGCCATCTCCTTCCGCAACGGCAAGCTGCACGTCAGCGGCGCGAAGGCCGGCGACGAGCTGAAGCGCCGCATCACGCGCATGTTCCAGCTCGGCGTCGACACGTCCGAGTTCGTCGCGCTCACGCGCAACTCACCCGCGCACGCGTGGGTCGAGGAGTCGGGCTTCGGCCGTCTCCTCTGCGGCGCCACGCTGTGGGAAGACGCGGTGAAGATCATCGCCACGACGAACACGATGTGGCGGCAGACGGTGCGCATGGTCGAGCTGCTCGTCGGGAAATGCGGCCGCGATGGTGCGTTCCCGTCGCAGGAAGACGTCCTCCGGTTCGACGCCGCCGAGCTCCAGCAGGACTGCCGCCTCGGCTACCGCGCCAAGTCCATTCACGCCCTCGCATCCTTCGATCTCGACTCCATCGACCGCACCGCGGACACGCGGGCGCTGTTCAAGGCGTACCAGAAACTCCCCGGCATCGGCCCCTACGGCGCCGCGCATCTGCTGGCCATGGACGGACGCCACGATTTCATCGCCGTCGATACGGAATTCCGAAGATTCGTCCGCGACGCGTATCACGGCGGCCGCCGCGTCAGCGACGAGACGATGCTGCGCCGCTACAGGAAATGGGGGAAGTGGCAGTACCTCGCGTACTGGTCGGAGCTGTGGAACGAGGTGGTGCCTGCCTTGCAGCCGGCGCGAGCGGAGGACGAACAGTCTACTCCGCTCGGGTCCGATTCGGAATATTGACCGCGAGCCGTGCCGTTTGGATAATTCTATTGCTGCACGTGAATGTAAGCTGCTGATTCCAAATAGTTTACGTGCATGTAACGGAGAGCGCGTGGACGATAAGATCAAGCAGCTCCTGCAGGACCTCGGCACCGCCATCAACGAGTCGATCTCCGGCTCCGAGGACGTCAACCGGCACATTCAGAAAATCCGCGACGAGGGGTACGACCTGTACGTCGTGCTCGACGCCACCATCGGCCTCAACAAACAGGAAGCCGATTCCGACGACGACACCGGCGTCGTCACCCCCGCCGAGCCGCCGCGCGAAGTGCAGTTCCGCATCAACGTGAACGACCTCGCCCTGCTGCGCGCCCTCGGCATCGACCCGACGCGCAAGGTGCGGTCGGCCCGCAGAGTCGAGCCGCTCGCGCAGACGCCTGGCGCCGTGAATGAAGAATGAACTGACCAACCTCTACGACCTCGGACCGGCGGAGCTCGAACGCACGCTGGCCGAGGCGGTGTCGCCCGCGTTTCGCGCGCGGCAGATCGAGGAGTGGCTGCACGTGCGCGGCGTCGGTTCCTTCGACGCCATGACGAACCTGCCGAAGGACGTGCGCGCGCAGCTCGCGGAAAAATTCAGCGTCGCGCAGCCGGAGGTTTTGACGCGGACCGTGCCGGCGGCGGATGGGAGTCAGAAGTATCTCTTCCGCCTCGAGGACGGACAGCGCATCGAGTCCGTGTACATGCCGATGGGCGATCGCACGAGCATCTGCCTTTCGTCGCAGGCGGGATGCGCGGTCGGCTGCACGTTCTGCGTGACCGGCTTCTTCGGCGCGGGACGCAATCTCACGCCGGCGGAGATGCTCGGACAGTTCTTCGTCATCCAGCACGAGAAGCAGATTCCGTCGGAGCAGATGAACGTCGTGTTCATGGGCATGGGCGAGCCGCTGCTGAACTACGACCATCTGATCCGGACGCTGGACGTGCTGTACCGGCAGCTGGCGCCGCGGCGCATCACGGTCTCGACGTCGGGCATCATCCCGGGCATCGAAGAACTGGCGAAGCTCGAACGCCGTCCGAATCTGGCGATCTCCGTCAACGCGCCCGATCGCAGGCGGCGCGAAGAGGTCATGCCGATCACGGCAAAGTATCCGCTCGAGGAGTTGATGGAAACGCTGCGGCGTTTTCCGCTCGAGAAGGGACGCGACCTCACGATCGAGTACGTGCTGCTCGCGGGCTACAACGATTCGACGCAGGACGCGGTCGCGCTCGCGAGACTGATGCGCGGCCTGCACGCGAAGGTGAATGCAATCCCATTCAACGAGGACGCGAACCTGCCGAAGTGGATGAAGCGTCCTTCGGATCGCGACATCGATCGCTTCGTCGACACGCTGGTCCGCAATGGGGTGCGCGTGACGGTGCGGCGTTCGAAGGGACGCGACATCGCCGCGGCCTGCGGCCAGTTGCGCGGCAAGGAGATCGCGAAGTCGCGTGCTACCGGCGGACGCCCTCTGCGTACAGCATCGGAATCCGCATCCGAAGCGGACTCGCGTCGTTGAGCTTCCGCTCGATCGACGCCCACACGCTTTCGTCGCTCGTCACCCGCAGCCAGCCATCCTTGAAGAAGCCGACCAGCGGGTGACGCAGGAGTGCGGTGCCGCTGGCGAAGGTGAGGAAGAACTCGTCTTCGACGACGCGCGTGAGGTCGAAGCCGCCGCTCGTGAGCAGCTCTTCGATCGTGGCGCGCGTGCCGCGATGCGCTTCCTGTTCGTCGACCGCGTCGATGAGGGACGGCGGCACGCTGGCGCGGAAGACGTCGTAGAACGCGGCCATGTGTCCGGTGAGGTTCGTCGTCACGACGAGACGCGCGCCCGGTTTGGCGACGCGGAAACACTCGCGCGTCGCCGCGGGCGGATCGGCGAAGTTGTTGATGCCGAGGTTCGAGGTGATGAGGTCGAAGGACTCGTCGTCGAAGGGCATCGAGACCGCGTCCGCTTCGACGAGCTCCACGTGCGGCGTCTGAAACACGGCGTGTTTGCGGCGCGCGCGTTCGAGGCCGTCCTTCCACACATCGACGCCGGTCCAGTGCGAATCCGGCCCGTGCACGTGCGCGAGCTCGAACAGCGGAAAGCCGGTGCCGCACGCGACGTCGAGTCCTTTCACGTTCGGACGCAGCTCGAGATGCTCGAAGAGCAGCGCACCGAAGCGCGCGCTCCAGAACGAGGTTTCGTCGTACGCGCCGCCGGCGAAATCGGGATGCGTGAACAGACTCATGCGAGAGGGAACGCGCGCAGCGGCGTGTGAATCGCGCCTTTGGGATGGAGCTGGCTGCTGAAGAGCGTGACCGTGTCGACGACGAACGTCGCGGACGTGTAGTCCTTCAGCGATTTGGTGAACAGCTCGATCGACGCCGGCGGCCACCCATCGCGCATGCGCAGCATCGTCAGGTGCGGTTTGAAATCGCCGCCGTCGAGCTTCACGCCGTTCGCTTCGACGACGCCGCGCACGACGCGCGCGATCTCCACGAATTTCGCGTCCGGCTCGAGACCGATCCAGCCGACGCGCGCGTGACGCGGGTTCGGAAAGAAGCCGCTGGCGTGCAGGCGCGCTTCGAATTTCCCCACGGACTGCAATGCTCGCGTGAGCGGCGGGGCGAGCTGCTCGACGAGCGGTTCGGGCTGCTCGCCGAGGAAGGCGAAGGTGAGGTGCTGCGTCTCTTCGCGCACCCACGACGCCGCGGGAAGGCGCGGTTTCAGCTTCGTCACGCGCTCGTTGAGCTCGTGCAACACTTCGCCTGGGAAGTTCGTGGCGATGAAGAGGCGCATTGGGCCGAGGGCGGGGTGATTGTACAGTGGACGTCATGAAACGGCTCGCCATCCTGCTGTTCGCCCTCCTTCCGCTGACGGCCAACGCGCAGAGTTTCCCGCATCCCGACTACGAGCGCGTGCTGGTGCCGGTGTTCTTCTTCGGCGGCGGCAGCGGCGCGGCGTGGTGGACGAACTTCGACATCGTCAATACCGGACCGGAGTTCTCGCTGGCCACGGCGGTGCTGCAGGACGAACCGGCATGCCCCGACTTGTGCGGCTGCGATGCGACGGACAACGTGGCGACGGACCGCGCCCTGTCGATCTGTCAGGGCTTCGAGGACAACGCCGGCATCCTGCTCTACGTGCCGCGCAGCGTCGATCGCAACGAGGTCTTCACGTATGCGCGCGTCTACGACAAGTCGCGCGCCGCGGATCGCGCCGGCTCGCAGATCCCGGTGGTGTGGGAGGACGATCTCTTCGAGGGAAAGATGATGCTGCTCGACGTGAAGATCGGCGGCGGCTATCGCGCGACGATCCGTCTGTTCGACGTGCTGCAGTGGGACTCGACGTATACGCTGCGCTTCTACGACATGGCGGACCTGCGCAGAGGCCACGCGCAGGCGATCTTCACGGCGCAGGTCGATACCTTCGACGAGAACCAGGCCGGCCCGTTTCCGGCGCGCCCGTCGTTCGGCGTGATCGGCAACGTGCTCGCGCAGTATCCGCAGCTCGCGGGACACGACTCGGTCGCCATCGAGATCCTGCCGCACGAGCCGCTCATCTCCCCGCCCGCGCCGACGAAGCGGCATTACGCGCTGGCCAGCATCACGAACAACACGACGCAGGAAGTCACGGTGGTTTCGCCGCGGTAATCGCTCAAACCGGCCGATCCGCCTGTCCCGCGAGAAACTCGGGGGTGAAGATCTCGGCGATCTTCTCTTCGTCGATCAGTCCTCTCTCGCGCAGCAGGTCCGGAATCCGCTGGCCCGTCTTCGCCGATTCCTTCGCCAGCTCCGCCGCGGCCGCGTAACCGATCAAGGGATTGAGCGCGGTCGCGAGCGACGGAGAACTGATGTAGTACGCCTCGCACTTTTCGCGGTTCGCTTCGATGCCGCGCACGCATTTCTCGATGAACACCGGAAGGAAGTTCTTCAGGATCTCGATCGAGAAGGTCATCTCGAATGCCATCAGCGGCATCATCACGTTGAGCTCGAGCTGTCCGGCCTGGGATGCGTAGGCGATGGCGGTGTCCGCGCCGATGACGTGGAACAGCAGCTGGTTCATGCATTCGAGCAGCGACGGGTTGACCTTGCCGGGCATGATCGAAGAGCCGGGCTGCACGGCCGGGAGGATGATCTCGGCCAGTCCCGTGATCGGTCCCGAGGCGAGGAGGCGCAGGTCGTTCGTGATGCGCGTGAGCTCGAGGGCGAGATTGCGCAGCGCGGCCGAGGTGGCGACGACAGGGAGCTGCGACTGCATCGCTTCGCGCAGGTCGTCCGTCGGCTGGAACGCGAGTCCGGTGGCTTCGTTGAGATGGCGGATCACCGCCCAGCGATAGCCGAGCGGTGTGTTGATGCCCGTTCCCGCGGCGGTACCGCCGATGCCGAGGATGAGCAGCTCTTTGGCCGCGTCGTTGAGCAGGCGCGTCGAGCGGCGCACCGCTGCC
The DNA here is from genome assembly GCA_035629395.1 of Thermoanaerobaculia bacterium. Taxonomy (GTDB): domain Bacteria; phylum Acidobacteriota; class Thermoanaerobaculia; order Gp7-AA8; family Gp7-AA8; genus QHVT01. The sequence goes on from DASPHZ010000097.1 coordinate 21,638, forward strand.
GCGTAGGCCTTGAACTCCTGGCCGAGCGTGACGGGGACGGCGTCGGCGAGGTGTGTGCGGCCGGACTTGATCACGTCGGCGAACTCGTCGCCTTTGGCGTCGAGGGTGCTCGCGAGCAGGTCGAGCCGCGGCGTGAGCGTGCCCAGCAGCGTGACGGTGGCCACGCGGATCGCGGTCGGGAAGACGTCGTTCGTCGACTGCGCCATGTTGACGTGGTCGTTCGGGTTGACCGGCTTGTACTCGCCGAGCTTGCCGCCGAGGGAGAGGTTGGCGAGGTTGGCGAGCACTTCGTTGCAGTTCATGTTGAACGACGTGCCGGCGCCGGCCTGGAAGACGTCGACGACAAAGTGCGGGCGGAAGCGCTCGAACTCGCGGAGGACGCGGTCGCACGCGGCGATGATCGCGGTCGCGACCTGCTCGTCCATGGCGCCGAGCTCCCGATTCGCGAGCGCGGCGGCGCGTTTCAGGTGGATGAAGGAGCGGATGAAGACGGGATGCTCACGCAGTCCGCTGATGGGATAGTTCTCCACCGCCCGCTGCGTCTGTGCCCCATACAAAGCGTCCTCGGGGACGCGAACTTCGCCGAGAGTGTCTTTTTCCGTACGCATGCGCCTCGCGAGCCCGCAACTCTCGCGCCATGGCGACGCAGAGCCCGAAGTCGGTCACGCCTTGAGTGCAGTGAGTCTCTCTCGGGACTGGTCCAGCACTTCCTGATGCAGCGACCGCCCGTGCGCGTCCATCGTCACGATGGCCATGAAATCTTCGACCCACAGGTGCCAGATCGCTTCGGGGGAGCCGAGGTCCATCCAGTCGACGCCGTCGACCCGTTTGATGGACGCCGCACAGACCTGCGCGGCGCCGCCGATGGCGTGCATGTACACGGCGCCGTACTCCTTGCACGCGGCGAGCGTCTTCGGACCCATGCCGCCTTTGCCGATGACGCCGCGGATGCGGTAGTCGCGGATGACCTCGTGCTGGTACGGCTCTTCGCGCGACGAGGTCGTCGGTCCCGCGGCCTTGCACACCCACTGGTCGCCCTCTTTCACCATCACCGGACCGCAGTGATAGATGATCTGCCCTTCCAGATCGACCGGCGGTTGCACGCCTTCGTGGATGCGGTGATGGACGGCGTCACGGCCGGTGTAGAGGCGGCCGGTGATCGCAACGGTGTCGCCGACGTTGAGCGTGCGGATCGTTGCTTCGTCGATGGGAGTCGTGAGCTTGACGAGTGCCATGGAGGCTCCGGGGTTGAGGATGCGGATTGAGAGTTGAGGATTGAGGATGGGCGAGGACGTATCCTCAATCCTTCAGTACAGCCACTCGGTCACGTTGCCGCTCAGGTCCAGCTCCGCGCCGCGGCGGCGGAAGGCCCAGCACATGTAGGCCACCGAGACGAAGAACGAAGCGGGCAGGCGATTGAGCTTGCCGATCTTGCACGCGAGGAGCGTCGTCTTGCCGCCGAAGCCCATCGGTCCGATGCCGGACTGGTTCGCTTTCTCGACGACGCGTGCTTCGAGCGCGGCGAGCTCGGGATCGGGATTGGTGTCGTCCATCGTGCGGAGGAGCTGTTCCTTCGCGTGACCGTAGCCGGTGCCGCGATCGCCGCCGATGCAGACGCCGAGGATGCCGGGGCCGCAGCCCTGTCCCTGCGCCTGGAGGATGCAGTCGAGGATGGCGTTTTCGACGCCCTTCAGATCGCGGCCGCCGAGGTCGGGGTGCGGGAGGGAGTACTGCGCGTTCATGTTCTCGCAACCGCCGCCTTTGAGCATCAGCTTCACTTCGACGTGCGGCTCGCGCCACTGGTGGAAGTGAAAGACGGGCGAGCCGGGGCCGGTGTTGTCGCCGGTGTTCTTGCCCGTCACGCTGTCGACGCTGTTCTGGCGGAGGTAGCCTTTCTTCGTCGCGGCGCGCACGGCTTCGGTGGCGATCTCTTCGAACTCCACCTGGTCGTAGCCGACGGGCGTGTGCACGTAGAAGAGGATGGTGCCGGTGTCCTGGCAGAGCGGCAGCGAGTTGTCGCGCGCGAGGACGATGTTGCAGCCGATGACGTCGAGGGCGACGTCGGCGTTCGAGCCTTTCGCTTCCTGCTTGCGCGCGCCGGTGACGGCGGTGACGACGTCTTCGGGGAGCTGCGTCGACGTGCGGCGGATCAGCTCCAGGAGCGATTCGAAGAGGGCGGTCTGCGGCGTGGTCTGTTCGAGAGGCTGAACGCTCATGGCTGCGGAATCATACCGACGAAGTCCATTATTCCGTGGGCCACGACCAGCGGCCAGAGGCGCCGCCAGCGCCAGTAAACCGCGGCGAAGACGAGGCCGAGCGGGAGGATGGTCACGGCGGCGATCGGTCCCTGCTCGAGGTGGCAGACGAAGCGGACGAAGGCGCTGAGGGAGACGGCGAACGCGGCGCCGCTTTCTTTCGCCGCTTCGACGTTGTACGCGACGACGAACAGCTCGTCGTAGAGCGGATTGAGGAGCGTGAAGAGAATCAGCACCGGCCACGTGAGCTTGCTCGTCATCGACGTGGCGGCGCCGGGATCGCTGTTCGTGAGGGCCTGCGTCAGTTCGTAAAAGCCGCCGATGAGGAGGTTCACGCCGAGCATGAGCATCATGCCGGCGACGGTCTGCACGAAGGTCGGACGCAATCCGAGCGCCGCAAAGTCCCAGCCGCGTTTGCGCAGGATGAGGAGCGCGATCGCGCCGCAGACGAGCTCGATGCCGAGGATCTGCAACGCGCGGGTGTTGTCGAAGAGGAGAACGGAGCGGAGCTCGGCGAGCTCGATGACGCTGATCGCGGCAAAGGGCCCGAAACAGAGCAGGTTCACGAGCAGCAGTTCGCCCCGCGACGTCATCGCGGGGCGAACGCTACCATGTCCTTACTGCGATTCGTCGCTGCCGCGCTTGCCGGTGATCTTCGTCCGCACCTCGGAACAGATCATCGTGCCGAGGCCGTCGTTGAGCGGACGGCAGGAACGCTGGACCGTCTCCGGTTCCTCGTATGCGTGCAGGATCATGTACGGATCGGCGGTGAACGTCGTGCTGCCGTCGGTGATCGTGACGTCGAGCTGCACGGTGTTGCCGTAACGGCGCGGATTGCCGAACGTGCGCTCGTCTTCCATCACGTACTGCTCGTAGATCGACTCGCCGGTCTCGTGGTCGTACTCTTCGAACCAGCCGCGGGAGATGTACATGGCCGCGCCGGCGCCGCGCGTCACGTTGACGACGGTCCTGCCGTTGTCGGGGCAGACGGTGAAGATCGTGTACTTGCCGTCGTACATGCGGCACTGCGAGCCGGGGCCGCCGTAGCCCTCGATGAGGGGGCGGTCGACGGACTGGATGAGCTGACCGTCGGTCTTCTCATCGACGCGCACGCGTACGTTGTAGAGGTCGAGTGCGCGATTGAGCGTGGCGTGGAAGGCGAGGTTGTCGGTGATGTCGGTGCTGTCGGTGGTGTCGGGGTGCTGCGGGCGATCGGAGCGCGTGATCGTGGCAACGGTGCGCTTCGTCTGCGTCGAAGCCGTGGAGCTCCACACATCCTCCGATGCCGCGGCGCGCGCGGTGACCTGCACGGTCGCCGAGTTGTTGGCGTTGCTCCAGTCATCGGGATCGACGTCCTCCGCGGCGACGCGCAACTGGTGCGAGCCGGCGGCGAGGGTGGTCGTGAAGAGGCAGGAGACGACGCCGCCCGCGTCGACCCAGATGTTGGTCGCGAGATCGGCCTGCTGGCCGTCGACGAGGAGGGCGCAGGATGCGCGTGCGCCGATGTCGCCGTTCAATTCGGCGACGGTCGCCACGAGTGACACCGCCGAGCCGGCTGCCACCTCGGCGGGGGCGTCGATCTTCGTCACGGCGAGATCGGGGAGACGGCGCACGGTGGTGGTGAGGTTCAGGACTTCGACGCGCTTCGCGTTGTCGCCGCGGACGTTGGCCTGAATGGCGACGGGTGCGCCGCGCTCGAGATCCGTGCGCGTCGGTGCGGTGAAGAGCTTCGTGTCGAGGTTGTTGTAGACGCGGGTTTTGCCGAACTTGAGCTGCACTTTTTCGAGCTTGCCGCCGATGCTGGCGACTTCGATGGTGGTGACGCCTTCGGCGTCGATGAGTGCGCGCGCCTCGATGGAGACGCTGCCCGCGGCCGCGCGTGCGTTGGGCGCGCGATCGCTGTATTTACGGGAGTTGTGGATCCGTGCGGCGGATGCGGTGGTGGCGAGGACGAGCGTCGCGAGCGCGAACGCCGTAAGGTGGGAACGGCGCATACGAGGTGGGCCTCCGGTTCGATGTTTAACGTTGCGGAAACCGGCAGAAGCGGGAGCCGGCACGGAAACGTTATTTACAATAACAGGGCCAAGGTTTCCCCTACCGAAGGTCAAGGCGCCGGCGTCCGCGCGCTCATCTGAGGCAGCGTCTCGCAACCCGCGCCTCGTTCTTGCACGTTCCGGAATGAAAGGTAAAAATTGCCGGTTGATGATCTTTGAGTCTGGTAGACTCAATGTGAGGCAAAGCTATGAATTTCAACAAACTTACGGTCAAGGCACAGGAAGCGGTCGCGGAGGCGCAGAATCTCGCGCGGGGCGCGGGGAATCCTGAGCTCGCTCCGGAGCACCTGCTGCTGGCGCTCGTCCGGCAGGAGGGCGGCATCGTCGCGCCGATCCTCAACAAGCTCGGGGTGAACCCGGGCATCGTCGAGACGGAGATCGCGGCGGAGGTCGCGAAATTCTCGAAGGTGGGTGGGGCGTCGGCGGAGCCGATGGCGTCGAGCTCGCTGCGCAAGGTCTTCGACTCCGCGTTCCAGGCGGCCGAGACCTTCAACGACGAATACGTTTCCACCGAACATCTGCTGCTCGCGATCGCGGACGCGAAGAACACGACCGCGGCGAACGTGCTGCGCCGCCACGGTGTCGTCCCGGATGCGGTGCTCAAGGCGCTGCAGTCGGTGCGCGGCACGCAGCGCGTCACGGACCAGAATCCCGAGGACAAGTATCAGGCGCTCGAGCGATACGCTCGCGACCTGACGGCGCTCGCACGCCGCGGCAAGCTCGATCCGGTCATCGGCCGCGATGAAGAGATCCGTCGCGTGATCCAGGTGCTGTCGCGGCGCACGAAGAACAACCCCGTGCTCATCGGCGAGCCGGGCGTCGGCAAGACGGCCATCGTCGAAGGGCTGGCGCGTCGCGTGGTCGCGGGCGATGTCCCCGACGGTCTGAAGAACAAGCGCGTCGTCTCCCTCGACCTCGGCGCACTCATCGCCGGCGCCAAGTATCGCGGCGAGTTCGAGGATCGCCTCAAAGCGGTCATCAAAGACGTGGAAGAGAGCGAAGGCAACGTCGTCCTTTTCATCGACGAGCTGCACACGCTCGTCGGTGCGGGTGCGGCGGAAGGCGCGATGGACGCGTCGAACATGCTCAAGCCCGCGCTCGCGCGCGGCGAGCTGCGTGCGATCGGTGCGACGACGCTGAACGAGTATCAGAAGCACATCGAAAAGGACGCGGCGCTCGAGCGCCGCTTCCAGCCGGTGTACGTCGGCGAGCCGACGGTCGAGGACACGATCGCGATTCTGCGCGGTCTGAAGGAACGCTACGAAGTTCATCACAAGGTGACGATCCAGGACTCCGCGATCGTCGCCGCGGCCACGCTGTCGAATCGCTACATCACCGATCGTTTCCTCCCCGACAAAGCGATCGACCTCATCGACGAAGCGGCGTCGCGGCTGCGCATCGAGCTGACGTCGATGCCGCAGGAGATCGACGAGCTCACGCGCCGGCTGACGCAGTTGCAGATCGAAGAGCAGGCCTTGCAGAAGGAAGAGAATCCGGCCACGCAGGAGCGGCTGAAGGGCGTGCGCACGCAGATCGCGGAACTGCAGGAAAAGATCTCCGGCCTCAGGTCGCAGTGGGAGGCGGAGAAGGACGTCATCAATCAGATCAACGATCTGAAGAAGAAGCTCGACGAAGTGCGCGAGGAGGCGAATCGCCTCGAGCGTGAAGGCGAACTGAATCGCGTGGCGGAGTTGCGCTACGGCCAGATCCCGCAGATGCAGCGCGAGATCGACGCGCACAACGCGAAGCTCGCGGAGATGCAGAAATCGGGCGCGCTGCTGCGCGAGGAAGTGACGGACGAGGACATCGCCGAGATCGTGTCGAAGTGGACCGGGGTGCCGGTCACGAAAATGCTCGAATCGGAGATGCAGAAGCTCGTGCGCATGGAGACGAATCTCCAGCGCCGCGTGGTCGGTCAGGAAGAGGCGGTCACCGCGGTGGCGAACGCCGTGCGCCGCTCGCGTGCGGGCCTCAAGGATCCGAATCGTCCGATCGGCTCGTTCATCTTCATGGGTCCGACCGGCGTTGGTAAGACCGAGCTGGCGCGAGCGCTGGCCGCGTACCTCTTCGACGACGACAACGCGATGGTGCGCATCGACATGTCGGAGTACGGCGAGCGTCACGCGGTCGCGCGTCTCATCGGCGCGCCCCCGGGCTACGTCGGCTACGAGGAGGGGGGCCAGCTCACCGAGGCCATTCGTCGCCGGCCGTACGCGGTGGTGCTGTTCGACGAGATCGAGAAGGCGCACCCGGAAGTGTTCAACGTGTTCCTGCAGATCCTCGACGACGGCCGTCTGACGGACTCGAAGGGGCGCGTGGTCGACTTCAAGAACACCGTCATCATCATGACGTCGAACGTCGGCTCGGAGTACATCCACAACTTCTCGAAGGGGACGCTGTCGGAGGATTCGATGCGCAAGGCCGTCGACGCGGACCTGCATCAGCGCTTCCGTCCGGAGTTCCTCAACCGCATCGACGACATGATCGTCTTCCGCTCGCTCGACCTCGGGCAGATCAAGCAGATCATCGGCATCCAGATCCAGCAGCTCGCGAAGCGCATCGCCGAGCGCGGTCTCACGCTCGAGATCGGCGACGCGGCGAAGGACATCATCGCGAAGGAAGGCTATGACCCCGCCTTCGGCGCGCGGCCGCTCAAGCGCGCGCTGCAGCGGATGATCGTCGACCCGCTCGCGATCAAGCTGCTCGAAGGGACGTTCAAGCCGGGCGACACGGTCTTCGTGAACGCCGCGGGCGAGAAGCAGGTCGAGCTGTCGCTCGAGCCCGAACCGGCGAGCGTGAACTAAGGTAACTGGTACAGGCGGATCGTCTTCCCGATCCGCCTGTATGGCCGGTTGCCGAAGAGATCGTCGAGCCACTTGCCGATCTCCGGACTCATCGCCCGTCCCAGAGCGATGTGCCCTTCGCTGATCGCGACGTAACCGTGCGCGGGTTGCAGCGCCTGCAGCTCGCTGCGCGGCGGCAGGCCGATCCGATCCAGAGGCGTGGTGCCGAGGAGCGAGGTCGTGATGTGCGGGATCTTTTCCTTGCGCGCGTGGCGCACGAGGCGCAGGACGTCCTGGCCCCAATCGAGATTGCTGTCGTTGAGGACGCGCTCCGGCTGATTGCCGGCCAAGGCGTTGAACCACGGCAGGTAGTCGGGATGCGCGAGCGCGACACCGACCACGAGCCACGCCATCAGTGGAACCACGATCCATCGGCGCCAGTGCAGTACGGCCGCGGCCACGCAGATCGCCAGCGGTGCGTAGAGCGGGAGCACGTGACGCACGCCGATGTTGATGTGGCTCGTCATCGCCGCGCCGAGAATCGCCAGCGCGATGAGCAGCGGCACGAATGCGCGGCGTGCGCCGAGGAGGGCGAGGAGGAGAAACGCGATCGGCGTTTTGTAGAGCAGGGCGACGGGGAAGTAATACCACCAGCCCTTTTCGCTCGTCTCGCCGAGGAGAAAGGCGGTGTGGCCGCGGACGTCGTGGCGCTTCACTTCGAGCACGCCGGTGAACATGCGCGGCGCGGGCACGGGGATGTCGGCGATCCACGGCGCCTGCAGCACTTCGTTCGCCATCTCGCGCGCACGGCCGTCGACGCTCTGCATCGTGCCGAACGTGAAGCCGTACGCGGCCCACGCGAGGAATGCACAGACGAGTGTGGCGACGAGGAGCTGCACGACGGGGAAGCGCCGTCGCGCGACGAAGAGCACCAGCGCGCCGGCGGGAAAGAACATCAGGAACGAGAACTTCGACAGCAGCGCGAAGCCCATGGCCGCGCCGAGGAGCAGCGTGTTGCGCCACGTGGTGCGTTCGAGGAGGACGTCGAGAGCGAGCAGCGCCAGGGGCAGCGTCGCGGCGCCGGCCATGTCGGTCGTGGCCACGCCGCCGTGGGCGAGGATCGACGGCACGGAGGCGTATGCGATCGCGGCCGCGAGGCCTCCGGCCGGACCGAGCACGCGCCGGCCCCACACGGCCGCGGTGAGGACGCCGATGGCGACGAAGAGCAGATTGCCGAGGCGTGCGCGGGCGATGTTCTGCGTATAGCGATCGTTGCGGAGGAGGAGCGTATTGCCGCGTGTGACGACGTCGCCCTGCGGATCGGGCTCGTGGACGAACGGCAGCGCGAAGATCGCGCGCATCGGCGGATGCTGCGGATCGGCGCCGTAATCGCGTTTCGTCAGCACGTCGTACGCGGCGATGAGGTGATACGGCTCGTCGAACGTCTGCGAGAAGACGCGATGCGTCGTGGCGACGCGCACGAGCGTCACCGCGATCACGAGTCCCACCCACAGCCACCAGTTCTTCTTCATGGAATGTTGTAGAGGCGGATGGACTGGCCGATGCGGCGCACGGGGCGATAGTTCTTCAGCCACTGGTACTCGCCCCATTGCGCCTTGAGCGCGAGCGTGGTCTCGGACACGGCCACCCATCCTGTCATCTTCACGCCCGGATTCTGCGGCACGTGTTTGATGCCGTGCTCGGCGAGGCGCGCGCTCGTCATGATGTCGGCGTGCAATTCCTCGATGCCCATCTCGCGCAGCACGCGCGCGAGGCGCAGCGTGTCCTGTCCCCAGTCGAGATTGCTGTCGACGGCGATGTGTGCGGGGTTCGGTTGCGCGAGCTCGTTGAACCAGGCGAGGTAATCGGGATGCGATGCGGCCACGCCGCCGAACAGCCACACCAGCAGTGCGGCCAGCGCGGTGCGGCCGAATGCGTCGCGTGAGCGTTGCCAGATCTCGACGACGCCGTACGCGGCGATGATCGAGAGCGGTGCGTACATCGGCAGGACGTGCCGCACGCCGATGTTGATCGAGCTCGTCATGGCGATGCCGAGGACCACCAGCGGCATGAGGAGGATGGCGATGCGTGCACGGTTGCGCGAGGCGATCGTCAGCGCCGCGCCCCACAACGCGAGTGCCAGAAACGGCAAGGGCGTTTTGTAGAAGAAGACGACGGGAAAGTAATACCACCAGCCTTCGTGGGAGTTCTCGCCGAGGAGAAAGGCGTGGTGGCCCTCGTTGTCGTGGAACTTGAGGAAGCCGATGCCGACGAAGAACGCCGGCGCCGGAATGCGCACGTTTGCCGCGATGCGCTCGGTGAGCTTGTCGAGCGGCTCCGGGGTGAGGAACGTCATCGCGTAGATGCCGTGATCGCCGGCGTAGTCGTGCGCGGTGCGAAAGTCGAAACGATAGCCGGCCCACAGGACGAGGAACGCGCACGCGATCGCCACCACTGCGCTGCGCCACCGGATGCGGAACGGCCAGCGCGCGAGGAGCGCGAAGATCGCGCACGCGGGGAAGAAGACGAGGAAGGAGAACTTCGAGAGGAGGCCGATGCCGAGTGCGATGCCGAACAGCGCGCCGCGTTTGAGGCTGGAGTTTTCGAGGAAGGCATCGAGCGCGAGGAGGGCGACGGTGATGCCGGTCAAGGCGGCGAGATCGGTCGTGGCCAGGCCTGCGTGGCCGAGGATCGGCGGGAGCGTGCTCATCATCGCGGCGGCGACGATGCCGACCGTCGGCGAGAACACGCGCCTGGCCCAGTACGCGGTGGCGAGGATCGCCGCGAGCAGCAGCGCGAGATTGCCGATGCGCGTGCGGGCGACGGTCTTCACGTAGAGGCCGCCGTGGTAGTAGAGGTCGTTCCCCATGGTGGCCATGTCGGTGCGCTTGGGGCGCGGAAAGTCGGCGAGGTAGAGCGGCAGTCCGCAGAGGATGCGCGCGAGCGGCGGATGGCTGGCGTCGACGTCATACTGGCCGTGGAACCACTCGAAGCCGGAGGCGACGTGCGCGGGCTCGTCGAGGGTCTCGCTGAAGACGCGGTGCGTGGAGGCGACGCGCACGGCGGCGATCGCGGCGAGCAGCGTCACCGCGACCAAAAACTTCGTCTGCACGCGTTTTGCCTCCAGCATTGCCATGCGTTACGGATTCGCCGTCTTGTTCGTCATTCTCTCAGCGCTGCTCGCGGCCTGTCAGCCCGGTCCCGAGGATCAGTCGCAGAACTCGCCCTCGCAATCGTCGACCATGCCTCCGCAGGAGGTCGGGACGACCCAGACCAGCCCGATGAACGCGCCGATTCCGCCGGAGTCGGACACGCCGAACGCCCGCCCCACCGCGGCCTCGCCCACCCAGGAAGTGCACCTCATCGAATACCAGATCCGCATGCCCGAGACACTGCCGGCCGGCCCGGTCGCGTTCAACGTCGAGAACGGTGGCAAAGAAGATCACGCGTTCGAGATCGAAGGCAACGGCCTTCATCAGCAGACGAACGTCCTCAAACGCGGCGACACCGCTGCACTGGAAGTGAACCTCAAGCCGGGCACGTACACGATTTACTGCCCCGTGGATGGGCACAAGGACAAGGGGATGAGGACGACGGTGACGGTGAGGTGAGGGGTGGGGCTGTAGAGCGGTAAACAGGCTGTAGAGCGGTAAAGTTGTAGAGCTGGAGAGGGGAAAAGTCCCCTGGCCCCACCCCTTTATAGCTTACAGCTCTACAGCTCTACAGCTCTACAGCTCTACAGCTCTACAGCTTTACAGCTCTACAGCTCTACCGCTTTACAGCTCTACCGCTTTACCGCTCGACACCTCACCAATACCCCCTCCCCCTCCCAAACATCTCCTCATACACCTTCCTCGCCCAGCTTCGTTTGCCGAATTCGACGCGGCCTTCCTGGCGGAGCCATTCGCGGATGGGGAGGGTGAAGCCGGTTTTGCGGCGCGTGCGCACGGCTTCGGGGAGCGGCGGGCGGGGGGCGTTGGCGAGGATCCGTTTGCCGTGCTCTTTGCGCGTAACGAGCACGGGCGCGATTTTGCGCAGGAGGTGCGCGTCGACGAGCGGGACGCGCACTTCGAGCGAATGGGCCATGCTCGCCCAGTCCATGTCGCGCAGGAGCTGGTTGCGCAGATAGAGCGACGATTCGAGCGCGGCCACACGCGCGTACGGGTTGCCGGGATCGGGCGTGACGGCGCGTTCGAGGATGTCGATGAGGTTCAGGCGTTCGAGCCCTTCCCGCGCAATCTCCTCCCCCAGGACCTCGGGGAGCTCGGAGGCGAGAAAGCGTCCTCGCTTGACGAGGTATGCGCCCGCGTAAGACGAACCGTGGCGCAGGATCTCGCCCATCTTCGGACTGATGTGGCGGCTGCGTTTGGCGAGCGCGGTGTTGAGGCGATAGACACCTTCGCCGAGGCCAGGCACGTGCGAAAGGACGGACGTGACGGGCATCCAGCGCGGGATGTCGCGGAACGACGTGTAGCCGCCGAACAGCTCGTCGCCGCCGGTGCCGGAGAGCGCGACTTTGAGCCCCATCTCCGCGGCGGCTTTGCTGATGAAGTAGCTGTTGAGACCATCGACGGTGGGCTGGTCCATCGCCGCGAAGATCTTCGGCAGCTCGCCCTTGAAATCGTTCAGCGTGAGGTCGCGAATGGTGTGGCGGACGCCGTATTCGCGCGCGACGAGGGACGCGAGCGGCGCTTCGTCGTTGTCGCGGCCGCGGTACTCCTCGAAACGCAGCGTCATCGTTTCGAGATCGGTCGCGCCGGTTTCGCGGGCGAGGGCGACCACGGCGGCGGAGTCGATGCCCGCGGAGAGGAACGCACCCACGGGGACGTCGGCGACCATGTGGTAGCGCACCGATTCGAGGACGGCGTCGTGGACGGCGGCCTGGCGTTCGTCGTCGCTGACTTTGCGCGCCTGCTCGACCGCATCGCGCAAGGTGGCGGCGATCGAAAAGTACGGTTTGGGCTCGCTCGGACCGTTGTGGTCGACGTAGCAGAACGAGCCCGCGGGGAGCGCGCGGATGGCGCGGTACATCGTGAACGGCTCGGGCACGGTGCCGCGCAGGAAGAAGCCCGCGGCGGCGGCGGGCTCGAAGCGGTTGTCGACGTGACCGCCGGCGATGAGGGCCTTGACCTGCGAGGCGATGCGGATCGTGCGGCCGTCGTCGGCGTAGTAGAGCGGCTTGATGCCGTACGGGTCGCGGGCGAGGAAGAGGCGGCGCTGCGGGCCGTCCCAAAGGGCGATGGAGAACATGCCGCGGAGCTCCGTCAGCATGGATTCGCCCATGTATTCGTAGAGGTAGAGGAGGACTTCGGTATCGGACTGGGAGGTGAAGGCGCGGCCTTTCGCTTCGAGGCGTGCGCGCAACTCGCGGAAGTTGTAGATCTCGCCGTTGAAGATGATGACGCGCTCGCCGCGGCGCATCGGCTGCGCCCCGCCGGGAGAGAGGTCGATGATGGCCAGCCTGCGATGCCCGAGGCCGACGCGACCGTCGTCGCTCACCCACACATCCGCCGCATCCGGACCGCGGGAACGCATGCATTCGCGCGAGCGCAGGAGCTCGTCCGGATCCACGGGCGCCTCGTTGCGCGCGTACGCGAAAATGCCGTTGATGCCGCACATGCGCGGCGGAGTATAGCGGGAGTAGAATCGGTACATGAACGAGCGGAAATTGCTCGATCGCATCACGTTCAACCCGGAGATCTACGGCGGCAAAGCGATCATTCGTGGACGCCGGCTCGCCGTGGAGCACGTGCTGGAGATGATGGCGGCCGGTTCCTCCGCGGACGAGCTGGTGCGTGAGTACGAGTGGCTCGAGCCGGAGGACGTGCAGGCGTGTCTGCTGTATGCGGCGCGTCTCGCCGGTAATGACTACTTCGAGCCAACTCTCGCGGTCGAGGCGGATTGAAGCTGCTGGCGGATGGCTGCCTGTCTCCTGCAACGGTGCGCCGTCTGAGAGCTGCCGGCCATGATGTCGCGTGGGCAGGCGAGTGGCCGAAGGATCCGGGCGATCCGCGCGTCCTCGCGATCGCAAATCGCGAAGGCCGGGTGCTCCTGACGGCCGATCGGGGGTTTGGTGCACTGGCCATGAGCGAACGTCAGCAGCACGCGGGGATCATCGTGATCGTGAAGACGCTCGCGGTACGGCATGCGGAGCTGATCGCACGCGTCCTCGCACTGCATGGAGAGGATCTGCAGAAAGGCGCATTGATCATCGCGTCGCTGGAGCGCATCCGCGTGCGGTGGCCCAAAGCGAGCGCGTAAAATCTCCCCCACATGCGCCGCGCGATCATCGCCCTGCTCGTTCTCACCACCACGTCCGCGATCTCTCAGACCAAGCCCATCTACGGCTTCAAAGATCCCGCGAAGGAGCACGCGCTCGAGGCGAAGTTCGACGCCTCGCTCAATCGCGAGAACCTGCGCTCGTGGATGAAGCGCATGACGGCGAGGCCGCATCACGTCGGGTCGCCGTACGGGAAGGAGAACGCGGAGTTCATGGCCGCGCTCTTCAAGTCGTGGGGATACGAAACGGAGATCGAGCGCTTCGACGTGCTCTTTCCGTCGCCCACGACGCGGGTCGTGGAGTTACTCGCGCCGGAGCGGTACACGGCCCGACTCGACGAGCCGGCGCTGGCGGAAGACGCGACGTCGAATCAGCGGGCGGAGATGCTGCCGCCGTACAACGCCTACTCCATCGACGGCGACGTCACGGGCGAGCTGGTCTACGTCAATTACGGCGTGCCGAACGACTACGAGATCCTGGCGCGCAATGGCGTCGACGTGCGCGGGAAGATCGTCATCGCGCGTTACGGCGGGTCGTGGCGCGGCATCAAACCGAAAGTGGCCGCGGAGCACGGCGCGATCGGCTGTCTCATCTACTCCGACCCCCGCGACGACGGGCACTTCGTCGGCGATCCGTACCCGAAAGGCGGCTGGCGCAGCGAGCACTCGGTGCAGCGTGGCTCGGTCGCCGACATGCCGCTCTATCCCGGCGATCCGCTGACGCCGTTCATCGGCGCGACCGCGAGCGCGAAGCGTCTCGAGCGCAGCGAAGCGCCGACGATCACGAAGATCCCCGTGCTGCCGATCTCCTACGGCGATGCGCTTCCGCTGCTGCGCGCGCTCTCCGGGCCGATCGCGCCGGAACCGTGGCGCGGCGCACTGCCGACCGCGTATCACCTCGGCCCCGGGCCCGCACGTGTGCACCTCAAAGTCGCTTTCGACTGGAAGCTCGCGCCCGCGTACAACGTCATCGCGCGCATGCGCGGGACCGACCTCGCCGACCAGTGGATCGTGCGCGGGAACCATCACGACGCGTGGGTGCACGGCGCGCTCGATCCGGTCAGCGGCATGGTCGCGCTGATGGAGGAAGCGCGCGCGATCGGCGAGCTGGCAAAAACCGGCTGGCGTCCGCGCCGCACGCTCGTCTTCGCCGCATGGGACGGCGAAGAGCAGGGTCTCCTCGGATCGACCGAATGGGTGGAGGCGCATCTCGCGGAGCTGCGCGAGCACGCCGCGATCTACATCAACTCCGACTCCAACGCGCGCGGCTTTCTCTCCGCCGGCGGCTCGCACACGCTCGAGCGGTTCGTCACGGAAGTGGCTCGCGACGTCGAAGATCCGCAGCGCAAGGTCTCGGTGCTCGAGCGCAAGCGCGCGTACGACCTGCGCGAAGCGCCGCTGAGTGAACGATCCGAGATCCGCGACCGCGATGTGTTCCGCCTCTACGCGCTCGGCTCCGGCTCCGACTACTCGCCGTTTTTCCAGCACGCCGGCATCGCGTCGCTCAACATCGGCTACGGCGACGAAGAGGAGTACGGCGTCTATCACTCGATGTACGACTCGTTCGATCACTTCACGCGCTTCGTCGATCCCGACTTCGCGTACGGCATCGTGCAGGCGAAGACGACCGGGCGCATGATGCTGCGCCTCGGCAACGCGGACGTGCTGCCGTTCGAGACGAAGACGCTCGCCGAGACGGTCGCGCGCTACGCAAACGAGGTGGCGAAGCTCGCCGAGTCGATGCGTGCGGAGGCAGAAGATCACAATCGCATGCTGCGCGAGCGGACGCTCGAACTGGCGGCCGATCCGACGAAACCGTTCGTCGCGCCGAAAGAGCTCGACGCCGTGCCGCATCTCGAATTCGCGCCGCTGCAGAACGCGGTCGCGCGACTGCAGAAGAGCGCACGCGCCTTCGACGCCGCGACGTCACGCGACGACCGCACGATCATGCGTCTCGAGCGTGCCCTCGGCCGTGAGGAAGGGCTCACCGGCCGCCCCTGGTATCGCCATCACGTGTACGCGCCGGGCTTCTACACCGGCTACGGCGTGAAGACGCTGCCCGGCGTGCGGGAGGCGATCGAGCAGCGCCGCTGGAAGGAAGCGAACGAGCAGATCGTCATCGTCGCCGGAGTGCTCAACAACTACGCGGCAATGCTCGAAAAAGCTGCTTCGAAGTAAACCGCGGAGCTACTGCCTGGGCAGCATGTAGACGGTCTCTCCGGCGCGCGACATGCCGAGGTCTTCGCGGGCGATGCGCTCGACGGCGTAGGAGGACTTCCGGACGCTCTCGATTTCCGCGCGCAGGCGCGCGTTCTCCGCTTCGAGGTGCGTGATCTCGGCGCGCAGCGTGGCCACCCGCGCGCGTGCGTGTTGCAGCTCGTGCAACCCGCGGTCGCTGAAGAGAAACGACGCGCCGAAGACGATGGACAGCACCGCGGCGAGCAGAACCACTGCCTTGAGCGTGACGTTCGACACGCGCCGCGACTCGTGAAGAGAGACGGAGGACATCCGGGCGATAGTTTAACCCTCATGGTACGCCGCGTCGAAAATGTCTCTCGCGACGTAAGCCCGGGGATCGATGTTCGGCAATTCTGCTCCTCGGCGGACGCGTAGGTCCCTTCGAGACTGGAAGAGCGCAGTGCTTCGCGTCCCTGGAGCGGACGCAGCAGCAACGCGGGATCGGGGAGGGCGCGGCCAATACCGTCGAGGCGGCCGAGCTCCTCCTTCGCGGCGGAGAGGAGCGGCCATAACTCGAGAGGAGCCAGCCATTTGCGGGGAAGTGGCGCCGGGACGAAGGCGAAATCAGGCGTGCCGATCGTCACCGGCAGGAGCCGGCCGGTCAGGTTGATGTGAATCGCCCCGCGTCCATCCGCTTTTAAAGCCCCATGAGAAGTTTAAAAAAAACCTCCCAAGATTTTAAACTGCGCGTGACTGGTTAAGCATCCTTTTAATCCGGTCAGCCTCTTTCCACCGCCACATATAATCCGCCCGTGAAGCACGACATGGCCTCGAACCCGTTGACGGAGCGGTATGCGTCGCGGGAGATGTCTTACCTCTTTTCCTCCAACTTCAAGTTCCGGACGTGGCGGCGGTTGTGGATTGCGCTCGCGGAAGCGGAACAGGAGCTGGGGCTCGCGATCACGGATGCGCAGCTCGCGGAGATGCGCACGCACGCGGAGATCATCAACTACGAGGAGGCGGAGAAGCGCGAGCGCGAGGTGCGGCACGACGTGATGGCGCACGTGCACGCGTTCGGGCTGCAGGCCACGTCCGCGAAAGGGATCATCCACCTCGGCGCGACCTCTGCCTACGTCACCGACAACACGGACATCCTGCAGATGGTGGAAGGGCTGCGCATCCTGCGCCGCCGGCTCGTGAATCTGATCGCCAAGTTGCGCGATTTCGCATGGCAGTGGCGCGCGGCACCGACGCTCGCGTTCACGCACTTCCAGCCCGCGCAGCTCACGACGGTCGGCAAGCGTGCGACGCTCTGGCTGCACGATCTCATCCTCGACTATCGCGACCTGCAGTTCCGCGAATCGCAGCTCGCCCTCCTCGGCGTGAAAGGCGCGACCGGCACGCAGGCCTCGTTCCTGAAGCTGTTCGGCGGCGACGAAGCGAAAGTGCAGCGGCTCGAGCAGCTCGTCGCGGAAAAAGTCGGGATGAAGCGCAGCTATCCCGTTTCCGGCCAGACGTACTCCCGCAAGGTCGACTCGCAGGTCGTGAACGCGCTCGGCGGCTTCGCCCAGTCGGCGTCGAAGTTCGCGTACGACATGCGCCTCCTGCAGCACCTGCACGAGATCGAGGAGCCGTTCGAGGAAGAGCAGATCGGCTCTTCGGCCATGCCGTACAAGCGGAATCCCATGCGTGCGGAACGGATCGACGCGCTCACGCGTCATCTCATCGTGAACGCGCTCAATCCGGCACTGACCGCGGCGACGCAGTGGTTCGAGCGGACGCTCGACGACTCCGCGAATCGCCGCATCGCCATCCCCGAGGCGTTCCTCGCGGCGGATGCGATCGCGCTGATCTACGACAACATCGTCGCCGGTCTCGTCGTGCACGAGGACGTGATCGCGACGAACGTGCGCCGCGAGCTGCCGTTCCTCATGACCGAGAACGTGATGATGGAAGGCGCGAGCCGCGGCGGCGACCGGCAGGTGCTGCACGAACGCATTCGCATTCACGCGAAAGCAGCCGCGGACGCGCTCAAAGGCGGCGCCGCGGAGAACGATCTGTTCGATCGCATCGCGGCGGACGGCTTGTTCGGCATCGATCGTCCGACACTCGACGCACTGGCGAATCCGGAGAGCTACATCGGTCTCGCGAAGCAGCAGACGGAGCGCTTCCTTCTCGAGGACGTCGATCCGGTGCTCGCGGCCGAGCGCGAGCAGATTCGCGACGAGGTGGGCGAGGTTCGCGTATGAAACGCCGCATCGTCGCGCTGGCTGCAGTGGTCGTGCTGACCTACGGCTGCGCGACGACCGCGCCCGCGCCGGCCACGACACCGGAGACGATGCACGGCGTGGCGAGCTGGTACGGCGAGGAGTTCGCCGGACGGACGACCGCGAACGGTGAGATCTTCGATCCGCGCCTCCTGACGGCCGCCCACCGCACGCTGCCGTTCGGGACGGTGCTCGACATCACCAATCCGAAGACGACGCAGACGGTGCGCGTGCGCGTCAACGACCGCGGACCGTACGTCGGCAATCGCGTGATCGACCTGTCGTACGCGGCGGCGCAGCAGATCGGGCTGATCGAGCCGGGCATCGGCGAGGTCGACATCCGGATCGTGAAAGTCGGCAGCGGCGAGCGTGAGCCTCCCGCGCCGTTCGACGTGCGCATCGCGGACGCGCCGAACACCGCGCGCACTCCCGCCGATCCGCCGCCGGTGGCGTTCCCGATCCCCGGACAGACGCAGCCTGCCGCGGCTGTCCCCGCGGAGCCGGCGGTGGTCGACAACGTGGAAGTGCAGGTGCAGCGCGGCGAAACGCTGACGCGGCGTCAGGTCAGTCCGGACGGGAAGACGTTCGAGGACGTGCCGCTCGCGGAAGGTGAAGCGCCGACCGCGAGCGGGCTCGATGAACAGCGTCGCGCGGCGTCGCGGCCTGCGACCGCGCAGCAATCGCGTCCGGCGTCACGAGTGCGGCAGTTCGTGGTGCAGGTCGGCGCCTTCGCCGTGGAAGAGAACGCGAAAGCGCTGCAGGAGCGCCTCGGCGCAATCGGGCATCGCGCCTTCATCGACCGGGACGACCTCTATCGCGTCCGCATCGGACCCTTCGCAACGAGGGAGCAGGCCGTGCAGGCGCGTGCTGCCCTCGAAGCGAACGGGATGAGCGCGATGATCGTGAGCGAGTGACGCGCCGGCGCCGTCATCCTGGGCGAAGCGAAGGATCTCGAACTACGCGAATGGCGCGTGCCGCGTAGCCGGAGACCCTTCGCCGTCTTCGGGGCTCAGTGACGGTTAAACCAGCTCGCTCTCGGCGAAGAAGAAGCCGATCTCGATGCGGGCGTTGTCGTCGGAGTCGCTGCCGTGGATGGCGTTCTGCTCGATCGACTCGCCGAACTCTTTGCGGATCGTGCCTTCGTCGGCCTTGGCCGGATCGGTGGCACCCATGAGCTTGCGCAGCTCGGCGACCGCGTTGTCGCGCTCGAGGGCGGCGACGAAGACCGGCCCCGAGGTCATGTACTCGACGAGGCTGCCGAAGAACGGCCGCTCCTTGTGCACTGCGTAAAAGGCCTCGGCCTGGCGCTGCGAGAGGCCGACTTTCTTGACTCCGAGGACTCGGAAGCCGGCGGCTTCGATGCGGCTGACGATCCTGCCGAAGTTTCCTTTGCGCACCGAGTCGGGCTTGACGATGGTGAACGTACGATTGGACATCCTGTTTTCCTTTAGCGTGGCGTTTCGGGCGGCGGATTATACCCGCGCCTGCGGAGACGCGTCGCGCAAAGGCTGGAGGGTCGCTCGCGAAGCCTCGATGAAGTCGACCGGCAGGTAGAGCGTGAACGTCGAGCCCTGCCCCGGTTTCGACGTCACTTCGATGCGGCCGTGATGCAGCTCGACGAAGTTGCGGGTGAGTGAGAGTCCCAGTCCCGTTCCTCCTTTGCGGGCGCGGCGTCCGTCTTCGGTCTGGTAGAACTCGACGAAGATGCGCTGCAGCTCGTCGGACGGAATGCCGATGCCCTGATCGGTGACGTCGATGCGTACGCTGTCGAGCAGCAGCGGCGACTCGAGCTTGTCGAGCCAGCGGCAGTGGATCGAGACGATGGAATCCTGCGGCGAGAACTTGACCGCGTTCGACAGCAGATTGAAGAGGATCTGCTTGAGGCGCCCTTCGTCGAGACGTACGCGCGGCACGCGCGGATCGATGCTCGACACGATCTGCACTTTCGCTTCGGCGGCGAATCCCTTCATGACACGCTCGCACGCGGCGATGGTCTCGCGCAAATCGAAGTGATCGGTGCGCAGCTCCATCTTTCCGGCTTCGATCTTCGAGAGATCGAGGATGTCGTTGATCAGTTCGAGCAGGTGATTGCCGGCCGTGTGGATGTTTTCGAGGAAGCGGTGCAGGCGCGGCTGCAGGAGCCCGCGTGTGGCGTCGAGGAGGACGCTCGAGAAGCCGATGATCGAGTTGAGCGGCGTGCGCAGCTCGTGTGACATGTTGGCGAGGAACTGGTTTTTCGAGCGGTCGGCGGCGAGGAGGCGCAGGTTCGTTTCGCGCAGTTCGTTCGTGCGCTCGAGCACGCGCTGTTCGAGTGCGTACGTGAGTCCTTCGAGATCGCGATACAGGTTTGCGTTCTCGATCGCGACCGCGGCCTGGTTGGCGATGGCGGTGAGGAGGATCAGGTCGTCCGCGGTGAACGCGTTCTTCTTGTAGCTCTCGACGGAGATGACGCCGATGACGCGGTCGCGCGCGATCATCGGCACGCCGAGCCACGACTCCGTGTTCTTCGTGTCTTCGACGGCTTTCAGGCCGAAGCGCCGCTCTTCTGCCGTGCTGCCGAGGAGGAGCGGTTGGTGATGCTGGATGACCCAGGAGTTGAGCCCTTCGCCGAGGGGGATGCGATCCTTCGGCAGCGCTTTGCCGTCGCGGATGTCGAGCTCGAACGCGAGCTCGTTCTGCGATTCCTCGAGCAAGGCGATCGAGAAGAGCGAGCAGTCGATGACGGTCGCACATTCGTTGTAGACCGCCGTCAGCAGCTCGTCCGTGTTGTAGCGGAGGGAGATGGTCTTGCCGATGTTGGTCAGCGATGCCAGTCGCGAGAGGAGATCGTTCTGCTTCGACCGTGTCAGCGCGAGCTTTCGCGCGATGGAGTTGGCGATGATGCCGGTGAACGCGAGCGCGACGACGCCGCCCCAGCCGATCGTGCCGAACGAGAGCGCGGTGACGATCGCGTAGGGCAGTGCGACGAAGGAGATGCCGCCGTCGAGCACGTAGACCTGCGCGATTTTCGCCAGCGAATAGCCGTACGCGCGCTGCGGCCAGAACATGAACAGCGAGTTCATGACGATCAGCGCCGCGCCGCCGGCGGCGATGCGCGCCGCGTTCGCAGGCGTGGCCTGCATCACCGGGACGATGCCGCCGAGGGACTCGTAGACGCTCGTTGCAACGACGACGGGAATGCCATACGTCCCGAAGAGGCCGAAGGCTTTCACGTAATCGGTGACGGGATCCTGCCGCGCGATGCGTGCCGGTCCGATCTGCTGCAGCGAGAGCAGGCGTGTGCCGACGGAGACGAGCACGGCGATCCACGACGAGAGCACGAGGCCGAGGATCGGGAACATGGCCATGTACGCGCAGATGACGAGCGAGACGTAGACGAGGTCCGTGAGCTCGAACTTGAGCATCGCCAGAGTGGCCGCAAAGGCGATGAAGATGGCGATGAGAATCGGCGCGTCACTGCCGAGTGTGCGCAGAACGGCCACGGTCTGATCGTGGCGCAGCCACGTCAGCCATAGCATCACCATCAGCCCGGCCAGTCCCTGGATGAGAAATACCGAGATGACGCGCCGCCGCGCGGATTCGGGGCCATTTGCTGCCATGGGGGTGCAACGATGGTAGCACTTTGCTGCCTCTCACCCCGTTACGCGGGGAGAGGCGGGACGAGGACGGCGTTGCGGTACTCGCCTTCGGTGAGGCTCACGCCGTGGGCGACGATGCAGTTCTCGACCGTCACTCCCTCCGCGACGTGGCAGTCGTCCCAGACGATCGAATCGCGCACGGTGCCTTCGATGACGCTGCGCGCGCCGACAGTCGAGCGCGTCACGCGGCCGCGTGCGGTCTCGTGCATGAGGGAGTCGCCGGTGGCCTGCGAATCCGCGGGCGCGGGGAGCTCGCCGCGCAGGATGGCGTGGAGGATGCCGCGCGATGCGGCGCGATAGCGATCGGGCGTACCGACGTCGTACCACAGACCGTCGTCGACGATGCCGGCCAGGCGATCGTGCTGCAGCGCGGGGACGTAGGCGTGCTCGACGATGCCGGAGACTTCGCGATCGGGCAGCACGTCGAAGATGCGCGTGCCGATCACGTGCGAGCCCGCGAACATGAGCGCTTCGCCGCTGCCGCTGCCGAAGCCGGTCACGAGGCCCTGGTCGTAAAACACGGGCGTGAACTTGTCGCCCTCCGGCGGATGGCGCAGCGTGAGCGCGGCGAGCGCGTCGTGTTCGCGACGTGCGTTGCGCAAGGCATCCCATCGCGGGAACTGCACGGTGTCGCCGTTGACGAGAAAGAACTCCTCCTCGCCACGCAGTTGCTCGCGCACGCGGCGGATGCCGCCGCCGGTGCCGAGGATCTCTCCTTCTTCGCGGGAAAAAAAGAATCGTGCGCGGCCCGCGTATGCGTCGCCGAGGTATTGCTCGAGCGGTTCGGGCAGGTGATGCAGGTTGACGATCAGGTCGTCGACGCCCGCTTCGAGAAACGTCTCCACGGCCCAGCCGATGAGCGGGCGATTGCACAGCGGCACCATCGGCTTCGGCAGCGTGTAGGTGATGGGACGGAGGCGCGTGCCGAGACCCGCGGCGAGGATGAAGCCTTTCATGCGGAGGGTAACTGCTCCGGCGGGAAGACCATGTTTTCAGGAAGGTCCGCGCGTGTGCGGCGGTGCTGGCGGTAGAGGTCGACGTACGACTGGCGGATGCCGGAGTCCATGTTCATGCCGAGTTGCTCGGCGACGTTGCGGATGACGTCGAGCGGTCCTTCGATCTCGAAGTAGTCGCCGATCGGTGTGCGGTCGAGGACGACGTCCACTTCCTTGATGCGCCACACTTCGCGGTATTTCTGGTAGCGGAAGACGGGCTTGTAGCCGAGGGAGTCGAAGAGCTGGATGGCGAGCTCGAAGGACTCGACGCCCGTCTGCACTTCCTCGCGCATCTTCACGCCGCCCTCGAACGCCATCGCGCCTTTGAACGTGGCGATGGCGTAGCGCCCGAACTTGCGGACGCGCAGCACCGCGCCCTTCGTGCGCAGCTCGCCGCGGCGGTCGAGGAGGATGTTGTCCTCGAACGTCTCGTTGTAGAGCCGCTGCGCGCCGATCTCGTGGAGCCGCCGCACGAGGGTGGGACGGTCCTTGAGGGCGAATTTGATTTCGATCTCTTGTGCCATGGAAAAGGTTGCCGGTGATCGGTTGTCGGTCGTCGGTGAGGAGTCGCAGAGAACCGGCGACTGAGAGCCGAGAACAACTACGTGCGAAGTACCTCGACGCCCGGAAGCGCCGCACCGGAGATGAACTCGAGAGACGCGCCGCCTCCGGTGCTGATGTGTGTGATGCGATTCGCGAACCCGGATGCTTTGATCGCTTCGACCGACTCGCCGCCGCCGACGACGGTGATGGCGTCCGCGTTCGCCACGGCCGCGGCCATGGCCATCGTGCCTTTCGCGAACTCCTCTTTCTCGAATACGCCCATCGGGCCGTTCCAGAAGATCAGTTTCGCGTCTTTCAATTCGGCTTCGTAGGCTTTGATGGTGGCCGGGCCGATGTCGAAGGCCTTTTCGGTTTCGGTGTATCCGTCGCTCACCTCGGCGTCCCAATCGATCTCGGTGGGATTGTCGAGGGAGTCGGCGACGACGAGGTCGACGGGGAGGATGACCTCCGCGCGCGAGTCGCTTTCCATGATGCGCTGCGCGACTTCGATGGAGTCGGTGTCGACGAGGGAGCCGCCCATCGGTACGCCGCGCCCGGCGAGGAACGTGTTGGCCATGCCGCCGCCGATGAGCACTTTGTCCGCGAGCTGGATCAGCGCTTCGAGCGGCTCGATCTTGCCGGCGATCTTCGCGCCGCCCATGAGCGCGACGAACGGGCGCTCGGAGATGTTCGTGACCTTCTGCAGAAACTCGATCTCTTTCGCGAGCAGGAGGCCGCCCGCGGTCTTCTCCTTGTCGAAGAGACGCGGCAAGGCGTCGATCGACGCATGCGCGCGATGCGAGGCGCCGAACGCGTCGTTGACGTAAAAGTCCGCGAGCTGCCGCAACTGCTGCGCGAACGCCGCGTCGTTCTTTTCCTCGCCCGCGTGGAAGCGGAGGTTCTCGACGAGCAGCAACTCGCCCGGCTTCAGGTGCGACGTATCGACGCCGACGCAGTCATCGGCCCACTGCACGTCGGTGCCGACGAGCTCCGCGAGTCTTTCGCGGACCGGCTTCAGCGAGTACTTTTCCTTGCGCTCCCCTTTCGGACGCCCGAGGTGCGAGGCGAGGACGACGGCGGCCCCCCGCTCGCGCAGGAGGCGCAGCGTCGGCAGCGTCTCCTCGATGCGCGTGGCGTCGGAGATCGTCGTCCCCTCGAGCGGCACGTTGTAATCGACGCGGTAGAAGACGCGGGAGCCCGCGGTGATGGGGAGGTGGGGGAGGGTTCGGATGTTGATCATTTGTCGTAATGCTCACGGGAGCAAGGATGAAGGATGAAGGATGAAGGCGGAACCTTGCGGCGAGGATCATCCTTCATCCTTCATCCTTGCTCCGGCGTCCCTACGCCGAGGCCAGCGCCCCCTTCTTCACCTTCGCCACATGCGCGATCAGGTCGAGAATGCGGTTCGAGTATCCCCACTCGTTGTCGTACCAGGCCAGGATCTTGTGCATTTTCGGATTGACCGAGCGGGTGAACGTGGTGTCGACGATCGACGAGTTCGCGTTGTGATTGAAATCGATCGAGACGAGCTGTTCGTCAGAGTAGGCGAGGATGCCTTTGAGGTCGCCGTTGGCGGCATCGCGGAGGACCTGGTTGATCTCGTCGACGCTCGTCTCCTTCTCCGTCTGGAAGGTGAGGTCGACGAGGGAGACGTTCGGCGTCGGGACGCGCACGGAGATGCCGTCGAATTTGCCCTTCAGCTCCGGCAGCACGAGACCGACCGCCTGCGCGGCGCCGGTGCTGGTCGGAATCATCGACAGCGCGGCGGCGCGGCCGCGGCGCAGGTCCTTGTGCGGGAGGTCGAGGATTTCCTGGTCGTTCGTGTACGAGTGGATGGTGGTCATGATGCCCATCGTGATGCCGAAGCGCTGATGGAGCACCTTCGCCACGGGCGCGAGACAGTTCGTCGTGCACGAGGCGTTCGAAATGATCTTGTGCTTTGTGGGGTCGTACGCGTCTTCGTTGACGCCCATGCAGAACGTCGCGTCGGCGTCTTTCGACGGCGCGGAGATGATCACGGTCTCGACGCTCTTCTTGAGATGCCGCGAGGCTTTGTCCTTCGTCGTGAAACGTCCCGACGATTCGACGACGACTTCTGCGCCGAGCTCTTCCCACGGGATCTCCGCGGGGTCGGGGCTGGAGAAGACGCGCAGTTCTTTGCCGTCGATGGAGATGCTCTTGTCGCCCGGTTTGACGTCGTTCGCGATCGTGCGATGCACCGAGTCGTACTTCAGCAGGTACGCCAGCGTGTCCGCGCCGGTGAGGTCGTTCACCGCCACGAATTCGATGTCGTATTTCTTCTCGAGCGCGGCGCGCAGCACGTTACGTCCGATGCGTCCGAACCCGTTGATCCCAACCTTCACCATTCCATGTCTCCCAGTTGCAGCGCGCTAGTATATCGACGTGAATCCGACTGCGAGTTCCGTTCCCTCAGCCCCCTCCGGGGCACACGTCACACCCATGCGCTGGGACGGAAACACTTTGTTTTTGCTCGACCAGCGTCTGCTGCCGCGCGAGGAGGTCTGGGTGGCCTGCCGCACCGCGCCGGAGGTCGCTGAAGCCATCCGGACGATGATCGTGCGCGGCGCTCCCGCCATCGGCGTCAGCGCCGCGTTCGGCATGGCGATGGCCGCACAACAGGGGGAGGAGCTCGCGCAGGCCGCGGAGGTGCTCAAGCGGTCGCGGCCGACGGCGGTGAATCTCGCCTGGGCCGTCGATCGCATGCTCGACGCTTCCGGCGATCTGACGCGCGAAGCGGAGCGCATCCTCGAGGAAGACGTCGCGGCCAACCGCGCCATCGGCCGCCACGGCGCCATGCTCCTCGGCGAATCCGTCACCGTGCTCACGCACTGCAACGCCGGCGCGCTCGCCACCGGCGGCTACGGCACCGCCCTCGGCGTGATTCGCGCGGCGGTGGAGCTCGGGAAGCGCGTGGCCGTGTTCGCGGACGAGACGCGGCCGTATCTGCAGGGCGCGCGGCTCACCGCGTGGGAGCTGCAGCAGGACAACATCGACGTCACGCTCATCACGGACAACATGTCGGGCCATTTCTTTCAGCAGGGGAAGTTCGACGCGGTCGTCGTCGGCGCGGATCGCATCGCGGCGAACGGCGACACGGCGAACAAGATCGGGACGTACACCGTGGCCGTGCTCGCAAACGCGCACGGTGTGCCGTTCTACGTCGCGGCGCCCGTCTCGACGATCGATCGCAATTGCCCGAGCGGCGCGCAGATCCCGATCGAGGAGCGCAGCGCGGAGGAAGTGACGGAAGTGTTCGGGACGCGCATCGCGCCGGAAGGGATCGCGGTGCGGCATCCTGCCTTCGACGTGACGCCGGCGAAACTGATCAGCGCGATCATCACGGAGCGCGGCGTGTTGCGCTTCCCGTACGAGGAGTCGATACGCAAGCTCTGAGACGACTGATCGCTGGACTGTGGGTCGGCAGCGCGTTCTTTCTCATGCTCGCCGCTTCGGCCGCATTCCGCGCGGCCGGCAATCCCACGATTGCGGCGGACGTCGTCGGCGCGATGCTCTCGCGCTGGCACTCCATCGCGCTCGCCGCGCCTGTCGTGTTGTTCGCGCTCGAGTTGCGCGCGGTGCGCAGAGTCGTGCTGCTCGTGCTGTTCGCCGCGATCGTCTTCGCGGCGTCGCAGGTGTTCGTCGACCTGCAGATTCGCACCATCCGCACGACGTCGGCCGTGCCGGTCTCGCAACTGCCGCGCACCGATCCCGTGCGGCGCCGTTTCGGCGCGCTGCACGGAGTGTCGATGGGTCTGCTCGCGCTGCAGGCCATCGCCGCGACGGCCGTGGTCTGCAGTCGCGAGCGCCTGTGACGGGTCAGGCGACCGGCAGCGCGTTCCCGTCGATGTCCATCTCGTGCACCGGCAGTCCGAGTCCGCCGAGCGGCTCGCGGATGGCTTTCGCGCTGCCGACGATCACGATGAGTACGCGGTCGGGATCGAGGTACTTGTTGGCCACGCGCGTGATCTCTTCCTTCGTCACCGCCGCGATGTTTTCGCGATAGCGGTCGAAGTAATCCTCGGGGAGCCCGTACAGCTCCATGTCCACGAGGCGGCTGGCGATGTCCGACGCGGTCTGTACCGTCGCCGGGAAAACGCCCATGAGGTAGCTCTTCGTGTCGTCGAGCTCGCGGTCTTCGATGTCGCCCGTACGGATGCGCCGCAATTCGGACAGCATTTCCGACACCGATTCGCGCGTCACTTCATTGCGCACCGGTGCGGCCACGACGAAGGGGCCGGCCTGACGTCGGAACGCGAACTGCGAGCGCGCGCCGTACGTGTAGCCGTGACGCTCGCGCAGATTGAGATTGATGCGCGAGTTGAACACGCCGCCGAAGATCGCGTTCATCACCGACAGCGGGAAATAGTCTTCGCAGGAGCGGGGCACGCCGAGGTGACCTACGCGGATTTCGGACTGCACGGCTTGCGGACGATCGATGACGTAAATGCGCGACGCGTCGATCGGACGCGTGTTCAGGACCGGCCGCGCCGGCTCGGGACCGGGTTGCCACTCGCCGAGTGCGCGCGTGACGAGATCGATCGCCGTCTGCGCGTCGACGTCGCCGGAAACGACGACGGAACTGTGATTCGGGATGTAGTGCTGCTGGTAGAAGCGCCGCACGTCGTCGATCGTCAGACGCGAGACCGAGTCCGCGTTGCCGACGACGCTGTTGCCGTACGCACCGTTGCCGTACAGCAGGCTGGCGAAGCGCTTTCCGGCAATCGAGGCGGGCTCATTGCGCTGCTGCAGGATTTCGTTCAGCCGCTCGGCGCGAACGCGCTCCAGCCCATCCTCCGGCAGCGTCGGCCGCGCGGTGACGTCGCCGAAGATCTGCGTCGAAGGTTCCGCGTTGCGGCTCAGCACATCGAGGGAAACGTACGTCGCGTCCCAGTCGGCGCCGGTGCCGAGGGCGGCGCCGAGGAGACCGACTTCCTCGGCGAGCTGGATGGCGTCGCGGCTGCCGGCGCCTTCGTCGAGCATGTCCGCGACGATCGACGCGAGGCCGGCCGTCTGTGCGGTGTCGTGATCGGCGCCGGAGCGCACGAGCGCGCGCAGCGAAACGAGCGGCGCGTTGTGATTCTCCGCGACGAGGATGCGCAGACCGTTCGGCAGCGTCGTGCGCGTGATGTGCGGGAAGTGGTACGGACGCGGCTCGGTGGGAGACGGCGGCGTGGCGCGGTCGATGCTCATGCCGCGCTCCCTGCCGGGACGAAGAGAGACGTCACTCGGTTCTCCGGAATCATGTATTTGCGCGCGATGTGCGCGAGGTCGTCGGCGGTGGCCGCGCGATACGGTTCGAGCCATGACTCGACCTTGTGCGGATCGCCGAAGTAGGTGGACATCATGCCGATGAGATCCGCGCGCGCGTCGAAGGTCTCGAGCTGGTGCGCGTGCTCGATCTCCGCGCGATTCTTCGCGCGCGTCAGCTCGTCGTCGGTGATGCCGCTGACGGCGAGGCGTGCGATCTCTTCGTCGATCGCCGATTCGATCTGCTCGATGGCCACGCCTTCACGCGCCGTGGCCTGCAGGAGCATGAGCCCCGTGGCCTCGGTCGGGAGGATGTACGTGGCCACGTCCTGCGCGATCTGCTTCTCGTGCACGAGCACGCGATCGAGGCGGCTCGCTTTGTCGGAGGCGAGGATGGTGGTGAGCAGATCGGCGTGCACCCAGTCGGGCTCGCCCATCTTCGGCAGGTGATAGAGGCGGTAGATGCGCGGGAGCTGCACCTGCGACGCGAACGTCTCGCGCTGCTCGTGGCTGAGCGGCTTGCGCTGGTGTGCGAACGCGGGGAACGAGCCGCGCGGCTGGATCTCGCTGAAGTACTGCTCGACGAGACGCTTTGCTTCGTCGGGGGCAAAGTCGCCGACGATCGTCAGCGTGCAGTTGTCCGGCGCGTACCAGGTGCGGAAGAACTCGCGCACGTCGTCGAGCGACGCCGCTTCGAGGTCTTCCATCGAGCCGATGGTCGGCCAGTGATACGGATACTCGGGATCGTAGGCGAGGTGCAGCAGGCGCTCGAAGGCCGTGCCGTAGGGAACGTTGTCGTACCGCTGCCGGCGCTCTTCCTTCACGACCTCGCGCTGGATGTCGAGCTTCTCCTGCGTGATCGCGTCGACGAACCATCCCATGCGATCGGCCTCGAGCCACAGTCCGAGGGCGAGGTAGTTGGAGGGAAGGGTCTCGAAGTAGTTCGTGCGGTCGAAGAAGGTCGAGCCGTTCAGCACTCCGCCGACCGACTGCACGTAGCGGAAGTGCTCGTTGTTGCCGACGTGCTCGGAGCCGGAGAAGAGCATGTGCTCGAACAGATGCGCGAACCCCGTGCGCCCCGGCCGCTCGTTCTTCGACCCGACGTGGTACCAGAGATTGATCGCCACGAGCGGCGCCGAATGGTCCTCGTTGAGGACGACGCGGAGACCGTTGGCGAGCTTGTACTCTTCGAGAGAAAGCATAGGGGAACGGGTTTTACCATGAATGCAGAATGCAGAATGCAGAATGCAGAATTGAGAAAAAGCGCCGGGCGGAGGGCTTCTTCAGTCCCAATTCTGCATTCTGCATTCTGCATTCATGTCTTATCCTTCGGCCCGCATGTCCGCGCTTCCCTGGCGTCACGTCGCCATCGAGGGTCCTATCGGGGTCGGGAAGACCTCGCTGACGGCACTGCTGGCGAAGCGGTTTCGGGGGACGAAGATCCTGCACGACGTCGAGAACCCGTTTCTCGACGATTTTTACAAAGACAAGCGGGGGGCGGCGTTCCGGACGGAGCTGTTCTTCCTCCTCTCCCGCTTCGACCAGCAGAAGCAGATCGCGCAGCGCGATCTCTTCACCGAGCTGATCATCACCGACTACACGTTCGCCAAGAGCAAGATCTTCGCGTACCTGACCCTCGACGACTCGGAGCTGATGATCTACAACCGGCTGTACGACCTCCTCCTCGAGCAGGTGCCGAAGCCGGACCTCGTGATCTACCTGCAGGGGAGTCTTGATACACTCCTCAAGCGCATCAAAAAGCGCGGGCGGGCTTACGAGAAAGCCATCTCGTCACCATATTTGCAAGAGCTCAGCGAGGCGTACTCGCACTACTTTTACCGGTACGACGACACGCCACTGCTGGTCGTCAATACGACCGAGATCGATTTCGTGAACACCCCCGAGCATTTCGAACAGCTCGTCGAGCAGATTCGCAATGCTCAAAAAGGCACGCAGTACTACGTACCGCTTGGATCCTGAGTCGACGGACCGAGACGAAGGCGTAGGGCGGAGGGCTGAGGGATGAGGGATGAAAGCGCACACTCGCCGCGCTTCTCATCCTTCATCCTTCATCCCTCATCCTTGCTCCTCGTCCCACGGAGGAGCAAATGAGCAATACGCAGCGCAAGAAAATCACGGTTCCGCTGGTGCGGTCGATGAAGGGCTCCACCCGCATCGGCATGCTCACCGCCTACGACTATCCCTCCGCGAAGGTCGCCGACGCGGCCGGCGCGGACATTCTCCTCGTCGGCGATTCCCTCGGCATGGTCGTGCTCGGATATCCGGACACGCTCAGCGTGACGGTCGAGGACATGCTCCACCACACGCGGGCGGTCGTGCGCGGGGCGAAGACCTCGCTCATCGTCGCGGACATGCCGTACCTCTCGTACCACGTCTCCGCCGAAGAGGCGGTGCGCAACGCCGGGCGTTTCGTGCAGGCGGGAGCGCACGCGGTCAAAGTCGAAGGGGCGAAGGAGAGCCGGCTCCGCGCGATCGAGGCCATCCTCGACGCCGAGATCCCGGTCATGGGCCACATCGGGCTCACCCCGCAATCGGTGAACGCCCTCGGCGGATTCAAGCTGCAGGGGAAGAACGCGGACGACGGGCGGCGCATGATCGACGAAGCGCTGGCGCTCGAGCGCGCCGGGTGTTTCTCCATCGTCCTCGAATGCGTGCCCACCGAGCTCGCGGCGATCATCACCGAGCAGCTCACGATCCCCGTCATCGGCATCGGCGCCGGTCCGTCGTGCGACGGCCAGGTGCTCGTCTTTCACGACGTCCTCGGCATCTACGACGGGCACACGCCGAAGTTCGTGCGCCAGTACGCGCACATCGCGCAGGACATGCAGACGGCGCTCGCCGCGTATCTCTCCGACGTCCGCGACGGCCACTTCCCCGACGAGGCCAAAGAGTCCTTCCACATGGCGTCGGAGGAGGAGCTCAAGCGGCTCTACGCCGCGACCGAAGACGGCGGGGTCGTCATCGAAATGCCGCGATGAAGATCGCGACGACGATCGACGAAGTCCGCATTGCTGTCCGACACGCGCGCATGAACGGGGCGGTCGTGGGATTCGTCCCGACGATGGGCTTTCTGCACGCGGGTCATCTGTCGCTGGTCGACGTGGCGCGCGAAGCGGGTGCGACGTTCCTCGTCGTCTCGATCTTCGTCAACCCGAAGCAGTTCGGGCCGAGCGAAGACTTTGAACGCTACCCGCGCAACGAGGAGCGCGATCGCGCACTGCTCGAAGGTGCGGGCGTCGATCTGCTGTTCCTCCCGCCGGTCGCAGTCATGTATCCGCGGGGAGCGGTGACGACCGTGTCGGTCGGCGGGGTGTCGAAGCCGCTGGAGGGCGAACGGCGTCCCGGGCATTTCGACGGCGTGGCCACGGTGGTGGCGAAGCTGTTCAACATCGTGCAGCCGGACGTCGCTGCATTCGGACGCAAGGACGCGCAGCAGTGCGCGGTCATCGAGCAGATGGTGCGCGATCTCGACATCCCCATCACGCTCGTGTTCGGCGAGACCACGCGCGAGCATGACGCGCTCGCGCTGTCGTCGCGCAACAGCTATCTGTCGGACGACGAGCGTGCGAAGGCGCCGGTTCTGCATCGCGCGTTGCGCGCGGGCGAGGAGGCGATCACGCACGGCATTCACGAAGTCGCGGGCATCGAGAAGCTGATGCACCGCGTCGTCGCGGAAGAAGGCGGCGTGGAGGTCGACTATCTCGTGGTCATCGATCCGCAGACGTTCGAGCCCCCTGGGGATTTCGAGCGCGAGGTGCTGCTCGCGGGTGCGGTGCGCATCGGGAAGACGCGGCTCATCGACAACATCCGGGTGCGCCGCTCATGATGCGGCGGCTCGTGCGCGCGGCGATTCAGAACGCGACCGTCACGCGTGGCGAAGGCCTGGCCCTGCGCATCGACCCCGTGATCCTGCGCGCGGCGAACATCCTCCCGCTCGAGGAAGTGGAGCTCGTGAATCACGCCACCGGCGCGCATGTCACCACGTTCGCGGAAGCGGGAGAGAGCGGCCAGGTGCTCGCGCCGCACATGCGTGCGGGCGACGTCGTGAGCATCGTCTCGTGGGGCATCCTCCACGACGGCCAGACGCTCCATCACACCGCGAAGATCGTGCAGCTCGACACGGAGAACAAGGTCATTGCCGTGACCGAGAGAGGAAGGATGAGAGATGAAGGATGAGAGATGAGAGATGAACGATGAGAGATGAACGATGAACGACGACTGTCATCGCTCATCTCTCCTCTCTCCTCTCTCCTCTCTCCTCTCTCATCTCTCCTCTCTCCTCTTCGCTGTGCGCGTTACCTCCGCGCGAAATCGATGAAGCCGCGGTCGACGTCGACTTCGAGCAGCTTCACCTTCGCCCGGTCGCCGATGTCGAGCCCTTCCGCGCCGCGCACCACTTTCCCTTCGATGGGAGGATTGAAGATGCGCACCCACGTGCCCTTCGACGACGCGCCGGTGACGATGCCGTCGAACGTATCGCCGACGCGGCTCTCGAGCATCACGGCCGCGGCCGACTTGCGCACCTGACGCTCGACTTTGTTCGCCGCGTCCTCCTGCTTCGTGCAGTGCGCCGCGAGCTCGGCCAGCTCGTCGATCGTGTACGGCGCTGCTTCCCCGGCGAGTGCGGCCTTCACGAGGCGATGCGTGATGAGGTCGGGATAGCGGCGGTTCGGCGCGGTCGAGTGCGTGTAGTCCTTCACCGCCAGTCCGAAATGTCCAAGCGATCGATCGCCCGCTTCTTCGACGACGTACTCGCCCGCGCCCATCGCCTTGACGATGGAGAGTGAGAGATCGGGGAAGCGCACCGGATCCTGCTTCTTCTGCCGGCGCAGGAACTCTTCGAGCGCGCGCGGATCGGGCTCGGGCGGCAGGCGATCGCCGCGTTCTTCGGCGATGCGCTCGATGCGATCCCAGCGTTCCGGCGAGCGCACGACGCGGCGGATGCTCGGAAAGCGATGCTTCGCCAGGAAGCGCGCGGTGGTGCCGTTCGCCGCGATCATGAAGTCTTCGATGAGCAATCGCGCGTTGTTGCGCTTCGATTGTTTGAGCTCGACGACGACACCGTCGCGAAGGACCGGACGCGCTTCGATGGTCTCGAGATCGAGCGCGCCGTTTTCGTGACGGAGGTCGCGCATGCGATCGGCCGCGCGGTCCTGCATGCGCAGCGATGCGGCGAGTCCTTCGAAACGCGCGAGCTTTTCCGGCTCGTCCTGTTCCCCGTCCAGCCACGCCGCGACGCGGTCGTACGCGAGCTTGGCGTGGTTGTGCACGAAGGCCTGATAGACGTCCTCACTCGTGATGTGGCCGTTCTCGTCGACCGTCATCTCGATCACGAGCGCCACGCGATCCTCGTTCTCGTTGAGTGAAGTGAAATCCGTCGACAGCTCCTCGGGGAGCATCGGGAAGATCTTCGCGGCCGTGTACACAGACGTCGTGTTGTGGCGGGCGTGGCGGTCGATGGGCGTGTCTTTCTTCACCAGCGCGTCGACGTCCGCGACGGCAATGAAGATGCGCGTCTGTCCGTCCGACTCCTCGGCCCAGGTGAGCTGGTCGAGGTCGCGCGAGTCGTCGTTGTCGATCGAGCACCAGCCGTAATGCCGCAGATCGCGAATGCCCTCGATGCGCGCCGGTCCGCGGATGCCCGCGAGCTGTTTGCGCACGTCTTTGTTGAAGTCCGGCGCAAGGCCTTTGTCGATCATGGCCTGATGCGCGATCTCGACGAGCAGCGGTTCGTGCTTGCGATTCATGGGCGCCGACGTTATCACCATGGCATGCAGGCGGGCGATAACGCGGAACTGATCGAGCTCGGCGCGGTGACCGCGGAGGAGTTGCACGCGGCCGCGGCGCGGAAGCGCGCGGAGGTGGGGGTGGTGGCGGTGATTCCCGGCCATTCTTCGCTCTACGTGATTCGCGGACCGAGGGCCGAGAGGCGAGGGGCAAGAGCGGTTCGCGTGGAGTTCAACGGCGTGGACCTGCCGGAGTTGCTGGCGCGTACGCCGCGAGAAGAATTCTTTGCGCGCGTGAAGGAGCTGCGGCTCACGGCGCGGTACCTCGGCTTTCGCGGCGGATTCGCGTATCTCGATGGCTGGCCGGAGGAGTGGGCGATGCCGCGGCGGCCGACTTCGCGCCCCGTGAAGCGCGGAACGTTTGCGGTGGCGGGCAACGTCGCCGGCTTCTACCCGGTCGATTCGCCCGGCGGCTGGAATCTCCTCGGACACACCGACGAGCATCTCGAGCATGCCATTGCGGCCGGCGACGTGTTGCGCATCGAGCCGGTCGCGTACGAGCTCGTGTCGTCACCGCTTGCGACGCGGGTCGTTGCGCCCGATTACGGCAATCTCGCGCATGGGCGTCCGGTCGGTGGACCGTTCGACGACGTCGCTGCGAAGGTGGCCACGAGCGCGGTGCGCGGCGGGGTCGAGCTGCTCGAGTGCGCGATGATCGGGCCTCGCGTGCGCTTCGTGCGCGACGCGGTGCTCGCGTGGTGCACGCCCGATTTGTCGCTGCGCGTCGAGCGCGTGCGCGCGGGGGAAGAGCGCACGTTCGGGAAGATCGAAGGTGGGCTGCGGGCGTATCTCGCGATCGGCGATGAGGAAGGGGAGGCGATCACGATCGCGCGAGGGGATCGGCATGTGATCGACGCGATTGCCGGGCCGCATGAGACGGGAATCCGGGAGCTGCATTGTGAGGTAACGCCGCAGCTCGATCGCGTAGGGATTCGTTTGCGTCCGCTGGAGCGGGTCACGGCGCCGGCGACACTCAAATCCGTGGGGATGCAATGCGGGACCGTGCAGCTCCATCCCGACGGCAGCGTGGTGGTGATGGGGCCGGATCATCCGGTCACCGGCGGGTATCTCCAGCCGATGACCGTGATCACATCCGAGAGGTGGAAGCTCGCCCAGCTCATGCCGGGCGAGCGGGTGTTGCTGCGGGCTCAGCTCCCCGGCGTGTAGCCGGAGCGCGCGACGACCTTGAACTCCGGGTTGCGGAGGCGGACGTCGACTTTCTGGAAGCCGTTCTTGCCGCGCGCCTGCCGCGAGCGGTACGTCACGAGGTAGTAGCCGCTGTTGACGTTCTCGATCTCCTCGATGGCCGGCTCGAACGAGACGTTCTGCTGGAAGTAGCGTCCGCCGGTCGAATCGGAGATCTCGCCGAGGCGCTGGTGGAAGAGCGATGTTCCGGGCGCGTTGCGCTGGAGCTGCACGCCGTACACGCTCACGTTCGCCGCGTTGAGCGACTGCAGGGCGGGGTCGAGATGGCGGCTGCGATTGCCGAGCATCTCGCCGGCGAAAACGTTCTCATCGCGGTCGGCGATGCCCGGTGAGAAGAGCACGAGGTTCTTCCGCGCGCGGATCGAGCGGGTGCTGTCGGCCAGCAGGTCGAGCGCCTGATAGACCGTGCCGGTCGCGTTGACGAGCTCTTTCGAGCTCATGTTGCGCAGGATCGACGGACCGTCGCCGGCGGGCGCGGTGGTGAGGCCGCGGCCGAAGCGCGTGGCCTCGTTGAGCGCGCGCTCGAGCTGCGCCTTGTCGTTCGTGAAGTCGCTGTAGACCTTGAGGCGCACGTCGTGGCCGACGATCGCGACGACGTCCGCGGGCTTCATTTCCTCGCGGACGAACTTGCGCACGGACTCGCGCGCCAGCGTGACCTGATCGTGCATCAGGTTCGGGGCGGAGGGTTTGTCGAAGAAGAAGATGAAGTAGCGGTCTTCGCGTACGCGCTCGACCTTGAATGTTGCCTGTTCCTCACGCTGGTCCAGCAGGCGGCGGTTCGTGAAGTAGTCGACCGAGTCGACTGCCTGCACGACGCCGTTTTCCTTCACGACGAAATCGTCTTTGCCGAGGCCGAGGATGTGATGGCCTTTGTTATCGGTGACGATGACGTCGAGGAGCACGGCGTTGACTTCGATCTGTTCTTCGAAGGGCTGCTGTTGGGCGAACGTGGGGAGGGCGAGCGCCAGAAGCGCGAAGAAGACGGTGACGGTGCGTCTCATTATTGTTGCCTCCATGTATCGTGAATGCCAACTGCCCGAGAGGAGATGCGATTCCGCTGTTTTCCGGAATGAAACCGCCGGGGGTGTCGTTAGTTTGACCGCTCGGTGCGAAATCACTAGAATCCGCGCCTCTTGCCGCGAGTCCCCTCGCAGCAGAGCAAAGTCGGGGCATAGCTCAGCCTGGTAGAGCGCACGGTTCGGGACCGTGAGGTCGGAGGTTCAAGTCCTCTTGCCCCGACCAGTTTTTTACTCCCGCCCAGCCCGCCCGGGCTGTTGAGCTCTAAAGCGATCGAGGGAACCCACCCGCCCGGGCTGTAGAGCTATAAAGCTGTAGAGCCATAGAGGGGAACGACCGAAGGTGGGTCGTCGGGCCCTTTGGAGCTTTATCGCTTTACAGCTCTATCGCTCGCTCCCCCGTCACCTCCCCGTCCGTGCCGCAACTATGCCGGTATGAACGCACTCGACTCCGACGTCTCCCTCGCCATGCGCGGCGAGTGAGGACGTTGCGCAGGAAGTGTTTCTCGCGGTCTGGACGGGGCTGCGGAAGTTGCGCAATCGGTCCAGTTTTCTGCCGTGGCTGCGGCAGGTGACGCGGAACCAGGCGCACCTGTGGCTGCGCGGGCAGCAGCGCGAGACGAGCGATGACGTTGCCCTCGCTGCGCCGTCGACGCGCGTCCTTCTCCCGCGGATGCGTTGCTCGCCGACGAAGAGCGACGCCTCCTCGGCCGAGGTGCTGGACGGGCTGGCGGAGGAGACACGTGATCGTGGGCTCGATCTTCTGCGCCCTCGCGTACAAGCTCGAGCCGCCGCCGCGCTGGATCTCCCTCGGGCCGCTCCTCGCGTTTCTCGGCGCCGTCTTCTACCTCTATTTCGTGCGCCTGCCGCGCATCCTCTCCCGCCGCCACGAGCCGTGCGACTGGACGCGCGAAGCCGCGCGCCGCGCCGTCGGCGTCGTCTGTGCCGGACTGGCGTTCATGATGCTGCTGACGCGGATCCTCTAATTAGCGCTTCCACGGCACGTCTTCGACGCCCGCGTCGTGATTGGCGAAGCGCGCGGCGACGAAGAGGTAATCGGAGAGGCGGTTGAGGTAGCGGATGGTCGAGAGTGTCGCTTCGCTCTCGTCCTGCAGCGCGACGACGAGGCGTTCCGCGCGGCGGCACACGGTCCGCGCGACATGCAATTGCGCGGCGCCGATCGAGCCACCGGGGAGGATGAACGCCGTCAGCGGAGTGAGCTCCTGCTCCATCGTGTCGATGGCCTGCTCGAGGTCCGCGATGCGCTGCGCGTCGACGCCCGGAAAGCGCGACGTGCCCGGTGACGCGAGGTGCGCGCCGATCTCGAACAGATCGCGCTGGATCTGTTCGAGCAGCGTGTCGATCGAAGCGGGGATCGGCGTCGAGCGCGCGACGCCGAGGTGGGAGGAGAGCTCGTCGACGGTCCCATAGGCCTCGATGCGCGTATCGTTCTTCGCGACGCGCGCACCTCCGAAGAGCGAGGTTAGGCCGAGGTCACCCGTGCGGGTGTAGATTTTCATAGGGCTGAGGGCTGAGGGCCGAGGGGATGAGCTCCGGTTTCTCTCGGCCCTCGGCCCTCCGTAATCACCCTTCCGCTTCGAGCTGGCGGATGCGTTCCTTGACCACCATCTCGGCGAGGTCGGGGATGACTTCCCAGGCGATGTTGCGTACGACCTGATCGGACATCAACTCGACCACGCGGCGGGCGATGCGATCGATCTGGTCGTCCGTGAGCTCGCCGCCGCGCGACGCGATCGGCATGGCCGGCGACGCTTCGGGGGCGAGTGCGGGCGGCGGAACCGCCGGCTCTTCCGGCTCGGCCTGCGCTTCGGCAGCGGCGATCGGCGACCACGACGGCTCTTCGGCGGGGATCGGTTCCGGCGCCGAAGTGGTCTCCGTCGCGAACGGCAGGTCCTCGGGCATGGCCTCGCCCGTGGGCTCGGCGGTGAACGGTACGGCGGCCGCGGTGGAGAAGCTCTCCGTGGACGGCGTGTCGAACGCGCTCGTCTCCGCGGTCGGCGACCAGATCGGCGCGTCGGCGGCAGGCGTCGCTTCCCACGGCGAAGGCGTGGGCGCTTCCGGTTCCGGAGTGGGTTCCGGTTCGGGGGCGCTCATCTGCTGAAAATCGTCGAAACTCAGTTTCGGGAACGCGCGCGTCTCGCCGCCGAACGCCGGAGCCTCGGGCTCCGCGTCGAACGGCGATGCCGGAGCGTCAAAGTGCGAGCCTGACGGCTCGCCCCACGGCGTGGGCTCGAGCGGCTGCTCGGGTGTTGGCGCGGACGCCAGCGGCGCCGAGCTGAGCGACTGGAGGTCGTCGAAGCTCATCTTCGGGAACGCACGCGTCTCGCCTCCGAACGCGGGACCGTCATCCTCGGCGCCGAACGGCGATGCCGCGGCGGCAGGCTGATCCCACGGGGACGGCTCGGGCGTGGGCGGTTCCGGTTCCGGCTCCGGTGCGGGGGCCGGAGTGGACATCTGCTGCAGTTCCTCGAAGCTCATGCGCGGGAACGCGCGCGTCTCGCCGCTGAACTCCTCGACCGGCGGCGGAGCGCCGAACGGCGACTCCGGCTCGGCCTGCGGCGCGGGCTCCGGGTCGGGAGTCGGTGCGGACGCGGCGAAGTCGTCGAAGGACATCTTCGTGAACGCGCGCGTCTCGCCGGAGAACGCATCGGCAGCAGGCTCGTCCCAGGGCGACGGCTCCGGCGCGGCCGGTACGGCGGGCGGGATCTCCGGAGCCGGCTCGGGAGTGGACATCTTCTGCAGCTCTTCGAAGCTGATGCGCGGGAAGGCGCGCGTCTCGCCGCTGAACTCCTCGGCCGGAGGCGGTGCGCCGAACGGGTCAGCCGGCACCTCGAAGGGCATTTCGGTCGTGGCCTGCGGCGCGGGTGCGGCGCCGAAGATGTCGCTGTCGTGCGTGAACGCGTCGCCGGTTTCCGATGCGGAGGGGAAGGCACCGCTGGCGGTGGTGAAGGCGGAGCCGCTGTCGGGTGCGGAGGTGGCGCTGTCGTCCATCCACGGCGAGGGGGATTCCGCAGCCGGAGCCGCGGCCGCCGCCGACGCGTTCTGCTGCGCCTGCGAGATCAGCTCTTCGACCTTGTGGATGAGGCTTTGCGATTCGAACGGTTTCGTGACGACGGCGTCGCAGCCGGCCTTCTCGGCGCGATCGGGATCGAACGGCTCGAACGTGCCGGTCAGCAGCACGACGGGGATGTTCCGGAACTCCGGATTCGACTTCACGTACTCGCAGACTTCGTAACCATTCTTCTCCGGCATGATGATGTCGGAGAGGATGATGTCGGGCCGCATCTCGGCGAGTTTCTGGACGGCTTTGGCGCCGTTATTGACCGCCGTCACCTCGTAATCGCCATCGGAAAACGTCAGCTCGACGACTTTCTGAATGGTGATACTGTCGTCCGCTAGAAGGATCTTTTTCGGCATTGATCTGGCTCCGCTGAATCCGAGCAAGCTACCACGGTAGTCGAGAGGGGACAAGAGATTGCGACTCGCGGATCACTTCCTGATCCTTGGTCATCGCGGCAGCCCGAAACGCTTTCCCGAGAACACTCTGGCGTCGTTCGAAGAGACGCTGCGCGCCGGCGCGGACGGCTTCGAAACGGACCTGCGTCTCCTCTTCGATCGCACTGCCGTCCTCTTCCATGACGACGAGCTCCGCGAGGAAGAAGTCGAGACGCTGACGTTCACCCAGCTCGCCGAGCGCGGCGCGATGATCGAGCGCCTCGAAGACCTCGGCCGCTTCGCCGGCCGCGGCATGATGGTGCTGGAAGTGAAGCGTGCCCGCTGGGAGGAAACGCTGATCGAATGCGTTCAGGAGTGGCCGAACTGCATCATCGCCTCCTTCGACCACTCCATCGTGACGGAGCTGCGGAAGCGCGACGTCACCATCCCCCTGGGCATCACCTTCCACGGCTACATCGTCGATGTGGCGGAGTACGCCTCGCGCATCGGCGCGTCGTGGATCTTCCCCAACTACCGCTTCGTGGACGAAGCAATGGTCGACACCTGCCACGCCCGCGGAATTCAGGTCATGCCATGGACCGCCAACCGGAAGCAGGAGTGGGAGCGGCTGTATGAGGTGGGGTGTGATGGGGTAATTACGGATGATGCGGGGGAGGCGGTGGAGTGGAGGGAGAAGCGAATGCAGAATGCAGAAGGCAGAATGCAGAAATGAGAGCCGGGAGCCATGGGCGCCGGTGCTCCTTTTTTCATTCGCAGTTCTGCATTCTGCATTCTGCGTTCGCCTTTCCCTTCTGTTTGCTACACTTCCCCTCCATTCAAAACGGGACGGGGGAGCCACGGACATGAAGACCTGGGAATACAAGATCATCAACGTCCGGTCGGAGAATTACTCGATGGATCCGCGCCGCGCGGAGGAGCTCAACCGCCTCGGCGATGACGGGTGGGAGCTGGTCAGCATCACGTCGATCAACTTCAAGACCGGCGCGACCGATCACATCGGCATGGTGTTCAAGCGCGAAAAACAGTCCGCGCCGGCCTAGCGCCAGAACGGGATGTAGTACTCGTCCGCCTCTTCGTCCTTCTTCACTCCGGGCAGCGGTGTGTGGCGCACGGTCAGCAGGTGTCTGCCGGCTGCGAGTGAGCTCACCGGGACGAGTGCCAGGCGGCCCGCGACGCCGCCATCGGGGTGGCGGTAGAAGACGAAGCCCGGTTTCGCCAGCGGCTTGCCGTCGAGGGCAATCTGATAGACGCGGTCGAAGCAGCGCTCGAGCTCCGCGACGCGCGCCGCCGTGAGCTTGTCGCGGCTCGCATAGAAGAAGCCTTCTCCGCGCACCGGCCGGACCTCCGGGCAATGGGCGCGCATGCGCTTGTTGTCCTCCTGCGCGTCGTAAGGCATGAAGAGGCGCAGGTACGGACCCTCGACCACGTCCGACTGGATCGAGGGCTCGTTCGCGGGGCGGTCTTCCTCGCGCAGGTTGTCGTAGTGGATGGTGCGGAGCTGGAACTCGCGCGCCTGGGCGGGGTAGTACGCATAGCTGTCGAAGCCGACGATCCCGCGTGCCGAGAAGATGCTCAGCATGAAGACGCCGATCATCGCGTACAGAAATCCGACCAGCAGCACGTTCATCTTCCGCCGCGACGTGTGACTCGTGAACGTGAAGAACACCGGCGCGTAGATGAAGTTGAACGTCGGGTAGTACAGCGCCTTGAGAATCTTCAGCGCCGCGTTCTGCAGGCCCGGCGAGACGGTTCGTTTCCGCGTGCTCATGTCGACCGAGGCGACAAAGCTCTGCAGGAGGATGAAGATGCCGAACACCGTCATCAGCACCGGCATCCCGAGGCGGTCGTTTCCGGTGAGTTTCATCACCAGCAACGCCACGAGGCCCGCCAGTCCCGCCCAGAGCACCAGCATGACGAAGATGGTGAGGAAGAGGAACACGAAGGC
This sequence comes from Thermoanaerobaculia bacterium, assembly GCA_035629395.1. Classification (GTDB taxonomy): domain Bacteria; phylum Acidobacteriota; class Thermoanaerobaculia; order Gp7-AA8; family Gp7-AA8; genus QHVT01. The sequence continues at coordinate 63,349 of DASPHZ010000097.1, forward strand.
GAAGATCGAAGCGGCGATGCGATCGGCGCGATGTTCGATCTCGTCGAGCGTGAGCAGGCGCTCGTCGTAGAACTTGCGGAAGACCTCCCCCTGCTCGAGCTTCTCGCGGTTCACGCCGTCCGGAAAGACGCTGCGCAAACCCATGATCGCCACCCAGAACCCGCGCAGCAGAAAGTGCGCGGCGATGGCGGCGATGAGCCCGTACGCCACGAGCTTCGCCACGTAATAGATGATGAAGACCGTCCCGAACGCCGGCCCGCCGACGTGCACGGTGGTGTGCACCCACCAGTCGTCGAGGATCCCGGGCAACTGCAGCAGCGCGAAGATGAGACCGGCGGAGATGAGGAGCTCGAGCTCGCGCGTGAGCTGGAACAGCGACTTCTCTTCGCTGGGGATCTGAGTCACGCGGGGAGTTTACTTTGAGACGGGCGCCGCGGCTCCCGGCGCCACGGCGCTTCGTGCCGTTCTGATATCTTCCGCCCCCATGCCGGACCGCCCCTTCCTCATCCTCATCGTTCTCGACGGCTTCGGCTGCCGGACCGAGGAGGAGTACAACGCCATCGCTCAGGCGGACACGCCGCGCTTCGCCTCGCTTTTCCGCGAGCACGCGTGGACGACGCTCGATGCGTCCGGGCTCGCGGTCGGGTTGCCGGAAGGGCAGATGGGCAACTCCGAGGTGGGGCATCTGAACATCGGTGCGGGGAGAGTCGTCGATCAGGACATCGTCCGCATCTCCAAGTCCGTCCAGGGCGGCGAGCTCGTGACGAACGAGGCGTTCGTCGACGCGGTGCAGAACGCGAAGAACGTCCACTTTGCCGGCCTCCTCTCCGACGGCGGCGTGCACTCACTGCAGGAGCATCTGCACGGCCTCATCGACGGCGCGCTCGCGCTCGGCGCGCAGAACGTCTTCATCCACGCCATCCTCGACGGCCGCGACACGCCTCCGAAGTCGGCGGAAAAGTACCTCTCGCAACTGCTCGCCCACCTCGAAGGGAAGCAGGCGAAGCTCGCCACCATCTCCGGCCGCTACTTCACGATGGATCGCGACAAGCGCTGGGAGCGCGTGCAGCGCGGCTACGACCTCATGACCATGGGCGTCGGCACCGAGACGAACGATCCGCTCGAGACTTTGCGCCGCTTCTACGAGCAGAACGTCACCGACGAATTCTGCGAGCCGATCTCCGTCCTCACGGACGAAGGCGCGCACCTCGGCCGTGTCGAAGACGGCGACGCGCTGATCTTCTTCAACTTCCGCGCGGACCGCATGCGGCAGATCGTCGCCGCGTTCAAAGACGCGGAATTCGACGGCTTCCATCGCGCCGTGCACCCGAAGGTGCGCGTCGTGACGATGAACCGCTATCACGAAAAATTCGATCTCCCCGTGCTCTATCCGCCGCAGGAGATCCGCAACAACCTCGGCGAAGTGCTCTCCCGCGCCGGCCTCAAGCAGTTCCGCATCGCCGAGACCGAAAAGTACGCGCACGTGACGTTTTTCTTCAACGGCGGCTCCGATACGCAATTCGAAGGCGAAGAGCGCTTCCTCGTCCCTTCGCCGAAAGTGGCGACGTACGACCTCAAGCCGGAGATGTCGGTGTTCGAAGTCACCGGCAAAGTCGTGGAGGCGGTCGCGTCGAAACAGTACGACGTGATCATCATGAACATCGCCAATCCCGACATGGTCGGCCACACCGGCAGGATGGACGCGGCGATCACCGCCGTGCACGACACCGACGTGGCCGTCGATCGCATCCTCACCGCGGTGGAGCAGGTCGACGGTGTCGCGCTGATCACCGCCGACCACGGCAATTGCGAGCTGATGTTCGACGAGCAGACCGGCCAGCCGCACACCGCGCATACGACGAACCCCGTGCCGCTCATCATGTTCGACACGCACAAACGCTACGGCGTGCTGCGCGGCGGCGGAGTGCTCTCCAACGTGGCTCCGACGATCCTCACGATCCTCGGCATCGACAAGCCGGACGAGATGACGGCGGACTCGCTGCTGGTGCCGGATCCTGCGACGGTCGTGTCGTGAGCCGCCAGCTCATCCTCGTCCGCCACGGCCAGACGCTGCACAACGTCGCCGGCATCGCGCAGGGGTGGAACGACAGCGCGCTCTCCGATCACGGCAGGAAGCAGGTTCTCCGTCTCGCCGAGCGCGTCCTCGAATACGCGCCGAACGCGCTCTACTCCTCGCCCCTCGGCCGGGCCATGTCGACCGCGCAAGCCATCGCCGACGCGACCAGGCTCCCCATCCTCCCGCTCGAGGATTTTCGCGAGATGAACTACGGCGGCTGGGAGGGGCGTTCTTTTCTCGACGTCCGCCGCGAGCACGAAGACATTTACCAGCGCTGGATCAACGACGGCGAAGCCGCGTGCCCGAACGGCGAGTCGCACATGGACGTGCGTCGCCGCATCGAGCGCGCGCTGCAATCGATCGACGACGAGCGCGCGGTGATCGTCACGCACGGCACCGCGATCCGCATCGCGGCCACGGCGCTGCTCGAGCTGCCGGTGATGGCCTCGCGCCACTTCGCGCAGGACAACGCCGCCATCAACGTGTTTCACTGGCGGGCCGACCGCTGGGTGCTGAAGGTGTGGAACCACTCATGATCCTCGAAGACATCACGCAACAACTCACCGAAACGTTGAAGTCGCGCGTGCTCGCGCTGTTCGGCCATCCCGTCGAGCGCGTCGTGCTGCAGACCCCGCCGAAACTGAACATGGGCGACCTGGCCACGCCGATCGCTCTCGAGCTCGCGAAAGTGCTCAAGCGCAAGCCGCGCGAGATCGCCGAACAGCTCGCGAACGGCCTGACGCTGCCCGCGCTCGTCGCGACCGTGACCGTCGAAGGCGCGGGGTATCTCAACTTCCGCTTCGACCGCGGCGCGTTCACCGCGCAGCACTTTCGCGGCGTGCTCGCGCCACCGCCCGCGTCCGGCGAGCGCGTGATCGTCGAGCACACGAACATCAATCCCAACAAAGCCGCGCACATCGGTCACCTCCGCAACGCCGTCCTCGGCGACACCTACGTGCGCTGCTCGAAGTGGCTCGGCGACCGCGTCGAGACGCAGAACTACATCGACGACACGGGCGTGCAGGTCGCGGACGTCGTCGTCGCCTTCGAGCGTCTCGAACAGAAGTCGCTCGCCGACGTCGAAGAGCTGATCAAAACCTCGCCGCGCTTCGACTACGTCTGCTGGGACGTGTACTCGAAGATGGCGCAGTACTACGCGGATCATCCGGAATCGCTCGAATGGCGCCGCGAGACGCTGCACCGCATCGAGCATCAGGAAGGGGAGACGGCGATCCTCGCCGCCACCATCGCCCGCGCCATCGTCCGCCGCCATCTCGAGACGATGCTCCGCCTCGGCATCCGCTACGACCTCCTGCCGAAGGAAAGCGACATCATCCACATGCATTTCTGGGATCGCGCGTTCGAGCTCCTCAGGAACGCCGGCGCTTTGGTCATGGAGACCGAAGGGAAGCATCAGGGCTGCTGGGTGATGAAGCTCGACGAGTCCGCGGAGTTCGCGGGGATGGAGAACGCGGACAAGATCCTCGTGCGCTCGAACGGCACCGTCACCTACACCGGCAAGGACATCGCGTATCAGCTCTGGAAGCTCGGCCTGCTCGACCGCACGTTCGATTACCGCAAGTTCCCGTTCGAGTACCCGCTGTGGGAGACGACGCACTCGGGCGACGGCGATCCGTCCGCGCCGAAATTCGGCGCCGCCTCGCGCGTGGTCAACGTCATCGATTCGCGCCAGTCGTACCTGCAGAAGGTCGTGAAGGAAGGCGTGCGTCAGGTCGTCGGCGCGAAGGCGGCCGAGGCTTCGATTCACTTCGCGTATGAGATGGTCGCGCTCACGCCGGCCACGGCCAAAGTCCTCGGCATGGAGCTCTCCGCGGACGATCAGCAGCGCGCCTACGTCGAGATGTCCGGCCGCAAAGGCCTCGGCGTGAAAGCAGACGACATGCTCGACGAGCTCGAGCGCAAAGCCGCGGCCGCGGTCGCGCAGAACGAAGAGCTGAGCGGCGACGAAGCCGCGCTCGTGGGACGCCAGGTGGCCATCGCCGCGCTGCGCTACTTCATGCTTCGCTACGGCCGCAACAAAGTCATCGCCTTCGACTTCGACGAGGCGCTGCGCTTCGAGGGCGATTCCGGCCCGTACCTGCAGTACTCGACCGTGCGCGTGCAGAACATCTTCCGCAAGATGAAGGAGCGCGGCGTCGATCCGCGCATCGACGAGCCCGCGGTGGACGACCTCACGCTCAATCAGGGGCTGACGGACGAGATGTGGGAGCTGGTCAAGCTGAGCGCGGAACTGCCGAGTGCGATCCGCCGCGCCGTCGACTCACTGGAGCTGTCGGTGGTGACACAGTACCTGCTGGAGATGGCGCAGAAGTTCAACAGCTTCTACCACAAGTACCCGATCATGAACGAGAAGGAGCCGGCGGAGCGGCAGCGCCGGGCGGTGTGTGCCGAGGTGTTCCGCCGGACGATGGTCGGCGCCATGGACCTCCTCGGAATACCGGTGCCGGAGCGGATGTAAGTTACAATCACGCTCGGCCGCGTCCAACGGCCCCCGGTTCCAACATCATGAAACACGACTACCGCGACTTCGCGATTCGCTCCCTCTTTCTCGTTGCCGGCGGCGTGGCCGCTGCCCTGCTCGCGCTCAAAGGATATGGCACCGCCCTTCCGGCGGTGGCGCTCGGCGGAGCATTGGGCGCCTTCTTCGCGGCCCGGGTCCAGCCAACCGAGGAGTGACGAGGCCGGGCGCGAAGGCCCGGCCCCCGCGTGTTACACGGCTTCCTGGCGACCGCCGCCTTCGGCGCGACGGACGTTTTCGGCCTGCAGGCCTTTCGGTCCCTGCTTGACGTCGAACTCGACGGTCTCGCCCTCGTTGAGCGTCCGGTAACCGGAGGCCTGAATCGAGGAGTGATGGACGAACACGTCCTCACCGGTATCGCGTTTGATGAAGCCGTAGCCTTTGTCGTTATTGAACCACTTCACTACACCTGTCTCAGGCATTTCTACCTCCGACGACGCCGTGAAGCTCAGCCCGGCGCGCCCTGCGCGTGTATCTGCCGCTTCCCGCGGATGGCAGGGAAATGTGCAATGCCCGCGCCCGGACTTACCAGATCAGCGCTCGATTGAGTCCAATCCTTTCGAATCCCAGCTTCTCGTACAGCCCGATCGCGGGCGTATTGAAGTCGTTCACGAAGAGCGTCACGGTCCTGTTTTTCCGCAATAAATGTCCACAGACTTCGGCCAGTAAATCGTGTGACAGCCCGCGGCGGCGATAGCGCGGATGCGACCACACTCCCATGAGCTGCACGGCGTCGCTGGTGACCGCGGAGTATTCGCATTTGGCGACGATCTCGCCGTTGATCGTGCGGATGACGCTGCGCTTTTTCTCAATGAGCTCGCGAATGCGCTCGCGATATCCCGCGGCGTCGCGCTCGAGCGGATCGATCCCTACTTCTTCCTTGTGCATTGCGGCGCACGCGGGCACGAGCTGGTCGAGATCGCGCATGACCGAGTAGCGTCCCACTGTGAGGTCGGGATAATGCGCCGGGTCTTTGCGCAGCGCGTAAATCGGTTGGTTCATGCGTACGACCGTGGGCGGGTCGATGCGCGTGCGCAATGCCCCCCACAATGTCTCGACGAGATGCGCGGGGGAGATGATCGCGCGCACCGGCATCATGCGATTGAGGATGCGATCGCCGATGAGACCGACGGCCGCGTCGGTGATGTCTTTGGAGATCGACGGGTCGCCCGCCAGGACGATGTTCGTGGCCAGTGACGCGACGAGCACGATCGCACCGTTGTATCGGACCACCGCGACCTGCGTCGCCGCGAGGGTGCGCTCTTCGATCAGGCGTGAGATCAGATAGACGTTGATCAGTGGATCGCGCTGCAGGAATTCGAGCGCACCGCGAAAGTCGTCATCCGACAACAGCCGGAGCGACCAGCGTCCTTCTACGGGCAACGTTGCCATCAAAATTGCGAGCGGCCCAAGTATGCCACTCCGTCGGTGAGCTTGTGCCACGCCGAACGGTTCTGCCACTCATTGAACCCTCTTTGTTTCGTATGACGCAAATCGGCGATGAAGGCCGCGCGCAGTTGCGCCGCAATGGCCGGGTCGAGTACGCCGACGCTCACCTCGTCATTGAGCTCGAACGAGCGCTCGTCGAAGTTCGTCGAGCCGACGCACGACCAGAGACCGTCCACGACGATGACCTTCTGGTGCAGCAGCGTCCTGTTGTATTCGTAGATCTTCACCCCGCGCTTGAGCAGAGTGCCGAAGTGATGGTGACTGGCGTGTTGCACGATCGCGCTGTCGGTGGCGTCGCCGGAAGGAACCATGATGCGCACGTCGACGCCGCGCTTGACCGCTTCCTCGAGCGCGAGGATCGCTTCTTTCTCGGGAAGCATGTACGGGTTCTGGATGAGGATCTCCCGGCGCGCGGCCTTGATGGCCATGTAATAGAGGAGCTGCACGGACGAGACGCTGCCGTCCGGCGAGGTGTACGCGACGTGGGCGACGCTGGTGCCCGAGGGGACGGGCTTCGGGAAGTAGCGGTCGCCGGCCATCACCTCGCCCGTCTCCTCGATCCAGTTCTCCGCGAACACGGCCTGCAGGCGATTGACCACCGGGCCTATGATGCGCAGTCCGGTATCGCGATAGTGCTTCAGGTCCTGCGCGTTGCCGAGCCACTCGTCCGCGATGCAGAAGCCGCCGATGTAGCCGATGCGCCCGTCGATGATCATCAGCTTACGGTGATCGCGGTTGTTGAGGCGTCCGAGGTTGCTGATGCGGAAGGGGTGGAAATGTGCGACCTTCACGCCCGCCTGGTCGAGCATTTCCCGCTCCGCGCCGTCGAGCTGCCGTCCGCCGGAGCCGTCGACGAGGAGGCGCACTTCGACGCCTTCGCGCGCTTTCTTCGCCAGGAGCTGCGCCAGTTGTGTCGCCAGCTTGCCGTCGTACCAGATGAACGTCTCGACGTGCACGCTCTCGCGCGCGGCCGCGATGTCGCGCATCAGAGGCGGAAAGAACTGATCGCCGTTCTGCAGCACCTGCATGGCGTTGCCGGCTTCGAGCGAGGAGTGCGTGAGTCCCGCGATCGACGGCAGCAGCGTGCGCAGCTCGCCCGGATCTTCCACGCGCAGGACCGTGTCGTTGTTGCGTTTGACGGACCAGAAGAGGATCGTCAGCACCGTCAGCGCGAAGACGAGGCCGATGAAGACGACGAGCGGCATGCGTATGTACGTCGTGCCGTGCGTCTGCCAGATGTTGAAGTGATCTTCGTCTCTGCGTTTCATAAGTGCGTCAGCTCGGCGAGCACGGGGCGGTGATCGGAAGGTCCGTCGTCGAGGACGCGTGCGCTGCGCACGACCCAGCCGGGATCGATGAGGATGTAATCGAGACGCTGCTCCATGACCCGGTGCGTCGACGCGTTTGGATCGCCCGCGAATTTCAGTGCGTTGCTGCCGAGGAACTTCACCATCTCCGGCGTCTCCGGCGGCGCGTTGAGATCGCCGGCGAGGATGTACGGGTGGCTGCTGGCGAGGACGTGCGCGTTGATGCAGCGAAGCTGATCCGTCCGTGCGGCCCTGCCGAGAGACGCCCAGGCGGAGGTATGGGTCACGTAGAACTCGATCGTTCCGCCGTTGATGCGGATGACGGTGTCGAGCAGCGTGCGCGGCTCGCCGGTACCGGGGAGTTTCTTCACGTCGCTGGAGACGATCTCGCCCTTCGTCAGGACCGCGTTGCCGAAGTGCCCGCCGAGGAACGTGTAGCTGCGGCCGAAGACGACGTTCATGCCGGTGAGGAGGCGGAGCTGCTCCGTGTGATCGCTGAACCGCGCCTGCCACGTGCCGCGATGCGCCTCGTTGATGCCGACGATGTCGGGGTCGTATTTGCGGATCGTCTCCGCGATCTCTTCGATGTGATCGTTGCGCAGCAGCGATGCGTGCCCTTCGATGTTGAAGGTCATCACGGTGAGGCGTTTCGGGTACGTGCTCGCGAATTTGCGCGGCGGGGACGCGGTGCACTCGCCGGAGCGGAACTCGTACACGCCGAGCACGCGGTAGGAGACCGCGAGGAGGACGATGGCGAGGATCGTCAGACCGATGCGTTTGAGACGGCGCCGCATGAAAAGCAGAGGCTGTGCCCGGTATTTGCAAGCCGCCTTGAGCAGGGAGGTAATGATGTCCCTCCGTCTGTTCGTCCTCGCTGCCGTCCTGCTTTCAGCGGCCGACCTCCGCTCCGAGAGCCTTCCGTACGTCCCGAAGCTGAACTTCCGTGAGACGCGCGACGTCGTACCCCTGCTCACACCGGCGCGGCGACGAGCCGTCGATCCGCCTGCTTCGGGTGCGAATGATCTGACGGCCGGACCGGTGCCGGGCGACGTCGTCGCCACGGTCGACGCGCCATGGACGCCGGAGATCAAGGCGCTGGCGACGCAACTGCGCGACCCGATGGCGATGTTCGCGCACGTGCGCGATCACATTCTGTTCGAGCCATACGCCGGCAGCCGCCGCGGCGCGCTGCTCACGCTGCAGCAGCGCGCGGGCAATGCCATGGACACCGCGAGCCTTCTCGCAGCGCTCGTGCGTTCCGCGGGCTATCCGGCGCGTTACGTGAGCGGACGCGTCGTCGCGACGCAGGCGCAGTTGCAGGCGTGGCTCGGTACACCGGCCGTCGCCGACGCCGCGGAGCTCCTGCGCACGATGGGCATCAGCAACACGGTCCGTGCGGACGGCACACTCGAGTTCGAGCATACGTGGCTGGCCGTGCATCTCAATGGGGCGTGGGTGCAGCTCGATCCGTCGTACAAGAAGATCGTCGTGCACGCGCCGTCGATCGCGCGCGCGCCGGTCGAGCCGCTCGCGCAGTTCCTTTCGTACAGCGCGGGGACGGGGGCCATCGACGTCTCCCGCGACCGCGTGCTGCGCGCGCCGAAGATCGCGTCGTCGACTCATCCGAACGATCCCGATTTTGACATCGATCTCTTCGAGCGCCGGTGGCGCGAGCTGTATGCATGGGCGGCGACGAAAATTACCGCGGGCACTCATATGCGCGAGGTCTTCGGCCTTACCGAGATCGTCGCCGACGCTCCGCCTTTGCCGCTGCCGCTCGCACAGCGCGCGAGTCTCACCGCGTTCTCGTATGTGCCCGACTCATTGCGCGCTCGTTTCACGATCGAGATCGATCCCATCGCGCTCGGGACACGCGCAATCTCGTACACCGCCTCGTTGCCCGAGCTCGCCGGCAAGCGGATCACCGTCATGCACGTTCCCGCGACTCCGGAAGACGAAGCGCTCGTGGCACAGCACGGCGGAACGCTGCTTACCGCACCGTTGTCGATCAAAGTCGCACCGGTCATCCTCGTCGATGGGCGCGAAGTGGCACGTGGTGATCCTCTGGTCTTCGCCACGGTCGAGCACCGCCGCGTCACGTTCACTCAGCCGGGGCTACAGACGGTGCGCTCCGAAAATCAGATGCACGCCGGTGACACGATCGGTGTGGTGCTGCAGTACGGACGTACGTCGATCGCGGAGCTCGATGAAGCGCGCAACGCACTCGAAGCCGCGCATGCGCCGGCGATGCACGACGCCGCGCGGACGATGAGCGAGCCGGTGAACGGCGCGGCCCTGCGATTCGCGGGCATCAGCTATTTCACGCAGGTCAGCGCATACCGGGAGATTTTCGCGCGCGCGAGCGGAGTGCGCTGGGTCGGCGGGGCCGCGGTGGCGATGGTCATGCAGCCGATGAAGTTCGATCCCGGCGTTCCCGTCCGCGGCATCCGAGGCGTCTCCCTCGGGTTCGACGTTCCCCTCGACCAATTGCATGCGTGGCGTACGACGGGGAGCGATGCGCGCCTGCGCCTCTATCACGCCGTCGAGGGACGCATTGCATCGGCGCTGGAGCATCAAGTGTGGGATTCGCTCGGCTTCCGCGCCATTTCCGCGGTGCGCGTGATGAATCTCTCGTTGCGGCGTGGTATCGCCATCCGGCACAACATCACCCAAGCAAACTGGTCTGCCATCAACCGCCAGTTCCGGGTGGGCCTCGGCGTCGTGCTCGGCGTCACCGATGCCGTAAACGCCGGCATGGTCGTTTCCCTCCCCGAGCACGAGCTCACGCTTGGCGACTGGACTGGAACGGGATATCTCGTCACCGACCCGAAGACGAATAAATCGGCGTACATCATCTCGGGACGGTGGGGGAACGGCACGATCGTCACCGCATACGGCGGCGTGACGGATGAGATCCTCGGCATACTTGGTGTCACCGCCGCGGGCGGAAACATGTACCTCATGGGGGCGGCCTTTGCGCGCGCCGCGGCGCTGGCTGCGGCCGCCGCGTCGCCGTTCGGTCTTGGACTCGGCCTCGTCGCCATGGGCATCACGATGTACGCGATGATCGACGAGATGGGTGATCTCGCTGACTTCGTCACGGGAGAAATGAGTGGCACGAAGCTGTTCGCCAAGGAGATGCTGAATCTCATGGGTGCCGCGCTCCTGAGCCGCCTTCCGATCACCGATTTGCGCATGAGCGCCACGGAGGTCAAGGTTTTCCAGGATCTCATTCAAGGCATGGCACAAGGATTCGCGCGGCTCGCGGAATCGCTGTGGCAGCGGTCATCACGATCGCATGCGTCGCTTTCACAGGACGAGCTCATCGCTCTCGCGATGCGCTCGAATTCTCCGCGTCTGTGGGAAGACCTCGATCACATTCGAATCACGCGCGGCTGGGAAGCGCTCGAGAACCTCGTGCGCAATTCCGTCTACCTCGACGACGCCTCGTTGCGCGAGATCGCACACGTCGTCGCGCGTGCGCCGGAAGCATCGGGGCTCGAGGAACTGCTGCCGCGCGTGACGCATGGAAATTCGTACACGGCCGCGTACACGCTCGCGACGGCGGTGTGGGCGAATCACTCCAACCGGTACAACCGCAAGGTGGAGGTCACCTTCACTCCGGTGGTCGGGTTCAGCGACGCCGGCGATCCGCTCTTCGGCTCCGCGCGGACGGAGCAGCTCGTCGTGCCGTTGCACATCTATCGCGACTGGGTGTTTCTGATGCACGAGCCGGTCGGGCCGCGCGATCTCCGCGCGTGGAACGAGGTGATGAAGATCAAGGCGGTCGTCGATTCGGGGATGCGCACCAGCGGGATGTGGCTCTGGACCGCGGGAGGAATGGACGAGCAACTGCGCGACTGGTTCAAGTCGAATGTGAAAGGGGTGAGCCTCACGACGCACCGCGGCGACAGTTTGCGTTAGGTGGTCAGCACCGTCACGTCGTCGTGTTTCCACAACGCCGAGGCCGGAAACGCTTCGCTGATCTCGCCGCCGCGGAGGCGGGCCAGCGCTTCTTCTTTGCCACTCCCGGCCACGAGGAGCACGATGCGTTTCGACTCGAGGATCGTACCGATGCCCATGGTGATCGCGTGCGTCGGTACGTGGCCTTCGGGAAAGAGGTCCGCATTCGCTTTGCGTGTCGACTGCGTCAGCTCGACCACGCGCGTGCGCGCGCCGAACGGCGTGCCGGGCTCGTTGAAGCCGATGTGGCCGTTGCGGCCCAGGCCGAGGAACGTGAGATCGAGACCGCCGGCCTCGCGAATCTCGGTTTCGTAGCGCGTGCACTCCGCATCGAGGTCGGGCGCGACGCCGTTCGGGAGATGCGCGTGCGTCGGGTCGAGATCGACCGCGTCGAACAGGTGCCGCTTCATGTACGTGAAGTAACTGCCGGTGTGATCCGCCGGCACGCCCGCGTACTCGTCGAGGTTGAACGTCGTCACGTCGCGGAAGCAGTGGTACTCGCGCGAACAGACGCGCACCACGCGGTCGTACATGCCGATCGGCGTGCGGCCGGTGGGCAATCCGAGGACGATGCGCGGGTTATCGCGGATCGCGGTCAGCAGGATCTCGGCAGCGCGCGCGGACAGCGCGTCCGCATCGTCAAACGTTTCCCAGTTCATGGCCTCTCGCCCACACGCGCTCGACCTCGAAACGCTCGCTCAACTGCACGAGATCGGCGTCGTAGCGGCCTTCGATCCTCCCCTTGCGATCGGCGACGCCCGCGATTCGCGCCGGCACTTCGGTCGCCAGCGGAATCACCATTTCGACCGGCAGCCCCGCGAGCTCGATCATGTTCTTCACCGCGCCGCTCATGGTGAGCACACTTCCGGCCAGCGTGCCGTCGGCGAGCCGCGCCGCGCCGTCCGCCACCGTCACCTCGTATTCGTACAGCTTGTACGTCCCCTCGGCCAGTCCGCACGCGCGCATGGCATCGGTGACGAGCGCGACGCGATGCGGCATCGCCTGCGCCGCGATGCGCAGCGCCGCGGGATGCACGTGAATGCCGTCCGCGATCAGTTCCGCCGTCGCGTCGACGGCCGTGAGCGCCGCGCCGACGACGCCCGGATCGCGGTGATGCAGCGGCGTCATGGCGTTGTAGAGATGCGTGAAATGCGAGGCGCCCCACTCCAGTGCGGCGACCGCCGTCGCGTGATCCGCGGATGTGTGGCCGATCGAGAAGAGCACGCGGTCGCGGAAGTGCTCGATGAGATCGCGCGCGCCCTCGACCTCCGGCGCCACGGTGACGATCCACCGCAGCCGCGGCGCCTCGGCAATCAACGCCGCCATCTCGTGAATGTCCGCGATGCGGATCGACGCGCGATCCTGCGCCCCCGCACGCGCTTCGTTGATGAACGGTCCCTCGAGATGAATGCCGACGATCTCCGCGCCGGCCGGTGTGTACGCCGCAACGCGGCGGATCGTCTCGACCGCCGTGTGCAGATCGGCGCGCGACGCGGAGAGCGTCGTCGCCGCGAGCGCGGTCGTGCCGTGCTTCGCGTGAAATCCGAGGATGCGCTCGAGGGCGTCCTCGTCAGCGTCCATGAAATCGGCGCCGTCGCCGCCGTGCACGTGCACGTCGACGAATCCGGGAACGACGATGCCGGCCACGCGTTCCGCTTCCGCGGGGACCTGCGTGGTCTGCGCGACGTCCACGATCACCTGCCCTTCGACGGTGATGAGGATGTCCTCGCGCAGTGCACCGTCGACGAAGGCACGTCCGTGAATCAGAGGCATATCTTCCCCAGAACTGTCGGCCGTCCGCCGGTCGCGCCGGCGACGTTGGTGATCAGTCCGACGACGGAGTCGTTTGCAATCATCGCCATGGCCATCGCTTCCTTCGCCTCGGATGCTTTGTAGATCTTCACCGCCGTTTTCGGCATGCGTTGCTGGATCATCTGCACGAGCGTGGGATTCTTCGCGCCGCCGCCGGCGAGCATCACCTCGTGCACCGGCCCGCGCGGCCGCACGAAATCGCGATACGAGCGCGCGATGCTCTCGGCCGTGAGCGCGGTGGCGGTGGCGATGAGATCGTGGATGTCGATGCCCGGCGATTCGGCCATGATGCGCCGCGCGAACTGCGCACCGAACAATTCGCGGCCCGTCGATTTCGGCGGCGTCTTCGCGAAATACGGATCGGCCATCCAGTATTCGAGCAGGTCGTCGCGCACGTTGCCCCCGGCGGCGAGCGCGCCGTCGACGTCATACGTCTGCCGCCCGTTCGTCGCGATCCACGCCAGCTCGTCGATGATCATGTTGCCGGGGCCGGTGTCGAATGCGAAGACGTCGTTCCAGTCGCCCGCGGGCGGAATGTACGTGACGTTGCCGATGCCGCCGATGTTCTGGATGCAGCGGCCGCGCGATTTGTGGCGCAGCAGGACCCAATCGAAGTACGGCACGAGCGGCGCGCCCTGGCCGCCCGCGGCGACGTCGCGCACGCGCAGATCGCCGACGGTGATGATGCCGGTGCGCTCCGCGATCACGGCGCTCTGGCCGATGGCGAACGTCGAGCGCGTCGAGATCGGATGGTCGATCCAGTCGACGTCGGGATTGACGATGCTCAGCTCCGGATCGTGCCAGATGGTCTGCCCTGCCGAAGCGATGAGGTCGACCGTGGACGCCTTGATGCGCGTTTCTTTGAGGATGCGCAGCACCGCTTCGGCGAAGACTTCGCCGAGGATGAAGTCGTAGCGGCAGATGTCGTCGATGCGGGCGCGTTTCGGGTCGAACAGCTCGCGCACGACCGCGCGGATCTTCGGTGGATACGGGTATTCGCGAAAGTGCTCGAGCTTCACTTTCGCCGTGACGCCGTGCTTCTCGATCTTGACCATCGCGACGTCGATGGCGTCGAGCGACGTGCCGGACATGAGGCCGATGATCCGCCGCGAGTATTTCGTCGCGACGTGCATGAGGCGTTCGAGCCGGCTCACCCTTGCAGGACCTCGCGCAACGGTTTTTCTTCGAGCAGCTTTCGCGCTTCGCCGGCGCTGATCTTTCGTTTGGCGATGACGGTGGCCAGCTTCACGTTGCCGTCCGCATCGCGAATGGCCTGCACGGCGATCGGACGCGTGACACCCGCCGCCAGCTCGACCATGCGTACCGCGCGATTGCGCAGCTTCTCGTTCGTGGCCGGCATGTCGATCATGAGGTTCGAGTAGACGCGGCCGAGGCGGACCATGACGCCGGTCGAGAGCTGATTGAGGACGAGCTTCTGCGCCGTGCCCGACTTCATGCGCGTCGATCCCATGATCACCTCGGGGCCGGTCTCGATGACGATCGGGATGTCGACGTGCTGCGCGAGCGGCGAGGCTGCTACGTTCGTAACACCGACCGTGAGCGCGCCGAGCATGTTCGCTTTGCGCACCGCGGCGACGGTGTAGGGGGTAGTGCCGGAGGCGGCGATGCCGACGATGGCGTCGTCGGCGGTGACGTTCTGCGCGACCGTTTCGATGGCCGCGTCTTCGTCGTCCTCGGCGCCTTCCACGGCTTCGAAGTAGGCGCGCTCGCCTCCGGCGATGAGCACCTGCACGAGGTCGTGCGGGACGCCATACGTCGGCGGGAGCTCGGATGCGTCGAGCATGGCGATGCGGCCGCTGGTGCCCGCGCCGGCGTAGAACAGGCGTCCGCCGTGGCGGAGGCGCTCGGCGATCTCATCGATCGCGTGCGCGATGCGCTCGGCCTGTGCAGCCACTGCCCCGGCGACGAGTGCGTCCTGCTCCTGAATGATGCGGACGATCTCGATCGCCGGGCGAAGGTCGATGTCGACGCTCGCCTCGAGCCTGTCCTGGCTCATCGTCCTCCGAAAGATATCATTCGCACCATGGTCGATCTCGACGGTCTGCAAGTCGCTTACCTCGGCGTGGCTCTGGCGCATTATCTCGATCTCGAAACGGGGGACATTCTCGACATCCCGCTCGAGGCGGAGCCGCCGGGCTCGGCTGCACGCTTCCGGCGCATCCCCACCCGCACGCCCGAGTCCGAGACGGAGGACCGGCGGCTGTTTCTCGACAAGCTCAAGGATCCCGCGCTGCGTGATGCACTCGCGCACGCACTCGACGATGCGAACGCCTACCGCGCGATTCTCAGCGAGGACCGGCGCATCGAGCGCTCGTTCTTCAACTTCAAGAATGATCGGGCGACGCTGGCGATCGAGGAGTGGCTGGAGAGCGAAGGGATCCGCTAAGGTACCCGGCTGACGACCAGCAACGTCACGTCGTCATCCAGGTTCTCGGCATCTCCGACGTGCTGCAGCACCGTGTCGTTGACCGAGTCGGCCATCTTCTCCGCGTTCGAGCCGTGCAGTTTCACGAGTGCGCTGCCGATGGTCATCGAGCCGAGGTCGTTGCCGTCGGCGCTGCGGGCCTCAGTCACGCCGTCGGTGAAGAGGACGAGGGAGTCGCCCGGCGCGAGCTGCAGTTGGCGGTTGGTGAACTCGGCGCGGGAGATGACGCCGAGGAGGAGGTCGCTGTCGGTGAGCTCGGTGGCGCCGTCCTTCGAGATCCAGAGCGGCGGGGTGTGGCCCGCGTTCACGTATTCGATGTGGCCGGTCTTCGTGTCGAGGCGGCCGAGGAAGAGCGTGACGAACTTCGACTGCGGGAGGTTTTCCTTCAGCGCGACGTTGAGCTGCGTCACGAGCGTGGCGGGATCGGGATCGGTCTTCGAGAAGATGCGGAACGCGACCTGGAGGCCGGCCATCATCAGACCCGCGGTCACGCCTTTGCCGCTGACGTCGCCGATGACAAAGTACACGCGCCCGTCGGGCCGAATGGCGAAATCGTAGTAATCGCCGCTGACCGTGCGGCAGGGCTGGTTGCGTCCGACGAACGTGAAGCCTTCGATGCCCGTCGGTGCCGCGGGCAGGAGGCGGCGCTGGATGCTGGACGCGGTCTTGAGCTCCTCGTCCATGATCCGCTTCTGGATCGCTTCTTCGCGCAGGCGCGTGGTCTCGAGCTTCGTCGCGGCGAAGCGTCCGATCTGCGCCACCAGCCGCACGTCGTCCTCGGAGATCGAGCGCTGCGTGAAGAGGTAATCGACGTACAGCACGCCGACGACGGCATTGCCGATCATGAGCGGCGAGCAGAGGATCGAGTGGATCCCCTGCATGATGATCGACTTGGCGGTGCGGAGCTTTTCGTCCGCTTCGACGTCGACGTACGCGAGCGCTTTCTTCTCCTCGACGATCTCGGTGAGCAGCGTGTGGCTGATCGTGAGCTCGCTCGCGTCGCTCTCGTCCTGGCGGCGCACTTCGACTTTCGTGAACGAGCGGCCGTCCGGCCCCAGGAGCGCGATGGCCGCTCGCGAGGGGCTGAGGTGCTCCATGATGCGCTCGATGATGAAGCCGAAGAGCTCGTCCATCGGACGGTCTTCGATCAGCTCGCGCGCGAGCATGGTCAACGTCTGCAGGCGCGCCACGTCCTGCGCCTCCGGTTTGTCGGAGATGTCGTGGACGGGGATGGCGATGGTGGGGCTGGCCCCCGAGTCGGCGACGGCGATGAAGCGGTCCGTGCTGCGCTCGATCGATTCGAAGACGATTTCGGTGTCGCCGAGGCGGATTCGGTCGCCGGGACGGAGCTTCTCGTCACGCTCGACGCGCGCGCCGTTCAGGTACGTGCCGTTGGCGCTGCCCAGGTCTTTGAGCACCCAGGAGTTACCCGTTGCGATGATCTCCGCGTGCTTGCGCGAGAGGTAACGGTCTTTGATGGGGATGGAGCAGTCGGACGCGCGGCCAATGGAGATGGAAGGCCCCTGCAGCGGCTGGCGGAAGGGCGAGAACAGCGGCGAATAGACGGTGACTTCCGCTCGGGGTGCGACCGGTTCCATGAGTTGGGGGGCTCCGTGGTTGACGGGTGATTGTAGCCGATCATAGGGTACTCACAGCGTGTCCACCGACTACTACACCGAGATCGAATCGCACTTTGCTCACCGCCGCGGCACCCCGTTCGTCCTCAGTGCGAAGGACTGGATTCTGATGAAATCGTGGAACGACGAGGGCATTCCGCTCCCGATCGTGATCGAGGCCATCGACTCTGTCTTCGACAAGCAGGAGGTGAAGGGGAAGAAGGTCAACGGGTTGACTTACTGCCGCCACGCGGTGAAGGAGCTGTGGAACGAGCGGCGGCAGTTGCAGGTCGGCTCGCAGGAATCCGCGCCGGAGGAGGATGTGGCCGGACGGCTTTCCGCTCTGGCGGAGGTGCTGGAATCCGTCAGTGCGGATTTCGCGGCCCGCGTCCGCGGGCTGGTGAGCGAAAAGTCGGCGCCACGAATCGAGGAGCGGCTGATCGAGCTGGAGGAGGAGCTGGTGGAGTCGCTGCTGCCGCAGGCAGAGGAGCTGCGCACGGAGGCGCGAGCGTTGGCGAGCGGCGCGGATGAGAAGTCGCGCGCACGCACCGAGGCGGCGCACCTGCGGCGCCTCGTCCGCGAACGCTTCCACTTGCCGCGCTTGACGTTGTTCTAGTCGCTGCCGCTGGGGGATACGACCAGAGGCCTCCCGGCGGGGCAGGCACGGCCGGCAGCGCTTACGTCAACACGTGCGGTCGCGGGGATCGCGCAGTGCTCGCGTCAGGCGTGCGTCCTGGCTGGGCCAACCCAGCGCTGCCGGCCGCGCCGGCCCCGCCGGGAGGCCCTTCGTCGTGCCCCAGCGGGGCAGCGACTGACTACTGCAACGCCTTGGCGACCTGCTGGATGGCGGTCATGGCCTCGCGGCCCGTCACCGGGTCCTCCGGCACGTGGCCCGCGAGCGGGTCCGTCACGCCGCAGGCGGCGAGCACGCGATCGGCTGCGAGGCCGCGGGCGCAGGCGGCGCCGCGCAGCGTGAGCACGCGTGCGAGATGCGTCGACAGACGCGCGGCCGTCACCTGCCGCGACGGACTCACGCGCCGCGTCACCGGGTCGACTTCGAACAGCCCGATGGCCATGGCGCGGATCACCTCTTCGCGTCCGGCGACGCCTTCGACGTCGATCGCGATCGGCGGCGTGCCGAGGTTCTGGGCGAAACGGATCGAGGGCACCGTCCAGTAGAGCAGCGTCGCCAGATCCGCGCGCGTCAGCGACGTGCTGTCGAGCGCCGTGCGGAAATGCGACGGCATGTTCGCCGCGCTCCACTCCTGCTTGATCTCCTCGAGCCGGCGCGTATGACGCGGATCGCTCGAGCGCCGTGCGAGGCGCTCGTAACGCACGATCGCCTCCTGGTACCGCCCGCGTCCCGCATCCACTTCCGCCAGCACTTCCTGCACCTCGGCGCGATCGGGGATCGTGTTCAGCAGCGGATCGAGCTCGCGCCGCGCCTCGTCGTACTGCTTCTGCGCGACGAGCTTCTGCGCGAGCAGCACACGCGGCTCAGTCGCGCCGGCATTCAGCGTCAGCGCCTCGCGCAGCAGGCGCACGGCCTCGGCGTCGGTCGCGGTCTGCGCGGCGGCGAACACCTCGTTGAAGAGCCGTCCCTGCAGCTCGGACACGCGCTCGGCGGCGCTTTCAGGAGCGTTCGGATCGGCGGCAATCGCGCGGTAGAGATCGAACGCCTGACGCGTGTCGCCTTCGCGATACGCGATCTCGGCGGTGTACACGCGCGCGGCGAGCGTGTCGATGCCGGACAACGCGGTGCGTGCGTCGCTGAAGCGACTCGCGCGGATGGCCATCGCCGCCTGTGCGAGCCGCGCCGGCACGAAGCCCGGATTCGTCGCCAGGATCTCGCCCAGCCTCCGCTCCGCCTCGGCCTCGTTACCCGCCAGCGCATAGCGCCACGCAGACTCGAACCGCTGCGCGAGCGGCGGCGGAATCGTTTCGGCGTAGCCCGTGCGCGGGTCGATGAGGTAGCGGTCGGTCGCCTCCGGCGTGACCTGGGGCGGCGGCACGGCCGCCGGGGTGCAGCTCGCGGCAACGATCACGGTCGTCGCCAGCAGCAGAAGAGTCTTCGTTCGAATCAAGCGTGTCCCTCGATGATTCGCAGCGCGGCCGCGAATGTTTGTTCTCTGTCGCCGGCGTCGAGCCAGTGCACGTTTCGCTCCGCTCGCAGCCAGGTCATCTGCCGTTTGGCGTACGCGCGCGTACGGCGTTTGGTTTCCGCGATCGCATCCGGCAGCGCGAGCTCGCCGCGGACCACGGCCGCCGCCTCTTTGTACCCGATCGTCCCGAACGGCCGCGCCGTCGCGGGAAAGCGCTCGAGCAGCGCACGCGTCTCCTCGACGAGGCCGGTCCGGAACATCGCTTCGACGCGCGCGTCGAGGATCGACGTCAGCCGCGTGCGCTCGAGCCGCAAGGCGAGCTCGAGCGACGGCAGCGCGTCGCCCGTTTCCGGCTCCCAGCTCGAGATCGGCCTGCCGCTCGCGATCCAGACCTCCAACGCCCGCTCGACGCGATGCCGGTCCGCGGGCGCGATCTTTCTACCACTTCGCGGATCGATTTTCGACAGCCAGCGGTGCAGCCGCGCCGGCCCGCGCGGATGACTCGCAATCGCGCGAATGCGAGCGCGCACCGCCTCGTTTCGCCCAGGCATTTCCGGCAGCCCCGACAGCAGCGCGCGCAGGTAGAAGAACGTTCCCCCCGCGAGAATCGCGCGATTGCCGCGAGCGTGAATGGCGTCGCACGTTGCGCGCGCGAGGCGGGCGTAATCCGCGGCGTTGAACTCCTCGTCCGCGTCGACGACGTCGAAGAGATGATGCGGCACGAGCGCACGCTGTTCCTGCGACGGTTTCGCGCTGCCGATGTCGAAGCCGCGATAGATCTGCACCGAGTCGTAGTTGACGATCTCGCCGCCGATGGTTTGCGCGAGACGCAACGCGAGCTCGGACTTGCCGGAGCCCGTCGGTCCGGCCAGGACGATGAGCGGCGTCACTTCCGCCGCACGCGCGTCATGTGCGTCTTTTCGTCCTCCTCGGCGAGGATCGAGCGGAGGTGCGCGCGGCAGTAGATCGCACCCTGCGGGATCGGCGTGCGGCAGACGCGGCAGCGGTTCTTCGACACCGCGGCGGCGCCGATGCCGAGGATGCGGAAGACGAGGCCGGCCACGATGAGGAGGCCCGCGACCACGAGGGCCTGTTGCAGCATCGCCATCGGGATGAGCTCCGTCCACGGTTCCTCGGAGTAGGTCGTCGCCAGGACGTACAACGCCAGGACCAGGATGAGCGTCCAGAGGCCGAGCCGGAGCAGCGTAGTGGACATCGTGTTCGCGCAACTCTACCGCACCTCCATGTCGATGGTTCCGTCGAGGTCGGTGCGGCGGATGGCGATGCGCCGCTTCGCCAGCGTCTCCAGCACCGACGGGTGCGGATGACCGAACAGGTTCCTGCGCCCGCACGAGATCACCGCGACACGCGGCTGCACCGCGTCGAGAAACGGGTCCGAGGTCGAGCTGCGGCTGCCGTGGTGGGCGACTTTGAGGACATCCGCGCGCAGATCGCGGTCGGCGAGATCGAGCTCCGCTTCTTTTTCGATGTCGCCCGTGAGCAGAAAACTGCGCGTTTCGGTCGCGGCGTGCAGAACGACCGAGGCGTTGTTTTCGGGAGCGCGGCGAAACGTGAAGCCGGCGAGATGCGTGGTGAGCCTGAACGCCCCGAGGTCGATGCGCTGGCGATCGTGCAGCGAATGAATGGGCACGCTCGCGCGGCTGCAGGCGGCGAGGATGCGCGACGCGCATTCTCCGTGGAACTTGCGCGGATTCACGTAGACACGGCCCACGTCGAACTGTTCGATGAGCTCGGGGATCGCGCCGCAGTGATCGGGATGCGCGTGCGTGAGCACGATCGCGTCGACTTTGCGCACGCCGCGATCGGCCAGCAGCGGGAGGAGCGCGCGGTCGCGGCCGCCGTCGACGATCAGCGTCTGCGCGCCACTGCGCAAGGCGATGGCGTCGCCCTGGCCGATGTCGAAAAACGTGACGCGCGGACGTTCGACGTGCGATTGCGAAACGCTGCGCGCGATCGCGGCACCGCTCGGGATCAGCATTGCGGCGATGAGTGCGAAGGCACGCGCACGACTTCGGAGGAATGCGATGGACAGCAGCGCAGAGGCCGCGCCGACGAGCATCGCCAGCAACGATGGTGCGGCGAACCAGCCCGCGAACCCGAACTCATTCAACGCCGCGCAGACGCGATGCAACGCCGCGATCCACTCGAAGCACACCGGAAACGCGCATGCCGCCAGCGAGAGCACGAGCATCGCGAAGATGAGCGGCGCGATGGCGAACGTGACGATCGCGCCGCCGAGGGCGTACTGGTGAAAGTGAAAGAGCGTGAGCGGCGCGATCGCGATCTCCGCGGCGACGATCAGCGCGACGGACTTGCGCGTGCCGAGATGGCGTCCGATGAACAGCAGCGCGCCCGCGCCGGCGTACGTGAGATGGAAGGAGGGGTCGGTGAGGTCGCGCGGCTCGATGATGAGGCGCAGCAGCGCGGCGAAGCACCAGAGATTCTCGAGCGACGTCGGACGCTCGAGAATCCGCGAGAGCGCGTAAAGGCCGATGCCCACACTCGCGCGCGACACCGAGGCCGTCGGTCCGATGAACAACGGCGCGAGACAGGCGAACGTGAGCAACAGCCAGTCCGACGCGCGCGGCGCATGCAGCCATCGCAGCAACGCCGCGAGCAGGCCCGCGGCGAATGCGATCTGCATCCCGGAGAAGACGAGCAAGTGATATGTGCCGCCGCGGCGGAAGCTCTCGCGCATCTCCTCCGAGAGCCGTTCGCCACGGCCGAGGACGAGCGCCTGCGCGAGCGCGACCTCGTCCGGATACGCGCCGGCGAAACGCTCGAGACGATTGGCGAGCATGCGGTTCCACGCGCGCGGGTGCCAGCGCGGCAGCTCGCCTTCGTACGACATCAGCGCCGGTGACTTGACGCCGAGCGTGTACTCGCCGCGCTCGTTCAGGCGCAGGAAGCCTTCCGCGCGCAGCGTCTTCTCCATCTCGATTTGCGCGGGTGAGAAGCGCGCGTAAACCGCGATCGGGGTGTCGAGGTCGAGACCGTTCGCGCGGAACCGCGACGCGCGCAGCACGAACGATTCGTCGCGCGGCGCCCAGTCGCGCTCGAGCGGGACCTCGACCAGCGTGAATCGTTCGGGATTGAATTGCGGATGAGCCTCGGACGGCGGATGCAGCGCCGCGAGGCAGACGATCAACAGAATCAGTGGAAGAGCGGCAGGGACGTCATTGCGCAAGCTCGGTGCGAGGAGAGCATCGCGAGGGGGATTCGGAAGGAGAGACCGCGGGCGGGCGCGATCAGCCGGCTCGCGCCGAGGCGGAAGTATACCGCGGCGCCGTCATCCCGGAGCGCGCGCTAACGCTCAAACGACGCGAGCGTCTCGACGTGGTGCGTGTTCGGGAAGAGATCCAGCAGGTCGAGGCTGGCGAGCTTCCATCCGGACGCGAGGATGCGACTCGCATCGCGCGCGAACGTGACGGGATCGCAGGCGAGGAACGAGATCTTCTCTCGCGTGCGCTCGGCGATGGTGTCGATGACGACGCGCTTCGCGCCGGAGCGCGGCGGGTCGAGAAAGACATAGTCCGCCTCGCGCATCGATTCGATGTGCTGCTCGACCGGCGCGGAGACCACCTTCACGTGCCGCGGCACGTTCATCTTCGCGTAGCGCACGGAGATCGGCGAGCCCTCGACCATCGTCACGCGATGGAACTGCTGCGCGATCGGCAGCGTGAAGAATCCGACGCCGCCGTAGAGGTCGTACGCGAGATGGCGGCCGCGCGTGCTCGACGCCTGCGCGTGGACGAGCCGGAGCATCGTGCCGAGGAGGTGGCGGTTGACCTGGAAGAAGGCGCGGGTGTGCAGGCGCCAGGTGTAGGAGTCGACGGTGATCGTGACTTCCCGCTCGTCGGGGATGAGGGTGGAGAGCTCCCACACCTCGGTTTGCGGAACGCCTGCGTCCCGCGGTCCATCCGGGGCGACGGCGCGGGACGGCGCCGCAACAGCCGGCGAGGACGCCGGCGTTCCGAATGCGCGTGCGGTCTGTACGCCGACCACTTCGCATTCGGACACGAGCTGCACGACGCGGTTGGAACGCATCGCGAAAAACCCGACTTTCTCCCCGTCGCGGTGCAGGCGCGAACGCAATCGATAGTTCAGCGGCGACGGATGCACGCGCATCTCCGGCAGCGTCGTCACGTCGATCTTCCCGATGCGGCGCAGCGACTCCGTGAGGATGCGCTGCTTCGCCTCGAGCTGTTTGTCGAGCCGGTACGCGGTCCAGTTGCAGCCGCCGCATTCGTGCGCGATGGGACAGGGGGCGGCGCGACGGTGCGGGCTCGGCGTCACGAGCTCGACGAGGTCCGCTTTCGCGAAACCTTTCTTCACCTCGTACAGACGCACGCGCGCGACGTCGCCCGGAAAAACGTTCATGGCGAAGACCGGAAAGCCGTCGACGCGCGCGATCGCGTCACCGCCGGCCACGAGCTCCGTCGCTTCGATCGTGATGATGTCGCCCTCACGCAAATCCGCATCCATTCTGGGTAGTATGCGCGCATGCGATTTGCCCGCCTGCTCGCACTCATCTCGCTTCTGCCCACGCCGCTGTTTGCATGGGGTGCCAAAGGCCACGCCGTCACCGCCGAGATCGCGGAGCGCGGCCTCTCGCCGAACGTCGCGCAACAGATCCGCGGCATGAACTTCAACGCGCCGCTGCGCGACGTCGCGTCGATGCCCGACGACTGGCGCGCGGACGAGACGAAGGGGCTGCGTCCCGGCGACACCGGTGCCCTGCACTACAGCAACATTCCGAACGACCAGGCGACGTTCGACCGCGCCCGCGACTGCAAGGACGACAACTGCATCGTCGCCGCGATCGAGAAATACCTCGCGGTGCTCAAGGACAGGAATCAGCCGCGCGACAAACGCCGCGAGGCGCTCATCTTCGTCGTGCATTTCATGGGCGACCTGCACCAGCCGATGCACTCCGCGGGCGGTCAGGTGAAGGACGAGCAGACCGGGAAGATGATCCCCGACCGCGGCGGCAATCTCGTCAAGATCCGTCTCCTCGGCGTCGAGACCAATCTGCACAGCGCGTGGGACGGTCTCCTCGTCGACTGGGGTCCCGTGACGGTCGAGGATTACGCGGACTACCTCATGGGCTACGAGATGCGCGGCCGCTCGGTCGAAGAGCTGCAGCGCGGCACGGTCGTCGACTGGTTCAACGAATCGCACTACGCGGCCGTGCATCACGCGTACGACATCGGCAACGGAACGCTGGGATCGGAGTACGCGAAACAGAACATCGGAATCGTGTACGAGCGCCTGCTGCGCGGCGGGCTGCGATTGCGCAAGGTGCTCGAAGAGACGCTGGGCGCGCCGTAAGTGCGCGTTGCCGGTTCTCGCTTGGCGGTTCTCTGCGAGGCATGGCTGGCGGGCGCTGCCGCGCGGGGAACCGGCGACTGACAACCGATAACACGGTTGTGATACAACCCGCGCCGCTATGAAAGTCCACGAATATCAGGCCAAGGAAATCCTGCGGCGTTATGGCGTCCCGACGCCGCGCGGCATTGTGGTCGACACGCCGGACGAGGCGCGTCAGGCAGCGAACGAGCTCGGCGGACGCGTCGTCGTCAAGGCGCAGATCCACGCCGGCGGCCGCGGCAAGGGCGGCGGCGTCAAGCTCGCGAAGAGCGCCGACGAAGCGGCCGAGCTCACGAAGAACATGCTCGGCATGACGCTGGTCACGCACCAGACCGGCCGCGAGGGGCGCGTCGTGCGGAAGGTGTTCATCGAAGAGGCGCTCAACCTCGACAAAGAGTTCTATCTCGCCATCACGCTCGACCGCGCGTCGGGCATGAACGTGATCATGGCGTCGCAGCAGGGCGGCATGGACATCGAGGAAGTCGCGGCGCACGATCCGAACGCGATCGCGCGTATCCCGGTCGACACCGTCGTCGGCGTGCAGCCCTTCCAGGCCCGCCAGGTCGCCTACGCCCTCGGCCTCACCGGCGACACGTTCAAGCAGTGCGTGGACTTCATGCAGAAGCTCTTCCGCGCTTACGTCGACACCGACGCGTCGCTGCTGGAGATCAATCCGCTCCTCGTCACGAAGGAAGGCAACGTCATTGCCCTCGACTGCAAGATGAACTTCGACGACAACGCGCTGTTCCGGCACAAGGACGTCGTCGAGATGCGCGACCTTCACGAAGAGGATCCGCTCGAAGTCGAGTCGTCCAAATTCGGCCTCAACTACATCAAGCTCGACGGCAACGTCGGCTGCATGGTCAACGGCGCGGGGCTGGCGATGGCCACCATGGACATCGTGAAGCTCGCGGGCGGCGAGCCGGCGAACTTTCTCGACGTCGGCGGCGGCGCGAGCGCGGAGCAGGTCAAGAACGCTTTTCGCATCATTTTGAGTGACAAGAATGTGAAAGCAATTTTGATCAACATTTTCGGCGGCATCATGCGCGGCGATCGCATCGCCGAGGGCGTGGTGAGTGCCTCGCGCGAAGTGGGATTGCCGGTGCCGGTGGTCGTGCGCCTCGAGGGGACGAACGTGGAGCTCGGCAAGGAGATCCTCGCCAAGTCCGGCCTCCCGCTGATCACCGCCGACGGAATGTGGGACGCGGCGCAGAAGGTGGTCGCTGCCGCGAAGGGACAGGCTTAAGCAATGGCTATCTGGGCAGACAAGAACACGAAGGTCATCGTTCAGGGCATCACCGGCCGCGAGGGCACGTTCCACGCGATCGGCTGCCGCGACTACGGTACGCAGGTCGTCGGCGGCGTCACGCCCGGCAAGGGCGGCACGACGCACGAGGGCTTCCCGGTCTTCAACACGGTCGAAGAAGCGCGCGAGAAAGCGGGCGCGAACTGCTCGCTCATCTTCGTGCCGCCGCCGTTCGCGGCCGACGCGGTGATGGAGTCCGCGGACGCGGGCATCGAGCTGATCGTGTGCATCACCGAGGGCATTCCGGTGAACGACATGATCCGCGCGCATGACTATCTCCGGAAAGTGAACGGACGCCGCGTCGCGGAAGGCCGCGCGCCGTCGCGTCTCATCGGGCCGAACTGCCCGGGCATCATCACGCCGGGGCAGGCGAAGATCGGCATCATGCCGGGACACATCCACAAGCCGGGTCCGATCGGCATCGTCTCGCGCTCGGGAACGCTCACGTACGAGGCCGTCGGCCAGACGCGCCACATCGGCCAGTCGACGGCGGTCGGCATCGGCGGCGATCCGCTGCCGGGCACGAACTTCATCGACTGCCTGACCGCGTTCCAGGCGGATCCGGCGACCGAGGCGATCATCATGATCGGCGAGATCGGCGGCAGCGCGGAAGAAGAGGCGGCGGAGTTCGTCAAGGCGAACGTCACCAAGCCGGTCGTGGCGTTCATCGCCGGCCAGACCGCGCCTCCGGGACGCCGCATGGGCCATGCCGGCGCGATCATCAGCGGCGGCAAGGGCACGGCGTCCGAAAAGATGTCCGCGCTCGAAGCGGCCGGGATTCATGTCGTGAAGGCGCCCAGCGACATGGGCCGGAAACTCGAAGAAGTCTGGCGCGGCCGGGCCTGATGTGAAGATCGTCGCCGTCGTTCTCGCTGCTGCGCTGTGGCTCAAGGGCAACCTTCACACGCACACCCTCGAGAGCGACGGCGATTCGAGTCCCGCGGAGATCGTGCAGTGGTACGCCGCGCACGGCTACGACTTTCTCTCCATCACCGATCACGACGAGATCACGCGTGTCGACTCCGA
Organism: Thermoanaerobaculia bacterium; assembly: GCA_035629395.1. Taxonomy (GTDB): domain Bacteria; phylum Acidobacteriota; class Thermoanaerobaculia; order Gp7-AA8; family Gp7-AA8; genus QHVT01. The sequence continues at coordinate 90,383 of DASPHZ010000097.1, forward strand.
TGCGCTGGTGCTGATCCCCGGCGAAGAGATCACGGACAAGCTTCCGAAAAAGCCGCTGCACGTGAACGCGATCGGGATCTCCGAGGCCATTCCTCCGCAGAAGGGGGAGACGCCGGTCGAGGTGCTGCAGCGCAACGTCGACGCGGTGCGCAAGGCCGGCGGCGTGTCCCTCATCAATCATCCGAATTTCGGCTGGGCGTTCGGGGCGAAGGAGCTGCGGCAGATCGAGGGCGCGACGATGCTCGAGATCGCGAGCGGACACCCTTACGTCAACTCGGAAGGACCGCCTTCCGTGGAGGCGATGTGGGATGAGCTCCTGACGTCCGGCAAGCGCATTTACGCCGCGGCGGTCGACGACGTGCATCATCTGAAACGTCCGTGGGACACGGACATCGCTCCGCCGGGAAAGGCGTGGGTGGTGGTGCGGGCGGAGCGGAACGCGAAGGCCATCGTCGAGGCGCTGCGTCGGGGCGATTTCTACGCGTCGACGGGCGTGGAGCTCGCGGACTACATCGCCACACGCGAACGCCTCGAGGTGCGCGTGCGGGAGAAGAACGGTGCGCGCTATCGCATCCGCTTCATCGGCCGCGGCGGCCGCACGCTGCAGGAAGTGCCGGGTGTCGTCGCCACGTACCGGATCAAGGGCAACGAAGGGTACGTGCGCGCGAAGGTTGTCGACTCGAACGGAAAGGCGGCGTGGATGCAGCCGGTGTTCGTGCCATGAAGATGCAGGTCGAGCTCGCGGTTCCGGTGACGACGCTGGCGCTGATCGGCGGCGGTGAGTTTTCATTCGGTGATACGCGCGAGATCGACGCCATGCTGCTCGCACGCAGGCCCACGGACCGGCGTACGGTCGCGTTTCTGCCGACCGCTTCGGGCTCTCCCGAGTACGCGACGCACTTCGGCGCCTATCTGCGCACCATCGATCCCGCGGTCGAGGTGATCAACGTGCCGATCTATCGCGGGCGCGACAACCGCCGGCAGAAGAACGTCGACGTGATCCTCGCCGCCGGCCTCGTCTACCTCGGCGGCGGCGTCACGAATCAACTCCTCGCCACCCTGCCGCAGTCGCCGGCGGAGATCGCGCTGCGCGATGCGGCGGCGAACGGTGCGGTCATCGCGGCGATCGGCGCTGCGGCGTCGTGCTTCGGTACGTACGCCCGCGACATGCGCGGCGGGTCGTCAGCGTTGCCTGCCCTGGGGTGGCTGGCGAACGGCGTCGTGGATACCGGATTCGAATCGGCGAACGACACGGCGCTGCGGCGGCTCATGTCTCTGCCCGAGGTGAACGTCGGCGTCGGCATCCCGGCGAAGACGGCCCTCATCCTCGGCGCCGACGGCAGTGGCGAGATCGCCGGCGAAGGACAGATCGCGCTCTTTCGGAAGCGCTAGCGTCTTCGGTACGGCCGTTGCACCGTCGCGCCCTCCTGGAGGTGTCGTCATCGAAACACTGGAGCAGACCCCGGCGGCCGAGAAGCCGGTCACGCACGAAGAGCTGGTGCGCTTCTTCAGCGTTCTGTCGCACGACCTGAAGTCGCCCATCTTCGCCGTCGACGGCTTCAGCGACCTTCTGCTGAGCGACTACACCGACAAGCTCGACGAGGAAGGGCAGGACTTTCTGCGGCGGATCCGCTCGAGCGCGCAGTACATGAAGCGCGTGCTCGACGAGATGTCGCACCTGGTCAAGCTGCTGGCGCGGCCGAGTGCGCGCAAGCCGACGCCGCTGCGCGAGATCGTCGAGGAGGTCATCCTCAAGTACAACTTCCAGATCGAGGAAGGGGGCGTGAACGTCGACGTGCCGACGGATCTGCCGGTCGTCAACGTCGATCCGGAGAAGCTGCGCGAAGCGATCGGCGCGCTCCTGTCGAATGCCCTCTTTTTCACCGACCGCCCGAAAGGCGAGCGCCAGATCGCCATCGACTGCAACAACGACGGCAACGGCGTGCGCTTCTGCGTCCGCGACAACGGCATCGGCATCGACCCGCGCTACGCGAACCAGGTCTTCGAGCTCGGCGGCATGAGCAAGCTCGATAAACAACGCGGCGGTGGCCCGGGCTATGGGCTGTACCTGGCCAAGCGGCTGGTGGAGAGCCAGGGTGGGGAGCTGACCGTGGAATCGACGCTCGACGAAGGCAGCACGTTCTGCTTTACGATTCCGGCGTAAAGCGGAGCGCCGGCGTTCCCGCCGGTTGCCCCGCCCCGCGGCGGCGAGCACGCCGCCGCATCAGCCGCCGGGCCGGCGGCACTCTTTACTTCGTCGAGGCGGACTGCACCGCCGTCTTCCCGTTCTCCACGATCGAGTGATCGACGTCCTCCGGGAGGGGTTCTTCGCCCGGCAGGGCGATGATGCGGATCTCGACGTGGCGGTCGGCAGTTTTGTCGACGCCGAGGAAACGGGCGGCGGCCTGGGAGAGGTCGAGGCAGAACTTCTTCGCGTAGGGCCCGCGATCGTTGACGCGCATGCGCAGCTTGCGGCCGGTCGCGCGCGATTTCACCTCGATCCACGTTCCCAGCGGCAGGGTGAGGTGGGCGGCGGAGTATTTGCCGTTGCGAAACACTTCGCCGTTGGCGGTTTTGCGTCCGTCGAAAAAGCCGGAGTAGTAGCTCGCGAGACCGTTCACGCGGTGCTTGACCGCCACCTGCGCGTACTTCATCAGCCGCTCGAAAAACGGCGGCCTGGCCTGCGGGGCCGTGGCCGCGTACTCATGGCAGCCCGTCAGCGGTGCCCGCGGAAGGAGGTCTTCCTGAGCCGAGCCGGCCGGAGCGGCGGCGAGGAGCCCCGCGAGAATGATCCATGCTGCTTTCGCCATAGCTCGTGCATTCTATGCATAAATCAACAAGCGAGCCAAACCGTGCGGAAGCTCGACAGTAACTCGTTTCACCTCAGCAGTTTGATGTGGCTCCACGCTTGCAAATAACTCTGGCATCAGGAGGATACGACCGATGCCGGAGCTGAAGACGAAGAGGCCGTACCAAGAGCGGTTTCTCGACAACTTCGACCGAGCCCAGTTGCGCCGCGAAGTCGAAGCCGTTCGGCCGCGGCAGCAGCGCTTCTCGGAACTGAAGAAGAAATACACGAGCTGGGCCCTGGGCGCCTCGCTCGCCATCGGCGGCATTGGTGCGCCGCTGACGATGATCCAGAACGACCAGGCAGGAACGCAGGGAGGGGCGGCCGCGTCCGCGTCGCTCGACTCGAGCCTGCAGAAAGATCTCGCCGCAGCGCGCTCGATTGCCGAACAGGTCACCGGAGGCGTGAGCGCCGTGACGGCCGGTGTCGAGAAAGCGACGTCGTCGCCGCTGACCGCAGTCGCCGAAACGCCGCAGAAGCTGAGCGTCGTCACGGAAAAAGTCCGCGAAGACTTTTTCAAGAAGGAAGTGCCGTTCGGCTCGATCATCTATCACGAGGCGAAGAAGCACGACGTGCGTCCCGAGCTCGTGGCCGCGGTGGTCGAGGCGGAATCGCGTTTCAAGCCGACCGCGCGTTCCGGCGCCGGCGCCGTGGGACTCATGCAGCTCGTGCCGCGTACCGGACGCTGGATGGGGGCGCGCGATCTGACGAATCCGCAGCAGAACATCGCCGCGGGAACGAAGTACCTCAAGTACCTCAGCGAGCGCTTCGACGGTAACGAGACGAAGATCATCGCCGCGTATAACGCGGGCGAGGGCAACGTGAAACGCTTCGGAGGCGTGCCGCCGTTCCGCGAGACGCGCAAGTACGTGACGAAGGTGCGGAACTACGAGCAGGACTACAAGAACCGCGTCGAAAACCGCATCGCCGGCATGTCGCAGGACACCGGCTCACCGTTGGAAAACGTCGAGCGCGTCGAAGCGCGTTAATCGTGGTTGAATAGCGGCGCGTGTCGGGAATCAGACTCGTCGTTGGCGTGATCGTGATGGGTATCGCCGTCCCGATCACGCTTTTTCTGCTTCTGGACCTCCACACCCTCGGCGGGTTCTTCACCGTTTTCGCGGTGACGCTGTTCGCATGGGGTGTGGCGGACCTGCTCTCGAGCATTCTCGAGAAGCCGCGGCTGAAGGGGCGCTCGCCGGGTCACGCGATCCGCGAGGACTGGGAACGGCGGTCGCACGAATGAGCGGACATCCGTCCGCCTTTGACGTCTGACGCCGCTTTCGTTCCTACGTCCAGTCGTCCATCTTCTTGAGGAGCTGATCGATCGTCAGCAGCTTCTCGGCGCCGTCGGATTCGCGGCGGAAGATGGCGTGGTACCAGCCCTTCATCCCGACCGGCGTGTAGATGTCGCTGCCCATCTTGAGGCGTGCGCCGGAGACGAGCTTGAGGAACACCTGTTCGTACGCCGAACGGGTGAGCCGGCGGTCGGGGAACGGAATGGCATAGTTCTGTTTGCGGCGCTCGCTGCCCGCGCGGCGTTCGTCGAGGCCCGTGCCGCTGAGCAGAGACATGCCGCGCCGGTCGACGTAGGGCGTGGCGCGCTTCGGCACGAGCTTGCCCGGACGGTCGCCGCGCCGGCGCGAGAGGACCGCTTTCTGCCGCCCGTTGCCGCCGCGTTTCGGTGAGAGTGCCACAGGCTTCGCGCGCAATTCGTCGAGGGCGATGGCCTGTGGCGACTTCGCATCCTTCGTCCGGATCGAGACCGTGCGCGCCTGCGGCTCCGCACTGACGTTCGCCATCTCGGACTGGTGTTTCTCGCGCGCCTGCTGACGCTCGAGCACGAACTGGTCGATCGATTCGCGGTTCCATTCGCGCCACGGCGCGAGGAGGCGCATCTCGGCCTCGTAATTCTTCAGCTCGTGGATGACCATGCCCCAGCGGCAGAGGCGGCCGACGTCTTCATACGCGCTCGGCCGGTCGACCAGCTCGAGCATCGACGGCGCCCGGCCGTCCAGGATGGCGAAGAGGAGACGGAAGCTGAACGGATCGGAGTACCGCCGGATCGATTTCCGGAAAAACCACGCGACGTCTTTCCCGATCTGCCGCAGGGAACGCTTGTCGCCGAACTGCGTCGTCCAGATCGGTGCGTTGATGTCCGACGTGTACGGGCTCTGCGGATAGTGAAAGTCCTTGGTCAGCCAGCCTTTGCGCGTCGTGTGCTTGCCGGGGATGACGTCCGCGATGACGGGGATGGGCAGCTTCTCGAGCTGCGAGAGCTCGTAGCTGTCCCACATCATCACTTCGCGCACGATACCGACGACGAGCGTGGCCGCCGCGATCATCAGTCCCGGATCGGGCGTGAAGTCGACGGTGATCTCGATGCGGCTGCCGCGCGGACGCACACCCACGCCCGTCGAGCGCCGGTTCGACGCGACCAGCATCACCGGCACGGGGAGGATGTACGCGAGCAGGAGCGCGAGGAGCTTTTCGTTCCGTTTCGCGTTCTGCTCCGACGGCGGAATCTCGTAGGAAATGTTGAAGTGGCTGCTGTACGCCTTGAGGCGCACGGTGTGACCGTTCTTTTTGCCCCACTTCGTGAGGTGATCGCGCACGAACCCGATCTGTTCCCACAGATTGCGCACCACACGAGCGGTGCACGAGGGGGCGATCTCGATGACGGGCGTCACGACCTCGATCACGCCGCGATCGAAGTAGACCGCGCCGCCGGTCGGCAACTGCACGGACGTCTTTTCCCGCTTCAGCATCGGCGCGTCGATGAAGGCGCTCGGGTGCTTCCAGTACGGTTCCGGATTGATCTCGACCTCGTCGAGCCACACGTTGAACTCCGACTCCATGCCGATGACCGGCATGTCGAGACGGGTCTTGCTCAGGCGCCGGGCAAGCTCACGGTCGCGCTCGGTTTTACTGTCGAGAGGTGGCACTGTCACTCCGGAAAGGTGGACTACCTATGTCAGATCCGGTTAAAGCAAAGGACAGGCCGAGTACGGTTCAGGGTTCGCCTTCGTCCGCCATCACGGCCCGGCGCTCCTTGCGCCGGCGATCCTCGAAAGCGAACCGGGGGCGGTTCTCCTGAGGCTGCTCCATGCGGTCTTCGTTGATCTCCCGCGGCACGAGGGTGATGTAGCCGAGGTCGATGTGGACGTGATCGTCGGCATTCTTCCCCGTCACGTGGCCATAAGGCAGCACCGTGATGTCCTCGGAGAGGTCTTCCGCGATGTCGTTGTACTTTTCGATCGCCTCTTTCGACTTGAGGATGGTCGTGCCGATCCGATAGACGTCCGCGGCCGTCCCCCACATGTGCGCCGTGGCGCCGTGCGCAAGCTTGTGCGAGGGGGAGCGGTAACCGCCGTTGACGGCGATGTGCACCGAGGCGCCGCAGGCCGTGCGGAACTGCTCGAGGTAGAAGGCGAGGATGCGGATCGCGCAGGGAACGTAGCGCGGGTACTGCTGCAGCCGCGTCTCTTCCTTGAGGTCGCTGAGGATGAACTCGTTGAGCGAAAAATGCGTGGTCAGGCGCGTGCGCGCCGCGACCTCGTGCGAGGGGATCTCGTAGAAATACCGCGGCAGCCGGTGCCGCCGTCCCTGCGAGTCGAAGACCATGCCGGCCGGTTTGAGGATCGCACGCAGTTCGTCGTCGAGATCGAAGGCGTCGACGACTTTGAGCGCCGACTCCGTTACCACACCACTACTACTCATAAACACTTCCCGCCAGGGTATTGAAGATGTCGCGCGACACGTCGGCGACGGCAGTGCCGCGTCCCTGTTCGGGCGTGAACTGCGTGAGGATCACGAGCACGTACGGCTTGCGGCCGTCGAGATAGACGATGCCGGCGTCGTGATGGACGGTGGAGATGTTGCCGGTCTTGTGCGCCACGCGCGCGGCTTTCGGCAGTCCGGCGGGGATGCCGCTGCGGTACTGCTGGTCGAGCATGATGTCGAGCATCTCGTCGCACGATTTCTGCGAGTAAGCCTTGCCGTCGGCGATGAGGCGAAGGAGTTTGAGAAGGCCGTGCGCGGTGACTTCGTTGTTGAGGCCCGCATGGAACGCGCGCTGGTCCTCGACGCCGCGCAGGACGCGTACCCCGTCGATCTCGAGCTCGTCGAGCGCGAGCTGGATGGTCTGGATGCCGATGACGTCGACGAGGAGGTTCGTCGCGAGATTGCTGGACTTGGTGATCATCCAGTACGCGAGCTCGCGCACGGTGAGGGTTTTGCCGAGGTGGCCGTACACGTCGGGATCGGCGTCGCGGCCGAGGTCGAGCATGAACGGCTCCTGGTTGACGATGCTCGTGAAGCGATTGCGCACGTGCACGGGAGCATCGAGGGCGAGCTCGCCGCGGTCGATCTGGCGGAAGACGCCGAGGAGCACGGCCAGCTTCATGGTCGACGCGGCGTGAAAGTACTGGTCGCCGTTGAACGACCACTGCACCTTCGTCTCGTCGTCGTAGAAGGCGATCCCGAGGTTCTCGAGCTCGTGATCCCGCTTGATCTTGAGCAGGTTCCGATACAGAGATACCTCGGATGCCGCAACGGAGTCTTTCTCCGGCGGAATCGGGATGCGTTCCTCGTTGGGCTGTGCCTTGGCCACCATCGGCTGAATCTTACTCAAACTCTCCGCGGGAGCACGGTGCAAGTTCGATGCGCTACTTCCGGTCGTTCAGCGCCCAGTCGTAGTCGTCGTACTCCACGTCGATCTCTTTCGCGCCCGCGAAGTGGCGCTGCTTGTCGGGCGTGACGTACCTGCGGATGAACGCGGCGCGCCCGCCGCCCCACTTGTCAAAGTCTTCGCCGAACCAGTCCATGATCTTCGTGGTGTGGATGGTGAGCTCGTCGCCGTCGCGCTCGAAACGCACGTGGCCGGCGAGAAACCTGCGCACCTGATCGTCGAGCTGCGCGTCCAGCTTCGCGCCCGTGAACGCCTCGGGGCGGATCGGCGGACAGCTCTTCGCCGCGCAGTTGATGGCGAAGTGGATGCGCGCGTCCTTGAAGCCCTCGCGGATCTTCTTGTGCTCGACGTCGTCGAGCGAGAGCAGCGCGCCGCCGAACGGCACGCGCTCTTTCCTGAACACGTTGAGGCGGATGATCGGATCGGTGGAGATGTCGCGGATCGAGTCGACGGGATACGCCTCGACCACGGTGGCCACGACGTTCACGTTGTAGACGTTGATCCAGTACGCGAGCTGTTGTTTGGGACTGAGCCTGACGACGTTCACGCGGCCGAGCTGTTGCCGGAGTGCCTGCAGCGCCGCGGCGTCTCTGGCTTTCAGCGCGCCGTAGTTCATGCCGCGCGCGGGGTCGTAGTACGCGGCGAGGATGCGGTTCCACTGCGAGTAATCGGGCTCCTGTTGCGCGCTTGCCGGTGCGGCGATCGTCAGCGGGAGCAGCAGGAGAAGCAGCGCAAGCCCTTTTCTCATAGACCTGTGGCGCGCAACCAGCGTCCGATGCGCTCGATTCCTGCCGTGATCTGCTCGACCGGCGCGGCGTAGGAGATGCGCATGAACCCTTCGCCGCGCGAGCCGAAGGCGAGGCCGGGAATGACGAGGACGGCGGCATCGGTGGCGAGGGTTTTGGCGAACGAGATCGTGTCGCACGAGGGGACGGGCGCGAACGCGTAGAACGCGCCGGCGGGAGGGGCGATGTCGATCTCGAGCTCGTGGCGGATCGCGTACAACGCGGCTTCGCGTTGCGCGGCGAATCGTTCGCGCACGCTGGCGAGCCACGACGCGTTCCAGTCGCGGTCGTCGAGGATCATCTCCGCGAGCGCCTGCGAATGCACGGACGCGCACGTGGCGATGTACTGGTGCGCGGTGAGGATGGGCTTCATGACCGCCTCGCGCGCGAAGATCCAGCCGAGGCGCAGGCCGGTCATGGAGTGGCTCTTCGAGAGGCCGCTGACGACGACGACGTTGTCACTCATGTCCGTCATCGACGCGGGTGGCTCGTCGTACCAGATCTCGCGATAGACCTCGTCGCTGACGACGAGAGGGCCGAGGTTCGCGAGCTGCTGCAGCGTCTCTTGCGAGGCGACGGAACCGAGGGGGTTGGAGGGGGAGTTCACGACGATCAGCTTCGTCTTCGACGAGATGCGTGTGCGCAACGCCTCGACGTCGATTTCCCACGACGGCGGTTCGAGGTCGTACGTGACGACGTCCGCGCCGCAGATGCGCGCGAGCGTGGCGTAGGAGAGGAAGCCGGGATTCGGGACGAGCACTTCATCGCCGGGATTCACGTACGCGGTGAAGATGGAGAAGAGCCCTTCCTGCGTCCCCGCCGTCACGCACACTTCGGCTTTCGGATCGTAGGCCGTCCCCTCCGCGAGCTTGCGACGCAGCGAGAGCGCGCCGGCGTTCGGCGAGTAATGCCACGACACGCCCGCCGCCCGCGCAGCCATCTCGCGCAGACGCGCGTCCGGCTCGACATTCGGCTCGCCGATGCCGAGGTTGACGGAGAGGGGCGTGGCGAGGGCGTTGATCTGGCGGATGAGGGAGAGAGAGATGCCGGCGAGCCGCTGCGCGGGTTGATGATGTTGCCGGTTACTGGTTGCTGGTTGCTCGGGAGGTGTGGCTGTCATGGCGATGTCTCGCAAGCGACCAGCAACGAGCAACCAGCAACCATTACCGCAACGCCTCTTCCAGCGCCGTCCCCGAATCCGTCTTCTCGTCACGGTACTTCACGATCATCGGCGTGGCGATCTGGAGGCCGTGCTGTTCGGCGAAGGGGCCTTTCATCGGACGTGCGCCGGGGACGACGACCGCGCCGTAGGGGATCTCGAGCGGGCGGTCGGCGGTTTTGCGGTAGATCTGGCCACGCACGATGTCGTAGACCGGCGTGGAGCCGGTGAGGACGACGCCGGCGCCGATGACGGCGCGCGTGCGGACGATGGTGCCTTCGTAGATGCCGCAGTTGCCGCCGACGACGACGTCGTCTTCGATCACCACGGGCACGTTGCCGATCGGTTCGAGGACGCCGCCGATTTGCGCGGCGGCGGAGAGATGCACGCGCTTGCCGATCTGCGCGCACGAACCGACGAGCGCGTGCGAATCGATCATCGTCTCTTCGTCGACGTAGGCGCCGACGTTCACGAACGCGGGCGGCATCATCACCACGCCTTTGGCGATGAACGCGCCGCGGCGGATGGACGAGCCGCCGGGGACGATGCGGATGCCGTCCTGCACTTTGAAGCGGCGCGGCGGAATCGTGTCTTTGTCGACGAAGGAAAGGGCGCCGGACGCGAACTCGGCGAGGACGCCGAAGCGAAACGCGGCCAGGATTCCTTCCTTCACCCACGGCTGCGCTTTCCACACGCCGTCTTCGTCGCGCGCGGCGGCGCGGATGGTGCCTTTCTCCAGTTCCGCGAGAAAGAGTCCGATGGTCTTCACCGCCTCGGTGCGATCCGCATTGCCGAGGCTTTTGACGCGGTCTTCGATCGTGATCATGTTCGTCGTGGCCGGATCAACCGAGCAGCCCACACTCCTCGAGGATCGCTCGCATCTTCTCCCGGCTCGCGTCCGTCAGCGGCGCGAGCGGCGGCCGCAACGTATCACTTTCGAGGATGCCCATCATCTTCATGGCCGCCTTGGCGGGGCCGGGATTGGACTCGATGAAGTTGCCGGTGAGGAGTGGGAGGAGACGGTTCTGGATGGCAACGTCGCGCGTGTCGACGAGCTCGCGCATGAGGCGCGGCACTTCGTTCGATGCGACGGAGACGACGCCGTCGGCGCCGCAGGCGAGGAGCGGGAGCGTCCACGCGTCGTCGCCGCTCAGGACGAGAAACCCCGCGGGACGGTCGCGGAGGATGGAGAGGATCTGCTCCATGTTTGCCGAGGCCTCCTTCACGCCGATGACGTTCGGGATCTCGCGCGCCAAGCGCAGCGTGGTCTCCGCGGTCATGTTCAGGCCCGTGCGGCCAGGCACGTTGTACATGATCATCGGGAAACCGCTCTTCTTCTTCTCGATCGCTTCCGCCTGCGCGCCGAAGTGGCGGCGCAGTCCGTCCGGTGACGGCTTGTTGTAGTACGGCGTG
>DASPHZ010000098.1:0-70543 GCA_035629395.1 Thermoanaerobaculia bacterium
CCACCGGCACTCTCGTCCCCTTGATCACCGGCCGCCCGTGCTGAATCTGCGGGTTGATCTCGATACGCGGGTTCATGGCGACGATTTTAACGCCGCCATGAACCCGGGAGATTCTTACGCCAGTTCCTTGAGCGCCTTTTCCATCCGGCGAATGCCTTCCGCCGCCTCGTCCATCGAGAGGTTGAGGGGCGGGCGGAAGCGCGCGGACTGGTGGCCCGACGAGAGCACCATGACGTCGTGTGCCATGAACCCGCGGAGTGCGGCGTCGCGGACGTCGCCGCTCGGGAGGTCGAACGCGGCCATCATGCCGATGCCGCGCACGTTCGAGACGAGGTTCGGGAACTCTTCGCTGAAGCGGCGCAGTTCGCCGAGGAAGTAGTCGCCGACGCGGGCGGCATTCTCGACGAGGTTCTCCTCGTCGATGATCTCGAAGTACCGCTGCGCGCGCACCATGTCGGTGAGATTGCCGCCCCACGTCGAGTTGATGCGCGACGACACCGTGAACACGTTCTCGTCGAGGTCGAAGATGCGCTCGTTCGCGCAGAAGCCGGCCACCTGCGTCTTCTTGCCGATGCAGAACATGTCCGGCTCGACGCCGTAGTTCTGGAACGCCCACATCTTCCCGGTGAGACCGACGCCGGCCTGCACCTCGTCGAAGATGAGGAGCATCTCGTTCTCATCGCAGAGCTGACGGACGGCGCGGAAGAACTCCGGACGGAAGTGGTTGTCGCCACCCTCGCCCTGGATCGGCTCCATGATGAACGCGGCGATGTCGTCCTTGCGCTCGTGCAGGAACTGCCTGGCCTGTTCGAGCGCGGCCTGCTCGCGGCGCTCCGCATCGGCGAGGTTCTCCTCGTTCAGCGGGAAGCGCAGCTTCGGATTCTCGATGCGCGGCCAGTCGAACTTCGGGAAGTACTGCGTCTTGCGCGGGTCGGCCGTGTTCGTGAGCGACAGCGTATAGCCGCTGCGGCCGTGGAAGGCCTCGCGCAGATGCATGATCTGCGTGCCCTTCTCCGACGGATACCCCTTCTTGAAGTTCTTGCGCACCTTCCAGTCGAACGCCGCCTTGACGGCGTTCTCGATGCCCATCGCACCGCCTTCGATGAAGAACATGTGCTTGTTGAACGAGGGGGGGACGGCGAGACGCGCGAACGTCTCGACGAATTCGGCCATGTAGGTCGTGTAGATGTCGGAGTTCGCGGGCTTGTTCATCGCCACGTCGGCGAGGCGGTCGCGGAACTCCGGCGTGTCCATCTTCGGATGGTTGTAGCCGATGGGAATGGAGGCGAAGTTGGTGAAGAAATCGAGGACGTTGCGGCCTTTGCGGGCGTCGAACACCCACGAGCCTTTCGACTTCTTCAGGTCCATGACGAGGTCGTATCCGTCGGCCAGCATGTGGCGCGAGAGAACGTTGTGCACCTCAGCCGGCTGGACGTGGATCCGGCGATCGGTGATGGCAGAAAGGGACATGCAGAAAACTCCTGTCGAGCTGAGGTTGACAGCCGTCCGAGCGACGTTGTCTGATTGCGAGCCGCTGCATCTTATCTCAACCACTCACATGGCCTCAAAGGAGTCCAATCCATGAAAGAAATCGTGATCCTGGGCGGCGCTCGCACGCCGATCGGATCGTTTCAAGGCACGCTCTCGTCCCTCACCGCGCCCCGCCTCGGCGCCGTCGCCATCAAGTGCGCACTCGAGAACTCCGGCGTCACCGCCGAGCAGGTGCAGCAGGTGATCATGGGCAACGTCCTGCAGGCGGGAGTCGGCCAGGCGCCGGCGCGCCAGGCAGGCATCTACGCAGGTGTTCCCGTGGGCGCGGGCGCAGTCACGGTCAACAAAGTGTGCGGCTCCGGTCTCAAGGCCGTGATGTATGCCGCAAACGACATCCGCTGCGATGAGTACGACCTCGCCGTCGCGGGCGGCATGGAGTCGATGTCGAACGCGCCGTACCTCCTCCCGCAGGCGCGCAGCGGGTACCGCATGGGCAACGGCAAGCTCATCGACGCGATGATCCACGACGGTCTGTGGGATCCGTACGGCGACAAGCACATGGGCAGTTGCGCCGAGTCGTGCGTGACGAAGTACACGTTCACGCGCGAGCAGCAGGACGAGTTCTCGCTCGAGTCGTACCGCCGCGCGCAGGACGCGACGAAGAACGGCAAGTTCCGCAAGGAGATCGCCGTCGTCGAGATCGAAGGGAAGAAGGGGAAGTCGGTCGTCGTCGACGACGAGGAGCCGTTCGCCGCCCCGCTCGACAAGATGTCCAAGCTCAAGCCGGCGTTCGCGAAGGAAGGCGGCAGCATCACCGCGGCGAACGCGTCGAAGATCAATGACGGTGCGGCCGCGCTGGTCGTGACGTCCGCCGATTTCGCGTCGAAGAACAACCTCAAGCCGATTGCGCGCATCGTCGCGCAGTCGACCACGGCGCACGAGCCGGAGTGGTTCACGACCGCGCCCGGCAAGGCGATCGACCTCGTGCTGCAGCGCGCGAAGCTGACGGTGGACGACATCGACCTGTTCGAGATCAACGAAGCGTTTGCCGCCGTCGCGCTGGCCGCGATGAAGGACGCGAACATCGCCCACGAAAAGCTGAACGTGCACGGCGGCGCCGTGGCCATCGGGCACCCGATCGGCGCGAGCGGAGCCCGCATTCTCGTGACGCTGATTCATGCTTTGCAGGACCGAGGCTTGAAGCGCGGTCTCGCCGCGATCTGCATTGGCGGCGGCGAGGCGGCAGCGATGATCGTGGAGACCGTTTAACGATTCACGGAGGCCCTATGCGCAGGATGCTCGTCGCCGTACTGGTGTTGTGCGCGCTCCCCGCATTCGCGAACGACCGGATGCGGATCTCCGTCTTCTTCTCCAATCCGCAATTCACGCACAGTGACGCCGCCGGGACCGACTGGACCGGCGGCATCGGTGCGGGCTTCGAGTACCGCTGGACGCCGCAGTGGTCGGGCGAAGTCGCGATCGCGTCCGAGCAGCACGTGGAAGTCCTGCAGTTCGTGAGTCTCCCGCCGCTCACGGACGGCACGATCCGCAACGAGTTCCGCTCGCACCCGATCGATTTCGTGGCGCGGCGCCATCTGTTCCGCAACGGGCGCTGGCAACCCTATGCCGGCGGCGGTGCGCGCTGGGTCGAAGGACCCTCGACGCCGAACACGCAATTCCAATCGCGCGCGTCGTTGCAGGCCGTGGCCGGGATCGACGTCTACCTCACGGACCGGCTGGCATTCCGTGCAGACGCCAGGCGGCTTTTGCGGAGCGATACCGTTCCGTATGACCGGAACAGCAAGTTCTCGTTCGGTCTGATCTGGCAGCTAGGCCAGTAAGCCGGCCAGTCCGGCCAGGTCGCGGACCTCGTGCGCCGGTGTGCCGCCCGGCAATGCCGTATGGCCGCGGCGGTTCACCCACGCGCTGGGGATGCCCATCGCGTTCGCCGGTACGACGTCGTGAAAGTTGCTCTGCGCCGCGTGCAGCCAGCGTGCGTCGCCGATGCGCGCGCGTGCGGCGGTGAAGTGTCCGGCTGCAGGCTTGTACGACTGCACCTGCTGCGCGGTGATCAGCAGATCGAAGTCGACGGTGAAGTGGCGGCGGGTGGCGGCGAGGAGGTCGTCGTCCACGTTGGAAAGGATACCGAGCTTGTAGCCGGCGGCGCGAAGGCGCTCCAGTGCGGGGTTCGTGTCGGGGAAGGGTTTCCACGACGCGAGCGAAGCAGGGAGGAAGCCGGCCCGTTCTCGTGTGATCGGCCATCCGAGGATCTGGGCTGCGCGGGTGGCGGACTCGGTGAGGACTTCGCGGTAGAGGCGGAACTGCTCGCGCTCCACGACCGGCTCGATGGTCTCGTAGGCATGCACGACAGCGGCGCGATCGAGGGTGATGCCGTCTTCACTCGCCGCGTGGAGGAACGCGTCGGCGATGCCGGACTCCCAGTCGATGAGCGTGCCGTAGCAGTCGAAGGTGACGAAGTCGTACTTGCGATCCATGTGGTGAGCGATATCACAAAATCCAATCCGGCCGGATGCTAAACGTCACCTACGGTGTAAGCTGTCCCGGGTCCTTCCCCATGCACGAAGCAGCACGGAACCTCCGCACGGCCGAGCGGTATCTGCTCGCGCCGCCTCTTGCCGCCAAGTTTGGCGGAGCAGCGGTAGCCGTGTGCGACATCTCCTCGAAAGGTGCGCGCTTCCGGCACGACCGGCCGGTCGAACATGGGACGAAAGAGATGCTGCAGATCGCGGCGAATGGGCGTCCGGGGCCGGTGACGCTGGAAGCGGTCGTGGTATGGACGCAGCCCGATCCCGCGTGGCCCGGCAAGTTCATGTCCGGTGTGCGGACGTACGGACCGGCGGAAGTGATCCAGTCCCTCATTGCGCAACTACAGACCTCCCACCGTACGAACCGCATCGAGGAGTTGCGCTCCACGGATCGGTTCTACGTCTCGCCGGCGCTGACGGCGACGTTCGATACGGGCCTGGTGCAGATCGAGGATCTCTCCGCGCGCGGTGCGCGGGTCGAGATGCGTCAGGAGCCGCAGCGCGGCGCGGTCGGTACTCTGCGTTTCTCCGTGCCGGAGTCGATGATCGACGTGGCGGTGACGGGGCAGGTGGTGTGGACCTCGGTCAAGGCCATCACCGGTGCGGCCACGCGCTCGTATCGCGCGGGGCTGTTCATCAACGAGAAGCCGGAATTGCTGCGGCTCGCGATCGGGCGGTTATGCGAGATGAATCGCGCCGCGCTCGACACGCAGTCGCTGCGGCTCAAGCTCAAGATCATCCGTGCACGCGCGCGGCAGATGGCGCCGCAGTACGCGTCCGTCGAAGCAGCGGCGGGGATCCCCGCGGAGCAGTACCTGCTCATCCAGGGCGTGCGTGAAGAGCTGCGCCTCAATCCGGAAGAGGCGATGCACTGGTATCGCCGCGCGCGCATGGTCATCAACGATCCGACCACTCGCACGCTCGCGCCGCCGATCGCGAATCATCCCGATGCATTGGCGGTGTGGGAGTACCTCGACCGCTCCATCGACCCGTCGGTCGTGGGGCGTGCGTTCTCGCTGCCGCTGCCCTGTTAGAGGTTCAGCAGCACGAAGAGCGTCACGCGTGATTCGCGGGGGTGGGCGATCAGCCATTCCACCGTCACTTCCTTGCTCATGGCTTCAGAATCCCTCGGTCCTCACCGCCTGTCAACGCCGTGGCGTTGCGGTGCATGCCGGCGAGTTTGGCGCGTTTGACGGGGCTCTTGCGGAAGAGCGTTGAAAAATCGGCCTGGGTCATGCGCAGGAGATCGGTCACGGGAGTGGCCGCGTATTCGGGACGAGGGGTGAACGACGGATGGCCTTCGGGCGCGCGACGGTTCCAGGGGCAGACTTCCTGGCAGATGTCGCAGCCGAAGACGTGGCCGGCGACGTCGAGCTCGATCGGGCCGCGGTGCTCGATGGTCGCGTAGCTGATGCAACGCGCGGAGTCGAGAGTGCGGTCCGGCAGGATGGCGTTCGTCGGGCACGCGTCGAGGCAGCGCGTGCACGTGCCGCAGCGATCCGCGACGAGTGAGGCGTCGATGTCGTTTTCGAGCTCGGTCAGCAGCGTGCCGATGAAGAAATACGAGCCGATCTGCTCGTCGAGGAGCATGCCGTTCTTGCCGATCCAGCCGAGCCCCGCCTGCGCCGCGTACGAACGATCGCTGAGCGGGCCGGTGTCGACGTAACGCCACGTCTTGACACCTGGAAGCGCCATCTCCAGCTCGCGCAGGATGCGATCGAGGACGTCGTGGTAATCGTCGCCCAATGCGTAACGCGCGATGTGATTGCTCAAAGCGCCTTCCGGCGCGGGAGGTCGCGAAGGCGAGTAGGGGACGAGGATGGCGATCACCGACTGTGCCCACGGATAGCGCTCGCGCGGATGCATGCGGACGCTCACGTTCTTCGCGAGGTACGCCATCGACGCGTGATGCCCGCGCTCGATCCACGTCTGCGACAGCGCGGCGTGCGCGTCGTCGATGCCGCTCGCGCCGGCGCGCACGGCTCCCGCGGCGCGGATCACGCGCTCGACTGCGGGCCAGACTTCAGACAGTGAACGGGGCATGCGTCGCGGGCCGCAGCGTGAACGTCGCGACCTCCGGTTTGCAGAGGATGCGCACCGGCGGGATGGCGCCGATGCCGCGGCTGACGTAGAGCAACACGTCGTCGACGCGGTGAAATCCGCTGGCGTAGCGGCCCTCGTGTTTCGACGGCACGACGACCGAACCGAAGAAGGGAAAGCGGATCTGTCCGCCATGCGTGTGGCCGCAGACGAGGAGATCGATCTGCCGCCCTTCGAGGAGGTCGACGACGTCGGGATGATGACTGAGGCCGATCCGCACCACGCCCGGCTCCACCGCGGCGAATGCGGCGTCGAGGTCGGGCTTGCCGCGATAGAGCTCGTCGATGCCGAGGAGCATGATGCGATCGCGGCCGCGGCGGAGCGGCACGGAGAGGTTGTGGATGAAGTGCACGCCGCGCGCGGTGAGCGTGGCGATGACGGCGTCGGGATTGGCCCAGTAGTCGTGGTTGCCGAGAACCGCATACACGCCATCACGCGCACGCAGCCCCGACATCAGCACCTCGGCCATCAACGGGATGTCCTTCTGCCAGTGCACGAAATCGCCGCCGAAGAGAATGAGGTCGGGATCGAAGCGCATGGTCTGCTTCACGATCTCGTCGTAGAAGTCGCGGCGCACGAACGACGCGACGTGCGTGTCGGTGAGGAAGGCGATGCGATAGCCGTCGAAGGATTGCGGCAGGCGCTCGATGAAGACCTCGTGCTTCGTCATCTCGAGGTCGTACAGGTCGTTGTGCGCACCGAGCCTGCGCAGCAATGCCCACGGGATGTGCGCCTTGCGCAGCCGGCTCACTTCCGATGCGTGGGTGCGCGTACCGGGAACGCGGCGTTCGCCCTGCAGCAGCACGCGCGTGCGGTCGACGAGCCAGTACGCGCCGATGCCCGCGGCGATGAAGAGCCACGACGCGCCGATCTTCGCCAGTGCGAGCGAGAACACCATCTGCTCGAGCCGCTCCGGGGTGAAGCGATCCACGAGCTCATTGCTCGCCAGCGCCTGAATCCAGCGATGCAGTGGCCAGAACAGCAGCGTCAGCCCGACCAGCAGCAGCGGTACTGCCTTGAGCAGCCATTCGAACGGCGACTTTTCCTTGCGATGGCTGCCGAAGACGATGCGGTTCGCGACGAAGAAGAAGACGCGCGCATCGCCGACCAGTGCGAGGACGAGGAGAACGAAGAAGAGGACGCGGAGCATCAGAGACGGTCCAGCAGCGGCTGGATCATCGTCTCCGGAACACGAATCGTGCCGAGGGTCTGCGTTTTTTTGACGCTGCCGTGGTCGTCGGAGCCGCCGGTGGCGAACTTGCCGCGGAAGCGCACCAGGTTCGTGTAGCGCTCGCGGTCCCAGCGCGTCACGTCGGGATGCATCACTTCGACCGCATCGACCCCGGCGTCGAGCAACTCGGGGACGACGCGCTCGTGATCGGGGTAGAGCGTGGGGTGCGCGATCGACGTCACACCGCCCGCGGAGCGGATCAGCTCCACCGCCTCCTCGATGCGGAAGCGTTCCTTCTCGATGTAGGCGGGCTTGCCGGTGCCGAGGAGCCGATCGAAGGCCTCGCCGACGGAAGCGACGTAGCCGCGCTCGACGAGCGCACGTGCGACGTGCGGACGCCCCATCGCCCCGCCAGCGGCGAGCTCGTCGACGCGTGCGGCGGTGATGTCGTACCCGAGGGAGCGGAGACGCTCGACCATGGCATAGCCGCGGCGGTGGCGGGTTTCGCGGAAGCTCTCCAGCCGTCGGGCGATGCGCTCGTCGTGCGCGTTGAAGGCGTAGGCGAGCACGTGAATGTCCGCGCCGTTGTACGCGCACGACAACTCCATCGCCGGGATGAGCGTCATGCCGCGCGACTCCGCGTACGGCTGGATCTCAAAGTACGCGGCGAGGTTGTCGTGATCGCTGATGGCGAGGATGTCGATGCGGTGCTCGTGCGCGACGTCGACGACTTCCTTCGGCGCACGCGTGCCGTCGGAGTGGTACGTGTGCGTGTGGAGGTCGGCGTAGCGCATGGCGTCAGTCTATCCCGCGCGCCAAGGCGGGATCTCCCCGTGCGCGGACGTGAACCGCGAGTAGCACGCCGAGCGTCCATGCAGCGGGAGATCCCGCGTCTGCGCGCGGGATCGATCGGGAGCGAGCTTAGGCGGTTGGCATTTCCGTCGGCGCGAGCTCGTCCACGACCTTCTGGCAGCGTCCGCAGAGATCGCCGTCGTTCGCGACCTCTTCGCGGTACGTCCAGCAGCGGCCGCACTTCTTCCCGCGTGCGGGTGCCCACGACACCTTCGTGCCGTCGGCCGACGCCGGTTTGACGTCGACGTGCGAGACGATGAAGAGCTTGGCCAGATCGACGCCCGCGGTGGGGATGTCCTCGCCGTACAGCGTGACGTCCGCCTCGAGCGACTGTCCGATCTGCTTCGCCGCGCGTGCGCCTTCGAGCACGGACAAAACCTCGGCACGCAGGTCGAGCACGCGCTTCCACTCGGCGGCTTCGGTGTCGCTCAGCGGCGCGTCGAGCTTCGGGATCTCGGTGAGATGCACCGACGCTTCCTTCTCGCCGGGCATGGCCTCGTAGATCTCGTCGGCGGTGAAGGAGAGGATCGGCGCGATCACGGCGACCATGCCGCGCAGCACGTGGTACATCGCGGTCTGCGCGCTGCGGCGGTCCCGCGACGCGGGCGCCTCGCAGTACATCGTGTCCTTCGACGCGTCGAGATAGATCGCGGAGAGGTCGACGGTGCACAGCTCGAGCACGCGGTGGTAGACGACGTGGAACTCGTACTCTTCGTACGCCTGCCGGCAGCGCTCGACGATGCGTGCGGCGCGATCGAGGATCCAGCGGTCGAGCGGCTGCAGCTCGCTGGTCGGAACGAGGTCCGTGGCGGGATTGAAATCGCTCAGGTTCGCGAGCAGGAAGCGCGCGGTATTGCGGATCTTGCGATAGCCGTCGCTGGCGCGCGCGAGGATCTGCGGGCCGAACGGGATGTCGTCGGTATAGTCGCTGACGGAGACCCACAACCGGAGGATGTCCGCGCCGCTCTGCTTGATGACGTCCTGCGGCGAGAGCGCGTTGCCGGCCGACTTCGACATCTTGTCGCCCGCTTCGTTGAGAATGAAGCCGCACGTGACGACCTCGCGATACGGCGCGCCGGCTTCGATGCCGGTGCCCACGAGGAGCGACGAGTGGAACCAGCCGCGATGCTGGTCATGCCCTTCGAGGTAGACGTTGGTCGGCCACTCCAGCTCTTCGCGGCGTTTGAGCACGGCCACGTGCGAGCAGCCGGAGTCGAACCAGACGTCGAGGATGTCGGTCTCTTTGCGAAAGTCCGTCGATCCGCACGAGCAGGCCTGGTCGTAAAAGTCGCTGACGGGACGCTCGTACCATGCGTCCGCGCCTTCTTCGCGAAAGTATTGCGAGACCTTCGCGAACAGCTCGGGCGAGCTCACGGTCTCGTTGCATTTCTCGCAATAGAGAACGGTGATCGGAACGCCCCACAAACGCTGGCGGGAGATGACCCAGTCGGGGCGGTTTTCGATCATGCCGTAGATGCGGTCGCGTCCCCATGACGGCACCCATTTCACTTTGTCGATCTCTTCGAGGGCGCGTTTGCGGAGGTCGTTCTTCTCCATGGAGATGAACCACTGTTCCGTGCCGCGGAAGATGATCGGGTTTTTGCAGCGCCAGCAGTGCGGATACGAGTGCGTGATCGACTCGGCGTGCACGAGCGCCTTCGTCTCGCGGAGATGTTCGACGATCTGCGGATTGGCTTTGAACACGTGCAGGCCGGCCCACATCGGCACGTCCTGCGTGTACTCGCCGCGGTGATTGACGGGGGTGTAGATCTCCATTCCGTAGCGGCGGCCGGTCGCGAAGTCGTCCGCGCCGTGACCCGGTGCGGTGTGCACGAGGCCCGTGCCCGCGTCGAGGGTGACGTAGTCGCCGAGGACGAACGTGCCTTCACGGACGATGAAGGGATGGGCGTACTTGAGGTGTTCGAGCGTGGAGCCTTTGTAGATCTTCCCGACTTTGTAGCCGGTCCAGCCGAACTTCTGCGTCACGGACGCGACGAGCTCGGTGGCGAGGATGTAGTTCTCGCCGTCCTGCTCGACGACGGAGTATTCGAAGTCGGGTTTGACGGCGATGGCGAGGTTCGCGGGGAGCGTCCACGGCGTCGTCGTCCAGATGATGGCGTAGAGCGGCTTCTCGATCGGGAGGTCGAGCTCGCGCACGGCGTCTTCGCTCATGCGGAAGCGCACGTACACCGAAGGCGACGTGTGCTCGCGATACTCGACCTCGGCCTCCGCGAGCGCCGACTGGTCGTACGTGCACCAGTGCACGGGCTTGAGGCCTTTGTAGACCGAGTCTTTCGCGAAGAAGCGGCCGAGAGCGTCGGCGATGTCGGCTTCGTAATCGAAGGACATCGTGGTGTAGGGATGGTCCCAGTCGCCGAAGACGCCGAGGCGGACAAAGTCCTCGCGCTGGACGTCGACGTATTTCGCGGCGAACTGGCGGCAGGCGCGGCGGATCTCGGCGGACGACATCTCCGCGCGCTTCGAGCCGAGCTCCTTGTTGACCGCATGCTCGATGGGGAGGCCATGGCAGTCCCACCCCGGGATGTACGGCGAGTCGAACCCGAGCATCGTGCGCGATTTCACGACGATGTCCTTGAGCGTTTTGTTGAGGGCGTGGCCGATGTGAATCCTGCCGTTGGCGTACGGCGGCCCGTCGTGAAGGATGAACTTCGGACGGCCGGCGGACTTTTCGCGGATGCGCTGGTAGAGGTTCATCCCCCGCCACTGTTCGAGCCTTTTCGGCTCGTTCTGCGGCAGGTTGGCCTTCATCGCGAAGGAGGTCTGGGGCAGGTTGAGTGTCTTCTTGTAGTCACTGCTTTCGGCCATGGGAGGGCGAAACTAGCATGAAGAGTTATCGGTTGTCAGTGGGAGAGGGGGTGGGGGAGCGGTTGTCTGGGAGTTGTGGTCCGTCCGGGCCAGGGGTCGCAGACAACTGACAACTGAGAACCGACAACGAGAACCGACAACGAGAACCGAGCGAGCGCGAACCGACAACACCCGCCCGGTCACCGGCAACTACATCCCGCCCGCGCTCAACGTCCGCGGCGCGGAGATGCGCAGTTTCTGGCCGCGCTTCAGCGTCGCGTTCTTGCCGAGGTCGTTCAGGTTGCGCAGCTCGGCCACGGTGAGGTTGTTCTTCTTGGCGATGGAAAACAGCGTGTCGCCTTTCTTCACGGCGTAGAAGACCTCTTCGTCGTCAGCGTGGGCGAGGAGCGTGGGGAGCTCGCGGGCGCGGGCGGGGAGGTAGATGGTCTCGCCGGCGCTGACGCGTTCGTTCGCGTCGAGGTTGTTCATGGCCAGGATGGTCTCGGCCTTGGTGCCGACGGCGCGGGCGAGGCGGTTGACGGTGTCGCCTTTGCGCAGGGTGAACGAGCAGAACTTGAGGTAGGCGTCTTCGTCGCGGAGCGTGTCGGCGCGTGCGGTGAGGGTCTCCGCCACTTTCGCCGGCACTTTGACGGCCGCACGTCCCGGAGGAACGACGCCTCTCCGCAGAGCCGGATTCATCTCCTTCAGCACGTCCTCACCGACGCCGATGGCTTCGGCGATGTACGCGAGCGACACCGGCCCGCGGACCTGCACGTGTTTTTCGTCGTGGTCGAGGATCTCGCCGAGGGTGAAGCCGTAGGTTTCAGGGTCGCTGGCGATGAGGATCGTGGCGTAGAAGGTGGGGACGTAGCCGCGGGTCTCCTTCGGCAGCAGACCGGCGTCGAGCAGTTCCCAGAACGTCGATTTGCCGGACTCGTTCAGCGTGCGGCGCACGCGGCCGGGTCCGCAGTTGTAGGCGGCGAGGGCGAGCGACCAGTCGCCGAACATACGATGCAGGTCTTTGAGGTACGTCGCCGCGGCGCGCGTGGAGCGCTCCGGATCGGCACGCTCGTCGACCCACCAGTCGACGCGCAGCCCGTACTCGCGGGCGGTTTCGGGCATGAACTGCCAGATGCCGTAGGCGCCGGCGCGCGAGGTGAGCGTCGGCATGTACGCGCTCTCGATGACCGGCAGATAGGCGAGCCCTTTCGGCAGCTTCTGCTCGGCGAGCGCTTTGTCGATCAGCTTGCGGTACCGCCCCGAGCGGATCAGCGACGCCTGGATGCTGTCCTTCATGTCGACGGAAAACAGGCGCACGGCGGAGTTGATGGTGCGGTGCTCGGGGATGGGAATCGAGGCGGCGGCCTCGAGGTCGACGACGGGCGCGTCGATCGCCGCTTTCGACGAGTCGCCGCGGGCGAGGATCGTGGAGTAGGCGCCTTCGAGCTCGCGGCGGAACTCGTCCGCGTCCACCTGAGCGGAGACGCTCGGCTGGATGGTCGTGGCGACGGGCAGAGCGGCTTTCGGTGCCGGTGCCGAGCTCGCACAGGCCACCGCGTACAACGCCACCACCGTCAACAGCAATGTGTTGCGCACTGCGCACCCCCTCACGTCCATGGCCGGCCCTCAGGCCAGATCGATTTTCAGGTTGACCGATAGAGACTGGACGTCGGAGGTATCACCGAGCTCGACCTGCTGGTCGCGGGTTTCGATGACCCCCTGTTCGCCATCCTCGAACGCTAGTGTAACCCGAACGGATTTGGCTTTCGGGAGGACGTCCGCGGGGAGGGAGAGGTGGAGGGTGCGGCTGACGTCGCGCTTGGGGCGGAGCGACGCGAGGTCGGCCATGATGTCGCGCTTCGGTACTCTGGTGGTGGTGTTGGTGGCGCGCTTGCGCAGCGCTTCGAGCTCCGCCATGACGTCCACGGAGGAGCGGACCTTCACGGTCTTCACTTCCGGCTCGACGGGCGTGGGTTTCTCTTCCTGCTTGAACTCGATCTCCGGCGCCGGCGCTGCCTCGGCGATCACGTCGTCGAGCGTGAGCGGCGCGGGTGCGGCCACGACAGGTTCCGGCTGCGGTTCCGGCTCAGGCTCGGCAACGGACTCCGGTTCCGGCGCAGGCGCCTCGGCCACCGGCGCATCGGCGATGACACGGCGATCGATGTCCGGTGCCGGAACTTCGGGCTCGGGCGGGGGTGCGGCTTCCTCGGCGCGCGGAATCTCGCTGGTGATCTCTTCGACGAGCGCGGTCTTCGTTTCCACCGTCTCCGCCGGCACGGGTGTCGTGCCGGCCATCGTGCGCGAGTGGTCCTGCACGCGGAACGTCGCCCGTCCCGCCGTGGGCGCCGCCTTCGCCGGCTCGTCGCCCGTCATCCTGCGGCGCAGCGTGCGCAGCGTGAGTTTGGAGATGACTTTGAGCGTCTCGAACACGCCGACGCCGGTGAAGGCCACGGCTTCGACCGACTCCGCGCGGCGTTCCGGATCGAGCGCGTTCATGATGACTTCGGGCTCGGCGATGTTCGGGAGGTCGCGTTTGTTGAGCTGGATGACGAGCGGGATTTCGTCGAGGTTCGTGCCGATCTCGGCGAGGTTCTCGCGCAGGTTCTTGAAGCTCTCGACGTTCGCCTCGAGCATCGCCCTCTGCGAGTCGGCCACGAAGACGATGCCGTCCACACCCTTGAGCACGAGCTTGCGCGTCGTGTTGTAGAAGACCTGGCCGGGGACGGTGTAGAGCTGGAGGCGGGTCTTGAAGCCGCCGATCACGCCGACGTCGATGGGCAGGAGATCGAAGAAGAGGGTGCGGTCCGTCTCGGTCTCGAGCGAGACCATTTCACCGCGGCTGCCGGGCGAGGTTTTGCTGTAGATGTGATGGAGATTGGTCGTCTTCCCGCAGAGGCCCGGACCGTAGTACACGATCTTCGCAGCCATCTGCATGGTCGCGTAGTTGAAGAAGACCATCTATTCAGCGACTCCCACTCTTTGGCGAAACCTCAGAGGCTGCCGACTTTAGCACCCGCTATTTCTGCCTAGCAAGGAGTGCACCGGCGATCTGATCCGCGAGAAGTGTGTAGATCTGTGCGACTTGCGGGTCGTCGTGGAGCGCTTCGAGGTGTCGGGTGAGGACGTCGCGATCGCCGCGCGCGGCGGGTCCGGTGAAGCGACGCGCGTCTTCGTGCGCCCTCCAGTTGGCGATCGCGGAGTGCGCGAGCGCGACCAGGTCCTCGCGCGTTCCCGTCACTCCGGCCTGACTCATGAGGCGCTCTGCGATGTCGAGCGCCGCGGCCACGTAGTTCGCGCCGAACACCGCCGCGGCGTGATACAGCGGCTTCTGTTCGGGCGCCACTTCGCAGAAGCGCGCGCCTACCGCGGCCGCGATCAGCTTTGCCGTGCGTCGATGCTGGCCTTCGAATACGAGCAGCGTTCCTTCGAGGTCGGACGGCGTGCCGACCGGCGGGAGTGATTGGAGCGGATGGAGCGAGAAGCCGTCCCGCATCGAAAGCAGAGCGCCACTCGCATGAAACACCAGCGCCTCGGTTGCTGCAGGAATGGTCTGCGCCACTTCGGCGATGGCGCGGTCGCTCACGGCGACGAGGAGCAGTTCCGAGTCGTGCGCGAGATCGGCGAGGTCGAGACGGGCGGTGCCGAGGAGCTCGGCGATGTGGCTGTGGGACTCGTCGCGGAGCCAGACGCCGGACAGAGGCCAGCCGATCCGCTTCCACGCGGAACCGAATGCCCATGCGGCCCTGCCGCCGCCGAGGATGCCGAGGCGCATAATGTGCGCGCACGATGCGCTACTTCGTCATTCTCGCACTCATTGCTCAGACCGCGTTCGCGGCGACGCCCCCTTCCACCTGCAACATCACCGGCGACTACGAGCGCGCGCTCTGCGCGTACCAGAAACGAGAGTTCGGCGATGCCGAGGCGGGATTCCGCGCGATCGTGGACGCGGGGGCGAAGGATCCGCAGACGATCCGCGCCACGTATTTTTTAGCGCGAACATTGATGAAAACAGGCCGCTTCGACGAAGCGTCGGCGCTTTTCATCAGAATCTACGAGCTCGACAAGCCGTTCTATGACGCGTGGAACTGCGATTTTCTGCTGGGGGAGTGTCGCAAGGCGCAGGGACGATGAGTGGGCGAAACGCCTGAAGCCAGACCATGGCCACACAGACCCAATTCGAGCTCCGTCGCAAGCTCCTCCAGCTCGAGGCGCTGTACGACGTCGGGCGCGCGCTGAACACGCTGCGTCCGGAAGATGACCTGCTCGAAGAGCTGATGCACCGGGCCATCTCCGTGCTCGACGCGACCTCCGGTTTCGTCTTCTCGCTCGACGAGAAACTCAACATCCAGACGTGGTTCACGTTCGGCGTCGAGATTGCCGCTCCCGAGCTGCTGCTGATCGAGCCTCCGATCAAACAAGTCATCGCCTCGCGAGAGCCGATGATGCTCACCGTTTCGAAGTTCCTCGGCGGACCGGCCAGTGACCTTCTGATCGCGCCGATGATCGCGGCGGAAACGATCGTCGGCGTGATCGGCGTCGGCGGGAAGGAAGTGCGCGGCGCGGCGAAGGTGGGGGCCTTCGTCGAAGACGATCTGCGCTTCCTCGAATCCATCGGCGCGATCGGCGGTGCGGCGATCGACAACACGCGCCGCTTCCACAAGCTGGCCATGGTGCGCGAAACGCTCGAGGACGAGAACCGCGCGCTCAAGCAGCGCATGCTGCGCGACTACTCCGATCGCCTGATGGTCGGCGACTCGCCGAAGATGCAGCGCGTGATCGACCTCGTCGCGCGCGTGGCGGACTCGCAGGCGAGCGTGCTCATTCGCGGCGAGTCGGGCACGGGCAAAGAGATGGTGGCGCGCCTGATCCACGGCAACTCGCCGCGCAAGGACGGGCCGTTCGTGGCCATCAACTGCGCGGCACTGCCGGAGACGCTGCTCGAGTCGGAGCTGTTCGGCATCGAGCGAGGCGTGGCCACCGGCGTCGAAGCGCGTCCGGGGAAGTTCGAGCTGGCCAAGGGGGGGACGATCTTCCTCGACGAAATCGGCGACATCCCGCTCACGCTGCAGGCGAAGCTGCTGCGCGTGCTGCAGGAGCGCGAGATCGAAAAACTCGGCGGACGGCGGCGTATCCCGGTCGACGTGCGCATCCTCTCGGCGACGCACCGCAATCTCGAGGAGATGATCGAAAAAACGGAGTTCCGCCAGGACCTCTACTACCGCCTCAAAGTCGTCGAGATCGTCCTGCCGCCTCTGCGCGAGCGCAAGGACGACATTCCGAAGCTCGTCCGCTTCTTCCTCGACAAATACGGCAAGCGGGAAGGCCTGCGCGACGTGCGCATCACCCAGGAAGCGCTGCAGAAGTTGATGCGCTATCCCTTCCCTGGCAACGTGCGCGAGCTGGAGAATCAAATCGAAGGCGCGCTGGCGCTGACGACCGATCCCGTGATCGATCCGGGCGATCTCCTCCTGCCCGACGAGCCGGGCGGCGCGGGGGAGCGCGAGCTTTCCGGCGACTTTCCGACGCTGGCCCAGCTCGAAGCGCGCTACATCGCCCGCGTTCTGGCGTATACGAAGGGTAATTTCTCGAAAGCAGCCGAGATTCTCGGCGTAAATCGCAAGACACTGCACCGCCGCCGTGACGAGTTGTCCCAGATTGGGACAGTTGAGTCAAAATGGGACATTCACTAGTAAACGTCAGATTCGAAAGCGCTTACGTCGATGAAACTCTGCGTCTCTGGCAGTATGGCCCAAAATGTCCCACCTGTACAACGCTCTGGCAATCCGTGCTCTCTCGTGTAAACTACGCCCCGCCATCAACTTAGGAGGATTTGAGCTGAACTGGTCTCCGTGGCAGTCGCGTTGCTCAAGGGTCACCCCGACACAAGAGGGGGGACACCATGAACAACGTCGCTCAGACCCGCACCACCAAGCTCGAATCGCTTTCGGCCGCGTATGTGCTGCCGGCCATGCTGGCCGTGAACACCGTGGCACTCGTGGCGCTCGATCGCCTCGGCGGGATCCCGCAGTGGGTCAAGACCGCCGCCGCGCTGTTGCTGTCCTTCTAGTCGTCGCGCGTGTTTTGAGGATGACCTCATGACTGCAACGGCCGAGCGGCAGATGGAGCTCACGCTCCCGATGATCCCGGACATCGAGATCGCTGCCGCGCGTGCGGCCGGCAACCTCGCACGGGAGCTCGGCATGGCGTCCGAGAGCATCGACGAGATGGCGCACGCGATGATCGAAGCGTGCATCAACGCGCGCGAGCACTCCGGTAGCGCCGACAAGCGGATCTATGTGAAAATCGCCGGCGCCTCCCTCAGCGAGGGCAACTCTCGCATCGACATCTGGATCTCGGACCGCGGCAGAGGATTCGACGTCACCGAGGCGCGGACGCGCCGGCAGAAACTCGGCTCGGTGCACAAGCGGGGCTGGGGGCTGCAGATCATCGAAGCGCACATGGATGAAGTCTCGATCGAGACCAGCACCGACGGGACGACCATCCACATGGTCAAATACGGGAGAAGGAGCGAGTGAGCTCTTGGGTGAAACCATCATGACGGACGAATTGCGGGTTGCTCTCGACCGCCGCAACCCCACGGGTGCGGTGCTCTTCACGAAGGGCTACATCAACAACGTGGGTGGCGAGGAGATCGCCAATCGCGCATACGAGTTGATGGACGACGGCGTGCGCTCGCTGTTGCTCAATCTCCGCGAGACGAAGATCGTCAACTCGATCGGCATCAGCATCCTCATCGAGATCATCGAGAAGATGATCGACAAAGGCGGGAAGATCGGCTTCTGCTGCCTCACGCCCGTCATCCACAAGACCTTCCAGATCATGGGGCTCGCCAATTACGCGTCGATCTACACCGACGAGGAGACCGCGCTCCGCGAGATGGGCTTGTAAGCAGCTGTTGAGCTATTGAGCCGTTGAGCTGTCGCGTACGGCTCAATGGCTCAACAGCCCAACAGCTCAATCGCTGGTATCCTCCTCCCCCCATGCCCCTCGTCCACCGCTTCGCGGATTTCGTGCACGAGCTGCAGCAACTGGAGAAGGCGTCGATCGCCACACAGGGGCCGCTGATCCTCGACGCGTTCGCGCGGCACACGCGTTTCGACAGTGGCGTGCTCTACCTGCGCGATGTACGCGGTCGCGTGCTGCGTCTCGCCGCGAAATCGGCGCACTGCGTGGCGCCGGAGATCCTCGAAGCGAATGCGCGTCCGGAAGACGCGGTGACTCCTTCGCCGTCCATCGTCGTGCCGCTGCAGTCGTCGCGGGAGGCGGTCGGCGTGCTGGCGCTCTGCTCGCGCGAGACGGGAGATCTCGAAGACGATTTCGCGTTCGCGCGCGCGGCGGGTGCGTTCCTGTCGGCGATGATCACGAATCAGCGTCTGATGCAGGAGACGCGCGAGGGTGACTTTCAGCTCAAGTATCGATTGTGGGAGCTCGAGTCGCTGTACGACATCGGCCTCTCCATCGCCTCGACCCTCAACGTCGACGAGCTCGCGGACGAGATCCTCTTCCGCATGATCTCGCTCACGAACGCGCGCCGCGCGGCGCTGTTCCTCCGGGAAGACGGCGGGTTCAAGCTCTATCGCTCGTTCGGTGAAGTGCGCGAGGGGTTCCTCGAAGCGGAGCTCACCGAACAGCTCATGCGCGAAGGGAAAGCGCTCACGTACGAGGGCGACAGCGCCAGCCTTTTCCCCGGATGCAGTTCATTCGTGTCCGTGCCGATCAAGGGGAGCAACGACTCCGTGATCGGCGTGCTCGCGGCCGCGGATCGCGAGACGCGCGAAGGCGGCATCGGCGCGTTCGAAGCGAACGAGCTGCGCCTCCTCTCGCTGTTCGGCAATCAGGTCGCCATCGCGCTCGAGAACGCGCGCCTGCACCGCGAGGCGCTCGAGAAGCAGGCCATGGAGCGCGACCTCGAGCTGGCCGCGACGATCCAGCGCGACATTCTGCCGAAGAAAATCCCGGCGGTTCCGGGGATCGACATCGCCGCGCTCTCACGTCCCGCGCGCCAGGTCGGCGGCGACTATCACGCGTTCTTCCAGCGCGACGGCGTGCTGACCGCGCTCGTGGCCGACGTGGCCGGCAAGTCGATGCCGGCGGCGCTGCTCGTGTCGGCGCTGCACGCGGTGCTGCAACTGCTGTTTGCGGAAGGACGCGAGCTCGGCGAGATCGCGGCGGAGCTCAATCGCCACATCCACAGCTGGTCGGCCGAGAACAAGTTCATCACCATGGTCATGGTCTCGATCGACCCCGAGCACGAGACGATCTCGTACGTGAACGCGGGCCACAATCCGGCCTACCTCATCGTCGACGGCCGCATCGACCAGGTCAAGTCGCACGGACTGCCGATCGGCATCCTCCCCACGACGCGCTACGCGACGCAGACGCGCCCGTTCCCCGCCGGCTCGTGTGTCGTGCTCTACAGCGACGGCATCACGGAGGCGGAGGATGTCGACGGGAACGAGTTCGAGAACGAGCGGCTCGAAGCGCTGCTGCAGCAGCACATCTACGCTGCGCCGTCGCTGATTCGCGATCAGATCGCGGATGCGGTGGATTCCTTCGTCGGCGAAGCGCCGCAGAAGGACGACGAGACGATCGTGATCGTCAGGCGCGCCTGACGAACGACGCGATCTTCCCCTTCGCATCCTCCGACAGAAAACACTCCACCTGATGCTCGCTCTCGAGCTCGAGCTGCGCGCGCAGGTCATTGTGCTCGCTCCGGTTCAGCGCGCGCTTGATGCCGGCGACGGCGGTCGGGGACGCCGCGGCGATGGCCTGCGCGAGCTTCTCCGTCTCGCCCTGCAACTCTGCCGCTCCCACCACGCGATCGACCATCCCGATCGCCAGCGCTTCGCCCGCTTCGACCATGCGTCCCGTCGCGAGCAGCTCCATCGCCCGCCCGCGACCGACGAGGCGCGGGAGGAGCCACGTGCCGCCCCAGTCGGGATGCAATCCGATCTTCACGAACGATTCGCTCAGCTTCGCGGTGTCGGAGGCGATGCGGTAATCGCACGCGAGCGCGAGATTGCATCCCGCACCCGCCGCGACACCGTTGACGCTGGCGAGGACCGGCTTCTCCATCGTCGCGATCTGCAGCACGATGTCGCGGCCCGCGTCGAGCAGTTTGCGAAAGGACGCGACGTCATCCGTCTGCTGCAGCGAGTGCATGTACTCGACGTCGCCACCGGCGCAGAACGCACGCCCGGCGCCGGTGATCACCACGACGCGCACCGCGTCATCACTCGCGCATGCGCGTAACGCCTCGAGCAGATCCTCGCGCATCGTGCCGGTGAAGGCATTCAGCTTGTCGGGACGATTGAGCGTGATCGTGGAAACTGCGGTGGAGGTGGTGCGGTCGATGAACATGCGGAAAGTGTAAGCAGGAACGAGAGGAGAGAGGAGAGAGGAGAGATGAGAGAGGAGAGATGAGAGAGGAGAGATGAGAGAGGAGAGATGAGCGATGAGAGATGAGCGAGGAGAGATGAACGATGAGAGATGAACGATGAGAGATGAACGATGAGAGATGAACGATGAACGATGAACGATGAACGATGAACGATGAGAGATGCGACGGACTTCATCTCTCATCTCTCATCGCTCATCTCTCCTCTCTCTCTCATCTCCGGTTCTTGTCCACGATCGCTACGATGATGATTACGAACGCCAGCAGGCGCAGGGAGTAGAAGATCGCCTGATCCTCGAAGACGGAGCGGGTGGCGGCGAGGAGCAGGCGCTGGATGCCGAGGATCCAGAAGGCGGCGGCGAACATGGCGAAGAGGCGGTCGCGCGAGGCGGCCCAGAATTTCAGGAAGAACAGGCCCGCCACGGCGTCGAGCGCGAAGAGGATGCCGGAAGTCACATCCATCATCGCGGCGACTCCCACACGAGTCCGTACACCAGCAGTGCCGTACCGATCACGGCCGGTATCGCGCGCCACATCTCGAGATTCACCGCCGTCAGTACGCGCAGGTCGATGATCAGCAGAAGATTGTTGAGCGCGAGAAAGCCGAAGCACCACGCGCTCCAGAACAGGAGGCGCACGCGGCTCTGGCGATAGCCGCGGATGAGCAGCACGGCACACGCGATGCTCGTCAGTGCACAGAGGATGTAGATCGCCGTCGCCAGCATCGATGCTCCTTCACTTCTTCAACTTGAACGCGTCGGCGAAGCTGCGCAATGGATCGCGCGGCTGCGCTCCGACGATCTCCAGCAAGCCTTCGCGGTCCTGCGCGTACGCGCGCGCCATCTCTTCGATCATCGCATCGACCGCGGGATCCGTCGTCACGTAACGATACTTCGGCACGCCTCCGGTCCCGTCGAACGTGACGACGCCGTTCGACGCGAGCAGGAACAGCCGCATCGCCGTCGACTCCGGAGGCGTTCCCAGATTCGAAGACACCTCGGGCGCACTCCACGCCCGCGCCATCTCGCGCCGCAGAAGCAGCACGATCTCGATCTGCTCGACAGAGGGCAGTCGTTCACGGATGAACCGCTCGAGGGTGTCTGAGACCAGGGAAGCCACTTCTGTTGGGAACCAATGCAATTTTTCGGCCGCGTCGCTTGCGCCGCTATGATGCAGCGCGCGTGAAGCGTTTGCACTTCTTCGAGATCTTCGCTGTCGCGAACCTCGCGATCGTGGCCGTGCTCTTCCACGCCACGGCGAATCTCGCCGGAACGACGCTGCGTCATCTTGGGACGTTCGCGTTCGGCATCGCGGTCCAGGCGCTCGCGGGCATCATCCTTCGCTCCATCATCGCAGCGGTGCGCCGCGACAAGAGCTACTTCCACGTCCTGCGCGACAAAGCGTGGCTCCTCGAAACACTGCGGCTGGTCGTCTTCGGCGCGATGATCGTGGTGGCGTACGGCTGGATCAAGCTCACCGTCCCGCTCTACCACCCGCGCCTGTTCGACGAGGCGCTGTGGGAGCTCGACCGCATGCTCTTCTTCGGTCTCGCGCCGTCGACGTTCATGCTGGACCTCTTCAATGCCGGTTCGTTCCTGCGCGTGATCGACTGGTCGTACGCGAACATCTTCTTCGCCAGTGCCACGGTCGCGTACGCCTACTTCCTCTCCGCACCGGACCGCAAACTGCGCGTCGCGTTCGCCAACGGCAACGCACTCGTGTGGATGCTCGGCGCGTGGCTGTATCTCCTCATCCCGTCGCTCGGCCCCGCGTTTCGATTTCCTGACGTCTGGTTCGCGCATGCGGAGTCGCTGAAGGTCACGCAGATGATGCAGGCGCTGCTGATGCGCAACTACCAGAACGTCCTCCGCGCGGCGAACGGCGTGCCGATCACCGAGCCGATTCGCATCGTCTTCGGCATCGCCGCTTTTCCCTCTCTCCACGTCGCCTTCCAGACGTACGTCTTTCTCTGGATGCGGCGCGTGTGGCGAGCGGGAGAGGTGCTGTTCGGGATTTTCGTGGTGACGATTTTCATCGGCTCGATGATCACCGGCTGGCACTACATGGTCGACGGGCTCGCGGGCCTGCTGATGGCATACCTCTGTTACCGCATCTGTTTTCCGAGGCATGCCCCTGACTCAGCAACAGACGACCCTGGGCGAGCTGCTGTCGAAGCGGACGGCCGAGGGGGAGCTGTATGAAAAACTCGAAAAGAACGCGGTGCGCTGCTTCTCGTGCGGCCATCGCTGCAAGATCCTCGACGGCCTGAAAGGCATCTGCAAAGTCCGCTACAACGAAGGCGGCGTGCTCAAGGTGCCGCGCGGCTACGTGGCCGCGTTGCAGGTCGATCCCATCGAGAAAAAGCCGTTCTTCCACGCCTATCCCGGGGCGCTGGCGCTGTCGTTCGGCATGCTCGGCTGCGACTATCACTGCGGCTACTGCCAGAACTGGGTGACCTCGCAGGCGCTGCGCGATCCCGCGGCCATCGCGCCGCCGATGGACGTCGAGCCTGCCGAGCTCGTGCAGCTCGCGAAAAAGCACGGCGCGAAAGTCCTCACCTCGACGTACAACGAGCCGCTCATCACCTCGGAATGGGCAGTCGAGATCTTCCGCGAGGCGAAAAAGGAAGGGCTGATCTGCTCGTATGTGAGCAACGGCAACGGCACCCCGGAAGTGCTCGACTACATCGCGCCGTACCTCACGATGTACAAGGTCGATCTCAAGGGGTTCCACGACCGCCACTACCGCGACCTCGGCGGCACACTGCAGCCGGTGCTCGAAACGATCAAAGGCCTCGAGCAGCGCGGCATCTGGGTGGAGGTCGTCACGCTCGTCGTACCGGGCTTCAATGACTCCGATGAGGAGCTGACCGGCATTGCCGAGTTTCTCGTCAGCGTCAATCGCGACATCCCGTGGCACATCACCGCGTACCACGAGGATTACAAGATGGACAATCCGGCCACGACGGCCGCGCATCTTCTACGCGCGTACGAGATCGGCAGGCGCGCGGGATTGCGCTACATCTATCCGGGCAACATCCCGGGCGCGTTCGGCGACAAGGAAGGCACGCACTGTCCGGCGTGCGACACGCTGGTCATCGGACGCAAGGGCTTCCGCGTGACGTCGTTCCAGCTCGTCGACGGCAAGTGTCCGCAGTGCGCGACCGTGATTCCGGGTGTGTGGGATGGTGATGCGGTAGTGGGACGCAGCGGCATTCCGCGACCGGTCCGGGTGTGATGGCGCAGGGCGTGCTACTCTTCGCGCCCGTCGCATGACGTTCATCGAAGTCGCGAATACCACCGAGGTGCCGGCCGGCCGCGCGAAGGCTTATGTCGTCGCCGACCGCACGATCGCCCTGTACCACACCGCCGCCGGATTCTTCGCCACCGACAACACCTGCCCGCACCGCGGAGGTCCGCTCGCGGAAGGGGACTTGATTGGCAACGAGATCAACTGCCCGTGGCACCTCTGGGGCTTCGACGTGAAGACCGGCCTGTGCGCCGGCAATCCCGACATCCGCGTCGCCGCGCATGAAGTGCGCGTCGAGAACGAACGCATTCTGGTGAGGCTGTCGTGAATCCGAAGCCGCTCCGTCACATCGATCTGTACAGCAGCGTGGGGCGCCTCGAGGCGCTCTATCGCGAGTTGCAGGACCCGGCAGCCGCCGCGGTGATCTGCCATCCGCTGACGACCGGCGGCGGGACGCTGCACAACAAGGTCGTGTTCCGCGCCGCGCGTGGCCTGGAGAACGCGAACGTCGCCACGCTGCGCTTCAACTTCCGCGGCGCGGGTGCGAGCGGCGGTGCGTTCGACGCCGGCGAAGGGGAGCAGGAAGACGTCGCCGCCGCGATCGAGTGGGTGCGCCGCAAGCATCCGGGCAAGAAGCTCTTCGTCGGCGGATTCTCGTTCGGCTCGTGGGTCGCCAGCCGCGTGGCGTGCGAGATGCCGGAGATCGTCGACGCGATCTTCCTCATCGGCACGCCGGTCAACAAGTATGACTTTGCGTATCTGCGTCACTGCGAGAAGCCGATGCTGTTCCTCCACGGCACGCAGGACGAGCATGGCGACGCGGCAAAGCTCGAGAAGCTGGTACCGCATATTCGCAATGCCGAAAGCGTGATCATCACCGGCGCCGATCACTTCTTCACGAAACAGTTGGAGGCCGTGGAAGAGACGATGCGCACGTGGGCGGCGGAAGTACTCGAAACTTCTGCTTGACGTCTATGCTGTAACCGCATACACTCTTCGTGGCTGACAGGTGCCCCGGCGGCTCATCCTCCTTGCGTGACCCCCCACTTCTCCTGTTGGCGCTTCCAAACCGCGCCGGGGCACCCGCAGCCGACTTCCGTCGTCAGAATGCAGAATGCAGAATTGAGAAACGGCCGATCGTGACCTTCGCTTCTTAATTCTGCATTCTGCATTCGTCTTCGAGCGCCCGCCCCTCAAGCCAGAACCTTCCCGGGAACCGGGCCGATGACGCGCACGCTGTCGGTTGCTCAGGTCGAACGCAGAACGCAGAACGCAGAATTGAGAAAGAAGAAAGGCGCTCTCGCCGCGCCTCCTTTCTCAATTCTGCATTCTGCATTCGTCTTCGAGCACCCACGCCTCAAGCCACAACCCTCCCCAAAAACCCCACCCCCGCGATCGTCCGCACGCCATGCCACGTGAACAGGTGGCCGGGGAATGGACCGATCACGTGCACGCCCGCGATTGCTGACGCATCCTCGTTCGTGAAGAGATACGGCTCGTCGGGCAGGAAGACGAGGTCCGGTTTCATCGCCAGAACGTCTTCGAGGGGGATGGCCGGATAGCGCGTGCGGTCGCCGAGGACGTTCGTGCCGCCGGCGGTGACGACGAGATCCGAAACGTACGTATCGCCGCCGCACCACATCCACGGGTTCTTCCAGATCGGGACCGCGAACGTGAACGCGCGCTTCGGAAGCGAGGCGCGTGTTTGCTCGAGCAGCGTCACGAGCTCCGATGCGCGCTCGCGGCGGTCGTGCAGCGCGCCGAGCTCCACGAATAACGCGCTCACGTCGTCCACCGTCTTCGGCTCCGTCACGTGCACCTTCGCGAACGGTGCGATGGCCTCGGCGTGACGTCGCAGGTTCTCCTCGAAGTTCATGTACACGAGATCGGGCGCGAGGGCGCGGATCTCGTCGACGCGCGGGTTCTTCGTCCCTCCGACGCGCGGCAGGTCGAGATGCGGCGGGAAGATGCAAAAGTCGGTGATGCCGACGACCGCGTCACCGGCACCGAGCTCGAACAGCGTTTCCGTCAGCGAAGGAACGAGGGAGACGACGCGCACGGCGCGATGTTACTGCGCCGAGAACGTCGTCACGTGATGCGTGTCGTTGTTCGTGATGCTCACGAAGCTCCAGATGCGCGCGCCGTCGAGCGGCTCGACGTCGATGCGCACGGAGGTCGCTCCGGCGAACGACGCGAGAGTTGCGGGATCGAGCTGCAGATACGCGGGATGCGTCGGCAGCTTCTGCTCCGTGAACGTCTGCGCGTGCGGGCTGAGGGTCAGCGAGCGTGTGACGTTCGCGCGCGGCTCGTTCTCCGCATTCACGTACACGCGAATGGCCACGCGCGCACCAGCCTTCCCTTCGAAGTCGTAGACGCGCAGCGTGTGGCGATACTGCGGCGCGACCGGGATGCCGAGGAGCGAGATCGTGCGCGGGACGAAATCTTCTTCGCGCGGAACGGGGATCTCGCTGCCGGCCGTCTCTTCGAGGCGCGCCAGATCGAACACGCGCGAGTTCACGTCGAGCTTGTCGCGATCCTCGCGCCGTGTGTAGAGAAATTGTCCGCCGGTGTCATCGGTGTAGCGCGCGGTCCACGCGAATGGCTTGCGCAGCGGATAGACAGGCACCACCGGCGGACACACCGGGCTCAGATCGCAAGCCTCGGGGCGCAGCTCGATCTGTTCGTCGGAGCGGATGAGCAGCACCGTTTCCGCTTTCCACCGCGCGCCGTTCGCGCCCGGCGTTTCATTCGGAATGAGCGGAATCAGCACGCGTACGAGATCGACCGGATCGCCGACGCGGACGTTCGCGATCGCCAGCTCGTCGCCGGGATCGCGCTCGAAATTGCGCTCGGCCGCGACGCGCGCCTGGAAGCGATAGAGCGCCTCCTGCTGCGGCATCACCGGCACCGCGACGAGAATCGCTGCTTCCGCACCGGCAGCGAGCTGCGGACGCGAGCAGGTGATCAGCCACGGCGAATGCGTCGCGTTGACGCACGACCAGCCGTCGCCGCTGGCTTGAATCGGGATGAGCGTCGCGGGCTCGAAGCCGAGGATGACGCGGACTTCGCCGGAACCGGAAGGGCCGTCGTTGCGGACGGTGACGGGAATGAGGGCGCCGTCGCCGGGCAGCACGTCGTGCGTCTGCGTCGGCGGGGTGATGGAGAGATCGGTCTGCCGCGCCGATGGTGTGAGCGTGACCGGCAGCGAACGCGAGTTGTTGCCGGTCTGCGGATCGGGCGTCGACGACGTGACGTCGCCGGACACGAACCAGTCGCCCGCGCGCGCCGGCGCGAGCATCGACACGACCATCTCCGCTTCGGCGCCGGCGGCGAGAGTGCCGCGGCAGGAGAAGCCTTCGTTGCCGAACAGCGGCTCGCACGGCCAGTTGCTGGTGCCGGCGCCGGTGACGACGAACGCGCCGCTGTCCGCGCCGATGGTGGCCACGACGTCCTGCGCCGTGGCCGGACCGTTGTTGCGCCAGCGCATGCTGACCGTCACGAGCTCGCCGGATTCGAGCGTCTGCTTCGTCGGAAAGAACGTGGGGATGGTGATGTCCGCCGACTGCGCGAACAGCGCCGGTGCGAGGAGGAGAAGCAAGAGCAGGTTTTTCATTGTGGCGTCACCAGCGTCACGTGATGCGTTTCGTTGTTCGTGATGCTCACGAAGGCCCAGATGCGCGCGCCGGGCGTGACCGGCTCGATCTCGACACGCACGCTCTCGAACGCGTCGAGCGGCAGCAGCTGCGCGAGTGCGAGCTCGGCGTAGGCGGGGATGTGCGGCGTGAGCGTCGGCGGCTCGTCGACGGCGACGAGGTTGCGCGTCGTCGTCAGACGCGGCGTCGTTTCGTCATCGGCGTAAATGCGGATCGTCACCGTGGCGTCGTTGCCATCGCCGTCGTAGATGCGCAGCGTGTGGCGGAACTGCGCCGCGACCGGAATGTCGAGCAGTCCGAACGTGCCGGTGTGGAACTTCTCCACGCGCACGATCGGCAGCTCCGTGCCCGCCGTTTCCTGCAGCCGCGATTCATCGTAGAAGCGCGCGTTGAACGCGACGTCGCTGACGTCGCCGCGCCGCACGTGCAGGAACTGTCCGACGCCGACGTACGTGCCGAGATAGCCGTGCTCGTGCGCGTCGAATGGTTTGTGCAGCGGCGGGGTCGGATAGAGACAGGTGATCGGCAGGCCGCACGGAAGCGGCTCGACTTCCGGATACTCCTCGCCGCGGAAGAGCATCGTCATGTCGGTGCGCCACAGCGAATGGTTCGCGCCGGGGATGCGCGTCAGCGTGATCGGCACGAGATACCGTTGCCACTCCTCGGCATCACCGACGATGACGCGCGCGCTGAGGACGTCGTTGGCGTTGTCGTCGCGATTCAGCTCCGCCTGGATGCGGCCGAACGTGTCGATGAACGCCTCCGTCTGCGGCGCGGTGAAGCGCAGGGTGATCGACGAGGACGTATGCGCGGGGATCACGCTGCGCGTGCAGCGCGAATAGCCCGTCGATGCATTCTGCGCGCAGCTCCATCCCTGCGGAATCACCGTGAAGGGAGAGGTCAGCAGTTCCACATGGACTTCGTGCGCGTCATCGGGGCCGCTGTTTTCCGCGACGATCGTCAGCTCTCCCGATTTGCCCGGCAGGATCGGGTTCTCCGACGGGATCGCTTTGAGGGTGAGGTCGGCGCGGTTCGTGGCGTTCGAGACCGGCACGAGGATCTGCCGCGTCTGCGGTCCGGCCGAGGCGGTGAGGAGCGAGGGCGCGTCGGTGGTGCGCGGAGGGGCGAGGATCGTCAGGCGCAACTCGCTCTCCGTGCCCGGGCCCATCGCCGACCGCGTGCATCGCGTGAAGAGCTGCGTCGGACACGACCAGCCCGGCGCGTCGGCCGCCACGAGTATCGAGGCGATGCCGAAGTACACCTGGGCCTGCACGTCGTTGACGGTCGCGGTGCCGGTATTGGCAACGCGCATCGTGACCTGCACGCGCTCGCCGGTGTCGTAACGCGCCTTGTCGACCGAGAGATGCGTCAGCTCGATCGCTGCAAAGAGAGGTGTCGTTGTCGTGAAAACGAACAGGGCAAAGAGAGAATGCAACATGTATGCTGTTATAGCATAGACGTCATTGCGCCGAGAACGTGGTCACGTGATGCGTGTTGTTGTTCGTCACGCTGAGGAAGGCCCAGATGCGTCCCGTTCCGAGCGGTTTCACCTCGACGCGCACCGGTTCCGTGATCCCGGTCAGCGGCATCATCTGATCGAGCTGCAGCTGGTGGAACGAGGGATGCGTCGGCAGGCCGCCGCCGAACGTCGTGGAGCCGGACTGTTTCGCGAGCGTGTTCACCTGCACCACGCGCGGAATCGATTCGTTGCCGACGAAGAGGCTGATCTGCACCGGCTCCTCCTGCGCGTCGAAGCCGTACACGCGCAGCGTATGGCGGAACTGCGGTGCCACCGGAATGCCGACCATCGACACCGCGCGGTTCACGAAATCGTGCTCGCGCGCGAGCGGGATCTCCGCGCCGGCCGTTTGTTCGAGGCGTGCCACGTCGAAGACGCGCGAGTTCGCGCGGAACTTGCCGTAGTCGTCCTCG
Source organism: Thermoanaerobaculia bacterium (assembly GCA_035629395.1). Taxonomy (GTDB): domain Bacteria; phylum Acidobacteriota; class Thermoanaerobaculia; order Gp7-AA8; family Gp7-AA8; genus QHVT01. Next base: position 29,218 of record DASPHZ010000098.1, read on the forward strand.
CGCACGTAGAAGAACTGTCCGTTGGGCGAATCGCCGTAGCGATAGGTCGGGATCTGGCTGATGTCGAACGGTTGATTGAGCGGCAGCGTCAGATCGACGCAGAGCGTGGGATCGAGCTCGCCGCAGCGATGCGGACGCACGTCGACGTTCGTCTCGGAGGCGAGCATCACGGTGGTCTGCGTGCGCCAGAGCGCGTTGTTGTTGCCCGGCAGATCGACCGCGGTCAGCGGGATGAGGATGCGCGAATACTCGACCGGCGGTGCCGGCTCCTCGCCGACCGTGATCTTCGCCACGCTGGTGTTGTTCGCCGTCACGTCCTCATGCAGATTCTCGGCGCGCACGTGCGCGGTGAGGTCGAACGTCTGGTTCGTGTCCGGCGCTTTGAGCGTCACCATCACCGGCGCGTGCAGGCCGGTCTCCAGCCTGCCGCCGGTGCAGATCACGAGCTGCGGTCCAAACGCACCGTGACCGCATGACCAGCCCATGCCCGCCGCCGAGAATTCGGGAACGTTGTTCGTGACCGGCAGCGTGAACACGGCGATGAGATTGCGCGCATCGGCGTCGCCGATGTTCGACACGGCGAACGGAATTCGCAGCGTCTGTCCCGGTCCGGCCTGGATGGTCTGCGAGGTGGGCGAGAGAGCGAGATCGCTCGCCGCCACCGCCTTCACCAGCTGCGTCGTGAGCGTCCGCGCGTTGTTCGAAAGATCCGGATCCTGCTCCGCCGCGCGCACTTCGCCGCGCATCGTGAACGTGCCGTTGGTCGCATTCGCGTTCGCCGGCGCGATGATGCTGAGCACCATCTCCGCCTCGCCGCCGGCTGCAAGCTGCGACCCCTGACACGTGAACGACGACGCGCCCGCGGTCGTGTAGCACGGCCAGCCGCTCGTGCCGACGCCGAAGATGTAGAACGGCGACGGCGTGCCGCTGACGATCGCGTTGACGATCGTCGCGGTGTCCGGTCCGTTGTTCCGCCAGCGCATCGTGATGGCGAACCGGTCCCCCGTGCTCGACGGATCGGTGCTCATCGAGAAAAACGTGATCTGCACGTCCGCGGTCGCGGCGAACAGAGCGGGAGCGACGAGAAGAGAGAGAACGAGCGCGAGTTTGCGCATGGCGGTCATCGCATTTCTTTCCGGTACTTCGGATCGAGCGCGTCGATCAACCCATCGCCGAGGAAGTTGAGACCCATCACGGCGAGCATGATCGCGGCGCCCGGGAAGATGGCCAGATGATTGGCAAGGCCGAGATAACGGCGCCCCGCGGTGAGCATCGAGCCCCACGAAGGCGTCGGCGGCTGCACGCCCAGCCCGAGAAACGACAGCGCCGCCTCGGAGAGGATCACGCCGCCGAGTCCCAGCGTGGCCATGACGATCACGGGATTCATGATGTTCGGCAGCACGTGCAGGACGATCACGCGCGGCGACTTTGCACCGAGCGCCTTCGCCGCCGTCACGAACTCCATCTCGCGCACCTTCAGCACCTGGCCGCGCACGAGTCGCGCGTAGCCGACCCACGCCGTCACGACGAGCGCGAGGATGACGTTGTTGAGACTGGGCCCGAGGACCGCTACGAGTGCGATCGCGAGGAGGATTCCGGGGAAGGAGAGAAGGATGTCGCAGAGGCGCATCACGAGCACGTCCGCCCAGCCGCCGAAGTAGCCGGCGATCGCGCCGAGCGTGACGCCGATGATCACCGCGAGCACGACCACGCTGAACCCGACGCGCAGCGACACGCGCGAACCGAACACGATGCGCGACAGGACATCGCGCCCGAGGTCGTCGAGGCCGAGCGGATGCTTGTCCGACGGCGCCTCGAGACGGCGCGCCGTGTCCTGCACGTTCGGATCGTGCGGCGCGATCCACGGCGCGAGAATCGCCGAGATCACGAGCAGCAGCGTCAGGATGAGGCCCAGCGTGAAGGCGAAATTGCGGAGGAGACGTTTCAATGCGCTCATGACGGTGGCAGAGTCGCCTCTGCGCCTCTCATTGCAGTTTGATCCTCGGATCCACGACCCCGTACAGCAGGTCGCTGATGAAGTTCACCATGATGTACGTCAGCGCGATGACGAGGATCGAGGCCTGCACCTGCGGGTAATCGCGCGTGGTGATGGATTGAATCAGGAGTCGTCCCAGACCGGGCCAGGAGAAGATCTGCTCCGTGATGATCGCGCCGGTCAGCAGTGAGCCGAACTGCAGCGCGAGAATCGTGATCACGGGGATGAGCGCGTTCTTGAGCGCGTGACGGAAGATCGCCTTTCCGCGCGTCACGCCTTTCGCGATCGCCGTCGTCACGTAGAGCTGGTTGAGCTCCTCGGCGAGCGAGACGCGAATCATGCGCGTGAGGATTGCGGAGAGCGCGAGGCCCATCGTCACCGAAGGCAGCACGAGGGAACGCCATCCATCCTCACGTCCCGAGACGGGGAACCAGGTGCGGTTGATGGCGAAGGCGATGATCAGCAGCGGTCCGAACCAGAAGCTCGGCATCGACACGCCGATCAGCGCGAAGAATCGCGCGACGTTGTCGATCCACGAGTTTCGATAGATCGCCGAAATGATCCCCAGGGGAAAGGCGACGAGCAGCGCGACGACCATCGAGCCGAACGCGAGCTGCATCGTGGCCGGGTAGCGCGCGGCGATCTCCTTCGCCACGCTCTCGTTCGTCCGGAACGAGACGCCGAGGTCGCCTTTCGCGAGATTGCCGATGTAGGTGACGTACTGCTTCCACAGCGGCTGGTCGAGTCCGAGGGACTTGCGAACCGCCGCCACGTCCTCGGGGCGAGCGCCTTCGCCCGCGATCTGCATCGCCGGGTCGCCCGGGATGAGATGGATCAGCGAGAAGATGAGCGTGAGGATCCCGAACGTAATCGGGATCATCTGCAGGAATCTGCGGATGATGTACTGAGTCATGCGATTCGATCAGCCGTTGAGCTGCTGAGTCATGGAGCTGCCTCGGCAGCAGCTCCATGGCTCAACAGCTCACTAGCTCAACAGCTCGTCGCGGCCTCTGCAACATCCTCGCCGTCAGGACCGCGTCTCCTGCTTGCCAGTGATGTTCCACCCGCGGATCTTGGCGACCGGGGCGAGCGTGCCACCATACATGTTGTACCAGGTGCCGACGCTGCGCCGCTCGCGCGAGAGCGCCTCGATGTTCGAAAAAGCCTCGGTCATCGACTGCGTCCAGCGGAGGTTCGGCAGGCGCGCGACGACTTTGCCGTCGCGGATGAGGAACGTGCCGTCGCGCGTGGTGCCGGTCATCAGCGCCGTCTTCGGCTCGAGCAGTCCGTTGACGTAATTGAAGCGCGTGACCCAGATGCCGAGCTTCGTGGAGGCGATCATCTCCTCGCGCGTGGCATCGCCGCCCGCCATCGTCAGGTGGAACGCCGCGCCGTGATCGGGCGAGCCGAGATGCCATGCGTGCGCCGTGGCCTGCATGCCGAGGCGATCGGCCCATGCTTTGTCGAGCGCCGGCGTCTTGATGACCCCGTTCTCGATGAACGCCACGGGACGCTTGGGCATCCCTTCGATGTCGAAGGGGAAGGGGAAGTAGTGGATGGAGTCGTCGACGAGCGTGAAGTTCTCGCCGAGGATGCGCTTGCCGATGTTGCCGACGAAGAAGGAGGAGCCGTCTTCGAACGACTGGCCGGTGAACGCGATCATGTTCATCCAGTCGAAGACTTCGGCGAGCGCGGGCGGTTCGAGGATGACGTCGTACGCGCCGGGCTGCAGATCCTCGTGTGCGTCGGACGCAAGCGTTGCTTTGAGGACCGCCTCGTCGCCCAGCGCGGCGACGTCGACCTGACTGGTGCGGCGCTCGCGCTGCGTCGCGTAGCCGGAGCCTTTCTGGCCGATGGCGATGACGGTGAGCTCGGCGAACGAGGTCGGGACGTAGCGGCGGACGCCGTGCGAGTTCGCGGTCGCGAGAGACACGGAGCCGGTCGCGTACGCGCCCGCGAATTCGACGTTCGCGCTCTTCCCTTTGTCGAACATCACACGCAGCGCTTTCGCCTTGTCGAGCGGGGAGAGCGTGGCCGTCGCTTCGTCGAACGTGTCGAGCTGCGGCACGGGCTCGTTCGCTTTGTAGAGGCCCTGCCATCCCTGCACGGCGTTGGAGTGTTTCGCCGCTTCGCGTGCGAGCGCCGCGGTGCGCGCGAGCTCTTCGTCGTCGAAGACGCTCGTCGTCGCCACGCCCATCGCATTGCCGAGGATCACGCGCAGCGTCAGCCCGGCGCTCTCCTCGGACATGTTCTGGTGCAGTTGCGAGTTCGCAAAGCGGCTGATGTTCTGGTCCACCGCCACAAAGGAGGCGTCGGCCTCGTCGGCCTGAGCGGCGCGCAACGCGCGCTCGAGAATCTCGAATGAATCAGCTTCGCTTCGCATCGATCATGCGCGCACGACGGTTCGCGCCGCGGACGAGGGGACGATGTTCCGGGTGTCGACGACGAGTTTCACGTCGCGATACAGCGACGCGTCCTTGAACGCGTCATGCGGCGTCGAAACGAGTACCGCATCGTACTTTGCAAACTCCTCGGCCGTACACGGTACGGACGCGAGGTCGAGATCGAATTTCCGCACGCGCTTCGCGCGCGGAATGTAGGGGTCGCAGTACGAGAGCTCGGCGCCGCGCTCGCGCAGCAGCTCGATCAACTCGAAGGACGGCGACTCGCGGTCGTCGTCGATGTTCGGTTTGTACGAGAGGCCGAGCACCAGCACGGTCGCGCCGCGCACGCTCCTGCCTTGTGCGTTGATGGCCTCCGCGGTCTTGTCGGCGACGTAACGGGGCATGTTGGTATTCACTTCGCCCGCCAGTTCGATGAAGCGCGCCCACGTGCCGTACTCGGCCGCTTTCCACGTCAGGTAAAACGGGTCGAGCGGGATGCAGTGGCCGCCGAGTCCGGGTCCGGGATAGAAGGGCATGAAGCCGAACGGCTTCGTCTTCGCCGCCTCGATGACTTCCCACACGTTGATGCCCATGCGGTCGAAGACGACCTTGAGCTCGTTGACGAGGGCGATGTTCACGGCGCGGAAGATGTTCTCCAGCAGCTTCGCCGATTCCGCGACCTCGGCGCTGCCGACGGGCACCACGTGATCGATCACGGCGCTGTACAGCTTCACTGCCGCACGGAGTGATGCTTCGTCGATTCCGCCGACCACTTTGGGGATGTTTTTCGTGTGGTACTTCGCGTTGCCCGGATCTTCACGCTCCGGCGAGAACGCCAGGAAAAAGTCCGTTCCGCAGTCCATGCCGCGCGCGGTGAAACGCGTGAGCAGCTCTTCGCGCGTGGTGCCGGGATACGTCGTCGATTCGAGGACGACGAGCTGCCCTTCGCGCAATCGCTTCGCCACCGCCTCGGCCGTCATGCGCACGTACGAGAGGTCCGGCTCGCGATGATGGCCGAGGGGCGTGGGGACGCAGATGAGGATGGCGTCGCACTCGGTGAGGCGGTCGTAGTCGGACGTGGCCGCGGCCCGGCCACCCTGAAACGCTGCTGCGACGCGGTCCGGTCCGATGTGCCGGATGTACGACTCCCCGCGCGCGAGCGCTTCGGTCTTGTTCGCGTCGACGTCGAAGCCGATGACGCGAAACCCGCTCTCGCTGAACAGCAGCACGAGCGGCAGCCCGACGTAGCCGAGGCCGATCACGCCGACGGTGGCGGTGCGGTGGTCGATGGCGTCGAGGAGCGTCATGGAGTCCATTGAAATTGAAAATTGAAAACTGAAAATGGAAAGATCGGACCGATTGCACGAGCACCGTAGTGAGCGCGCTCCGATTCTTCCATTTTCAATTCCGCCTCCTCATCCCATTTCCACGTTTCGGAACCTCGCTGCCGGCGCTCCGTGTGCCACGCGCATCGTCTGCATCGGATCGCCCTTGCCGCAGTTGGGGAGGCCCCAGATCTGCCATGACGACTGATCCGCGATCGCGTCGCACGATCGCCAGAACTCGGGCGTGATGCCGGTGTAGAGCGGATTGCGGAGCATGCGTCCGAGCTTGCCGTCTTCGATCTCCCACGCCACTTCGCAGCCGAACTGGAAGTTGAGGCGGAGGTCGTCGATCGACCACGACTTGTTCGTTTCGACGAAAACGCCGCGTTTCGTGTCCGCGATGATGTCGGCGAGCGGTGTGGTGCCCGGCTCGAGATTGATGTTGGTCATGCGGATGATCGGGATGCGCGCCGCGTTTTCCGCGCGCACCGTTCCATTCGAGTTGCGGCCGATGGACGGAGCGGTATCGCGTCCGGTGAGATAGCCGACGAACATCCCGTTTTCCACGAGATGAAAACGCTGCGCGGGCACGCCGTCGTCGTCGAACGCAAACGAGCCGATGGAGCCGGGGATGGTGGCGTCGGCGACGATGTTCACGAGCGGCGAGCCGTAGCGGAAATTGCCGAGCATCGCCGGCTGGAGGAACGAGCCGCCGGCGAGGGAGATCTCCAGGCCCAACGCGCGATCGAGCTCGGTGGGGTGCCCGCACGATTCGTGGACCTGCAACGCGAGCTGCGCGCTGCCGACGATCAGATCGAAGCGGCCGGCCGGTGCTTTCGGTGCGGAAAGGAGTGAGAGCGCTTCGTCGCGGATCTGCAGCGCGCGATTCGGCATGTCCAGGCGCTCGATGAACTCCCACCCTTCGGCCTGAAAGTCGCCTCCGAACGGATTGGGGTACGTGCGGCGCTGAAACTCGCCGCCGTCGATCGCCACCGCCTCGATGCCGCCGCCCATCTGCGTCGTCGACTGTTCGATGAAACTCCCCCCGCGGTCGTTGCCCTGCATCGAGGCGAAGAGTTTTTCCTGGCGGTAGCAGGAGATCTCGCCGGAGACCTGGTGGATGCGCGGATCGCCTCGCATCGGTTCGGTGGCCTGCATCAGGTGGTCGAGTTTCTTTTCGATCGGCACGGACCACGGGTCGATGCGGTACGCGGAGTGAACCGCGGCGACGTGCGGCTCGATGTCGCTGAGGATCACCGTCTGGGTGGAAGCGATGTTGCTCGCCGCCGCGACCTCCAGCGCCCGCTTTGCCGCTCTCCGGATGGAGGCGTCGGACGTGTCGCTCGACGCCGCGAACCCCCACCCGTTCCCGACGAGCACGCGCACGCCGACGGCGTGATCGACGGTGGAGGAGAGGTGATCGACCTCGCCGTTGCGCACCTTCACATGCTGCTGGTGCGTGGCCGTGTAGCGGATGTCCGCGTAACGGAGAGCGGGATTGTCGAGGGACCCGAGCACGTCTTCGAGCTGCGAACGCTCCGGCTTCATAGGCAGGCGGGGGATTATATGGGAGCAGCGTGCGTACAATGGGAAGGATGGGGATCGAGGAGATTCTCGGAAGCAAGCGCGACGAGATCCTGCGCATCGCCGCCAAGCACGGCGTGACGAGCATCCGCGTCTTCGGCTCCGTGGCGCGGGGGGAGGCGGGACCGGAGAGTGACGTCGATTTTCTGGTCGAGGCGGGTGCGGATGTCACCCCCTGGTTTCCGGGTGGCCTCGTCGCCGATCTCGAAGAACTGCTCGGCCGCCGCGTCGACGTTGTCGAGACGTGCGCCTTGCGTCCGCGGCTCGAGCCGTATGTGCTCGCGGAAGCGGTGCCGCTGTGAAGCGCGATCCACGCGAATACCTCGAGCACGGGGAGGCGGCTCGACGATCTCCCCAACCGGCCTCATTCTTGAAACCGCCTCGCCCGACGTGAAGAGGGTTGCCTTCGTTCTGCTGATCCTGGTCGCCGCGTGCCGCGCGGAGTGGCGGAGGGTTGCGCCCGGGGTCGACTATCAGCGCATCACGCGCGGGACCATGGACGCGCACGTCGCCCGCATCGATCTGCGCGAGGCGCAGATCCGGGTCGTCGCCTCGGAAAAGAGCGATCAGGGGCTCACGGTCAGCGAGTTCGCGAAGAAGCACGATGCGCTGCTGGCCGTCAACGCCGATTACTTCGACCAGCAGATGAACCCGATCGGGCTCTCCATGGGCGCCTGCGGGGTGTGGACGAAAGGCCAGACGGTGCCGCGCAAGCAGGGGCTCGTCGCCGTCGGAAAAAAGCGCGCGGAGATCCAGGGCAACACGATGAAGACGCGGCGCTGGATGTCGGGCGCGGTCTCGGGATGGCCGCTGCTCAATCGCAACTGCGACCCCATCGCCACGCTCCCGGGAAGCGATCACTTCACGCGCGCACCGCATCCGCGCACGGCGGTCGGCCTGTCGAAGGACGGCAGGACGATGTACATCGTGGTCACGGACGGACGCCGCGAAGGCGTGCCCGGTCTGACTCTCCCCGAGCTCGCGCAGTTCCTGGACGAGTTGGGCGCGTGCGTGGCCATGAACCTCGACGGGGGCGGGTCGTCGGCCATGTGGGTCGAGGACCGGATCGTGAATCAGCCGAGCGACGGCACGGAGCGCAAGGTCGGCAACCACTTCGCCGTGGTGGCCGCGAGCGAATACGAAGGCTGCACCGAAAGAGAGAAACGATGAAAGTACTGGTCACCGGGGGAGCGGGGTTCATTGCGTCGCACATCGTGGACGCGTACGTCGAGCGCGGGCACGACGTCACGGTCGTTGATGACCTCAGCAGCGGCCGCCGCGAGAATGTGAATCCGAAAGCGGAGCTGATCGTCGCCGACCTGCGCGAGCGTGGCACGGTCGAGCAGTTGCGCGGACGGAAGTTCGACCTCGTCAATCACCACGCGGCGCAGATCGACGTGCGCGTCTCCGTCGCCGATCCGGCCGCGGACGCGGAGCTGAACATCGTCGCCGCGCTGCGCCTCTTCCAGGCCATGATCGATGACGGCGTGCGCAAGATCATCTTCGCCTCGAGCGGCGGCGCGGCGTACGGCGAGCCGCAGTACGCGCCGCAGGACGAGAACCATCCCGTCGCGCCGATCTCGCCGTACGGCTGCGCGAAGCTGGCCATCGACCAGTACCTCTATTACTACCGCTCCGTGCACGGCATCCGCGCGGCGTCGCTGCGCTACGGCAACGTCTACGGGCCGCGGCAGCGCAAGGACGGCGAAGCGGGCGTGGTAGCGATCTTCGCCGGCGCGCTCCTCGACGGACAGCAGGCGCGCATCAACGGGGATGGAGAGCAGACGCGCGATTACGTTTTCGTCGAGGATGTCGTCCGCGCGAACATGGCCGCCTCGGAACCGGACGTCGACGGCATCTTCAACGTCGGGACCGGTATCGAGACGTCGGTCAACGAGGTCTACGCGGCGCTGTGCGATTCGTTGAACATCCACGTGCCCGCGGCGCACGGTCCCGCGAAGGCGGGGGAGCAGAAGCGCAGCGTGCTGGATGGGACGAAGCTGCGCACGATGGCCGGACTGCCGGACCCGGTGTTGTTCCGCGACGGCGTGCAGCGCACGGCGGAGTGGCTGAAGGCGCAGAGGTAGCTGTTGAGCGATTGAGCCGTTGAGCTGCTGAGCCGTTGAGCTGGGGGGCGTCAGGTCGCGGCTTCGCCGCCGCGCGGGGTCCACGCGGATTGTTTGTGTCCGCGCAGGATGGACAGGAGGCCGAAGAAGGCGGCCGCGTTCACGAAGCAGAAAAAGTAGGGGACGAAGAACGGTTTGGCGCGGCCGATGCGCTGGTTGCGCAAGGCCCATCCCACGAGCGCGAGCGCATACACCGCGCACTGTCCGGCAAACGTGACGACGTAGAACGGGGCCACGCGCAGCAGCGGCACGTTCGACGCGAGGAGCGGAATCAGAAAGAACGGAATGAAGTGCCGGATCAGTTTGTGCGACAGCAGCTCCAGTGAATAGAAGCCGTGCGTGAAGAGGTGCGAGCGCAACGTCAGCAGCGCGCGCACGGAATGATTCGTCACGCGGATGCGGCGCCCGAACTCCTGCTCCGCCTGTACCGTGGCCCGCTCGTACGCCGTGGCGTTCGGCTCGAACAAAAGGCGATAGCCCTGCAGCGGCACGCGCGTGGAGATGACGATGTCGTCCGCGTGCATGTCCGCGATCGGCACGTACAGCTCACGGCGGATCGCATACAGCAAGCCGTCCGCGGCGAAGACGCTGCCGATCTTCGACTCGAGCGTCTTCTGCCACTTGTCCCAGCGCGCGTAGAGCCCTTCGCCCTCGCCGGTCGCATCCCCCTCACGGCGCACGTTCGTGTTGCGCGCGCCGCACACGCCGCCCACTTCCGGATCGGCGAACTTGGACGCCATCAACCGCAGCGTGTGAGGGTCGAGCAGAAAGTCGGCATCGGTGAAGACGAGGATCTCGCCCGTCGCCACCCGCGCGCCTTCGTTCAACGCCTGCATCTTGCCGGGCTTCGGCAGTGCGATGAGCTTCACGCGCGGATCGTTCCACGACGCCACGATCTCGTTCGTGCGATCGGTGGAGCCGTTCGACACGATCAGCACTTCGAGCTGCTCGCCCGGATAATCGAGCGAGAGCGTGTTCGCGATCTTGTCGGCGATGTTGCTCTCTTCGTTGTACGCGGCGATGACGAACGTCACGCGCGGCGTCACGTCCGCCGCACGCACGGGACGCGGACGCAGTTTGCTCAGCACCCACAAGAGGGCGGGATAACCGAAGTAGATGTAGACGCAGACCGCCAGCGAGATCCAGAACACGACGAGCGCGAACGTCGTCACGCCCGCACCTCCAGCGCGAGCCTTGCGAGCAGTTGCGCCACGCAATCCGGCAGCGTGAACTCGGCGCGGACTTTTTCCTGGCCGCGGCGTCCCATCTCCCGGGCGCGATCGCGATTCTCGAGCAGCTCGCGCATCGCGGTGGCCAGCGCCTTCGGGTCACCGGGACGCACGAGCAAACCGTTGACGCCGTCCTCGACCAGCTCCGGAATCCCGGAGATGGCCGTGCTGACCACCGCACGCGCGCTGGCCATCGCTTCCATCAGCGCGACCGGAATCCCTTCCATCTGACCGTCGGAGGCGATAATGCTCGGCAGCACGAAGAGCGTGGCTTCTCCCATCATCTCCGCGACGACGTCCTGCGGCTTCGGTCCCGCAAGGTGGAAGACGTCGCCGATGCCGCGCTCCCGGATCATCTGCTCGAGCTCCGCGCGCATCGGCCCGTCGCCTACGACGTCGCAATGGAACGACATCCCCTGGTCGCGCAGGATGCGGCACGCGTCGATCAGCACCGGCAGCCCTTTGTAGGGACGATGCGCGGCCACGCAGAGGATCTTCGGAATGCCAGTGCGGGCGTTGGCGAAGCGGCGCGCGTTTTCTTCGTAGCGTTCCGGCTCGATGCCGACGTGCACGACGATGATCTTCCCCGCCGCTTCTTTCGGATAGAGCTTTTCGAGGAAGCGTTTGTTGAAGTCGGAGATCGAGCGCACGAACTTCGTCTCCCGCATCTTCCAGCGCAGGAGCTTGCGGTTGACCTGGATGTCGTGCGCGTGGACGGTGAAGCTGAACGTGACCTTCGAGAGCGAAGCGATGATCAGCGCCATCGTCGAGGGATGCGTGGCGTAGTGTGCGTGGATGTGGGGGACGCCCTGTTTCTCCAGCTCCTGCGCCAGGTAAACGGACTTGGGAAAAAGCGCGAGCGTGCGCAGGAAGATGTCGGGGCTGGTGATCGTGCCGAGGATCAGCCGCAGCAGCAGTGATACGTACTTGAACGGATGGCGCGCGATCGTCCGCACGTTGGCCAGGAATATGCGCGGATTCATGAACGGCGTGTACAGCGCGCGGCCGACGTACGGCTTCGCTTCTTCGTGAATGACGGGCGGCGTTTCGCGCAGCATCGGCACGACGCGCACCGGCTGGCTCTGCCGCTCCATCTCGATCATCTCGCGCAGGATGAACGTCTCGGTGACGGTCGGAAAACGCGACATGAGCACGGCCACGCTGCGTGGCGCGGCCTTCGAAGACGCTTCGGCGTAGGGAGTCGGCAAAGTAGTGGCTGTCACGGTACCCAGGGTGAAACGCTGAATTTGCTGCTGCGTGCCGGGCTTTCTGCAAAGCGGCGGCCAGCGGAATGGCACCTGCCCTGCACCGCGCCGCAGCCATGACCGCTTCGGCAGACATCCGCTCGCGCGCGCCGCGGCCGACGCTCTCGCGCCGCCTCGCGAAGCTCGTCATGGGCCTGCGCCCCAACGAGATCCAGTTCGACGTGCAGCATCCGGAAACGGGTGCGTGCTTCCAGGAAGCGTTCGATCACCCCGACTTTCTGCGTGCTACACCGGAGCGCCAGCGCGAGATCGGGCTCGTGTGGGCCGAAGAGTTGTACAAGCAGGAGAAGGCGACGCCGCTCGACGACTACTTCAAGCCGCTCGACCTCACCAGCCTTTGCCGTAGCGGGGTCATGCTCGACCTCGGCTGCTACATCGGCGGCCGCAGCGTGGCCTGGCTCGAACGCTATCAGGGCCGCGAGCTGCACGGCCTCGACATCGACCAGAAATTCATCGACGTGGCCAATGCCTTCGCCGCAAAGAAAGGCGCGAACGCAAAGTTCCACGTCGGCTTCGGCGAGAGCCTGCCGTTCGAGAGCAACCAGTTCGACGCGGTCCTGACGCAGGACACGTTCGAGCACGTGCGCGATCTGCCGCGCGTCCTGTCCGAAGTGCAGCGCGTGCTCAGGCCGGGCGGGCATCTCATCGCCACGTTCCCATCCCTGCACGGGCCGGCGACGCATCATCTCAATCTCGTGACGAACACGCCGTTCATTCACTGGATGTTCTCGTACCCGACGATCCTGCAGGCGTACTTTGACATCCTCGAAGAACGCGGCGAGCGCGCGGCCTGGTATCGCGGCACGCGCCGCGAGCCGCTCCCGCACGAGCGCGGCTACACGATCAACGGCACGACCGCCGCGCAGTTCCAGCAGATGATCGAAGCGAAGTGGCAGGTGGTCTTCGACGGCTTCCGCGATCGCCGCAGCCGCAATGGCAACGCGGCGGTGCGCGCGGTGATCAACACGATCAAGCGCGCGGACATCAAGGCCCTTCGCGAGGTCAGCGAGATCGTGTACGTGTTGCGCAAGCCTACGTCACCCTGAGCGAAGCGAAGGGGTCTCGAGCTTCGCAGAACGCGCAATCCACGTAGTTTGAGATCCTTCGCTGCGCTCAGGAGGACGGGGCGAGGATCTTGCGCGCGATCGTCGTCCACGCGAAGGGACCGTGCGCGTCTTCCAGAAAGCGCGTCCCCAACCGCGTCGCCAGCTCGCGATTCGTCAGCAACTCCGCGATCGCGCGGCGCAGCGCCTCGACGTCGCCCGTCGGCACGAGCAGGCCCGAGACGCGATCCTCGATCACGTCCTGCATCGCACCCACCGCACTGGCCACCGCCGGCACGCCGAACGTCTGGGCGACGTGCAGCGCACCGCTCTGGTAGATGTCGCGATACGGGAAGACGATCACGGACGTGAGCTCCATCCACGCCGCCACGTCGCCCGAGTCGACGTACTCCGCGACCCACGTCACCGCGTTCTCGATGCCGAGGGTACGGGCTTTCGCTTTGTGGCCGGGAAGGTCAAAGTCGGGTCCGGGAAACCCGGAGATCACGAGCCGCGCACCCGTCTCCTTGTGGATCTGCGGAAACGCCTCGAGCAGGAAGTCGATCCCTTTGTAGCGGGACAGCGTCCCGAAGAAGAGGACCACCGGCTCGTTGCCGATGCCGATGCGTTTGCGCAGCGCCGCCGCGTCGACGCCGGGCGTGCGCAGCTCCTGGAAGATCTCTTCGTTGCCGTGCACGATCACGCCGACGCGGTCTCCGCCGATGCCGAACGACTTCGTGAACTCGGTGCGATTGCGCTCGAAGTGCACGAACACGCGGTCGAACAAACGGTAGATGCGTTTGTAGAAGAACGCGCGCCAGCGGGAACGGTCGAAGAGGCCGCCGCCGGTCGTGTACGGATGGACGTTGTGGCAGATGTCGAGCAGCGTGCGCGCTTTTCTGCGCAGCAGCAGCAGCGGCAGGTAATCGAACGGGAAGCGGATGTCGCCGAGGAGGACGACGTCGGGCTTGAGCTCGGCCACGCGGCGGATCTGCACGAGCCACTGCTGGTAATGCTTGAGCGCGCGTCCGATGCGCCGCACTTTGCGCCACGCCACGGCCCACGGCGCCATCGACACTTTGCCCGAGGGCTTTGCATCCCACAACTCGAGCGAGCGCTCGACGTTGAAGGTGTGCGGCAGCGACGCGAGCTCGTAATTCGTGTCGGTGATGAGCGTGACCTCGGCGCCGAGGGAGGTCATGGCGCGGCAGAGCTGCCAGGCGTAGTGGATCATCCCGCCTTTGCCGGCGGGCTCGAGGTAGACGATCTTCACGCCAGCGCCTCCGCGTACACGGCGCGCAGCCGCGCGATCCACGCTTCGACCGAGAACAGCTCGCGCGCGCGTTGCTGCGCGGCTGCGCTCATCGAGCGCATCGACACACGATCGGCGAGCGTGGTGCGGATCGCATCCGCCAGCGCGGTCGGATCCCCGGCCGGCACGAGCTTGCCCGTCGTATTCACGACGATCTCCGGAATGCCGCCGAGGTTCGACGCCACGACCGGCAGTCCCGCGGCGGAGGCTTCGAGGAGCACGGTGGGGAAGGCATCGTCGAGACTCGGATGCACGAAGAGGTCGCAGCCGGCGAGGAGGGTATCGACGTCGCGGCGGAAGCCGGCCCAGCGCACGCGGTCGGCGATGCCCTGTTCTTCCGCGCGGCGGCTCCATTCCTCGCGCATCGGCCCGTCGCCGACGACGACCAGCACCGCGTTCTCGATCTGCCGCATCGCTTCGAGCAGCACTTCCACGCCCTTTCCCGCGCGCAGCACGTTGACGGTGACGAGCACCGTGGCGTCGCGCGGCACGTTCAATTCGCGTACGAGTTTTTCGCGCGCTTCGTGGCGGTCGCGCGTGAAGCGATTCACCTCGATGCCGTTGTGGACCACGCGCATGCGATCGTTGCCGAGTCCGCGGCCCAGGTACTCGTCGCGCAGGGCGCCGGAGACCATCACCACGCGCGACGACCAGCGTCGCAGGACGAAGCACATGATCCGGTCGCGTACTTCCACGGCAAACCGGCGCAGCGGCGAGGCTTCGACTTTCTTCGTCGCCGACACGGCCACGTGCAGCGAAGCGATCGACGGGACACCCGTTTTGCGCGACAGCAGCGCGCTCCAGATGGCGGCATACGTCAGATGCGCGTGCACGAGCTGGATATCGTGCTCGCGCACGAACTGCACCAGGCGCTGGAACGCCGCGCG
The DNA here is from genome assembly GCA_035629395.1 of Thermoanaerobaculia bacterium. Classification (GTDB taxonomy): domain Bacteria; phylum Acidobacteriota; class Thermoanaerobaculia; order Gp7-AA8; family Gp7-AA8; genus QHVT01. The sequence continues at coordinate 44,369 of DASPHZ010000098.1, forward strand.
GTCGCGCAGGTTGCGCGCGCCGAGGTTGATCGTCTTCACGCCGGCTGCATGAAATTCTTTCTCGAGCGGATTGCCGGCCACGGTGGCGAGGCAGGCCACGTAGAGGTCGACGTCCTGACGATTCACGTGACGCGCAAACGTCACCGCCAGCGACTCGGCGCCGCCGACGTTGAAGGAGTCGATCAACCACAACAACCGCATGCGTGAGTTCAGGCGAGATTGCGCGCGATGATCCGCCGCAGAATGCGCCGCCGTCTCCGTCCCGCGAACGTCGGGTCGTCCCCTTCGTGCGCCAGCATGTGCAGCGCCTTGGCGATCGAGAAGAGCTGCATCGCGTCGTCGCGGTCGACGCGGATGCCACCGCCCGTGTAGCCGTCGAGCAGCTCGCGGCGCATCATCGGCAATTGGCGGCGGCGGAACGGCCCGGCGAAGCGCAGCTCGAGATGGATGACGAGCTGCGCGACGTCTTCGAACGGCAGGCCGTCGCGGTAGTTGCCGAAGTCGATGACGTCGACGCGGTGATCGCCGATGAAGATGTTGTCGGGACGGAAGTCGCCGTGCTGTCCGACGACGGGCGTCGGCCGTTCGGCGAGGCGTGCTTCGAGGGTGCGCATGCGCATGGCGATCTGGTCGCGCATGCGCGCGATCTTGCGATCGGCGGCCGCGGCGAGATCGAGATCGCGCAGCGCGAGATAGATGACGGCGGTGCGCACGTGGCGCGCGTCGTCGTCGCCGCGCGTCTGCTCCTGCATCGCGCGCAGCCACCAGCCGGTCTTGCGCAGGGCGACGCCGAGGCGGCGGAGGCCGGAGCGCGTTCTCGTTTCGTGAATGAGTCCGGAGAGCGCCTTGCCGTCCGCGCGCTCGACCACCACGGCGCCGTGCGGCTCGTCGAACATCAGCAGCCGCGGCACGGAGTAGATGATGCCGCCCGTCTCCTCGGCGCGGCGCGCTTCCATCGACTGCCGCAGGATGGAATGCATCTCGAACTCGCGGCGCGGACGCTCGGACGCTTCGCTGTCGCGCCGCGCCTGGCGCACGATCACGTCGCGGCGCGAGACGCCGTCCGAGATCGCCACTTCCGCGACGATGCCGTCGGGACGTTCGTGAATGCGGCGCACGCCGACCGCGACCGCGTCGAGGCGCGACCAGTTCAGCGACGCGACGCGTTGCGCGGCGCTGGCGTCGTGCGTCTGCTTGTGGCGATCGAAGAGGCTGATGACGCCGCGGCTCGTATGGCGCACGTCGAACTCGGCGCGGACTTTGGCCTGCCCCGCGCGTCCCATGCGCTCACAGAGTTGCGGGTCGGCGAGGAGGCGGCGCACGGCGTCGGCGAGACGCTCGGCGTATGCGGCGTCGACGAGAATGCCGCTCACCTCGTGCTGCACGAGCTCGGGGATGCCGGAGATCGCGGCCGCGACGACGGGCTTGCCCGCGGCCATCGCTTCCATCAGCGAGACCGGCATGCCGTCCATCATGCCGTCGGTGGCGATGACGTTCGGGGCGACGAAGATGTCCGCCGTGCCCATGAGGCGCGCCACTTCGTGCTGCGGCAGATTGCCGAGGATGCGGACGTGGTCGCTGAGACCATGCTGGGCGATCCACTGTTCGGTGACCACGCGGAGCGGACCGTCGCCGACGATGCTGCATTCGACGTCGATGCCGGAGCGGATCAGCGAGGCGCAGGCGTCGATGAGCAGCGGGTAGCCGTTCCGCGCGTTGAGCGCCGCGACCGACAGGAGATGCGGCCGCGCCTTCTTCCGCGGTGCGCGTTCCGCCGCTTCGGCGTAAACCTCCGGATTGAGTCCGGTGTGGACGACATGGAGTTTGCCGTCCGTGACGTCGGGATAGAGGCCGGAAAGGAAGGCCTTGTTGAACGTGGAGATGCAGCGGATGAACGTGGCCTTGCGGATCTTCTCGCGCAGCAGTACGCGATGGACGAAGACGTCCGGCCCGTGCACGGTGAAGCTGTAGGTGAGGTCGCTCAATGAGGAGATGAGCCACGCCAGCGTCGTTGCGTGCGACGCAAAGTGCGCATGCATGTGCCGCACGCCCCGCTTCGGCAGCACCTCGGCCAGATGGACCGCCTTGGGGAAGATCGCCAGCGAGCGCAGCAGCGTCGAGGGACGCCACATCATTCCGAAGATCAGGGCGAAGAGGACGCGCAGGTAGCGCAGCGGGTGGGAGAAGAACGCGCGCACGTTCGAGCCGGCGATCTCGCGGGAGAGGAACGGCGTGTAGAGCGCGCGCCTGACCCACGGCTTCGCCTCTTCGTGCACGACCGGCGTGTCGTCGCGCAGGACGGGGACGACCACGACCGGCTGTCCGTTGCGCTCGAGCTCGATGATCTCGCGAAGGATGAACGTCTCGTCGATACGCGGGAAGCGCGTCATGAGCACGGCGACCGCGGTGCGCACACGCGGCTCACTCTTCGACGCCGCCGGCGCTTTCGTCGCTGTTGTGGTCGTCGTCGCTACCTCCACTCTCAAATGGTCGGCCACGGGGGTCCCCTTGAAGATCGAACGGCGGAACTGTGATGCGTAGGGCGGCGAGCAGCAAAACGACTGCCACAAGTGGCAGGGTCAGCCGTGCGGACGCGTGTCGGCCGTGCTCGGCAAAGCACTTGCAGTCGGCCGGAGACGCTTCGTTCGTTCCGCCGCTTCAGCTCAGATCCCGGAGACACTGCATGCTTCAGCCTCGCTCTACGCGCGCGATTCTTTTCCTTCTGACTCTCGTCGTTCTCGTTCCCGCGGCCGAGGCGCGCCGTCGCGCCGTGACGCCGCCCGCGCCGGTCACGAACCCCGCGTACACCGAAGGCGGCTACGCAGGCAGCGTGAGCGTGCAGCAGGGTGGGACGATCTCGCTCCATCTCGCGAACAAGCTCAATCCGTTCGCGGTCGAGATCGTGAACCTCGCACACCCGAACATGGTGCTGCACACGATCGCGAATCTCACGACGCCTCCTCTCGATTGCACGGGCCTGCACGAGAGCGGCTGCAACTGGCCGGTGACGACGACGCTCGAGATCCCCGCCTCCTGGCCCAGCGGTTTCTACGCCGCGCGTTTCCAGACCTCCCTCGGACGCCGCTTCGCACCGTTCACCGTGACGGCGGCAAACCGCGGCAGCGCGTCGAAAACGCTGTTCGTCACCGCCACGCACACGCACCAGGCCTACAACATCTACGGCAACAAGAACCTCTATCCGTCGAATGACCCGTCGCGCGCGCATCGCGTCACCTACGAGCGCCCGTATCACGCGAGTGCCGGCCTCGGCAAATTCTCCAACTGGGAGAGCCATTTCCTCGAGTGGATGACGGAAGAGCACCGCTCGTTCGAAGCCGCGACGGAGGTCAATCTCGAAGATCCGACGCTGCTCCAGAACTACGACCTCCTCGTCCTGGTCGGGCACTCGGAGTACTGGACGCAACGCGCGCGCAACCATGTGGAAGCGTTCAGCGCGGCCGGCGGCCACATCGCCATCTTCGGTGGCAACACGATGTGGTGGCAGATCCGGCTCGAGGACGAGAACCGCACGATCGTCGCGTACAAAGACCGCAATCTCGACCCGGAGAACGGCCGCAACGACTCGGTCGTCACGACCCGCTGGTCGGCCGCGCCGGTCTACCGTCCGGAGAACCTCCTCACCGGATCGTCGTTCCGTCATGGCGAGTACGTGAATCGCGATCAGACGTCGCCCATCGAATCGCGCATCGGCTACTCGGTCGTCGATCCCACCTCGTGGGTGTTCAACGGCGCGAACGCGACGGTGGGGCAGTCCTTCGGGAAGGCCGTCGCCGGCCTCGAAGTGGACGGCGCGATCTACAACTGCAACATGCAGGGACTGGCGGATCGGGTCGACGGCTCGGACGGCACGCCGCTGAACTTCAAGATCCTGGCAACGGTGCCGGCGTCGCGCGGCCGCGGCACGATCGGCATGTACACGAACGCCGCGGGCGGGATGGTCTTCAACGTCGGCACGCAGAACTGGGCGCGCGGTCTCGAGACCGACGTGCTCGTGCAGACGATGACGCGCAACGTGCTGGCCCGTCTGTCGACGGGCGAGCGCATGCCGTACGACCCCGTCGACGCGAAAGGCGTGCGCACGCGCGAGCTGTTCAACTGCGCGCTCGACACGACCGAGGCGAAGATGGTGCCGGGATGGCAGGGCGAGTTCGGCGAGCTGGCGCTGTCGTCGAACTGCGCGTACGAAGGCCCGAGCGGCCTCGAGCTCACGGGCGTGCCGCGCATCCAGATGACCCGCGATCTCTCGCCGACCTTCAACACGATGGACCGCGTCGAAGCGCGTTTCTACGTGAATGCGGACCAGGCCACGATCACGGGACCCGCATTCGCGCTGCTCACGCTCAACTCCCGCCTCAACAACGTGATCACGCGCCGTGCGCGCGTCGAATACGACGGCGCCACGAAGGCCGTGCGCCTCGTGCAGTACGACGACAACAACGTTTCCGCCGGCCGCAGCGAGCTCGTTCCCCTCGGCAGCGGCTGGAAGTCGATCGAGGTGAGCTGGCGCTCGCCGGGCGCGATCACGATGTCCGTCGGGGGCGCGACTCCGCTCACGCTCAACAACACGAGCAGCACACAACGCGTCTCCGAACTCCTGCTCGCGTACCCGGGGCAGGAGAACGCGGGACGCTTGTGCGTCGACGCGCTGGCGGTGGGATTGGAGAAGCTCGATGAGGTCGCGCCGCTGCGTTGAGAACGGCATCAGGCAACACCCTTGCACCGCGACGGCTGAGCTGGTTTTTTTTTATCTGCAGTTCTCGACCTTCAACCATCACAGGAAAAATGGCCATGTTCAAGCGCCTCATCGCACTCCTGGTGCTCACGATAGCCGCGGCGTCTCTGTCCGCGACGGTGCGGGTGACGGAGATGGGCTCCCGGCCGCTGGCAGTTCCCGAAGCTCATCCCATACACAACGAAACCCCGCGCCTTACGGCGAACGGGGAAGTTCCGCCCGTCGCGGATGCGACGACTCCTTCGATCTTTCCGGTGTATCCCGTGGCCGGCACGATCGGTGTCGACGTCGTGGTGCCGTACTTTGTCGATCTCGATCTGACGGATACGCGCCGCGACTTCAGTTGCACGCGCGCGACGTTCAACGATCACCGCGGCCACGATCCGTACATCCGCAGCTTCGCGGAGCAGCGCATCGGCGTGCCGGTGTTCGCGGCGCGCGAAGGCCGCGTGATCAGCGTGATCTCGGGCAAGTTCGACGAAAGTACGAACGCGGCCAATCCGAACGGACCGAACCTCGTTGCGATCCGTCACGACGACGGCGAGACGACCGAATACGTGCACCTGCGCCGCGACGTGCTCGTGAGCGTGAACCAGCGCGTCACCGCCGGCACCCAGATCGGCTGGGTCGGCAGCAGCGGCTCGAGCACCGCCCCGCACATCCATTTCGAAGTGCGCAATGCAGACGGGATTGCGTACGAGCCGATGGCGGGCGATTGCCGTCCGGGCCTGTCGTCGTTCCTCCGTCAGCCGGAGATCGGGCCGCGGCAGCCGACGCTGTACGGCGCGACGTTCAGCAACACCTCGTTCGCGCATTACGAAGCGCCGCCGCACGATGAGGCTCCGCACACCGGCACGTTCCCGCGCGGCCTGCAGACGATCTACTTCAAGGCCGAGCTGCTCCACGCACGCGCGGACACGCAGTACCACCTGCTGCTGCAGAAGCCGGGCAGCACGCGCGTGGAGACCGCCGCGACGGGCACGCTCATCAGCTACGACGCCTCGCTGACGTCGGTCTGGTGGGGACTGGAAGTCGATCTCGATCGCACGGGCCAGTGGCAGCTCATCCTCGAAGTCGACGGAGAGCGCGTGCACGCGATGCCGTTCACGGTCGTCGACCTGCCGTCGCAGATCGTCAATCGCGCGCCGAACGACATCGCCGCGAACATCGAGCCGCTGCGGGATGGTCAGGTTCCCATCTGCCGCGTCTCCACGCTCGCCGCGTGGCCCGATCCCGATTACGACGTCGTGAGCTACCGCTATCAATGGCGCGCGAACGATGAGCTGGTGCGCGACGTGACGACCGCGGCGCAGAGCGATGCGCTGGGGAGCCAGTACGCCAGACCGGGAACCGCACTCAGTTGCAGCGTGACGGTGGGCGACGGAACGCTGAACGCGACGACCGTGACCGCGCACGCGACGCCTTCTTCATTCGATCGCCGCCGCGCGGTTCGGAAGTAACGGAACGCAGACCGGCGGCGGAGACGCCGCCGGATCAGCCGCCAGGGACGGCGGCGCTCCGTACAATGCTCGCGTGGATCCCACCCGCCTCCTGCTCGTGCGTCACGGCGCGACGAACCTCACGGCCGAGGACCGCTTCTCCGGCGAGTCGGGCGTCGAGCTCTCCGACGAAGGCCGCTGGCAGGCCGGGCTCCTCGGCGAGCGATTGCGGCGCGAGCAGATGAGCGCCGTCTACTGCAGCCCGCTCTCGCGCACCGTCGAGACGGCGCGCATCATCGCGGGCCGCTGTAATCTCGTCGAGCCGGTGCTCGTCGATGGCCTGCGCGAGATCAGTCACGGACACTGGGAAGGTCTCACCCGCAACGAAGTCGAAGAACGTTTTCGCGACGAATACGCGGCGTGGCAGGAAGATCCGTTCACGTTCGCGCCGGAAGGTGGGGAGACCGGCGTGGCCGTGCTCGCGCGGGCGCTCATCGCGGTGCGGGCGATCGTCGAGAGCCATCCCGGCCAGCGCGTGCTCGTCGTCTCGCACAAAGCGACGATCCGCATCCTCCTCAGCAGTCTCCTCGGCTTCGACGCCCGCGGCTACCGCGACCGTCTCGATCAGGCGCCCGCCTGCCTGAACGTCCTCGACTTCCGTGACGCCGTGCACGCGCGCCTCATGCTCTTCAACGACACGTCCCACTACTCCGAGCATCCGCGCGTCGCCACGCAGAGCCTGTCGAAGTGGTGGGACGCGTAACGGGGACGGGGGAGGGATTTCCGCGCCGGATTCTGAGGCGTCCCGCGGAGTGCCCGGATGTATTCTCCGCGGGTGCATCTGCTCGTTCTCGCTGACCCCGACTTTGCCCCGCTCGAGCTCGTGCGGCGTGAGGCGCCGGACGTCGAGCTCTCCGTCGGGAGGGAGTCCGCGTCGCTGCGCGAGGCCGCGCGTCGTGCGGATGCGGTGCTCATCGCGCCGCGCGCGGGAACGGCGCTCACGGAGTTGTGGAACGACCTGCGGAACCTGCGCTGGATCCACACGCTGGCCGCGGGCGTCGAGTCGCTGCCGTTCGATCTGCTGCGTCGCAGCGACGCGGTGGTCACGAATTCGCGCGGGCTGTACGCCGACGCCCTCGGTGAGTTTGCGATCGCGGCCATGCTCTGGTTCGCGAAAGACCTGCGCCGTCTCGTGCGCAATCACGAGGCGCGGCACTGGGAGCCGTACACCGTCGAGCGGCTCGAAGGGCAGACCGTGGGCATCATCGGCTATGGCGGCATCGGCCACGCCATCGGCCGCCGCGCGACCGCGCTCGGCATGCAGCTCATCACCGCGCGCCGGCGGCAGGAGTACGGCGATCCGACCATCGAAGAGCTGATGGCGCAATCGGACTACGTCGTTCTGTCGACGCCGCTCACGCCATCGACGCGCGGGCTCATCACGCGGGCGCACCTCGCAAAGATGAAATCGTCCGGCGTGTTCGTCAACGTGGGACGCGGTGCGACGGTCGACGAAGAAGCTCTGATCGACGCATTGCGCGAGCGACGCATTCGCGGCGCCGCGCTCGACGTCTGCGAAACCGAGCCGCTGCCGCCTTCACATCCGCTGTGGGAGCTCGACAACGTCCTCATCTCGCCACACACCGCCGATCACACGGCCGACTCCCACTGGCGCGCGATGCAGTTCTACATCGAGAACCTGCGCCGCTTCCGCGCGGGCGAGTCGCTGGAGAACGTGGTCGACAAACAGGAGCAGTACTAGCGGGCGATGACGCCGCTCACGAGCTCCGGCAGCGACGCCACCGCGAACGGCTTGCACAGCACGCCCGCGACCGAGCCCGGCTCGATGAATTGCAGCGATTCGTCGGTGGCCGCGGTCATGATGAACGTGCGCGCGAGGAGGTCGTTGCGCCGCAGCATGAGATGGCGCAGCACGTCGAAGCCGCTCAGGTGCGGCAGCATGAGATCGAGCAGGATGCAGTCGTAGTTCGCCGCCTCGACCTGCTGGATCGCCGCTTCCCCTTCGGCGACGGTCGTCACCGCGTACGACGACAGCACGGACTCGATGCGATCGGTGATCATCGGCTCGTCTTCGACGAGCAGTACGCGTCCGCGGCCGTCGGTGTCGCTCGTGCTCACCGGCACGCTCACGTCGCCGCGCCGTCCGCGTGCAACGACGAATCGCGTAATCGCCCCCACGAGTTTGTCGCGCGTGAGCGGCTTGCAGATCCACCCATCTGCATCCGAAGCTTCGAACAGCCGTCGCACGTGCGCTTCATCGAGCGCGGACACGAGCACGATGGGGATGTTGCGCCGCGAGCGAATGAGCGCGCCGAGGCGATGCCCCGGGATCTGCGGCAACTCGATGTCGACCAGGGCGAGGTCCGGCTCCGCGGTCGACAGCACGGACGCCAACTCCGCCAGCGAAGCCGCCGTGACGGTGCCAAACCCCTCGGCCGCACACAACCTCGCGGCCTGCGCACGAAAGCTCACGTTGTCGTCGACGATGAGGACCGTCAGCATCGGAGGGAATGTAGCACGCGGGCGCCGCGGCCTCGCCCACCGGCTCGGCAGCACCCCGCTGATACACTCCCGCAGAGCACATGAATCTGCCGCAGATCCTGGTCGCCACGCTTCGTCCGCTCCCCGCGCGGCGCCATGCTCGCGTCGAGGCTGACGCTGCAGCCGGCGCGCGAGCCGTCCGCATGCTCGACGGTTTCGTCATGCAACGGCAGGAGCGCGATCAATGGTGTTGGGCCGCGGTCGCCGTTTCGATCGCGACGTTCTATGACCGGGCGACGCGCTGGAGCTCACAGTGCGCGGTTGCGAACAGTCATCTGCAACGCACGGATTGCTGTGGCGGCACGTCTCTTTGCAACGAGGCCAATTTCGTGGAGTACGTGCTGCAGACCATCGGCCTCTATAAGCATTGGCACAACGGAACCAAGTCGTTCGACGACGTCTGCGCGCAAATCGATGCGGGAAACCCCGTCGTGTGCCGGATTGCGTGGCACGGCGGAGGCGGTCATTTCGTCGTGATCACCGGGTATGACCGCGGGAACGAGACGGTCGTGGTGGATGATCCGTTGTTCAATCGATCGACCCTCGCGTACGACGTTCTCTGCAATGCGTATCTCGGGATGGGTAGATGGGCCGATACGTCCGAAACGACGCCTCCTCCCCGCGAGTCGCGGAAACGTCGAGCGGTCGGACACCGTTAAGGACAGACAATGCCGATTTCCTTTCCGCATGCACCCGCCGCCGCCATTGCGCTCATCAGCGAGCATCTGGCACTCCCGCCGCGTTCCGCCAGGCGCGGGGTCGCAACGGAGACCGCCGGCGGTCCTGCCATCGGCGGACAGCATCAGATCTACACGATTCCCGGAGAGGCGATCCTTCGAGGTGAGCTCCTGGCCGCGGCGCAATCAGTCGGCTGGCGCTACCTCGTCATGGAAGATGGCGATGTCATCGTCGCGGCGGAATTGTCGGGTCACACCGATCGCGACCTCGCCTTTGCGCAAACGAGTACCGGAGCGTTCGTCCACGGAATGAGCAACGCGATCGCGCTGGCGGAACGGCTCGACGACGTGCAGCGCCGCGATTACGAACTGCGCCTCCTGCGCATCCCCGCGGCGTATTTCGTCGCCGTCTGGCTTCACCATGAAACGGACGATCTCCTCGTGCCTCTCGCCCCCGCGCCTGCCGGCATCGACCCGGAACGCGTGTACGTGCCGCAGGAACTGCTGCCGCACCTCATCCCGGTCGTCCAGAAAAACGCGGTGCTCGGCCGCGAATAGCGAAACGAGTGACCCCGTTGCGAAAGACCGCCGGTATGGTCGGGCTTCGGCACGCGCAATCTTCTGTCGCCGTTTCTTTTCGACCCCCAGGCAACTGCACGGCCGCTAATTAGAGCAACGCAAGGAGTCCCCAGCGTTGTTACTGCGCCGCGAGCGCGGCTTTCGCGACGGCCATCGCGACGAGCTGTGGGTTGCCGCCGGCTGGGGCGGGGAACGCATTCGTGATGACCGCTATGGCGATGTCCTGTTCGGGAAAATAGAGGAGAAAACTCTGGAAGCCATCGATTGCGCCGGAATGCCACACGGCCGGATGTCCCAACATTTGCTGCACGGCCACGCCGAGCGCGTAACTGGAAGGCACGATGGTGTTGTTATCGAGCCGTGCGGGAGTGGTCATCGTCGCGAACGAGGCAGGCAGGATGGCGTGGCCGTTTGCGAGGAGGTGCGACCAGCGAGCGAGATCCGATGCGGTGGAGCAAAGCGCACCGGCCGACGACAGAACCGACGTGTGGGGTGCCGGCATTCGCATCACGTTCCCTGGGAATACCCCGTAACCTTCAGGCAGTGGCAGGTTGGACGTTCCGCACACGCCTGTGTCGATGAGCCCGAGCGGCAACGCGAACTCACTATGGACGAATTCGGCGAACGGCCTGCCGGTGATCGATTCGATCGCATAGCCGAGCAGCATGTATCCGGCGTTGCTGTAGCCCCACTTCTTGCCAGGCAGGAAATCGAACGATTGGGAGTTGAGGGTCGTGATGACCTGCTCACGCGTGACCGGAGCGGGAGGGGCAAGCCCGGTCGGCGTCGGCGGGTACCAGTCGCGACGAACTCCCGACGTGTGGCTGAGGAGCTGCCGCACGGTGATCGTCGCTCCTCGTGGGTTGAACTCGGGTACGAACTTCTCGATGCGATCGTCGAGCGTCAGAGCCCCGCGCTCGACGAGGCGGAGAATCGCGGCTGCCGTGAATTGCTTCGTCACCGAGCCAATCTGGAGCACCGATCGCGGTGTTGCGGCAGCCGCGCTCTCTCGATCGGTCGTGCCGAATGCCTCAGAGTAGATGATCCGACCGCCGTCTGACACCGCGATCTGAACCGCTGGAACGCCCGCCGTCAACGCAGCTTCGGCGGCCTGATGTGCCGCTGTCACGATGGCCACGGGCGCGGTGGGCGGTGACGGATGCCGCACGGCGCGCCTGCGCGTGGCGGCGGCGACAGGAAATTGTCCGAGGATGAGAAACAGGACGAGGAGTGCTCGAGTCATTGAATCGTCTCCCAATATCGCGGCGCCGGAGCTGCGCGTCCTCGCGTTGACGTATCGTCGCTATACAGGAGATCGGGGCTGAATGTCGCTGGCTTTGCGTCGCTGATTTCGGCTGTAACGTAACCGTTACCGGGCCGCCTAATTTTTGGTCACCCCTAAGCGCGGCAGGATCTTCCATTGCGCGGCGGTGCGGAAGCAGGACGAACGTCGCTACAGGCCGATATGGAGAGCGCAGATCTCGAGGTGATAAACAGCGGTGCGTTGTGCGGCCCGGTATTGACCTTCCGATGATTTCGGTGCCGCGGGCAATTGCGGAACTCCGCTCAGCGCGGAACGAAGCGCGAGCGGCGCTGGGCCTCTCGGCTCTCAGCTTGACCGACGGAACATGGTTCCCGTCGATCCCAGTTGTGAAAGCCGTGCATATCCAGGAACTCCGCGATGGTGTTCGATGAGCCGCGGGACTGTGGTCCTCGCCGCTCTCGCTCTCGCGCTCACCTCGTGGCTCCACGCCCAGCCGGCGCTGCTGCACGGTGATGTCATCGTCGCCGGGTACCGTGAAACGGTGGACGCGGAAGGCTTCCCGGCTTTCGTCTCCACGATTCGAATCTACGGGCGAGACGGTGTTTTTCAGCGCGAACTCGTCACCTCGAGCGAGCGACAGTTCAGCGAGCCATACGTACGTGACGGGATCGTCTTCGTCGGCACGCGATTTCCCGACGCCATCGAGAGGATCGACGCCGCCGGGACGTTCCTGGCGCCGTTCACCAACCTCGTGAACGACATCAACGATCTCTCTCCCGGGCCGAACGGTGGACTCATCGCCGCCAGCGCCAGTGAAATTTACCAATTCGCGGCGGACGGAACCCTCTTGCGATATCGCGATATCACGACCACCCCGTTGGCCGGCGGCGGACTTGACCTGGCAGCGGACCGGTGCACGGTGATCCATTCTTCGAACGGCGCTCTCGCGCGGTGGGACGCCTGTCTCGATACCCCGGCGGCGTTCTTCACGTCCAGCCTCGCCGGGGCGTCCGGCGCGGTACGCATACTTCCCGACGGGACGTTCCTCGCCGCCCTCCTCAGTCGCGTGGTCCACCGCGCATCGGATGGGACGGTGATCCGTGAGTACCCGATTCCCAACTCCACCGCGCTCGCCCTCGATGTAGACGGCACGTCCTTCTGGACGAACGCGGGGAACTATCTCCTGCACGTCGAGATCGCCACCGGAGCGGTGTTGAGCGAGACGTATACCGACGCGTTCATCATGGGTGTGGGGGTGGTTGACGAACCACGTGCAGCGCACGTTCCCGCCCATGCGATTCCAGCCGCGTCGCCGGGCGTTCTCGCTGTTTTTGCAGTGATCCTGACGCTCGCAGCAGTGGGGAGGCTCCGCGTCTGACGGCTACGCGGCCAGCTCGGCGTGCAGGCGCAGACGAACGAATCGCTTCCGAAGACGGAGCGGTCTCGGAGTGGTCAAACCGACCTTCGCGCGCTGACTGGACGCGCGGTCAGACACTGGAGGATTGGTGCCGGAAGGGGATGGGTACTGCGGATCCTGCTAAGTCGTTGGTGCGGAAATGGTTTGAATTGGTGGAGCCGATGAGGATCGAACTCACGACCTCCTGAATGCCATTTCCGCGTCTGTCTCGGGACATGCGCGGATACCTCCTTGAATTCATTAAGCATAGTCTGGACTTGTCCGGACATGTCTGCTTTGCTCGCGATTAGATGCGCGCTAGACGCGGGCGAAGTTCGCGATTCGGCGTTTTGAGGGAAAGGCAAGAGAACGAGCGCCGATCGTGTTCCGTCTCCCATGGGCAGGAAGAGCAGAGAAAAGCGCGAACGCCGAAAGCAGAAGGCGGAGCCCGCTGCGAAGAGACCGCAGTACTTTCATGTTTCGACCGCACATCCGGGCGCCGCGACGGCGATGCGGACTCCACCTGAGGAGATCCAGGACGCGATGCGCACAGAGATGCTCGCCAACATGCCGGGGATGCGTGAGGAGATCAATGCGGGCATTGTGCGGCTACTCGACATCTTGCGGACAAACGATCCGATCCGGCTGCTCTTCACCGTGGCGCTCCAGAACAGCATCTTCGATCCGGAGCGATACGTAGCGGGAGACTCTGAAAACGCCGGTTCTCCGGTGAAGTCCGAGTACGCCCTCAGTCTCGCGGCGAGCCTGCCGCCGAACCCGGAGGCGTCGGAGCCGTCCGAGGCGACGATCGACGAGTTCGGCGAACTCCTCGATCAGGTTCTTACAACTGCAAACATGTACTTCGTCACCGAGACGATGGATCCGAAATACGCACCCGCCGAGTCCGAAGCTCGGATGCAGATGATCACGGAGACGCTCAACGTCCGCGGCGATTCGCGACGCTCCCACGCCCACGACCTGGTGCGTCACCTCTTCGTTCCCCACGATCAGTTCCTCAGCGAGCATTTCGGCTTCGCGACCGAGGACTTCATTCGCGCGGCGCTCCTGGTGGAGAAGCAGATCTCGCGGGTTCTGAACGACTATCTCGCCTTCACGAAGCGGCTGCGCGAGACGATCGATGAGAGCGCCCGGACGTTGCACCGTCCCTCTGCGGAGGCCGCCGCGTTGCTGAGCGGAGAACTCGCAGATCTCGCGCAGAATCCTTTTGAAATCAACCCGACGCAGGAAATGCCGGCAGCACTTCTCGATCTCCTGTCGTTGAAGTTCGGCGAGAATGCCCCGTTCGCCGAGTTTGAGAAGGCACCAGGCTGGCCTACGAACGATAGCCGCATATTCGCGCGTCCGATCCTCGCGGCGCACGGCAGGTACTACGCCTTCGCTCCACATATTCTCATTCAGAACCTCGTGTTCGTGATGGAGGAGTTGATCCGGCGTGCAGATAAGAAGTACTTCACGAACTCGTACGCGAAGAAGCGCGGCAAAGTACTCGAACAGCTTGCCGTCAAGTACCTCACGGACCTCCTCCCGGGAGCGAAAGCTTACGAGAAGGTCTACTACCCTTCGAAGGAGTGCGAGGATTCAGTCGTCTGCGAGTGCGATGCGCTCGTGCTCGTCGGCCGGACCCTCTTCATCGTCGAAGCCAAAGCTGCGGCGGTTGCGGCTTCGACGCGCCGAGGAGGCCTTAAGTCGATTGAAGCCGACGTCAAGGAACTCATCGCAAACGCGCAGACGCAGGGTGCGCGTGCCAAGCGTTACATCGAGGAGAATGCTCCCGCCCGATTCACGTTCGAAGACGGAAGCGAAGCGATTACCTTTACGTCGCGCGCCGAACTCGGCGACATCTTCATTATCAACGTCACGTTGTCGCATCTTGGAGCGCTCGCGACGAAGCTCACCACGTCCGCCGCGATGGGGCTGCTCAAGGAGCGCGTCTGGCCGTGGACGGTTTTCGTGAACGATTTGCGGAGCGTGAGCGAAGTGTTCGACAGCTCCGCGGAGTTCATCGCGTTCCTCAAGCAGCGGCTCTCGCTGCACGACACGGGGATCGTGACGACTTCTGACGAGAATGACATCCTCGGTGCCTTCCTTGCGCACGGTCTCGATTTCACGGATGCGGCGCAATCCGGCGCGGGGATGGTCCTCATCGACCCCTCGTACTCTCGGCCGCTTGACCGATATTTCCTCGGCCAAGAAGGAGTCCTTGCGCCGTCGGCGAAACCGAGACTGGATGTTCCTACGGAGATAGAGCGGCTCGCCCGGGGACTTGAGGCATCCGGTCCTCTCGGTATCGAAGCTGCGGCCGAAATCTTGGCACTGCCGCGGCCCGTGTTGCAGTTCATCGACGAGAAATTGAGAAAGATGCTTCGCGCAGCCGGTCGCGGCGAGTTTCACGACATAACGGTTCCGCCGCAGCGAAAGCATCCCGGCGTCACAATCGCGGTGGGGTCCGTAGCCTCACCGACCGACTGGCGGAAGCGCATCGAGACCTACTCTGTCCTTAAGAAGTACCGCGAAAGGGCTGCTCGTTGGCTTGTGATCACTATCGGGATCGCGAAAGACGGCCTTCGCGTGTATGCGAGTGACCTCCTGGAGGACGAGTGGCGGCCTGACCCGGTCAAGGAACGCGCGTCCGATCAGTTGTTCACCGATATCGCGAGAATGCGCTCGTAGCTCATCTTGCGGTGTTTAGCAACTCGCGGACAGGCGCTGAAGCAAAGAGTGCTCGAGGCGCTCGGGTATCCAGTCGAGATTAGCTCTAATTTCCGGTCTCTTGGTCGCCTCGCGTGCCGCGCTGACTCCGAAAACGTTAAGCCCGCTTGGAATCTGCGCAGAAAACCGGATGGAATTCCTCGTTCGCACGAATCGAGGTGTCGCAGAATACCGAGCACCATGCGCCACCTCCTCGTAACCTTCTGCGATCGAGACGAAGAGGCCTTGGCGCAGTGCTGGACGCGCCGTCGCCAGCTGACCGCTCATAGCGAGTGCATACTCAAATCGTAGCCCCCGGACAAACACGGTAGGCGCCGCGGCGGTTGTCGTCCACCCTCATTTCGTGCGCGACATCCTAAAAGTACATTCTTTTGGTCGGAGGAGCGGAAGTGTGGATAAGATTATGTGAGCGCATGCATACGCCACAGGAAGTGATCGATGCCTGTTGAACTCTCATCGGATCAATTAAGCAAGGCAGCCCAGCACGTCTCGCTACTCACGGCCGATGCGGAAGATATCGGGGCGCAGCCGTTCGAGGCAGTGTATGCCGTCTACCGGCCGCTTCTGAAACTGCTCGCCATCCGCCGGTTCGGTGTACCGGACGGTGATGCCGAAGATCTCGTGCAGGATGTGTTCGCCACGTATCTCGTTAATCAGCCGAATGTTCGAGACCTTCGGCCATACCTCATCGGCGCGATTTGTAATGCCGCGCGACAATTCAACCGTCGTGGCGTTGCGCAACCGTTCTGTGAGAGCGATGGCTGTCTTGCCGATCCGTCGGAAGATATCGTCGAGACAGTCGCTCGCAAACTTCTGTTGCGCGCAACACTCGGACAGCTCGGTGCGAGTTGCCGGGATACGCTTGCGCGGTTTTATTTTCATGGAGAAACGGCGGGCGCGATCGCGCAGAGTCGCGATACGTCCGCGAACTACATCGCGCGGCTGCTGTCGTATTGCCGGAGTCGGGCGCGTGCGATTTACGTGGGCATGCGCAAAGGAGCCGTGCATTGAGACACTTGTCCGACGAACTGCTCGAGCTCTAGGCGCGAGACGGTGGCCTCGTGCCAGAGGATGTCGCTCATCTCGCAGAGTGCCTCGAGTGTTCAGACGCTGTCGCCGAACATCAAGCGTTTGAGGCGATGCTTCACGATCCAAAAGTGTGGACCACAGACTTCGCCGGAGCGATCGATCCCATTCTCGTGCTTCACGAACAGATTGCGGAGGAAGATCGTGCCGCCGCCGCGCTCCTGGCGCCGTACGAGGAGATGCTGCCCGCACGTTTTGCATGGCTCGATCTCGCAGGCGATCCACGTTTTCATACGGGCGGCGTTGTGCGGCGCTTATGCAAACGCGCAAATGCTTTGTGCGAACGCAATCCGTTGTACGCGCTTGCTGTCGCACTGCCGTGTCCATTAGCGCCGTGCTTCCTGACACCGTCTACCCGCGCCACGCCGTGCACGAGATTCGAGGAGAGGCGTGGAAGGAACGCGCAAACGCGCTCGATGCTCTCGGTCGCTATCCGGAGGCATTCGAGGCTCTGAACGCCGCAGAAATCGAATATCGGTGTCTGCCCCACCCGGGTGCCGGAATTGTTTCACTAACCTACATTCGATCAAGCCTACTCTACGAACAGGAGCACTTCGCCGACGCGGAGAGATTTGCCACTGAATCTGCGCGCGCAGCTCTCCACCTTGGCCTCACAGATCGGTACATGCGCGCCCGGCATCTGCTTGCGTTGATCCGTTCAGACCAACATCGATACGGAGAGGCGTTGGATATCGCTCGCGATCTTCTGGAGCGCGGCGAAGCTACGGGTGACGAGGTCTGGGTCGCACGGGAGTCGCTTGTCGTCGGTGGGTGCGAACTCGAGCTCGGAAACCTGAAAGAGGCTGACAAACACCTGATCCGCGCACGCGCGCTCCATTCGAGCCTGGGGTCTAGTTCTGAGGTCATTCGCACCGACTGGTGCATCGCCCGGCTGAAGGCCCGAGCCGGTGAGACCAAGGAGGCCATTCGTCGGTTGCGCGGATGTATCGTGGAATTCTCCAGGCTCGAGATGCTCACGGATGCTGCGTTGGTCGCCGTGGATTTGGCTGAACTTCTCGTTGCAGCTGAACGAGAGCGCGAAGTGCCGGCTGTGCTCGCAGGCGTCTCGAAACGCTTCACCGAAGCAGGCAAGCTCACAAGCGCGTTGACGGCGCTTGCGTATCTCAGCCACGCGGCAGCGAGTGCCACCCCGATTTCGCCTCAGGTCATTGGGTATGTACGCCGCTTCATTCTCCGCGCAGATCGAGACCACGAACTCATGTTCGCCCCGCCTGCTGAGCCGGGAACGTGAGAGGGATGCGCGTCCGGCACCCTTTACCGAACGCGCATCGCGGTGGTTACGGCCGCCCGCCGGCCTCGTTTACGGCGAGAATCTCATTCTCGGTTTCCTCCTCGACCGGGCCGCCGGGCGGTTTTCCGAGGCGGGCGAAGACCGTGATGACCCACTGTTTGGCGCGTTGCCATCCGTCGAGGACGCTACGAACGCGATCACGCTCAGCCGCCACCGCTGTGGCGCTCACGAGAATCACTAGGACCAACGCCGCAGCGACACGCCCGGCGTGTTGATACACCTGTCGCATGAACCCTCCTTTCCGCCGGGTGAACCTCGGCATCTCGAGAGGGCGCCCTCGTGTGGCATAGGAGTGTCGTGCGGCGGCGGAACCTTACAGTGACACCGCACAAAATGAGGGTACGGACCCCTGCTCGTCGAGACACTCCTCTGGTGACGGCGCATGCGTGACCCTTGTCTCGAACCCGCGCCGCTGCTCGGGCGAACCGATGAGGACCGGTTGCATCGAGCAGCGGAGCTGTACCTGAATGCTTGCTATGCCGAACGAACAGCGGCGCGGGCGGATGAGTTTGCCCAACAACTCAGCGTTTCCCGTTACCAACTCCACCGTAAGAGCACAGGCGCGTCACTTCGCGCACTTCTGCGGGAGAAGCAACTCGCATATGCACAGCGCCTGCTTCGCACCACGAACGCGCCTGTCGACGAGATCGCGATCGCGAGCGCGTTCGGAACGCCGTGGACATTCGCTCGCTGCTTCAAGTCGCACCTCGGCATGACACCCGGCGCGTATCGGCGGACGCAGCGCGCCGCGCAGGCCGCACGAAATGAGGGTGGGGATTTAACGTCCCGCCGACTCTCCCGCCGGTAGGCCCGTTGCGAACGGACCGAGTGGGACAGTTAGAAGAGGACGAAGGGTGCCTGGCCGATGTGGGATTGGCACGGTCCGCTTCAACCATTCCTAAAACAAAACTTCAGTTGGCGGCGTCTGCGCGCGGTCCACAACGGAGATCGACCATGGTGTGTTTTCGTATGCTTGGGTTCCGCATTGCGTGTGCGGTTCTGCTGCAGTTTGGTGTTGCAGCCATCTCGTCGGCGCAAGCACCTTCACCGCAATTCCAGACCGTCACCACGATCGCCGGTGGCCGTACTGCGCCTCCCGTTCTACGGGCGCCGCACGGCATCGCGGTCGACCCGAACACAGGCGTCGTGTTCATCGCCGACACGAAGAACCACCAGATCAAAACTCTCGCTGCCAACGGAACGCTGACGGTCCTCGCCGGCAGCGGAGTTCCCGGATCGGCTGACGGAAGAGGTTCCGGCGCTCAGTTTCACGAGCCCTCGGGTCTGGCTTACGACGCGGTGCACCAAGTCCTGTATGTCGCCGACCGCCACAATCACACCGTCCGCAGAATCGCCGCAGACGGCGCGGTGACGACGGTCGCCGGCGGCGGTAAGCGAGGATTCGTCGACGGCGCATCTGCTGTCGCACGCTTCGATGAACCGTCCGCAGTGGCCGTTTCGCCCACCGGTGAGTTGTACGTCGCGGATACGAAGAACAGCGCGATCCGTCGCATCGACCTGAATGGCCACGTGGTGACGATCGCCGGTCAGGGCAGCGCCGGATTCGCTGATGGTCCCGCCGTCGCAGCACGTTTCGCGGAGCCGGAGGGCATTGTGTTGCGCGCCGATGGCGCGCTCCTGATCGCCGATTCGGGCAACCACCGCATTCGTATGATCAGTGGAGGTTCGGTAACGACCGTCGCTGGTAGCGGCGTTGACGGCACTACGGACGGCACAGTAGCGGCGGCGACATTCCGGCAGCCGCGCGGAATCACTCTGGACGAGACCGGAGCGATCTACATCGCCGACACTGGCAATGGCCTCATTCGCCGGATCGCAAACGGCACAGTCACGACCATCAGCGGCTCGCCGGATCGCCGCAACGTTCCAGCCATCGTGGACGGCCCGGTGGCGACCGCCACCTTCGACGATCCTTGGGCGATCGTCTACGCTGGCGCGCTCTACGTCGCGGACGCAAAGCACGATGCGATCCGATTCGTTCGGCCCGAACTGCGTCTCGGAGCAGTCGATCCCACCCGAGGCCCTCGTGCCGGAGGAAACGCCGTTCGGCTGCTGGGTTCAGGCTTTCTCCCCGGTCGAATGAGCGCAACGTTTGGAACGACCGTCGTTGCGGATCTTACCTACGTCGGCGGCGGTGAGCTCGTGGCAATCGCACCCGCGGGAAGCGGCGGGACAGTCGACGTCGCGGTCTCGAACGGCATTCGCACGGTCATGCTGCCGGATGCGTACTCGTACGTGGTCCCTCCGACCGTCACTCAGGTGACGCCCTCAACGGGGCCGGCTGTGGGCGGCCAGAATGCGACGATCCGAGGAACGGAGTTCATCACCGGCGCCACCGACGTTTACTTCGGGACGACTCCAGCCGGCACGGTGATCGTCGAAGACCCCACGACGGCAACCGTCACGACGCCCGCTGTTCCTGCGGGCACAGTGGATCTGACCGTTCGCACGGAAGGCGGCGACGCAACCCTCCCCGCCGCGTACACGTTCATGCTTCCCCCGGAAGTCACGTCATTCGTTCCCGCATCTGGCCGAACCGGCACGGCGGTGACCATCCGCGGTTCGCACTTCAGCGCGGTCGCGAACGAAAATCAGATTCGCTTCGGCCCCACGCCCGCGATCGTCGTCGCGGCCACGACGACGGAGCTCATCACCGCGGTCCCTGCCGGCGCATCGACCGGCCCGATCTCGATCACGACCGCCGGAGGCACCGGCGTCAGCGCCGCCGCGTTCACGGTCGTCAATTTCATCAACCTGTCCGTTACCCCAGGTGTCTCCGCGGCGGTCGTCGGTGACACGGTTCAGTTCCACGCGATCGCGACGCGCACCGATGGAACACCGGTCGACGTCACCGCTGCCGCGACGTGGACATCATCGAATGCAACGGTCGTCACGATGGATGCAAGCGGCCTCGCGACGGCTCGTGCGGTCGGCAGCGCGAACGTTGCAGCGGCCTTCGAGACGTTCACCGCATCCGCGCGAGTCACCATCGCCGCGCCGGAACCGCTGCCACCCGATCCCATCGCGCCACCGGCCGACCCCACCGTCGTCCCTTCATTCCTCGAGGAAGTCTCGTTCCTGTTCACGGGTGCCACTCCCATCCAGACCGGCGTGGCGCCTCAAACGATTGCGGACGAACGTGCCACTGTGTTGCGGGGCATCGTCCGGAACACCACCGGTGCGCCGTTAGGTGGGGTGAAAGTAACCATTCACAATCACCCGGAATTCGGCGAGACCGTGAGCCGTGCGGATGGTGGGTACGATCTCGTCGTGAATGGCGGCGGGACGCTCCACGTCTCATTCGCGAAGGCCGGTCACGTTCCTGCGCACCGTCTCGTCGTTTCGAAGTGGAACGAGTACCGGATTATCGATGACGTCGCGCTCGTCCGCTACGACGATGCCGTGACCACCGTTACGATGAATTCGTCATCCATGCAGGTCGCGCGGGGAACATCCGTAAGCGATGAGGATGGAAGCCGGCGCGCAACAGTGCTCATCCCGTCCGGGACCAGCGCCACACTCGCTTTCGCAGACGGATCGACCATTGCCGCACCAGCGCTGAGCATCCGCGCGACGGAGTTCACGGTTGGCCCGTTCGGGCCGAATGCAATGCCCGCTGCACTGCCGCCGTCAAGCGCATATACCTACTGCGTCGAGATGAGCGCGGACGAAGCCGTCGCTGCCGGGGCAACCGAGATTCGCTTCTCGCAACCCGTCTTCTTCTATGTTGAAAACTTCGTCGGGTTCCCCGTCGGTGGCGTGGTTCCGACCGGCTATTACGACCGGCAGCGTGCAACGTGGATCGGGTCGGACAATGGTCGTGTCCTAAAGGTTCTCACGATCACCGCGGGACTCGCCGAGCTCGACGCCAACGGCGACGGTGCAGCCGACAGTCCCACGACGCTTGCGGCGCTTGGCATCAACGACTTCGAGCGCGCGACGCTCGCGACGCTGTACGCAGCGGGCCAGAGTCTGTGGCGCGTTCCGACGAATCACTTCACCCCCATCGATCATAACTGGCCAGACTGGCCGCTCGTACCGGGGGCCGGTGCGGGCTCGCCAAACCAGCCGAACCCGTCATGGACCCCCTCGGGCGACAATTGCAACTCCGGCAACGAGCAAGGCTGGTCCATCGTCGACTGCGCTGGGCAGACTCTCTCTGAGAGCATTCCGATCGTTGGAACGCCTTACTCGCTCGAATACAACAGTGCGCGCACCGCACGAACTCGATCCAAAGTGAAGGTGCAGTTGACCGGCGCACAACCGCCGGTGCCGCTCCGTGCCGTCGAGCTTACCGCCGACATTGCGGGTCGGCGGATCCGGCAAACGTTCCAGCCCGGCGCCAATCTCTCGCACACGATCGACTGGGACGGAGCAGATGCCTACGGCCGAAATGTCACGGGCGCTCGGAACGCGGAAATCGAGATCGCCTATGTGTATGACGCGTATTTCGCGACGCCTGGTGGCCTGCTGAACGCTTGGGCGCAGCCCGGCACCGGACCGATGACGTCGACGTCGGCGCGCATGCAGGTTCGATTGACCCAGAGGTTCGACGTCCTGCTCGGGAGCTTCAATACGCGCGATACGGGATTCGGCGGCTGGGGCTTCAGTGCGCAACGCTTCTACGACGGCGTCGGTCGAGTGTTGTATGAAGGAAACGGCACGAGGCGCGAGAGCGATCCGAAACAGACGGGCGAATCGAGCCTGACGACCGTTGCTGGAACAGGTGAGTGCTGCAACACCGGTTCTGATGGGCCGGCGACTTCCACGAAGCTCACATTTCCAGTTTCCGTGGCGGTGGCGCCGGACGGGACGTTCTACTTATCGGAGGGCCGGACGATCCGGAAGGTTGACCGGCAGGGACAACTCACGACCATTGCCGGTCGTCGCGAGCAGAGCGGCTTCACGCCTGACAATCAGCCGGCGGCTGGTAACCCGATCAACGCCTTCGATGTCGCGGTCGCGCCGGACGGCACCGTATACTTCAACGACAGCGGGAATCGTCGTATCCGTCGCATTCGCGCGGGGTTGCTCGAAACGGTCGCGGGCACAGGCCAGCTGCCGCCGCATCCGACTGCAGTCGTGAACAACGTCCCCGCGATCGCGGTCCCGATGCAGCCGCGCGGCATCGCGTTCGGTCCTGACGGGACGTTGTACGTCGCTGATCTTCGCCGCGTCTTCCGTGTCACGGTCGACGGGTTTGCTTCTACGATCGCCGGGACGGGGACGAGTCTCGCCTACCAGACGGGTCAAACCGTTCGCGCGTCCGCGGCATCGCTTTTCTGTTCGGAAATCGCCGCTGCCGCAGACGGGACGTTGTACGTCACCGGCGGCGGGACGATCTTGAAGATCACGCCTGACGGCAGCCTGCTCTTAGTGGGCGGCTCGCCGGTTACGAACCCGAAAGTGCAGGACGGCCAGCTCGCCACTGCCGGTGCGATCGGCAACGGCGTCCTCGGAATGGCCGTCGCATCTGACGGTACGTTGCTCGTCGGCGAGAACGGCATCAGCGGGCAATCCGGGCGTGTGCGTGCGATCGCGCCGAACGGTGTCATTACGACATTCGCGGGCGATCCGACGACGCGACAGTTCCGTCTCGCGCCGAACGGTGCTCGGGCACGTTCGACCGAGGTGAACTACCCATTCGACATTGCCACCGGTCCGGACGGCAGTGTGTACATTGCCGACTCGGAGCTGAACGCGATTCGACGCGCAGCAGAAGCCTTTCCCGCGGCACGTCGAGTAGGCGCGATCCTGTTGCCTTCTGCAGATGGCGCGCGCGCCTATGTTTTCGAGGGCGGCCGCCATGTGCGAACCGTCGATACGATGACGGCCGATACCATCGAGACGCTGGAATACGACAATGCTGGACGACTCGTTGCCGTTCAGGACCCGTATGGAAATCGAACTACGATCGAGCGTGAAGCGGACGGCACCCCGGCCGCTGTCGTCGCGCCCGGAGGTCAGCGCACCTCCCTCACCCTGACGGACGGACACCTCAGCGCGGTCGCTAATCCCGCGCGGGAGCAAATTTCCTTCACGTACAACGCGGACGGATTGCTCGAGACACTAGTGGACCAACGCCACGGCGTGCACACGTTTACATACGACGAAAACGGTCTCCTTACGAAGGACGAAGATCCGCGTGGTGGCTTCATCGGATTAGATCGCACCGGGGATGCGCGGCAATACGCGGTCACCCGGTCCTCAGCCGAAGGACGCGCCCAGCAATACCAGGTCGCCGCGGGTGCCGACCTCGTGACGCGCTGGGTCGAGACCGCGATTGATGGCCTGCAGACGATCAAGACCGGAACCCCGGGGGGCACGACGACCACGATGCCGGACGGCACGACGATGAGCTCGACGACTGCGTCTGATCCTCGGTTCGGGATGCAGGCAATCTTCTCCAAACAGTTCTCCATATCGACCGCCGGGGGGCGTTCGCTCGCGCTCACGCACGTTCGCGAAGCGACGCTCGCGAACGCTGATGATCCGCTGTCAATCCAGACGGTACAGCAAATCATCGGCCGGAATGGTCATCTCTGGACGCTCGCGTATGACGCGCTGACGCGGCACCTCGAGGCTCGCACACCGGCTGGCCGCCGCGCGACGATGGTGCTCGATGCGAAAGGCGCAGTGACGTCGATCATCTCGCCAGAACGCGCCACCATCGCTTATACGTACGATGAACGCGGCCGGCTGAAGACGATTACCGCCGGCGCTCGCTCGCTGACACTCGGCTACAACACGCGGAACGAATTGACTTCGGTAACCGACGCCGCGGCGCGCACTCTCACGTTCTCATATGACGCCGCCGGCCGTCTCAAAGAACAGAGCCTGCCCGGTGGCCGCGCGATGTCCTTTACCTACGACGCTGCTGGCAACCTCGAAACGGCGACGCCCGGTGGCAGCGGCTCTCACACGTTCGACTTCAATACCGCAAACCTCCTCGAGACTTACACGCGCCCGGACGGTGCGGAAACACGACTCTCGTGGGACAAAGACCGCAATTTACGGCGTACGACGCTGCCGGACGGGGAGACGATTGAATACGAGCAGGACTCGCAAGGACGTATCGGATCGCTGGTGACCAACGACGGTACCTACATCATTGGTTATGCCGCCCAAACCGGGGATGTTGCGACGATCGAGAACCCCGATGGGGAAATCACGAGTTTTACCTTCGATGGGCCACTCCTCACGGGGACGACGTGGTCGGGCGACATCTCGGGCACGGTCACGCGGTCCTTCGATGAAAATCTTCGGCTCAGCAGTGAAAACGGAGCCTCTTATGGTTATGACCATGACGGTCTGTTGCGCAGCGCAGGCGATCTGGCGTTGCACTACGATCCGGAGACAGGCCTGCTGAGCGACACGCTGCTGGGGCGGGTATCGGACCATTGGTCGTACAAC
Source organism: Thermoanaerobaculia bacterium (assembly GCA_035629395.1). Classification (GTDB taxonomy): domain Bacteria; phylum Acidobacteriota; class Thermoanaerobaculia; order Gp7-AA8; family Gp7-AA8; genus QHVT01. The sequence goes on from DASPHZ010000098.1 coordinate 69,601, forward strand.
TCGTTCGACGAGGTCGAGACGTATGAGGCAAAGCTCGACGGAGTCGCGCTGGCGACTTTCACGTACGTCCATGATGCAGCGGGTCGTATCCGAACGATGAGCGAAGCGATGGGCGGTACGCCGACCGTCTCAGTATTCAACTACGACGCTGCCGGCCAACTCGACTCCGTGACCAGAGACGGAGTAGTCATTGCCGAATATGACTACGACGGAATTGGTAACCGCACTGCACATCGTTTCGTTGGCGGTGCCGATATGGCGACATACGACGGCGATCGCCTCTCGACATACGGCGACTCCACGTTTCAGTACTACAGGTCGGGAGCGCTCAGATCCCGTACGACCGGTGGCGCGACGACGACTTATGGCTACGACGCGTTCCGCAACCTTCGCTCCGTGGCGTCGCCAGGACGAGCGATCGAATACGTCATCGACGGACAGCATCGCCGCATCGGAAAGAAGGTCAACGGCGTACTCGTTCAGGGCTGGCTTTACTCGGATCACAAGGTGGTTGTGGAACTCGACGGCGCGGGTATGGTCGCGAGCCGCTTCGTTTACGGCTCCCGCCGCAACGTGCCGGATTACATGCTTAAAGGCGGTAAGACCTATCGCATCGTCTCCGACCTCATCGGCTCGCCGCGCCTGGTTGTCGATGTTGCTGACGGTACGACTGCACAACGGCTCGCATACGACGAATACGGTAAGGTCCTGATCGATACGAATCCGGGATTTCAGCCCTTCGGCTTCGGTGGCGGGCTGTACGATCGCGATACCGGGTTGCTGAGGATGGGCGCGCGAGACTACGATGCCCAGCTAGGGAACCTCTGCACAGGTACTGAAGACGAGTGACGATCGGTGTGGATCGTACGAATCGATCGAAAGGCGGTGCAGGCGAAGAGTTCTTTGCCGCGCGTTCGCCGCTTCAGCGGCGGCGGGAGGCGCG
>DASPHZ010000099.1:0-29383 GCA_035629395.1 Thermoanaerobaculia bacterium
GTCTGCTCCAGCCATCCTTTCCAGAACTGAAAGCGGCGCGCGGGCGACGCGTCCACGCACGCCTGCAGCAGGCTCTCGACGACAGCAAAGTCGAACGCCTCTCTGCGCAAACCGAACAATCCCGAGTTCAGGCGCGGCACCAGCTCAAAGTCGTGATTCGCCTTCCGGATCAGCGTGTTGTCGAAGTCGTACGCCTCCTGATAGTCGGAGGACATGAACGGCGCGGAAGCCCTGGCGCATTCGAGAATTGCGGAGGGCTGGCGGAAAAACAGGATGTCGGAGTCGAGCCCCACGACGAACGGCTCGGTCGCGAACACGGCAAAGTCGAACAGCTTCTTCGCGAGCTGGAACTCGCACCGGAACCGCCACAGCTCGCACAGCGGCAGCGGCCGCAGGGCCTCGCGCAGGCGCGGGTCGGCGTCGGCCTGGGCGGCGGAGATCACGCTGCACCCCGGGAAATGCTCCCCGAACAAACGGAACGACTCCGCGGAGAGCGACCCGTCATCGTGTACGACCAGCGGCGGACGTTCGCCGAGCTGGTGATAGAACGACTTGAGCGCCCAGAAGGCCATGGTCCGGTCTTTCTCGCGGGTGAGGATGTGCACCTCGTAGCCGCGCGTCTCGCCGCACGGCACGGGGCGGGAGTCGTAGATGGCGAGCGGGAACCGTTCCGCGTAATAGCGGTTGTCTTTCATCGGGCCACCGGCGGAATGAACTCGTTGTAGCGCGACGACGGCGAAGGCGCGGTGTCGGAGATCGAGTGGTCGTTGGCCGACATCACCAGCGGCGGAAGCGCGATCAGCGTGGTCAGCAGACCCTCCTGCAGTTTGCGGTTGATGGTTCCGTCGATGCTCGTCGCCGTCAACGGAAAGCAGACTTCGAGCAGCCGCCGCGCGCCGCGCGCGGTCACGGCGTAGCCACAGAGTCCGCGCAGATCGAGGACTCGCGCGATCAGCAGTTCGTCGTCGGAGGCGGCGTCCGGCCACGACACCGGGAACGGCTCACCGACCGCGACCGGACGGCCGTCGACCTCGCAGGCGAGACGCAGGTCCATGCGCGGGCAGTCGAGGCGGATCCGGAGCACGACGTCCGGATTGAAACCGAGGTGCACGACGTCCCACGGTGCGCGACGGGTTGCCAGCTCCAGCGCGCGCCGCAAACGCGTCCCGAATCGCGGACCGACCTGTCCATCGTCTTCGAGGATCACCAGCACGTCGTCGTCGTTGCCTCGGGCCGCTTCTTCCCAGACGGAGCGGTGCGCCAGCGCGCAGCCGAGATGGCCCCAGGTATGAGGCTCGTAGCCGGCCGACAGTCCTTCGCGGGCGATGATCCCGCGCGCGGTCAGTGCGTCCGTGGTCGTGGAGCTCGCGAGCTCCCGTCCGTCGACGCCTTCGACGCGGTGCCAGGGCAAGCCGGACGCGTCGAGCTCCGCGCGGTTGTTGCGCAGAAACGCGTCGTGGCGTTCGGTGCGGCTGCTCAGGTTGATGTAGGCGATGCGGATGTTCGTCATGGCGTCAATCCCCGAGCGCGACCATCAGCGGGCTCAATTTGTGAGACATGAACACCTCCTGCATCCGCTCATGAATGGAGATGTGCTCACAGTCGCCGCCTTCATAGCGGAGTGCATAGAGCACGTCGGGTTTGTAGACGGCGATGCCGCCGAATGCCGATCGCACACGCATCGGCGGCTCGTATGCCGGGCGCACCATGGCCGCGGTGGCCAGCAGATCCTGGGGCGGGTCGGTGCGCAGCGCGGCGATGTCGAACAGCCGCACCGGCAGATCGCCGCGCGTCGGAATGACGCGCATGACCGATCCGAACACTCCCAGATCGAGTTGGCTCATGCCGCTGCCACACAACGCCTGCCATCGAGGATGCAGCTCGTCGATCTCGCGAATGGCATCGGCGATGTGCACTTGATCGAATGACGCAAAGTCGATGTCCAGCACGATCGCGCAATCGGCGTCGGGCGCGTGCCGTCGCGCGAGATCGAGGCAGCGATTGCGGCACGCGGCCATCCGTTCGAGGCGCCACGGCGTCCACGATCCGTCCGCTCGCGCCGGGCGGTATCCCACTTCGGACAGCAGGTGCACGTCGGTGCGTCGCGCCGCCAGATCGGCAATCCATTCCGCGGTGCCATCGGTCGAGTCGTTTTCGTAAATGCAATAGACGACTTCGCCGAACGTGCGCTGCATCCGCGCGTCGACGGCCGCGAAGTTGCGCTCGAGCACATGGATGTTGTCGTGCAGCAGGAACAACACGGCGGCTTTGCTCACGTTCAGCGCCGGTCCTTGGGGAATGAGGCGATGGTCTCGAACGCGTACTCGAGACACCAGTCGAGCACCTCGCGTTTTTTCTCGCCGAGGATCACCAGGTTCCGGTTCTGGGGATACGCCCAGCGGTTCATGTGGGCGATGCTGAAGCCGGGCTGCTTGCTCTCTTCCAGCGGCGCCTTGCGCACTGCATCCCACAACACCACCGCCGGTTTCCCGAGCGCGGTGGCGATGTGCGTCGGACCAGTATCGAATCCGATGTACAGATCGCTCGCCCAGATCAGGGCGATGATTTTGCGGATCGTCGTCGCCGGCGTGAACACGGGCAGCGGCTTCTGCTCGAAGTTCTCGTTTCCAACCTGAAAGAGGCCGGCCGCACCGTCCAGCGCGTGCACCAGCTCCAGCCAGCGATCGAGGTACCACGGCGATCCGGGGAGACTCGACGAACGCCCATACGGGCAGAGACAGATCACGGGACGTTGCAGCCCCGCGAGCTGCGCGAGGCCCCACTGCATCTCCTCGGCCGACAGGAAGAGCGATCCCCGCAACGCGCGCGGACGAAGCCCATACGGCGCGCAGAGGTTTTCGATCTCGTGGCGCGCCTGGCAGAAGTTGTCCATTTCCGCGCTGAGATGGCCGGAGATCGCGGGATCGATGTCGTCCGCGTTCACGATCGTCTCGATGTACGGATTGCTTTCCCACAGCGGATAGTCCGTCTCCCCCGCCGAGCGCCGGCCGTCATAGGAACAATCCAGCGGCACCGTCAGCAGCCGCACCGGCCGGCCGGCGCGCAACGCGAATTCCTCGACCAGGCGCGTGTAGCAAACGAGGCTGCCGATGCCGATCGATCCCGCGATGGCGAGGTCGCATCCATGTTCCTCGGCATAGCGCTTCGAGTACGCGAACGGCTCGCTCTCGAGGAAGCGCGGCGGCTCTTTCCATTCCTCCATGCGTGCGTTCGTCAGACGAGCACCACCGGCGTGATCTCGTCCCACCCCAGCGGATCGGTGTAGCTGTAGCTGCGAACGCTGTACGCCTTGCCGTCGACGAAGCCGACCCTCACCGAGTGGTGATACGTCCCGATCTCCCCCTCGGGCGAGATGCGCGGCGTGCTCCCCGATCGGAAGTAGCGCTGCACGACGTAGCGCTGCCGTTCTTCCGTGAACACGCGCTCCAACTGTTCGGTCGAAGGCGCGATGAACACGCCGCGCGCGTGATAGTCGTCGAGCGGTTTGAGGACGACGTTCGCGCTGCCGCCAAAGTGATCGGCGACCTCGCCCGCGCTGCCGAAACGGGACAGCAGGTGCGTCTCGAGCGTCGCACTCTCGATGCGCTCGCGGTCTTCGTCCGCGAGCCCGAAGCTGTCGCGGCCGAGGTCCGAGCAGACGGTCAGGAAGGCCTTCGTGGCGAGCTTCCACCCCAGCGGATTCGGATAGAAGAGCGACGGATGGACGCGGAACGCCTCCATGTAGCGCTCGAACGGCTCCGGCTCGTACTGCATGTTGCGCGGGATGACGAGATTGAAGATCCGGTCGAACCGCTCGCCATTCCACGACGGGCGGGAATCGGCGTCGAGCTCGACGTCCTTCGCATGCACGAGCGTCGCGTCGACGCCGTGCGCCGCGAAAATCCGTTCGACGTACCGGTAATGCGGCACGTAGTTGCGGCTGCGCGCGCCGTGATTGACGGCAATGGCCACGCGGCGGTGCCTGCCGTCATCGGTGACCAGACGGACGAGGGTCTCCTCGAAGCCCTCGTTCATCCGCGGCGCGGAGCCGAGCTCGAAGGCCTCGTGGAAGCGCCGCTCGAACAGCTCGGTGAGACCGACGTGTCCGGGCGGGCAGAAGTTCACCTCGATGAGCTTCTCGCCGTCGTTCGACACGTGGTAGTCGACGCAGCCGAAGTAGTCGGAGGGCCGCAGTGGATACTGCGCCATGAACCAGGGAGTGCTGGTGACCATCTCCTGATAGCGCGGCGCGGCGAGCAGCTTCACGACCGAGTTCGTGATCTCCGCGAGGCGGTCGAACCGTTCCCGCGGCAGGAAAAGCGGCGTCGTGGCGAAGCGGTAGATGTGCGGCCCGAGCGTCTCCTCGAGGCCCGACACGTATCGCTGGTAACGCTCGGTGGTGAACGTGCGGAAGAAGGCGTCGTAGTGCGGCTGGACTTGCGCGTTCATGCCGCTCTCCCGTTGCCGGCCACGGCCTGCAAGGCCAGCTCGACCGGGTCGAGGACCTCGATGTCCGCGAGCCGTTTCTTCAGATCGCCGCTGCCGCTCCGCTTCAGCAGCTCGAGGATCTCCGGGATCTCCGTGCAGCCGGCGACGATGCAATCGACGTCGGGATTCGCGGCGAGGAGTTCGGTGAGGACGGCCTCGCCCGCGGCGGCCGCCGTCTTCCAGTCGAGCGCTTTGACGCCCGCGTAGATCGCGCGCATCAACTTCTCCTGGATCGCGTCGGACGGCTCGACGTAGCGAAGGCCCTCTTCGTCGAGCCGGCGCGTGAAGACACGGGCGACACGCGTTCCGACGGTGCTGAGGATCAATGCCGCTCCGGCGCGCCGCGCCAGCGCGTCGACGACACACTCCGCGAGGGAGATCAGGCGTACGTGACGATTCGCCATCCGCTCGAACACCTCCGGGAGGAACGCATGCGCGGCATTGCACAAGGCGATGACGTCGATCGCGCGCGACGGCGAGGTGACATGACCGACCGCCTCGTGCAACGCGGCGTCGAGCGCGTCGACGACCGCGACGTGTTCCGGCGACGTGGCGCCACGCGAGCGCGCGTCCGCGAGCACGGCCCCCGTCCGGTCGGGAATCGAGCACGCCTGCAGAAGCACGATCTCCCGGCTCTCGCCGAAGACTGCGCACGCCCGGGCGAAGCCGTTGGCGCCCGCCAGCGGTCCCATGCCGCCGAGGAGCACGAGCGGCGGGACGGCCGTCCGCGGCGGACGGAGTGCGAAGAGCTCGACGGGGAGACTCTGGTCGCAGACGTCCTCGCCGCGCAGGCGCCGGCGGCTGGCCGTGACCGAGAGCCGCCGCACGTACGCGTGCATGGCCTCGATCGCCGCGACGCTGGCCGCGAGCTCCGCGCACGTTTCGACGGCGAACGAAGATGCCGCGACGCTGGCCGCCTGCATGTTGCCCCTCACCGCTCCCTCGTCATCCGGAGCCGCAGCTGGCTCATGGCCGAGCCGAGGCGCTCCAGATACTCGGTGAACAGCGCTTCCGCCGCTTCGTAATCGATGACGAGGCCGCGGGCGCGGTTGTACCGCTCGAGCGCATCGACGACCACGAGGAAATGCTTCATCTCCGTCTCGTCCCCGACGTGCGCGCGGATGTAGCAGAGCGCGCGCTCCTTCTCCGCCTCGGTGAAGCGGTAGTGCCGCTCCACGAGCTCGGTGAACGCCTCCAGCGCGAGCGTGTACTCGGCGTGGTTGTAGATCTCCGAGAACATGTTCGTCAGCAGTCCGGTGGCGACGTCACCGACGACCATCTTTCCGTAGACCCACCGCTTGAAGTCGAGCGCCGCGGGGACGCCGTTGACTTCCATCAGCCATGCGTCGTTCGGCAGGAACGAGCGGGCCAGGTCGTCGTACAGCGCGGCGTGGGTCACCCCGTCGTAATCGAGGCCGAGGTCTTCGTGGCTGGTCTCGGCGTTCCGCGCGGCCGCCATCCACAGTTGCTCTCGCGCTTCGCCGGTTTCAGTCAGCGCCAGCCGCTGGATCCGGCAACTGAGCCCGTAGATCCCGAGCATCTTGAGGTGCGTCGCTTTCCACGAATGAAAAAACGTCGAGAGCATCTCGTCGGACCAGCGCTTCGCGGGCAGCAGTTCGAAGCAGCCCTCGATCGCCTCGACCGAGGCGGCAGCGCGAGAGAAGCTTCTTCCGAGCGCCTCCCGCAGGCGCCGATCGGGGACGAGGTTCGCGACACCCGCTGCCGTTGCCGCCAATGACTGCACATTCACGCTTGCGTTCATGACTCTCCCTCCCGCACGCGCACACCGCTCCTGCAGAGCGTCGTGCGACGCTCCCACGCAACGGTCGACTCGGCACGCGCGCGAGCGCGGCCGGCCACCGAAGCCGGTGTCCAGGTGCGACACTTAATTGTCTTGTTGGATCCTGCTGAGACCGATTGCCGGAATGCTACCCGAGCTGAACGATAGCTGTCAATACTTCGGGACTTAAACACGAACGGAACACGCGGATGCCTGCCGCTTCGGCGGCTCTCGTCGTCACCTGCCGCAGTGCCATAATGCGGGAGATGCGGCAGGAGCCGGTGGAGACAGAGGCCGAGGCGCGGGAGCGCGAGGAGCGGGAGGCGGCTCGGTATACGGCGATTCGGGCGGACGTGGCGCAGTTGTATCGGGCGGAGGCGCTGGACCAGTACCAGCGTGGGAACGCGGACGAAGCGCACCTGCTCGAGGTGGAGCCGCGGTGGGCGCGTCAGGCGTATCGGATCGTGATTGCGCTGCTCGGCGCGGCTCTGCTCTTTGGCGCGGCGATGTATGCGAGGTTCTGGTGAGCGGGTGGCGCTCGCTGTTGCGGCTCGGCAAGCGGCGGCGCATTCCGCTCGTCCGCCAGACCATGGAGACCGACTGCGCCGCGGCCTGCCTGACGATGGTCCTCAGCTATCACGGCAAGGTGCTGCGTCTCGACGACGTGCGGCAGTTGCTCGGCATCGGCCGCGACGGCGCGGACGCGCTCAGCGTCGTCAAAGGGGCACGCTTCCACGGGCTGCGCGCGCGCGGCGTGAAGATCGAGAACATCGCCGATCTTCGCTTCCTCGAACCCGGCACGATGCTGCACTGGGGCTTTCATCACTACGTCGTCTTCGAAGAGCTGAAAGGCGACAGCGTGCGCATCGTCGATCCCGGAACCGGCCGGCGCATCGTGACGCTGGCCGACGTCGGCAAGTACTTCACCGGCGTGGCGCTGCTGTTCGAGCCCGGCAACGACTTCGTTCGCGCGCGCACTCCCCGCACCGGCGTCATGCGCTATGTGCGCGAGCTGCTCGCGCAGTCGCCGCTGCTGCGGCGCATCCTCGCCCTTTCCGTCGTCTTACGCCTGCTCGCGCTGGCGACGCCGCTGCTGACCGGCCTCATCGTCGATCGCGTGGTGCCGGACCGCGACCATTCCCTGCTGCTCGTTCTCGGCCTCGCGCTGGGCGCCGTCGCGCTCTTCGACTTCGTCTCCGCGCTCGTACGCGCGCACCTGATGCTCCATCTGCGCACGCGGCTCGACTCGAAGATCACGCTCGATTTCGTCGAGCACCTCGTCGCGCTGCCGTACGCGTTCTTCCATCAGCGTTCGTCCGGCGACCTGATGATGCGCCTCAACTCGAACACCACCATCCGCGAGATCCTCACCGCCGGCACGCTCACCGGTCTGCTCGACGGAGCACTGGCGTGTCTCTATCTGGCCGTGCTCTTCGCCGCCAATTCCACGATCGCGCTCCTGGTCCTCGGCCTCGGCTTCCTGCGCGTGCTGCTGTTCCTGACGACGCGGCACCGCCAGGCGGAGCTGATGTCGAAGACGCTGCAGGTGCAGGCGCGGTCGCAGACGTACCAGGTGCAGATGTTCTCCGGCATCGCCACGCTGAAGGCGCTCGGCGCGGAGCAGCAGGCGGTCGAGCGCTGGTCGAACCTCTTCGTCGACGAGCTCAATGTCTCGCTTGCACGCGGGCGGCTCGACGCCTTCTTCGAAGCGGGCATCAACACGCTCACCACCGCCTCCCCCTTCGTCGTGCTGGCGTTCGGTGCGTCGCAGGTGCTGGCGGGCAATCTCTCCCTGGGAACGATGCTGGCGGTGAGCGCGCTGGCCATGGGCTTCCTGACGCCGCTCACGTCTCTGGTCTCGACGGCCGTACAGCTCCAGCTCCTCGCGAGCTACATGGATCGTATGGACGACGTGCTCGATGCGCCGCCGGAACAGCAGTCGGAACAGGCAATGGAGACGCCGCCGCTGAGCGGCCGCATCACGCTCGAGAACGTGAGCTTTCGCTACTCGCCGATGCGGCCGGATGCAGTGCGCAACGTCTCGCTGGAGATCGAGCCCGGCAGCTTCGTGGCGCTGGTCGGCAGTTCGGGTGCGGGCAAGTCGACATTGGCGATGCTGCTGATGGGTCTGTATCGACCGACCAGCGGCAGGATCTTCTACGACGGGCTTCCGCTCGAGACGCTGGAGCTCACCTCGTTGCGGCGCCAGCTCGGGATCGTGCTGCAGCAGCCGTATCTCTTCGCGGAGTCGATCCGCAGCAACATCGCCCTCGGCGATCAATCGCTGTCATTGCCTCGCATCGTCGAAGCGGCGAAGAAGGCGCACATCCACGAGTACGTGATGACCCTCCCCCTCGGCTACGACACTCCGCTTGCGGAAGGCGGCGCGTCACTCTCCGGCGGTCAGCGGCAGCGCATTGCGCTGGCGCGCGCGCTGGTGCGCCATCCGGCGATCCTGCTGCTCGACGAGTCGACCAGTCATCTCGATACGGAATCGGAGCGCGAGGTGCTCGAAGAGCTGGAGCGCCTTCGCGCGACGCGAGTGGTGATCGCACATCGCCTCTCCACCGTCGTCCGCGCGGACATGATCCTGGTCATGGAGAACGGCGAGATCGTCGAGCAGGGGCGCCACGACGAGCTGTTGCGGCGGGGCGGCCGGTACGCGGAACTGGTCGGCGCGCAATTACCGGCCGACGATGCAGGGCGGGCCGAAGCCCGCCCCACGTACCAGACCTAGTAGCAGGGGTTGCCCTTGCAGGGGCTGCAGTAGCCGGACGTCGGGCAACTGCCGGCATAGCTGCAACCGCCGCTGACGCTGGCCAGCACGTCATCGCTGATGTCGATGACCGAGGCCGGGCTTTCCGGCAACGCTGCACGCTCGTCGTTCGACAAAGAAGAGTAGTACTCACCGTCGCGCCAGGCGCGGATCACGTCTCTTTTCTTCATGGCTCTTTTCCTTTCTTCAGCTAGTAGCAGTGTTTCGGAGGACAGGGGCTGCAGTAGGCCGACGTCGGACAGGTGCCGGTGTAGCTGCAGCCGCCGCTGATGCTGGCGAGGACGTCATCGCTGATGTCGATGACCGAGGCGGGGCTTTCCGGAAGCGCCGCCCGCTCGTCTTTCGACAATGAGGAGTAGTACTCCCCGTCACGCCACGCACGAATGACGTCTCGTTTCTTCATGTCTCGTCTCCTTTCGTCGGCCGTTCGTCGATTCGAGCGGGAGGTCGCTGGCCGCGCGATCCCCGCCACCACCTGCCCGGCGCAGGTGAGATTTCAGTGCTCGAGTGTCAGTACGTTCGGGAAAAAGTCGGGGCGGGCGAGCCGCGCCAGGGCGTAGCCGATGCCCGCCAGACCCGCCATCAATCCGGGGGTCTCGATGTCGCCCGGCAGGCCGAAGAGAAAGCCGTCCTTACGGATGCTGTCGGCGATGCCGCCGGCGATCCGCCATGCACGTTCTTCGAGCTCGGCGTCGTTGTTGAGCCGCGCCGCCGCGAAGAGCAGCTCCAGGTTGCCGAGATCGCCGTGGCAGAGACTGTGGTTCGCGCCGAAGCCGCCGGCCAGCGTCGCGCGCACCGCGACGTCGATCTCCCGGCGCACCTCGGCATCGTCGACCCACGGCAACCCGGCGATGCGCGCGAGGCCGATTCCGGGCGCGCCGTGACACCACGCCAGCATGTAGTGAAGCCCGTCGCTGCTGTCGACGCCTTCATCGGCGCCTTCGCGCAGATCGGGCCAGTTCTGTTCCACCTGCGAGAAGAGCGAGCGCTCGAATTCCATCCCGCCGATCGCGGCCTCGCGGAATCGCTCGTCGCCGGTGCGGCCGTACAGCCGCAGCAGCGCCAGCGCGATGCCGGCGGCGCCGTGGGAGATGCCGGCAAGCGCGCGGTCGCCGGCGATCGGCATGCGCCATCCGAGGCCGCGTTGCTGCGCCTCCGCCTTCGCCAGTAGCCGCTCGCCGCAGGCGAGCATCAGAGATCCGGACACTCCCTGATCGAGCGCGGCGAGACTGCAGATCGCACCGGCGGAGCCGACGACCAGGTCGAGCATCTCGTCGTGTGCGATCAGCTCCGGCAGGAGGCGGGCGTACGACTCCGCCTCGTCCAGCAGCGCGGCGTCGTTCCAGAGGCGGCCGAGGTGCGCGACCGCGTAGATGACCCCGCCCCAACCGTTGAAGGCACCGATACCGCTGACGACCTTGGGGTCGGCAGCGATGTGCAGCTTCTGCGCGAACAGAGCCTTGCGCGCGACGTCGGTATAGCGCGCCTCCCCTGTTGCGGCGCCGAGGTAGCCGAGGAAGAAGGCGATGCCGGGGAGTCCGCGATACAGGTCGGGGGTGGCCGGCACGACCTGCCAGCCGTTCGGATCGCGGTAGTCGAGCGTCAGCCAGTGCGCCTCGCGATCGTTGGCAAACGATCGCTCGACGATGCGGTCGGCGGCCTGTCGCGCGAGCGCGAGCAGTTCTTCCGGTTGCGGGCGTGTCGGCCGGGGCACGAGCTCGTAGGACGCGCGAGGTGCGGGCTGCTCGCTGACGCGCAGCGCCTCGAACGAGTCGCGAATGATCGCCACCTGCCGCTCGCAGTCGACCGGAGAAAGCTCGCGCACCCTTCGCCGCGCACGCTCGATCCCGCTGTCGGCGAAGAACCGCGTCAGCCGCCCGCCGCGCCAGTGCAGCGCGTCGCGGCTGTCCGCGTTCGTGACGAACAGCGGGATGTCGCCGTTGTGGAGATCGGCGCGCTCCCATTCCGCAATGCTGCGGAGGAACGGGCGCTGCGGGTGAAAGAGCCAGAGGCTGTCGTAGAGACGGTCGCGCTCGAGCGCGTTGCCGAGGGCATGTGGATGAAAGCTCTCGAGCAGCACGGTGCTGTACTGCATCGTGTTGCGGAAGAGGAGCCGCGTCTCGCTGCCGGCAAAGCGATCGAGCTGCTCGAGAAAAGCGTCCCTGTTGGCGGCGAGCAGCGCGTAGAGACGCCGGAAGCCCGCTTCCAGCGGCTGCGCGAACTCCGTCACCGAGAGCTCGCGCCCCGCCACGCGCGCCCGGCTCTCGCCGGCCGGGATCCGCATCTGCTGCAGCTCCATCCGCATCGTGTCGCGGCCGCCGTCCGTGGCGGCGAGCATCGGCCGCGGCATGAGCTGCCCTTCCTGCGCCGTGAACCCGGAGATGTCGACCCCGGCCACGTTCTTGTCACCCCACGAGGAACGCTCGGGGAGGAGGTTCGTGCGCAGCACGGTGGCACGGAGCGGTGCGCCGCGCGCGCCCGCCACGTCCTGCAGGTCGGGCACGTTGAGCCACGGCTGGAACAGCGTCTCGAGGTCGATGAGCATCGGATGCTCGCCCGCCGCGAGCAGGTTCTCGTGATGAAAGTCGGTGCCGTCGAGCACGTACAGCAGCGCGAGATAGCCCCCCTGCCGCTCGAGGAACCGCTCCAGCGCGGCGTCGTCCTCGCACGGCGCGGTCTGCAGCATCTCCATCCATCCGTAGTCGCCGCGATCGATGACCACGGCCTGCCGGAACGGCGGCGCGAAGCCGCGTTCGTTGATCCACGCCAGGAGCTGCTGGAACGCCGCTTCGAGCCCCAGCGGCTTCGGTTTGTAGACGACCTGGAACCCCGATTCGAAAAGCAGGATGAAGACCGAGCGTCCTCCGCGGTGGAGGTCGGAGAGCCCGCCGTAGACGTCGCGCAACATGCCGAGCGGACGTCCGCCGTTGCACTGCTCCGCGATCGCTTCCGCATCGGAAGCAAGCCGCCGCAACAACTCGACGCACGCCTCCAGCCAGTGCTCGAACCGCAACACGATCTGACGGGCCAGCACCGGATAGCGCTCCAGCACTTCGAGCGCGTAACGCTGGTCGCGGAGCTTCTCGAGGAAGTTCTGGAAGCGCGCTTCCGGCGTCTCCCCTTCCAACTGCTCCTCGAGCTTGAGCACGTGCATCTCGACGAGCGACGTCCGGTTGAGCATCGCCGCAAACTCGTCGGGCAGGTGCGATGTGAGCGCGCGGGCGATCTCCGGCGGGAAGTGCAGCTCGCGCGCTTCCCGTTCGAGCCGCGCGTGGTAGTCGTGGATCAGCGGCTCGATGAGCGGCATGAACCGGCAGCGCTCGAGGTCCGCACGCGGTTCCCATGCGAATTCCGGCGTTCTGCCGCCATCGCCGTACGCCGCTTCGATCGCCGCCAGCCAGGCCGGCGGCTCCGAATGCGCGCGCACCTCCTCGGCTGTCTCACCGACGAGGTACAGCAGCTCGTCCTCACGGATCCCAGCCGCCGCGAGACGCTCATCCCACAAGCCGGGGTTTTTCGCGAACGCGCTCTGCGTCTTCCACCGCTCCAGCCGCCGCAAGGCGGCGGCGTAGTCGATCGGGTGACGCGGAGAACCGGCACGGCGCCAGGTCGCGACCCGTTCGGCCAGAGTCGCGGCCAGATACCACTTCGAGCTGCCGAGCAGCTCGGCGGCACTCCTGCCGCCCTCGTCGAGAGTGCCTGCGTCTTCCGACAACGCCGTGGAAGAAGACATCGCGTGACCTCCAGGTGGAGGCGGGAGTTTGATGCAGGAACGTAAAGGCGTCAAGATGGATTAATCGACAGACGTTAATCCGGACACAGCCGCTGGAAGGACCCGGGCTGTCCTCTACAGTTCCATTCGCGACGCGCGCGCGAGGATGGCGTCGGCGGTGCGAAGAGCGTTCGCCGCGATGGTGAGCGTCGTCGACGCGCCGCCGGAGGTCGGCATGAACGAGCCATCCGCCACGTAGAGATTGCGCAGCCGGTGCACGCGGCAGAACGGATCGAGCACGGAAGTGCGGGGGTCGCGTCCCGCGCGACAGGTGCCGTGCACGAGATACGACGACGTGCCGCCGAGGTCCGTGGTCACGCCTTCCGTCGCGCCGAGATCCTCGTAGATCTCGAACGCGCGATCGGCGAGAAAGCGGCCCGCGCGGCGATGGTGCGCCGGCATGTCGAGATGGATCTGCGCCGCCGGCAGGCCCCAGCGATCGGCAATCGTCTCGTCGAGCGTCACGAACGTCTGCGCGTTCGGCAGGAAGTCGTGAAACGCTTCGAAGTACAGCACGCGCTGCGCCTCCGAGAGCGTGAAGTACTCTCCCCCCGCGGTCTGCGGCGCACGGCCGAAGCGGATGATGCCCCCCTTCGGCAGGTCGGAGACGCCTTCGGGAAGAAAGTAAAAGTCGGAAAGTGAGCGTCCGAGAAACGGAGCGTCGTCGCGCAACAGATCGAGCTCGAACAACGCCTGCCCCATCGTCACGGCGTGAAACTGCAGGTGACGGCCGACCTGCCCCTCCTCGTTTGCCAGATTCGACAACAGCAGCAGCCGCGCCGACTCCACCGCCGACGCCGACACGCACACCACCCGCGCCGCCGCGAACTGCTCCCGCCCCTCGGCGTCGACATACGCGCAGCCGCTCACGCGATCGCCGTCGCCGCGCACGATCTCCCGCACCATCGACAACGGCCGCACCTCGCAGCGTCCGGTCTGCTCGGCGTGTGCGATGAACGTTTCCTGCGACGTCCCGCGCGCACCGACCGGACAGCCGTACGACGCGCACACCTGGCAGTAGTCGCAGGCAGGCCGCCCGTCATACGCCTGCGAGTTGATGGCCCGCGGCGTCGGGAACGGATGCCATCCGCGCCGCCGGCAGGCCTCCTCCAGCGAAGCCGCGAACGGATGCACCTCCAGCGGCGGCATCGGATACGGCGCCGAGCGCGGACCGGCAAACGGATCGGCACCGCCGGCCCCGGAGACGCCCATCATCCGCTCGGCGAGCGTGTAGTACGGCTCGAGCTCCGCGTAGCCGTACGGCCAGTCGGCGATCTCCAGGTACTCGCCGAATCGCGATCGCATCCGGAAATCGTCGGGATGGAAGCGGTAAAAGTACCCTCCCATGTGCACCGTCCCGCCGCCGACACACGTCGCAATCCACCCGAGCGTCGTCCGCTGCGGCACGGTCGTCCGCTGCGTCACGACCGAGTGCGGATCGGAATCGAGCGCCGGCACGAAGTCCCCCGGCTGCAACCCTCCCGCGGCGTGCCGGTAGTCGTCGCGCGCATACCGCGGCCCTTTCTCCAGCACCAGTACCCGCCATCCCGCCGCGGCCAGCCGCCACGCGACCGCACCGCCGCCCGCACCGCTTCCCACGATCACCGCATCGTGCATCCGCGCACAGTATCAGGCGCGACCGGCGGGAGGCGCCGGGGTGGGCCGCGTGTACGCACTCGCGTCTTGATTCACAACCTGCGGGCCCACTGAAAACGAAAAAGGATCCCGGGCCGCAGCCCGGGATCCTTCACCTTGCTCGGAATGACGGGATCAATAATCGCCGCAAACCGTATCCATGAGCATCGAACACACCTGGTACGGATCCATGTTCGCCGCGGGGCGGCGGTCCTCAAAGTACCCGTATCCGAGGTTCGAGGTGGCCATGGGGATGCGGACGGAGGCGCCGCGGTCGCTGATGCCCCAGCGGAAGGCGTGAATGGGCGCGGTCTCGTGCATGCCGGTGAGGCGCTCTTCGTTGTGCGCGCCGTAGACCTTGATGTGCTCGTCGTGACGCTTTTCGAGCTTGCGCATCGCGTCCTCGATGATCTTCATCCCCCCTTCACGACGCATCGGTGCCGTCGAAAAGTTCGTGTGCGCGCCGGCGCCGTTCCAATCGCCCTTGACGGGTTTCGGGTAGAGCGTCGCGCTGATCCCGAAATCCTCGCCGATGCGATACAGCAGCCACCGCGCGAGCCATAGCTCATCGGCGACATCCAGCGGTCCCAGGGCGCCGATCTGGAACTCCCACTGCGCGGGCATGACCTCGGCGTTCGTCCCCACGATGTGAATCCCCGCCCGCATGCAAGCCTCGGCGTGAGCCTCCACGATGTCGCGTCCGAAGACTTCATCGCTGCCGACACCGCAGTAGTAGCCACCCTGCGGCGCGGGGAATCCGTGGTCGGGCCAGCCCATCGGCCGGTTCCCTTCGAAGAGTGTGTACTCCTGCTCGATGCCGAACCACGCGTCCTGGTCCGCGTATTTTGCCGCGAGCTCGCGCAACTGCGCGCGCGTGTTGCTCCAGTGGACCGAGCCGTCGGGATTGAGCACCTCGCACAGAACGAGGACGTCGTTCTCGCGATGCAGCGGATCCACGACGTACTTCACGGGACGGAGCAAAAGGTCGCTGAAGTGACCGGTTGCCTGCGACGTGCTGGAGCCGTCGAAACCCCATTCCGGGATGTCGTCGACCCGTTTCACCGGCGCGTCGAGAATCTTCGTTTTGGAACGAAGCTTCGCGGTCGGCTTCTGCCCGTCGATCCAGATGTATTCAGCAGTGACTTTGGCCAAGGTAATACCTCCTCACATGGTTCGGGAAACGATGCGAGAAGATAGCACGCGGATCGCGTGCCGGACCTCACTGCGCGGCCGCGTCGGACAGCTCGCCGCCAGGACTGCGCAGCAGGCGCTCGTCCCACACGACGACCTGGTTTTTTCCCAGCGATTTCGCGTGGTACATGGCGATGTCGGCACGGCGCAGAAGCTCGCCTTTTTCGACGTCGATCGACACCGTGCTGGCCGCGTCGGGGACGTGCCGCGCGGCTCCGATCGACGCGGACAGAACCCCGCGCAGATGCAGCGGCGGCATGCTGAAACCCCACTCGCGCTCCAGGAAGGTCGTGCTCTCGATCGTGCGGCGGATGTCCTCGCAGACGCGCAGTCCTTCTTCGAGTGACGTGTCCGGGAGGATCATCACGAACTCGTCGCCGCCGTAACGCGCGACCGTCGCATCGCCGCGCGCGACGATGCGCTTGAGGAGGAACCCGACCTCGCGCAGCACCTGGCTGCCGGCGAGATGGCCGTGGCAGTCGTTGACGAACTTGAAGCGGTCGAGGTCCATGAACAGGAGGACCGCTTCCTTCCCCGTCTTGCGCGCCTCGAGCAGCGTCTCGCTGAGCCGCACGTGAAACCAGCGGTCGTTGTAGAGACCCGTGAGGTCGTCCTTCTTCGCCAGCTCGTGCGCGCGTTTGGCGTCGAGCGCGTTCTGCAGCGTGAAGGACGTGTAGCCGGCGAAGATCTCGAGCAGCGTCATGTCGCGGCGCGTGAAGCTCTTTCCTTCGAGCCGGTTCACGAGCTCCAGCACGCCGCATACGTGCTTGCCGATGTAGATCGGCACGGCCACGATGGAATGCGTCTTGTGCCCGAGCTCCGCGTCGATATTGCCGTAAAAGTAGCGATCCTGCTCCACATCCTCGGAGACATGGGGATTGCCGGTCTGGTACACCTTCCCCACGATTCCGTGCTGTGCGGACAGGCGATGCCCCACCAGCGAACGCGCCGACTCCCCGAACGTGGCGATGAACACCAGCTCGTTGTCCTTGCGCGAAGCGACCTTGCGATACGGATCGTCGAGGAGGATCGAGCCCGACTCCGAGGGGACGAACTCGTAGGCTTTCTGCAGGATCTGCCGCAGCACCAGATCGAGGTCGACTTCGTTCTTGAGCGACAGCCCGGCCTTGTGCCGCTCGAGAAAGCGCTCGAGTGAAGGAGTCTCCAGAGAGTGAAATTGGATCATCTGGACGTCAATTGTCCTCACCGCGTGAGGGCCGGGCGTCGCCGATTATAGGGCCTGTTCCGCGGCGTAGGCCTCGATCTCGAAGGAGATGAGCCGATACGCGCGGCTCACCGAGCGCACGCGCCAGAAGTGCCGCAGGAATTCCGTCACGTACGCGAAGAGGAAGCGGAACAGACCGAGACGGTTGACCTGGGCGACGTGGACGAGCTCATGGCGGAGCAGACGCTCGAGTGAAGCATCGGTACGCGCGGCGATTCTGTGGCTCAGGTAAATGCGCCGCCCCAGCGTGATGCCGATGACGTCGCGCGCCAGGAACGGCCGCAGCCACCAGGGATAGCCGACGCGGACTTTCGCGCGCGCATCGGCAATGGCGGCCTCGATCGTCGCAGACAAGTTCATATAATCCGCCGCCATGCGCAGACTGTACCTGACGTTTCTCCTCATTCTCGCCGCCTCCGCCGTCGCACAGCAGGATTTCAGCAAAGTAGAAGTGAAGGCGACGAAAGTCGCGGGCTCGGTCTACATGCTCACCGGAGCCGGCGGCAACATCGGCGCATCGGTCGGCGACGACGGGATCGTCATCGTCGACGACCAGTACGCTCCCCTCGCACCGAAGATCGAAGCCGCACTGAAGTCGATCACCGACAAGCCCGTGCGCTTCATCCTCAACACGCACTACCACGGCGATCACACGGGCGGGAACGAGCACTTCGGCAAGTCCGCGCCGATCGTCGCGCACGAAAACGTCCGCAAGCGTCTCGCCACCGGCTCGGTGCGGGGCGGCACCACGATCCCGGCCGCACCCGCCGGCGCGCTGCCGGTGCTCACGTTCAACGACAGCGTGACGATTCACCTCAACGGTGAAGACGTGCGCGCGGTGCACATGCCGCACGGTCACACGGACGGCGACTCGGTGATCTGGTTCACGAAATCGAACGTCGTGCACATGGGCGACGACTACTTCAACGGCTTCTTCCCGTTCGTCGATACGGAGAACGGCGGCAGCGTCAGTGGGCTCATCGAGAACATCGACAAGGTGCTTTCCACGATTCCGAACGACGCGCGCGTGATTCCCGGCCACGGCCCGCTGTCCGACAAGGCCGGCCTGCGCGCATTCCTCGACGTACTGCGCGGCACGCGCGAGGTAGTCGCGAAAGGCGTGGCCGCGGGGAAGACCGCGGCGCAGCTCAAGGAAGAGAAGGCGCTCGCGCAGTGGGATGCGGCGTGGGGCCAGGGCTTCATCAAGACCAACGCGTGGATCGACACGCTGTACGCGGACGTGACGTCGCCGCGCACGCGCACGCACAAGCACTGAAGCGGGTGCCGCGCGTCTGCGGCGTTCGCGTCAGCGTTTCTTGATCGACAGCGTCAGCTCGAACCTCGCCACCGGCTCGTCGCCCAGCTTCGACGGGACGGTGGCGACGACGTGCACCGTCGCTTCCTGACGCTCGCCCGTTTCCTGCGCGCGCCGGATGAGATCCTGGATCAGCGGACCGTCGTTGTTCGTGAAGAAGACGTCGCCTTCCGCGCGCTTGAGGAACTCCCCTTTGATGTCCTTGAAGATGAAGGACACGCGCAGCTTCCGTTCGCGCACGATGTTGAAGCAGATGAGGCCCGCGGCGACGTCCGCGCCCATGCAGAGCGTGCCGAGGTACATGGCGTGGATGTCGCGGCGGCGGGTGCGCCAGTTGAGGGGGATTTTGACGACGCAGCGGTCGTCGGAGATCTCGACGACTTTCGGCGACGCCAGCCAGAGGAAGAACACGTTCTGCAGAGACCAGAGGCGGACCATCGCGGTATTCATGGCGACACTCTAATCCTTCGCCGCGCAGGTGCACGGAAGAGCACTGCCGGATTCATCGCTTCACCTTCGTCGCATCGAGTTTGCGGCGCGCGTACGGCAGCATGATGCGGTCGTAGAGCGCGTCGGGGAGGTAACGCACGAGACGCATGAGGATGGACATGGGGCGCGGGAACTCGACGACTCGCTTCCTGTGTTCGATGCCGTCCGCGATCACGACCGCGGCCTCGGCCGGCTGCATGAGGAAGGGCATGCGGAAGCGGTTCTTCTCCGTCATCGGCGTGGCCACGAAGCCGGGATTGACGATCGTCACGCCGACACCGTACGGCGCGAGCTCGATGCGGGCCGCTTCGAGAAAGGCCTGCACCGCGGCCTTGCTCGCGGAGTAGGGACCGGCGCCGGGGAGTCCTCGCAAGCCGGCGATCGAGGCGACGCCCACGAATCTCCCGCCGCGGCGTTCGATCATCGAGGGGATCACGGCGTCGTAGAGGTACATCAGGCCGAGGACGTTCACGCGCAGCACGTGCTCGGCGTCGTGCATGGCGAAGCTCGCGGCCTGGATGGGAATGCTCACTCCGGCGTTTGCGATGGCGAGATCGAAGGGGCCGTGTTTCTGCACCGCGTCTTTGACCGCGTTCGCGTCGGTGACGTCGCAGGAGATCGCGATCGCGTTCGGCACGTCCGCCACGCGGCGCGCGAGGAGGACGAGCTCGTACCCGCGCCTTGCCAGCTCGTGCGCGAGGGCGTAGCCGATTCCCGTCGAAGCACCGGTGATGATCGCGCGAGGACTCACTCGCCGATGATCTTAATCAAAACGCGCTTGTCGCGGCGGCCGTCGAATTCACCGTAGAAGATCTGCTCCCACGGGCCGAAATCGAGCTTCCCCTGCGTGATGGCCACGACGGCCTCGCGCCCCATGATCTGGCGTTTGTGATGCGCGTCGCCGTTGTCCTCGCCGGTGCGGTTGTGGTGGTAGCGCTCGGGACTGGCGTCGAACGGTGCGAGCCATTCCAGCCAGCGTTCGTAGTCTTCGTGCAGACCGCGCTCGTCGTCGTTGACGAACACGCTCGCGGTGATGTGCATGGCGTTGACGAGACACAATCCCTCCTGCACCCCGCTCGCTTTCACCTCGGCTTCGACGCGCGCCGTGATGTTGACGAACTCCATACGCTCGCGGGTGTGGATGGTGAGGGTGGTGCGGTGGGATTTCATTTCACGCCCTGGCCCGGAAGCGCTCGAAGACTTCGTTGATGTCGATCCCTTCATTCGCCGGCCAGACGCCGTCGCCGTCGAGCTTCGGCATGTCGCGCGCTCCGGCGTGATGCAGCGCGAGCAGCGACCAGTCCTCGTCGAACACGGGACTGCCGGAGCTGCCGGGATCGGTGGGCGCGCGGTATTGCAGGCGCGGATCGACGTCGGCGATGAGGAGGTTGTCCGCGATCGAGAACGACATCGTGCCGCCGTGGGGATGGCCGATGACGTAGACGCGGGAGGGCGGGTCGAGCGGCGGGACGTCCGCGCAGAGAGGATACGGTTCGACGTCTTCCACGTGCGCGTCGAGACGGACGATCGTGGCGTCGAGCTCTCCCACCGGCGAGGTCCAGAGTTGCTCGGCGATCCGGTAGCGGCGCTTGTCGCCCTCCCGCGCATCGAAGGTCACCAGCGCCCGTTCACACGCGATGGCCTCGGGGCTCACGTGATGGTTCGTGAGAAGGAGCTGCTGACCGTCGATGTCGACGAGGAATCCGGTCCCGAAGGTGCGGAAAATCGAGCCGACGCGAGCCACGTTTTTCGCGCGCGCGAATCCCGTCCGCAGCCAGTCGATGGTCTTGTAACGTTCTTCGCCGAGGACGGCCTGAAGGAACTGCCGCTGGCGGTCGATCGACTGCAGCGATGCGTGCGCGCCGGCGACGTCGATGCTCTCGCCGCCTTTCTTGCTCAGCTTCTCCGCTTCGAGGAGATTTACGAGAGGACCGCCGCCGTCGTCGTCGGTCGCGCAGATCTGCCACACCTCCACGAGCTGCCGCAGCGTGCCGGCGGCGGCGAATGCGCTCGCGTCCGGGAGGTAGCGATTCATCCACTCCAACGCTCTGGCCCACTCTCCGAGTGCAACGCTCGCCTCGGCCGCGGTTGCGTAATCCCACGGCTGCGCGCGCTGGTTGTCGTCGAGCTCCAGCACGCGATCGAGGATCTCTTTCGCGAGCGCGCGGGGATCGGGATACGCGCCGCTCACCGCGAGTCCGTCGCGCTCCGCACGGCAGAGCATGGCCACGGTGTTGATGCCCTGATAGAGGTTGTCGTGATCCTCGGCATACGGCGCGTAGTACTGCTCGAGCGCGCGCTCCATCACCTTCTTCGCAAGCGATTGCGTGAGCGCGTCCCGCGAGACGTAGGCTTGCTTCCATGCCCGTCCGAGGAGCGCGCGAGCTTCATCGTGCTCGAAGCCTTTGCTGTTGACGGCGAGCCGCTCGAGGAACGGCACGGCGGCTGAGATCACGCCCGTGTCGATGAGCGCCTGCGCATAGAGCTTGTGGATCGACGGACGCATTTCGCCCGTGAGGATCAACGCGTCTCCGGCATCGCGCAGCAGGTCGAACCATCGATTGTCGCGCAGTGCCGTCAGTGCGTTGCGCAGCAGACGCTCTTCGAACACTTTCCCGCGTCGCGCCGCGTCGATCGCCTGGGCGACCAGTGCCTCCGTCGCCGGACGGTCGTACGTCCGCGCCGCATCGGCAATCTTCTGAAGCATGGAGCTTAAGTTACTTCAGTTTCGGCAGTTTCGCGCGCTCCTTGAAGACGTCGGCGAAGAGATCGCCCACTTTGGCGAGGCGGTTCGGCATCGTGCGCAGGTTGTATTTGAGCGGGTCGAGTTTCTTGGTGATCTCGCTCCACTTCAACGGCGCGGATACGGGTGCGCCGTCGATGGCGCGCAGTGAGTACGGCGCGACGACGGTCTTGCCGTAGCCGTTCTGCATGCAGTCGAGATAGAGACGTCCCCGCCGTGCGGAGAGACTGCGCTCGACGGTCATGCCCGGCACCTGCGACGACACGGCGGCCGCGATCGAGCACGCCCACTCCGCGACCTCTTCATGCGTGTAGCCCGGCGCGAGCGGGACGAACACGTGAATGCCGCGTTTGCCGGAAGTCTTCGGCACGCTCGGCAGCTCGAGGTTTTCGAGCAGCTTTCGCATCACACCCGCGGCTTCGATCGCCTGCTCGATGCCTTTGCCTTTGGCGGGATCGAGATCGAAGAGGATCCAGTCGGGACTCTCCAGGCTCTCCGCGCGTGAGGACCACATGTGAACCGTCAGCGCCGACATCTGTGCGAGCCAGCGCAACGCGTCGACGCTGTCGACGACGAGGTGCTTCGCGACGCCGCGTTTGGTCGTGCGCGTCGGCGTTTCCACGATGGTCAGCCACGGCGGACCTTCTTTGCCGATGCTCTGATGGAACCACGACGGCTTGTCGATGCCCTGGTTCCAGTGCTCGAGCGCGAGCGGGCGGCCGGCCAGCGCGCGCAGCATCGGCTCGGCCACGGCCTCGTAGTACGCCGCGACGTCGGCCTTGGTGATGTTGTCGTGCGGATAGAGGACGCGGCCCGGATTGGTGAGGGTCACCAACGACCCTGCTGCGGTCTTCGGGCCTCCGGGACTCGTCGTCTTCCGGCCCGTCTTGGCGGCTGCCTGCAGCCGGACGCCAGGTTTTTCGCGAACCACGTCCTGCACCTCCTTGTCTTCGCGCAAGCCGAGAAAGGACGGATGCCGCAATCGATTGTCCGAGGTCCATTCGGTGAAGGAGACCTGCGCGACGAGGCGGGGCTTCACCCAGTGGGCGACCTTCACGCGCGGCGCGTCTTTCACCATCGGCTTCGCCACTTCGTCCTTCGCGAGCTCTTCACGCAGCGATCCGCGCAGCTTCGCGGAGAAGCCGGTGCCGACTTTGCCCGCGTAACGCAGCTCCCCCTGGTCGTCGTGCACGGCGAGATGCAGCGAGCCGATCTCCCGTTCGCTGGCGGTGCTCGGATTCCAGCCGACGATCACGAGCTCCTGCTGGTTCTGCGCTTTGACCTTCAGCCAGTCCTTCGAGCGGCGCGGTTCGTACGTCGACGTATTGCGCTTGGCGATGATCCCCTCCCACCCGCCGGACGACGCGTGCTGCAGCGCCTTCGCGCCGGTCATCGCCAGCGTCTGGGCGATGTAGACGCCCGCGGGTGGTTTGAGTTTCTCGAGGACTTTGCGGCGATCGACGTACGGCAGTTTGCGCAAATCGTGGCCGTCGACCCAGAGCACGTCGAAGATGACCATGCGCTCCCTCCCGCTCCCCTGCTGCAGGAGCTGGAAACGCGGCGCGCCTTTTTCGTCGAGGACGACGATCTCGCCGTCGACGACGATCTCCTTGATCTTCATCTTCTGCAGCGCGTCGTGGATGCGCGGGAAGCGCGGCGCGAGATCGAGCTCGTTGCGGCTGAGCATCGCGACTTCGCCGTCGACGATCGCGGCGACGGCGCGGAAGCCGTCGTATTTGAGCTCGTAGGACCACTGGTCGTCGTCGCGCGGCGGACCTTCGGCGAGCGTGGCGAGCATCGGCGGAAAGACTTTTTTCAGCAGTTGTTTCGGCGTCATGCAGCGATGGCCGGAAGCGGCGCGATGACGCGCACTTCGTCGAATCCCTCCTCGAATGTCGGCGGCACGAGTTTTTTGGCGGTGGCGTAGATCGCGACGTCGGGCACGCGCGCGTTCCCCTCGCGGCTGCGGTTGCGCGCGACGGCGTCCTTCACGACGGCTTCGAAGAAAAACGCAAGGACCCGCGCGCCGTGAGCGCGGCCGAGCTCGATCAGCGGCGCACGCACCGCGGGGGTCGGATTGGTGTTGTCGACGGCCACGGACTTGCCTGCTCGAAGGGCCTCGATGATCTGCTGGCGCTGTTTCGCGTCGCTGGCGTTCTTCATCAGGTCCTTGCTGACATGCACGTGCGTTGCCGCCAGATGTGTGCGGTAATAGGTGGACTTCCCCGAAGCCTGGAGGCCGGTGAAGACGATCAACTCCGGTTGCATCAGGAGAACAGTATGCGATGGCTCAAGTGGTTCGTTGCCGGCGCGCTCGCGGTTCCGCTGTTTCATCAGCTCGCGCTGTGGATGTTGAACGCGATCGGCACCATCGACCGGGCGCCGTTTCCGATGGACGCGACGAAGCCGTTCGGCGTGCCGGCCGTGATCTCCCTCGCGTTCTGGGGCGGTCTGTGGGGCATCATTCTCGGCGCGGTGCTTTTGCGCACGCGCGGTGCCACGTACTGGATCGTGGCGATCGTGCTCGGGGCGATCGCGCCGACGCTGGTGGCGGCGTTCGTCGCCGCGCCGCTCAAGGGTCAGCCGGCGGGTGGGAACGCGAAGATGGCCGTGGTGGGGCTCACGGTGA
The DNA here is from genome assembly GCA_035629395.1 of Thermoanaerobaculia bacterium. GTDB lineage: Bacteria > Acidobacteriota > Thermoanaerobaculia > Gp7-AA8 > Gp7-AA8 > QHVT01. The sequence continues at coordinate 24,044 of DASPHZ010000099.1, forward strand.
ACGCCGCCTGGGGCCTCGGCACCGCCCTCATCGCCCGTTTCCTCGGCAGTCGTAACAAGTGATTTCCGGAATGCTGTGTTAGCATGACGCCCGGTCAGCAATCCCCCAACCACGTCCATGTTCGAGAGCGTCGCGCCTGAAAAGTTCCTTCCGCGCAGCCGGAAGGTTTTTTACGAGTCGCTGCCGGTGTCGATTGCAGCGCATGCCATTGTTGTGGCCGCGATCATCGGCGCGCAGATCTGGGAAGTGACGTTCCCGCTGCAGACGCCCAGGCTGCTCACACTGTACCGTCTGGAAGAGGCGCCGCTGCCTCCGCCGCCTCCCCCTCCCCCGCCGCCGGTCGCGTCCGCGCGTCCCGTACCGCGGCTGATCCCGAAGAATCTCGAGCTCGCGCCGACGGTGGTGCCGGAAGAGATTCCGATCGTGACGAACACGCCGGTGGAAGACGCGCCGGACGACCTCCCGATCGATCCGAATGCGACTTATGTCGAGGGCGTCGAAGGTGGGGTCGAAGGTGGCGTCGAAGGCGGCACGATCGGCGGTCAGCTCGGAGGGCAGATCGGCGGTCAGCTCGGCGGTGTGGTGTCGGACACGGACGTGCCGCCGCCGGATACGGTGGTCGTGAAACGCGACATGCCGCTGCCGATGGCGCCGATGTCGATGACGTTCCCGAAATACCCCGACGACGCGCGCGTGCGCGGCTGGGAAGACCGCGTGATCGTGCGCTACGTGATCGGCAAGGACGGCCGCGTGCGCGAGGTGACCGTGCTCTCGCGTCCCGAACGCGAGTTGTTCGAGAAGATCACCGTCAAGGCGATCCGCGGCTGGCGCTTCCGTCCGTACAAGAAGGACGGCGTGCCGCAGGAAGTCGTGCACGAGCTGACGATTTTCTTCAAGCTCGAGGCGTGATCCGTCAGCGTCTGACGCGTTCCGCGAGCACACGCTGGCCGGCCTGCGAGATCACGCGTGACGGCGGCGGGTCCCACACAGCATTGAGCGCGTCCATCATCTGCACGACGAGCGTCTCCGCGGGGAGATGAAGGATGTTCGCCTCCGGCTGTCGCGCGAAGTCATGAGACGATGCGCCCCATCATGGCCCGCTACGTCAAGAAGCACCGTACCCTCGGCTCGCTCGGGCCGACCGAGGAGAAGGGGTTTGCGTTGTGGGCGGGGTACGAGCTCGAGGGGATCGACGAGGATCTGTCCGAATATGGTTTGATTCGCGTCGACGACGAAAGCGATGCGCGCGGGGTCACGACGTTCGTGCGCGTCGAGCCGGAGAAGCTGGGGGTGAAACGATGACGGAGCATCACGACGACAGGACACCGATTGCGATTCCGCTCGAAGAGTTGAAAACGATGGCCGCGACGGTCGCGGAAGAGATGAAAGCGGGAAGCGTCAGCGCCGAGCTGCGCCAGCGCTTCATCACCGTGCGGGCAGCGTTGTTTCAGCGCGGCATTTACGATCCGGTGCTGGTCCGCTTCGACAGCGCAACCGCGCCGAAGGCGAGTAACGAAGAAATCGCCGAACAGCTCGCGAACGTCGCCCAGGCGATCTAAGCGAGGCGTCCGGTGATGCGCAGGTAGCAATCCTCGGCACCGACGACCTCCACCTGTCCCGCCTGCTGCCACTCCGCAAAGCGCTGCTGCACGCGCGGATGGGTGAGGTGCTGGTCGTCGCCGATGAAGCCGAGGATGAGGGAACGCGGGACGAGGGTCCCGCCGCGCGAGCGGATGCGCTCCATCCCCACGAGCAGCGCGTCGAGGCGGTACTCGATGTCCTGCTCGTGCAGCTCGCCGTCAGCGGAATGCACCGCCGCGCCGAGGCCGAGGAAACTCTCGAACGGCATCGGCCGGAACTCCTTCACGCCGCGCGCGCGGATCTCCTCGTCGGGCAGCTCGTCGGCAAGCGTGAGGCCGGGAATCTCCGTCCCGACACCGTCGATTTCCCAGCCGATCCAGCGCTCCTTGCCGAGAAGCGCGATGCGTTGCAGATAGCGCGACATGACCCGCGGAAGTTGTAGCACAACCGGCCCGCCGCTTGCTGAGTACCGGACGTCCGAAGGTTTATGGCAGCCACAGATCCATTACGCTTTCCTTATCGCAACGAGCTCGACCTTCCTGTCGTCGGACTGGAGGCCGAGTTCCGCGTCTTCGTCGACGAAAACGAAGTCGTGCCCGAGCAGTACTGGCGCACCCCTACGGCCTTCATCGACCGCCCGCTGCTGCATCGCACGTCCAAGTCCTCGCAGCTTCCGACCGGCGGCGCGGTGTACTTCGACGGCGGCGTGCTCGAGGTCGTCACGCCGGTCATCGAGATCGCGACGCAGTGCACGGCGCGCGTGGTGCGCAGCCTGTGGGAGCAGATCGCCTTCGTGCGTGATCAGCTCGACCGCTGGGAACATCGCAACGCCAAACGCGTGCGGCTCGAGGCGTTCAGTTGTCACTTCAACATCTCGTACGAGATCCCGCGCGGCGAGCGCACGCGCGATCGCACGATCCAGAAACTCGCCTTGCTCCTCGCGCATCTCCTTCCGCTGCCGGTGCTCGTCACCGGCGCGAACAAACGTTCGAGCGGACTGGGAGTGCGTCCGCGACGCGACCGCATCGAGATCACGCTCGACTTCACGCCCGACCCCGGCCTCATGGCCGCGACGACCGCGCTCATCGTCGGCATCGTGCGCGACGTCATCGAGTGGCCGTCGTACCGCGTCGAAGAGCTGGCCGCGCGCAACATCGCCGTCGTCGCGCATGTCGCGCCGGGCAAGCACGCCACGCGCAACGGCTGGGTCGTGCGCGATTTTCATTTCCCACAGAACCCGTTCCGGACGCCCGTCGACGCAAAGTCGTGGGCGATGACGGACGGCCGAACGCTCTCTTCGCGCGAAACCGCATTGGAAATTGCCACGGCGTTTCGCGAATCGATCCGCCGCTGGTCCGATCCCTTCAGCTATCGCATCCTCTTCGCGGTGCTGAGCGGCGATATCCCCTCGCTGCTCGATCTCGACGATCGGCCGCCCGCTTACGACGACGTCGGCCGCGACGTGCGCTGGGGCACCTCGCTTCCGGAGCTGCACAACTACGAGGGCGCCATGCGCGACGACGAGCCTGTGGCGATGCCGCGACGCAGACGCGCCGACGTCGAAGAGAAGCTCGCGCCGCCGTGGCGCGGCGAGAGCGTCGGACGGCGCACGCGGCTCACGCTGCCCGCGCGCGTCGAGCGCCGCGACGCCAGCGAGCGTCGCCAGGAACCGCCGGGTCCACCGTCCCCGCGTCTCGCGCGCTCCGCGTACGAGAAGGTCTTCCGCCAGCTCGGCAGCGGCAAGCGGCTGCGCATCGGCCGCGAGATCCTGACGCCCATCGCGGTGCGCGGCTGGTATCACGCGGTGTTTCAGAACGCGCGCGGCGAAGAGCGGATGTTGTCGATCGACGACGTGCTCGCGCACATGGATGGCTGGCGCGAATGAGATTGGCATTCCCTTAGCACTACGACCGAAGCGACGCTAGCGGTTCCAAGGCGCGCCGATATTCGCAATGCGGTCGGCGCGCTCATTTTTTTGGCGCGGCGTGTCGATTTGCGCGCTCTCCATTCGTCACTAGACTGAAGAAAGGAGACACCTCATGCCGCAATTCGTCCTCATGCTCCGCGACTCCGGTACGTTCCCCACCGACATTTCTCCCGAAGAGATCCAGGAGATCATCGAGCGCTATCGCCTCTGGAGTGAGAAGCTCGGCATTTCCGGCCAGAAACTGCGCGACAACGAAGGGCGCGTCGTCGTGCGCAACGACAGCGGCGTCACGATCACGGATGGTCCGTACGCCGAAGCGAAAGAAGTCATCGGCGGCTACTTCCTCGTCGACGCGGACGACTACGACGCCGCGCTGAAGATGGTCGAGGACTGCCCGCACCTCGACTTCGGCTCGATCGAGATCCGCCAGATCGAGCTGTGAGCGACGCGATCCACCACGCGGTCGACCATCTGTTCCGCCACAGCGCGGGACAGATGGTCGCCATGCTGACACGCGTCTTCGGTCCCTCGCGACTCGAGCTGGCCGAGGAGGTCGTGCAGGAGGCGCTGATCGCGGCGCTGCAGCAGTGGGGCATCCGCGGCGTGCCGGAGAACCCGCGCGCGTGGCTGTTCCAGGTCGCACGCAACCGCGCGCTCGATCAGATCCGCCGCGACGCGAACCTGCGCAGCAAGGAAGCGGACGTCCTCGCGGCGTTCCGCAATCGCGCATCGGAGGAGGCGGCGTTCGCGCATGAGGTACGGGATGACCAGTTGCGCATGATGCTGATGTGCTGTCATCCCGCGATTCCGAACGAGAGCCGCATCGCGCTCACACTCAAGACCGTCGGCGGCTTCAGCGTCGACGAGATCGCACGCGCGCTGCTGACGAAGAAGGACGCGATCGCGCAGCGCATCGTGCGCGCGAAACGCCTCATCCGCGAGGAAGGGATCGCGATGGACCTCCCCGCGCGCGACGAGTTGCCGCATCGCCTCGAGACGCTGCTCGAAGTGCTGTATCTGATGTTCAACGAAGGCTACGGCGCGCATGCCGGCGAAGAGCTCGTGCGTCACGATCTCTGCGCGGAAGCGATTCGCCTCACGCGCGCGCTCGTGGAACATCCCGCAACGAAGCTTCCGCAGACGGAGGCGCTGCTCGCGCTGATGCTTCTGCAGGGCGCCCGCCTGCCCGCGCGCGTCGACGCCACGGGCGAGCTGGCGACGCTGGCGCGTCAGGATCGCGAGCGCTGGGACCAGCGCATGATCGCCGACGGCTTGCGCGCGTTCGGCCGCGCCGCGAGCGGCGAGCGTCTCACCGCGTATCACGTCGAGGCGGCCATTGCCGTCTGTCACGCCATCGCGCCGTCGTTCGAAGAGACGGACTGGAACGCCATCCTCGCCCACTACGATCAGCTGCTCGCGCTCAAGCCGACGCCGGTCGTCGCGCTCAACCGCGCCGTGGCTCTGGCCATGGCCGGCCAAACGCGGCAGGGCATCGAGGCGATTGCGCTCGTCGAGCAGCATCCCGCCCTCCGCGACTATCTCCCGCTGCCGGCGACGCTCGGCGAGCTGTGGCTCCGCGGCGGCGATCGCGTGAAAGGCGCGCACTACTTTGCGCGGGCGCTGGAATTACCCTCGACCATGCCGGAGAAACGGTTTCTGCTGGCGCGGCTCGAGGAGTGCCACAACATTTGACAGCTCGACTTTTTACTTGCGGCACGGGTCGACCATTCGCGCCTTTCGTGCTCCGTAACTGCGCCACGCCGCAGCCGGCGTGGCGCGTCGAACGTCGATACCGGTTCGCTACTAATCGTGGCGCAAACGGCGGCCACTGA
>DASPHZ010000100.1:0-6568 GCA_035629395.1 Thermoanaerobaculia bacterium
CGTGATGATCCCCGACCGCCCCTCGAACGTCTTCTCTGGAAGCATGCCCCGAACTCCCCTCTCTACAGCAACTGCAACCCGGCTCGCTGAAAGTGCCGGAAGTCGCGATCATACGTGATGAGGGGGATGCCGTGATCGATGGCCGTTTGCGCGATCACGCAGTCCGGGACGTTGGCTTTCAGGCCGAGAGCGGCGATGTCCGCGCGAAGCATTCCGGCGCGTTCCCATACGCCGTCTCGAAAATCGAGGCGCGGCAACATGCGGACGAAGCGCCGCGTGCCTGCAGTCAGACCGGGATTGCTCAGCAGTTCCATGACCACGATCGGCGCGAAGCGCGCGCGCCCTTCACTGAGTGTCTGCCGCAGCAACAACGTCGCAGGATCGCGGTGACCGGCGAACGCACGAGCCACCGCGCTCGTGTCGACCGCGACGATCAATCTTCTTCCTCGCGCATTTTCCTGTGAAACTCCCAGGCGCCGGGGTTCTGCCCTTCCACCTCGAGAAACATCTCCCACAAGCCGTTGCGCGCCGCTTCTTCGCCGTTGCGCTCGCTCTTCGCGCGCAGTTCGGCCTTCTCTTCCTCTGTGAGCTGCATGCTCCGCCAGATCTCGAAAAGGTCCGTTCGCGGCTCGTTCTCGACCTTCGGCTTCTTCCTCGCCATGCCCGTCATTCTCCCTCGGCGACCCTATAATCGCCAGCGGATGCGCAGGGTTGGAATTGCCGTGCTGGTCGCGCTTTTGCTGACGCTCTGTTCGGAGAAGGAACAGAAGCCGGTCAGCGAGCCGGGGGAGAAGCTGTACACCGTCCGCGGGGTCATCCTCTCGCGCAGCGAATCGGCGAACACGGTGCACATGGATCATGAGGAGATCCCCGGCTTCATGGCCGCGATGAAGATGGATTACTCCGTGCGCGGCGCCGACGTTTCGGCGCTGCCGGCGGACAACGCGCGTGTCGAGGCGAAACTGCACGTCACCGAGCGCGCATACTGGATCACCGACGTAAAAGCGATTCCGTGAGCGACGAACGCCGCCACTTCCAGCGCCTGGTCCTGCTCGAGCCGCTCGACGGGTGGTTCGGCGACTACGCCGTGCGCCTCATCGACGTCAGCGCCACTGGCGCCCTCATCGAGCACGACGAGGAAATCCCCGCCGACGCCCGCGCCCTGCTCCGCTTTTTCTGGGGCGGCGAGGAAATCGAGCTCACCGCCGAGACCGCCCGCTCCCTCGGCTACCGCACCGGCATTCGCTTCATCGAGGAAAGCGAGCCCCTTCTCCGCTTCATCGCCACGTCCGCGAAGGAGATGCTGATCGCCCTCGAAGCGAACGCGCGCGGCGACCGCGAGGCGAACGTCGTCGGAGACGAGACGCTGACCGCCGCATGGCGCCGTCCCGCCGCGGGGTTCATCCGCTGGATCTTCGGCTCGCACGGTTGGAAAGCGGAGCACTCGCTGCTCCCCGATCAGCCGGAGAACGGCTTCACCATCGCCGCCGCCGAGCCCGACGAACAGGTCGAGCTCCTCTGCCGGACGTACGAAGGCGGAGACACGGAGGCGCGACGCCTCACGCGCATGCTCGCCGAGTTGAGCGTCGCCGCGACGACTTAACGCAACGCCCCGAGCAGCAGCACGTCGACCGGCGACCCGGCTTCGACGCGCGTGATCCCCTCCGGCACGATCGCCAGCCCATTCGCGCCGAGCATCGACGTGAGCGATCCCGATCCCTGCGACGCGAGCGGCGAAGCCTCCAGCGCACCATTCACCGCAACGCGAAAGTACACGCGCCGCTCCCCTGCCGATTTGAGGGGGTGTGTGAGCGTCGCCCGTACCGCGGGAGGGAAAAGTCCGGCGTCCTGCCCCATCGCCTTCCGCAATGCCGGAGCGACGAAGAGGTGGAAGGAGACAAAGGAGGAGACCGGGTTCCCCGGCAGTCCGAACACCACCCGCTCCCGCAGCCGCGACACCACAACGGGCTTGCCCGGCTTCATGTTCACCCGCCAGAACTTCGACTCCGCACCGAGCGTCTCCAGCGCCTCTTTCACAAAGTCGTACGCGCCGACGGACACGCCACCCGAGGACAGCACAAAGTCCGACGCGGCGGCGCGCTCCAGCGCGGCGATGGTCGCGTCCTTCGTATCGCCCACGATCCCCAGCGACACCGGCACCGCGCCGGCTTCACGCACGAGCGCCTCCAGCAGCCACGAGTTCGTATTGACGATCTTCCCCGGCGCGAGCGGCTCGTCGATTCCGACCAGTTCGTCGCCGGTCGAGAAAATCGCCACCGTCGGCCGCCGCCCCACCGCCACGCGCGTCTTCTGCATCGCCGCGAGCACCGTCAACTCCGGTGCCCCGATCCGCACCCCCGCGCGCAGCAGCACGTCGCCGCGACGGATGTCCTCCCCGCGGCGCCGGATGTTCGCGCCGGGACGCAGCGCCGCGTCCACACGCACGGCCTCGAGACCGCCATCGGTCAGCTCGACCTGCACGACCGTGTCCGCGCCTTCCGGCACGAATGCCCCGGTCATGATGCGCATCGCCGTCCCCGGATCCAGCGGCGTCGCCGCAGGATGTCCCGCCGGGATGTCGCCGCGTACAGGCAGCGTCACCGGCGCGTTCGCGATGTCCTCGGCGCGCACCGCGTAACCATCCATCCCGCTGTTGTCGGCGGACGGGAGGTCGTAACTCGCCACGATCTCTTCACGAAGCACCCTGCCGTGAGCGTCTGAGAGAGAGACGAGCTCGGACGGCCCCTGCGCGATCTCGTCCATGACCCGCGCCTGTGCTTCTTCCACGGAAAGCATTGGCCGAGATCATAGAATCACTTTTGCAAGGGAGCCCATCCATGACAGCCACACTCGTCGACGAACAGACCGCCGCCGCGCCGCCTGCCGAGCGCATCCCTGTCGCCATCCTCGGCGCCACCGGCTCGGTCGGGCAGCGCTTCATCCAGCTCCTCGCGAATCACCCCTGGTTCCGCGTCCACGAAGTCGTGGCCTCGGATCGCAGCGCGGGCAAATCGTACGGAGCGGCGGCGGACTGGCGTCTGGAGACACTCGTCCCCGAGGACGTGGCCGGCCTCACCGTGAAGAACCTCGGCGGCCAGCTCGAATCGCGCCTCCTCTTCTCCGGCCTCGATTCCTCCGTCGCCGGCGAAGCGGAAGACGACTACGCGAACCGCGGCTGCGCCGTCATCTCCAACTCGAAAAACCACCGCATGGCCGCGGACGTCCCGCTGCTGATCCCGGAGATCAACGCGGACCACATCGACGCCATCACCACGCAGCAGAAACGCCGCAACGGCAAGGGCTACATCGTCACGAACCCGAACTGTTCCGTCATGGGCCTGGCCATCGCCCTCGCGCCGCTGCATCAGCAATTCGGCGTCGACGCCGTGCACGTCACGACCATGCAGGCCATCAGCGGCGCGGGCTACGCGGGTGTCGCGTCGTACGCGATCCTGGACAACGTCATCCCGTACATCGGCGGCGGCGAAGAGGACAAGATCGAAGTGGAGCCGCGCAAGATCCTCGGCAAGTGGAACGGTACGTTCGAAGACGCGCAGATGAAGATCTCCGCGCAGGTGAATCGCGTCCCCACGATCGACGGCCACCTCATGACCGTCTCCGCGAAAACGCGCGAGCGCGCCTCGCTCGACGACATCCGCAACGCCCTCGAATCCTTTACCGGTGAGCCGCAGCGTCTCGGACTCCCCTCCGCGCCGCAACGGCCGATCCACTACCTCGACGCCGCCGACCGCCCGCAGCCGCGCCTCGACCGCGACCGCGAGCGCGGCATGGCCGTCTCCGTCGGCCGCCTCCGCGCGTGCCCCATCCTCGACTTCCGCCTCGTCGCCCTCGTGCACAACACCATCCGCGGGGCTGCCGGCGCGGCCGTGCTCAACGCGGAACTGCTGCATGCGAGGAACCTGCTGCCGTGATCGTCATCAAATTCGGCGGCACGTCGGTCGGCGACGCGGACCGCGTCGCGAACGCGATCGAGATCGTCGCGGAGCGCCGGCAGCAGAAGCCCGTCATCGTCGTCTCCGCGCTCGCCGGCGTGACGAACCAGCTCGTCGAAGCCAGCGAAGCGGCGTGCGCGCAGGACCAGAAGCGCGTCGCCGAGATCATCAACAGCATCCGCGCGCGCCACGAAGACGTGGCCCTGCGCCTCGTGCAGCAGAAGGCGGACTTCTTCGAATCGTTCGCGCGGCAGCTCGAAAAGCAGATCGACGAAGTGCACACCATCCTGCGCGGCATCACGCTCCTCGGCGAGATCACGCTGCGCGCGAAAGACAAAGTCGTTTCCATCGGCGAGAAGCTCTCGTCCGTGCTGTTCGCGTACACGATGATGATGCGCGCGCTCCCCGGCGAGCATGTGCACTCCGAGGAAGTGATCATTACGGATGACCGGTTCGGGGCGGCGACGCCGAAGATGGACCGCACGCGCGAAGAAGCGCAGCGCGTGCTCATGCCGCTCCTCGAGCGCAATCGCATCCCCGTCATGGGCGGCTTCATCGGCCGCACCGAAGCCGGCGCCACGACCACGCTCGGGCGCAACGGTTCCGACTACAGCGCCGCGATCGTCGCCGCCGCACTCGGCGCGCACGAAGTCCAGATCTGGACCGACGTCGACGGCCTCCTGACCTGCGACCCGCGCCTCGTGCCGGGCGCGCGCGTCATCGACCTCCTCTCGTTCGAAGAAGCCGCGGAGCTCGCGCAGTTCGGGGCGAAGCTCCATCCGCGCACGCTCGAGCCGGCCGTGGAAGCGAACGTGCCGGTGCGCGTGCTCAACACGCACAACCCACTGTCGCCGGGCACGCTCATCACGCGCGGCGGCGCGGAGGCGCTGATGGGACCTCGATCGATCGCGCGCAAGAAGAACGTCACGATGGTGCACATCAAGTCGAACCGCATGCTCGGCGCGCACGGCTTCCTCGCGCGTCTGTTCGCGGAGTTCGAGGCGCTGGCCATCTCCGTCGATCTCATCGCCACCTCGGAAGTCTCCGTCACCGTCACGGTCGACGAGACCGAGCATCTCGGCGAGCTGAAACGAAGACTCGAATCGATCGCGGAGCACGTCGAGGTCACGGCGCACAACTGCATCATCGCCATCGTCGGGCAGAACCTCATGACCGACGCGCGCGTCGGCGCCCGCGTGCTCGACTCGCTCCACGGCATGCCCGTGAAGATGATCTCCCTCGGCCGCTCCGGTCTGAACCTCAGCATCGTCGTCGACGACGCGCATGCCGACCGCGCCGTGCAGTCGATCCATCACGCCCTCTTCGAAGTGCCGGTGACCGCGTGAAGATCGCCCTCCACGGCTACGGAAAGATGGGGAAGACGATCGAGCGCGTGGCGCGCGAGGCGGGCCACGACGTGGTCTGCATCCTCGACGTCGATCGCAAGGACCCGATCAACGGCGCGGAAGTATTGATCGACTTCTCCCACGCCTCCGCGCTCGATCACGCACTCGGCGTGGCCATCGAGCAGAAGCTCGACATGGTCATCGGCACCACCGGCTGGAACGAGCGTTTCGACGAGGTCCGCAAGCGAGTCGACGACGCGGGCATTGCGTGCGTGTACGCGTCGAACTTTTCGCCGGGCGCAAATGCGATGTTCGCCCTCGCCCGCCGCGCGGGAGAGCTGTTCGCGCGCTTCCCGCAGTACGCCGCGGGGATGGAGGAGCGCCACCACTCGCAGAAGAAAGACGCGCCGAGCGGCACCGCCCTCAAGATCGCCGGCGAAGTGAAGGAAGGGAGCGGCGGCAAGCTCGATCCGCCGATCGCCGCCTCGCGCGTCGGCGCCGAGTTCGGCCTGCACACGCTCTACTTCGACTCGCCCGACGACCTGGTCGAGATCTCGCACCGTGCTCGCGGACGCGAAGGTTTCGCACGCGGCGCGGTCTTTGCCGCGGAGCGCATCCGCGGACGCAAAGGACTGGTGAGGTTCGATGAGTTTTTTTAGAGGCGTGGGTACGGCACTCGTCACCCCATTCAAGACAGACGGCTCTCTCGACGAAAGCGCGTTGCAGCGTTTCGTCGACTGGCAGATCACCGAAGGCGTGAACTTTCTCGTGCCCTGCGGCACGACGGGCGAGAATCCCGCGCTCACCGCGGACGAGCATCAACGCGTCGTCGAGCTCACGGTGAAAGCGGCGAACGGCCGCGTGCCCGTGCTCGCCGGAGCGGGCAACAACGCCACGCCGCGCGCCGTCGAGCTCGCGGAGCAGGCCATCGACCTCGGCGCCGACGGTATCCTCACCATCACGCCGTACTACAACAAGCCGTCACCGGACGGACTGCGCCGCCACTTCGGCGCGCAGGCGGAAGCGATCGAGAAGAAGAAGAGCGGCTTCCCGATGATCATGTACAACGTGCCCGGCCGGACGGGCCTGAACATGACCGCGGAGACCACGCTGCGCATGGCGCGCGAGATCCCGAACGTCATCGGCGTGAAGGAGGCCTCGGCGAACATGGAGCAGATCCTCTCCATCCTCCGCGACCGTCCCGCGGGGTTTCTCGTCCTGAGCGGCGACGACGCGTGGACGCTTCCGCTCCTCGCCTGCGGCGCCGAT
>DASPHZ010000101.1:0-110764 GCA_035629395.1 Thermoanaerobaculia bacterium
CCCGGTGCCGGAGCCGCGGCGGGTGACGGTGAACGTGCTGACGTGGGACGACTTCAGCAAAGGCATCACCGGCAGCGATCACATCGTCGGCCTCTATGACGGCGAGATCCTCTTCCCGTTTGCAATCGTCCAGCAGTTCAAGCCGGAAGTGGTCTCGGTGATCACGCACGAACTGACCCACGCACTGGTTGCACAAGCGACGTCCGACAACGCGCCGCGCTGGTTCCAGGAAGGTGTCGCACAACGGATGGAGCTGGTCGAGCGTCAGGAGAACACATTCGCCGTGACGCCGCCCGACTCCACCCTCCCCCTCCCGCTCCTCGACGCGGTGATGGAAAACGCGATCGACCCGTATGCGATCAATCACGGTTACCGCGTCGCGCAGACATTCATCCGCTTCCTCGAAGCGCGCTACGGCGAAACGGCCGTGAACACGCTGATCGCCGAATTCGCCAAAGGCCGCAACACCGACGACGCCCTGACCGCGCTCACCTCGAAATCGCTGGATGCGCTCAATCAGGAGTTTCGTGAATGGGGCCACACCAACACAGCCGCCTTCGCATCCGTCGACCGCTGGCCTTACGCTCACCTCTACAGCCCCGACGTCGACCCGAGAATCCGCGCAGGGTTCAAGTGGGGAAAGCGAAAGTGAGCGTCAGCGTCAGCGCGTAACGGCGGCCGGCGGCAATCGGTGCGTCAGTGCACGAACTTGCGCCGGTTGCGGATGTAGTCGGCGAAGACGTATTCGCCGAGGCGGTCGGGGGACGAGTAGTACGCACGGCCACGGTTCATCTTCGACAGCTGATCGACGAAATTCACGAGCATCGGATCGGTGGCCAGCATGAACGTCGTGATCGGGATGCCGGCGCGGCGGCAGCGGTCCGCTTCTTCGAGCGTGCGGTTCACGATCTTCATGTCGAGGCCGAACGAGTTCGTGTAGAGGCGCCCGTTCTCGGTCAGCGCCGAGGGCTTGCCGTCCGTGATCATGAAGATCTGCTTGTTCGCGTGGCGGCGTCTGCGGAGGATGCGCTGGGCGAGCTCGAGGCCCGCTTTCGTGTTCGTGTGATACGGCCCGACCTGCACGTAGGGAATCTCGGAGATCGGTACTTCCGTCGCATCGTCGCCGAACAGCAGCACGTCGATCGCGTCTTTCGGATACTTGGTCAGGATCAATTCGGTCAGCGCGAGAGCGACCTTCTTCGCGGGGGTGATGCGGTCCTCGCCGTAAAGAATCATCGAGTGCGAGATGTCGATCATGACGACGGTCGCGCAGTTCGAGCTGTGCTCGGTCTCGAACACCTCGAGATCGTCCTCGGTGATGGTGATCGCATCCGCCGGGTCGTTGTGCTTCATCGCGTTCTGCAGCGAGCGGATCGAATCGATCGACATCGGGTCGTCGCCGAAGTGATACGGCCGCGTCTCGGTGAGCCGCTCCGTCCCCGCGCCCGCATTCGCGACCGAGTGATAGCCGGTCATCGACTTCTTCAGACCGCCGAAGATCTCGTCGAGCGCATCGCGGCGAATCTGCCGCTCGCCGCCCGAGGACAACGCGAGATTGCCGCTGCCGTCCTGGCCGATCACGTTCTCCTGCATGAGCTGCGCGAAGAACGCTTCGAGATCGACGTCCGGATCGATGTATCCGCGCTCCTGCAGCATGCGCATCCAACGCATCGCCTCTTCGACGTCGCCCGACGTCTGCAGCAGCAGATGATTGAAGAGGCGGCGCAGCCCCATCTCCGCGAGGAGTTGCCGGATCAGCTCCGGATCGAGGTGAGAGTAGCGATGTCGCATCAGGCCTCGCCGCGAGGCCGGCTCTTCTGCAGCTTCTCGATCCACTTCGCGATGGTTGGGTTGTTCGGCATCTTCTCGCGCGCCTCCTCGGCGCAGGCGAGCGCGTCATCCTCGCGGCCGAGCACGAGCAGCACCTGCACGCGCAGTTCCACGAGCGCCTGGTAAAGCGTGAAATCCGTCATCTGCTGATGCGACAGCATCGACAGCGCACGGCTCACGAACTTGAGGGCGACTTCCGGCTTCGAGTCATTCAGCGCATCCGCCGCGAAGCGATGCAGCATGCGGGGCGAATCGCCGAGAAAGGATTTCGCGTCGACGAACTGCAGAAGCGCCTCCCGCACGACCGCGTCCTGATCGGGAAACCATCCGTCGCGGATGATGCGGTCGATCTGGCGGGAAAGCTCGGACGGGATCTCGGCCGTGAGTTTCGGCATCGGGAGGATTGTAGTCGCGGAGGCGCGGAGATGGAGTTCCGCGAGCCGTGCAAACCCTCGAGTGTGAAACGCCGAGGCAGGGATGAGGGATGAGGGCTGAGGGATGGCACTCGCGAGAAGGCTCATCTCTCATCTCTCCTCTCTCATCTCCCCTCTCTCATCTCTCATCTCTCATCCCTCCTCTCTCCCTGTCCATTTCCGGACACCCGATTCCCGCGCATGGACACCACCGCTGCGCCTCCCGCAAGCGAAACGCCACAAACACAACGACTTAGCTCCGCGAAACCGTCGGCCCCACCGTTGCGTTTGTGCTGGCCAACATGGACATCTCCCGAAGCCAGAATCCCAGCAAGAAGTGGCGCCGCTACGCCGGCATCGGCGCGATCGTGGTCGCGTTGATCGTCGCCACGGTCGCGTTCGCGACGCTCAAACCCGCCGCGCCCTCGGTCGAGCGCACCTCGGTCGTCATCGACACCGTGCAGAGCGGCCCGTTCACGCGAGCCATCCGCGCGAGCGGCACACTCGTCCCGGAGAACGTCCGCTGGATCGCCGCCGCGACCGACGCGCGCGTCGAGCGCATCGTCGTCCAGCCCGGCACGGCCGTCACCGCGGACACGGTCATCCTCGAGCTCAGCGATCCGCAGCAGCAGCAGTCCGCAAGCGACGCGACGTGGCAGTTGCGCGCCGCCGAAGCGGCGTACGAAGCGGCGCGCGCGGAGCTCGAGAGCGAACGTCTCGATCGCGAAGCGGCGGCCGCGCGTCTGCGCGCCGAAGCCGAGCAGGCGCGGCTCCGCGCAAAGGCGGACGCCGACCTCGAAAAAGCAGGCCTCGCCGCCTCGATCACCCGCCAGCTTTCGCAGAGCGCCGCCGACGAGCTCGGCAAACGCGTGCAGATCGAAGAGCGCCGCGTGGCCACGCTCGCCACATCGCAGCGGGCGCGACTGGCAACGCTCGCCGCGCAGGTCGAACAGGCACGCGCGCTCTCCAGCCTCCGCACGCAGCAGCGCGACGCGCTCATCGTCCGCGCCGGCATCGACGGCGTGCTGCAGCAGGTCGGCGTACAGGCCGGCCAGCGCGTCGCCGCCGGGACGAACCTCGCCCGCGTCGCCGAACCGAATCGCCTGAAAGCGGAGATCCGCGTCGCCGAAGTGCAGGCCAAAGACGTCGCGGTCGGACAGAACGCGATCATCGACACGCGCAACGGCATCGTGAAGGCGCGCGTCGCACGCGTCGATCCGGCCGTAAGCGACGGCAGCGTCGTCGTCGACCTCACGATCGTCGACGCACTCCCCGCCGGGGCGCGGCCCGACCTCACCGTCGACGCCACCATCGAACTGCAGCGCGTCCCGCAGACGCTGTTCGTCGGCCGCCCCGTCAGCGTGCAGGAAAACGCGAACGGCACGCTGTTCCGCGTGAGCGGCAACGAAGCGCAGCGCGTGAAAGTCACCTTCGGCCGCGCTTCCGCCGACGCCATCGAAGTCAAATCCGGCCTGCGCCCCGGCGATCAGGTCATCGTTTCCGACGTCACCAGCTACGAGCAGCACGACCGCCTCACTCTCGAATAGGAGCTCACCGTGAACGACAACACCCTCATCAAACTCGAAGGCGTGAACAAGGTCTTCTACACCGACGAGCTCGAAACGCACGCGCTCACGAACGTGCACCTCGAGCTCGCCCGCGGCGAGTACGTCTCGATCGCCGGACCGTCCGGCTGCGGCAAGTCGACGCTGCTCTCGATCCTCGGCCTGCTCGACACGCCGACCTCCGGCTCCTACCGCCTCGGCGGGGAAGCGATCGAAAGCCTCGGCCCCGCCGATCGCGCGCGCATCCGCAACAGGGAGATCGGCTTCATCTTTCAGGCCTTCAACCTCATCGGCGACCTCACCGTGTACGAGAACGTCGAGCTGCCGCTGACCTATCGCAAGCTCGCCGCGAACGACCGCAAACGCCGCGTCGACGCGGCGCTCGAGCGCGTCGGCATGGCCCATCGCATGCGGCACTACCCGGCGCAGCTCTCCGGCGGTCAGCAGCAGCGCGTGGCCGTTGCGCGCGCACTCGCCGGGGAGCCGGCGATCCTCCTCGCCGACGAGCCGACGGGCAACCTCGATTCGAAGAACGGCGAGCAGGTCATGGATCTGCTGCGTGATCTGCACCGCGGCGGCGCGACGATCTGCATGGTCACGCACGACCCGCGCTTCACGCGCTACGCCGATCGCGCCATCCATCTCTTCGACGGCCGCGTCGTCGAGGAAACGCACGAGCGCGGCGCCGAAGAAGCGCTGCAGGATGCCGGCTTCCGGCTCACCGAGGCTTCGGCATGATCGGGCAGGACCTGCGGTTTGGATTGCGGATCTTCGACAAGCAGCGCGGCTTCGCTGCGGTCGCGATCCTCACGCTCGCGGTCGCACTCGGCGCGAACACCGCCATCTTCACGCTCGTCAACGCGATCCTCCTCGAGCCGCTGCCGTTCGGCAACGCCGAGCGCCTGATCAAGATCTCGAACCGCGACATCCAGGACGGTTCCCTGACCGGTCAGCATTCGTATCCGAACATCAACGACCTGCGCAAACTGAAGTCGATCGAGGCCGTCGCCGCGCACACCGGCAGCGGCATGTTCTTGATGGAGGGCGACGAACCGGAGCTCCTCGAAGGCACCGACATCGAGGCGCAGGGGCTGGCGATGCTCGGCGTGCGTCCCGTCGTCGGACGCCTCTTCACGCCCGCGGAAGATCGCACCGGCGCCGCCAACGTGCTGCTCATCAGCCACGATCTGTGGAAGCGCCGTTTCAACTCCGATCCGAAAGTCATCGGGCGCACGCTTCACCTCGGCACGGCCCGGCGGCCGTGGATGGTCGTCGGCGTCACGCCGGCCGGCTTCCGCTTCCCCGCGGACAACGAAAAGGTCGACTTCTACGCGCCCCTCGGACCCGCGCTCACCGAAGAAGATCGCAACGCGCGCAACAGCGTGTTCCTCGACTCCGTGGCGTTACTCCGCCGCGGCGCGACGATCGAGTCCGCGCGGGCCGAAGCGGACCTCCTCGCGCAACAGCTCGAGAAACAGTACGCCGCCTCGAACACGGGAGTGCGCTTCGCGCTCACCGGCATGCATGACAGCGTCGTGCAGGAAGTGAAGCCGGCGTTGCTGATCCTCTTCGCGGCGGTTGCGGTCGTGCTGCTCATCGGCTGCGCGAATGTGGCGAATCTGCTGCTGGCGCGTGCGGCGGCGCGGCAGAAAGAGATCTCCATCCGCAGCGCGGTCGGCGCGACGCGCGGACGCATCGTCATGCAACTGCTCGTCGAGAGCGTGATGCTTTCGGTCGCCGCGGGCGCGGTGGGGTTGCTCATTGCGGCATGGGGCGTCGATGCGCTCGTCGCACTCGCACCGGCCGACATCCCGCGTCTCGACGGCGTCGCACTCGACGGTCGCGTGCTCCTCTTCACGCTGACGCTTTCGGTGCTCACCGGCGTCATCTTCGGACTGGCACCGGCCCTGACGGCCTCGAAGACGAACCTCACGGAGAGCCTCAAGGAAGGCAGCCGCGGCTCGACGGAAGGGCGCCACCGCAATCGCGTGCGCAACGTGCTCGTGACCGCGGCCATCGCGTTGTCGCTCGTGCTGCTCACCGGCGCGGGGCTGCTGCTGCGCAGCTTCTTCGGCCTCGTCGGCATCAACCCCGGCTTCGACTACGAGAACGTGGCGGTGATGAACGTCCCCGCGCGCGCGGCGTACAAGACCCCCGCCGAGTACATCGCGTTTCAGCAGCGCCTGCAGCGCGAGCTCGCCACGATTCCCGGGGTGACGTCGGTCGGCGCGACGACGATCCTGCCGCTCAGCGGCGGACAGCTCATCTACGGCTTCGGGATCATCGGCCGCCCCCCCTTCCCTACCGGACGCGGTCCGTCGATCACCACTGTCGAGGTCACGCCGAACTACTTCCGCACGATGGGCATCCCGCTGCTGCGCGGCCGCGATGTCTCGTTCGACGACACGCAGAGCACGCCGGGCATCGTCGTCGTGAACGAGCAATTCGTGAAACAGTACTTTCCGAACGAGAACCCCCTCGGACGCAAGCTCGCGATCGGCAACGGCGACGACGTCGAGGAGAACACGATCGTCGGCGTGGTCGGCAACGTGAAGTACCTCGATCTCACGGAAGAGGCGATGCCGATGTTCTACCTCGCGTCCGCACAGACGCCGCGACGCTCGCTCAGCTACGTGGTCCGCGCCGAGAACGCGGACGACATCGCGCCTTCGTTGCGTGCCGTGCTGCGGCGGATCGACCGGAACCAGCCGATCATCAACATCGAGACGCTCGAATCGATGCGCTCGGAGATGCTCGCGCCGCGGAAGTTCAGCCTCGTGTTGCTCACCTCGCTCGCGGCCATCGCGCTCATCCTGGCGGCGATCGGGATCTACAGCATCATGAATTACGCGGTCACGCAGCGCACCTCGGAGATCGGCATCCGCATGGCGCTGGGCGCCGAGGCGCGCGACATTTTCCGCCTCGTGGTCGGGCACGCGGTGCGGCTCGTCGGCATCGGCCTCGTCGTCGGCGTGATCGTCGCGCTGACGACGACACGGCTCATGCGCAGTCTGCTCTACGGAGTCGAACCGACCGATCCGCTGACGCTCGGCGCGATCTGTCTCGTCATCGGTTCCGCCGCGCTGATCGCGAGCTGGATTCCGGCACGGCGCGCGACGCGGGTTGATCCGCTCGTCGCGATCCGATACGACTAGCCTCTCCCGTCATCCTGCGCTGCGCTCGGGACGACGCGACATCATGAAGCCACGCATCCTCATCGGCGACGACCAGTCCGACATCCTCGAAGCCCTCCGGCTGCTGCTCAAGCCGGAGGGTTACGAGGTGGAGACGGCGTCGTCGCCCGGCGCGGTCATTCGCGCCGTCGGCGCGCGGGAGTTCGATCTCGTCCTGATCGATCTCAACTACACGCGCGATACGACGTCCGGCAGCGAAGGCATCGAGCTGCTCGAACAACTGCACGCCTTCGACAGCACGCTGCCGATCGTCGTGATGACGGCTTGGGCGTCGATCGAGCTCGTCGTCGACGCGATGCAGAAAGGCGCGCGCGATTTCATCCGCAAGCCGTGGGACAACGCCCGCGTCCTCACCATCGTTCGCAATCAGATCGACCTCGGACGCGCCTTGCGCCGCAACGAACGCCTCGAAAGCGCGGCGAGCGCACCGCGTGCGTTCGATGTGATTGCGTCCTCGCCGGCGATGCGGCCGGTCTTGGAGATCATCGAGCGCGTTGGTCCGTCGGACGCGAACGTGCTCATTCGCGGCGAGAACGGCACGGGCAAAGGTGTCGTCGCGCGTGCGCTGCATGCAGCGTCGCGCCGCGCTGCGAAAACGCTCGTCACGGTGAATGCGGGCGGGCTGTCGGAGTCCGTGTTCGAGAGTGAACTGTTCGGACACGTGAAAGGCGCCTTCACCGACGCGCGCGCGGATCGCGTCGGCCGCTTCGAGCTCGCGGATGGCGGGACGCTGTTCCTCGATGAGATCGCGAACGTGCCGCTCGCGCAGCAGTCGAAGTTGTTGCGCGTAGTGGAAACGGGAGAGTTCGAGCGCGTCGGCTCTTCGCAGACGCGGCGCGTGGACGTGCGCCTGCTCTCGGCGACGAACGCGGCACTCGAAGACGAAGTCGCCGCGGGGCGGTTTCGTCAGGATCTGCTGTTCCGCCTGAACACGGTCGAAGTGCGCATCCCGCCGCTGCGCGAGCGGCGCGAGGACATCCCTCTGCTCGCCGCGCACTTTTTAGAGTCGCACACGCGCCGGTATCGCAAACGCATCGAATCGTTCGACGCACCGGCCATGAAAGCGCTGCTCGATCACGCGTGGCCGGGCAACGTGCGCGAGCTGGAGCACGTCATCGAGCGCGCGGTGCTCATGGCGCACGGCACCTCCATCGGGCGCAGCGATCTCGGCTTGCAGGCGCCGTCCGAGCAACGGATCGACGACATGAGCATCGAGGACGTCGAGGCGCTGCTGATCCGCAAGGCGCTGGTCCGCTTCGACGGCAACGTGAGCAAGGCGGCCGAGGCGCTGGGGTTGTCGCGCGGAGCTTTGTACCGCAGGATGCAGCGGTACGGGCTCTGATTGCGCTACGAACGAAAGATCGTTTTCATCGCCCTCCTCGCGCTCGCGCCTTCCGCGATTGCGGCGCTGCTGCTCGCGTGGGCCGGAGACTTTTCGTCGAAGGTCTGGTGGACGGTCCTCTCCTTCGTTCTCCTCTCGCTGTTCCTCGGCGCGTACTTTCTTCACGAACAGCTCGTGTATCCGCTGCGGACGCTCGCGAATCTCATCACCGCGTTGCGCGAAGAGGATTACTCGCTGCGTGCGCGCTCGGCAGATCGCGATGACGCGTTGGGCGACGTCCTCGTCGAGGTGAACGCTCTCGCGCAACTCATGGAGTCGCGCAAGCTCGAGGCGGTGGACGCCGCGACGTTGCTGCGCGCCGTGCTGTCGCAGATCGACGTGGCCATCTTCGCGTTCGATGCACGCGGACAGTTGCAGCTCGTCAATCGTGCGGGCGAGCGCTTGCTCGCGATTCCACGCGAGCGGCTCATCGGCCAGACCGCCGCGCAGCTCGGCCTCGGCGATCTCACGGAGAACACCATCATCGATCGCACGTTTGCCGGTGGGTCCGGACGCTGGAGCGTGCGCCTTTCAGAGTTCCGCGAGCGCGGCGAACCGCATCGCATGCTCGTCATCGCGGACATCACGCGTGCCCTGCGCGAAGAGGAGGCGGAGGCGTGGCGAAGAATCGTGCGAGTCCTCGGGCATGAGCTCAACAACTCACTCGCGCCGATCAAATCGATTGCAGGCAGTCTCGAACGACTGGTCACACGCGCAGAGCTACCCGAGGACTGGCGGGACGATCTCGCCAGCGGCATGCGGGTGATCGGTGCGCGGACGGAGGCGCTGTCGCGCTTCACCGGCGCGTATGCACACCTCGCGCGGCTGCCGGAGCCGCGCAAGCGCGACGTACGGCTGCACGATCTGGCGCGGCGCGTGGCGGCGCTGGAGACGCGCGTGCGGGTGGAGCTCGACGGTGAGAACGCGATCGTGCACGCGGACGAGGATCAGCTCGAACAGTTGCTGATCAATCTCGTGAAGAACGCGGCGGATGCGTCGGACCGGGTGACGCTGCGCTGGCGTGAAACGGCGGGTGCGACGGTGATCTGCGTCGAGGATGAAGGCCCGGGTGTGAGCGGCACCGCCAATCTGTTCGTGCCGTTCTTCACGACGAAGCCGCAGGGCAGCGGCATCGGATTGTTTCTCTCGCGGCAGATCGCGGAAGCGCACGGCGGCACGCTCACGCTCGAGAATCGCGCGAGCGGCCGCGGTGCGGTGGCGACGCTACACCTTCCGTAGCATGTTGAACTTGAGCAGTTCCTGAAACGTGATCGTGGAGTCGAGATCCTCACGCGTCAGGCGCAGCGACTGATGCAGTCCTTCGAGCACGAGCTCCATCCAGAACGCGAGCTCTTCTTCGCTCGTCGCGCCGCTGTACTGGCGCGCGACTTCGGCGAGGCGCGGGACGCGATCGAGCTCCGCGCGGTACGCGGCGAACGGCTGCTCGTCCGAGACCGTGATCTTGTTGCCGGCGGCGAACCATTCGAGGATCGCGTCATACGCGGGCTCCGAGGGCGGCGGCGCCTTCGGCTCCTCGCGCGCTTCCTTCCGTTTCCCGCGGCGGCCGGCAAACGCGTCGTCGAGGTCGTCGGGATCGATCTCGCCATAGCCGCGGCTGCGCTCGGCGCGTTGTGCGACCCCGGCACGCTCGATCGCCGGAAACTTCGATTCGAACAGTTTGGCCAGGGCGAGGCTGATCAGCTTGCGCGCGACCACTTCCGCGCCCTGCTGTTCCCCTTCGTAGACCATCTCCACCTTGCCCGTGATGGCGGGAAGCACCATCGACAGATCGGAGAGGCGCGGGTACACGAGCTTGTCGCGCGTGACGGCGGCGCGGCGCTCGAGGTTCGAGTGCAGGAGCTCGATCGCGGCGATGGTCAGCCGCGCGGAAACGCCGGACGACTGATCGACGAGCTCGGAGCCGCGCGCGACGAAGGCGATGTTTTCGATGAGATCGCGCACGTAGACCGGGATCTCGATCTTCGCCGTCGCGTCGCGGTCGAGCCACGCTTCCTGGTCGGTGATGCGGCGCGCGGTCTCGACGTTTTGCGGGTAATGCGTGAGGATCTGCGACTCGATGCGGTCTTTGAGCGGCGTGATGATGTTGCCGCGGCTCGTGTAGTCCTCCGGGTTCGCGCTGAAGACGAGCACGACGTCCATCGGGATGCGCACCGGAAAACCGCGGATCTGCAGGTCTCTTTCTTCGAGGATGTTCAGCAGCGCGACCTGGATGCGTGGCGCGAGATCGGGCAGCTCGTTGATGGCGAAGATGCCGCGGTTCGTGCGCGGGATGATGCCGTAGTGGATCACTTCCTCGTCCGCGTACGTGAGGCGCTGGTTCGCGGCTTTGATGGGATCGATGTCGCCGATGAGGTCCGCCACCGTCACGTCTGGCGTCGCGAGTTTTTCGCGGTACCGAGCGTCGCGGCCGATCCAGGCGATCGGCAGATCGTTGCCCTTGTCTGCTGCCAGACGGCGGCAGCGTTTGCACGTCGGGTCGAACGGCGAGTCGTTGATCTCGCAGCCTTCGATGATCGGAGTTGCCTCGTCGAGAAGGGCCGTGAGCGAGCGGAGGATGCGCGTCTTCGCCTGACCGCGCAGGCCGAGCAGGATGATGTCGTGTTTGGAGAGGATGGCGTTGTGGATCGCCGGGACGACGGTGCGCTCGTAACCGTGAATGCCGGGGAACGTCGGCTCGCCGCGGCCGAGGGCGGCGAGGAGGTTCGCACGCATCTCGTCTTTCACGGAACGAACCCGATAACCCGAAGAGCGGAGCTCGCCGAGAGTGTGAATCGAGGTCATGGCGCGGAGGGTAGCACGTCGTCTTTGTTGAACTGATTCATGGCCCGCTTCAGGTCGCCGCGCACGAACATCAGCAGCGCGTCGACCGACCGTTCGACGGCGCGGTCGATGACCGGCATCTCGTCCGGTGCAAATTCGTCGAGGACGTAATCGCGCAGACGGCCTTCGCTCTGCTGCCCGATGCCGACGCGGAGACGCGGGAAGTTTTCCGTCTGGATCGTGGAGATGATCGAGCGCATGCCGTTGTGCGTTCCGGAAGAGCCGTTCGCGCGGATGCGCAGCTTGCCGGTGGGAAGATCGATGTCGTCGTAGACGACGATCAGGTCCTGCGGCGATTCGACGTACGCGTTGAGCAGCAGCCTCACGGCATCGCCGGAGAGGTTCATGTAGGTGAGCGGCTTCGCCACCATCACGCTCCCGCCGGCGACGCGGCCCGTGCCGGTGAGCGCGTTCTTCTCGTGGCGCGTCACGTCGATGCGGAACTTCTTCGCGAACGCGTCGACGACCTGCCAGCCGACGTTGTGCCTCGTCTTCTCGTACTCCGGCCCCGGATTCCCCAGCCCCACGATCAGTCTCATGCGACCGCGAAGGGTACAATGCGCCGCATGACGGCGCTACCGGCGCTCATCACGGACCACCTCGCCGAGGTGCGGACACTGTGCGAAAAGTACAGCGTGAAGCGCCTCACCCTGTTCGGCTCGGCGGTGAAGCGGACGTTCGATCCGGAGAAGAGCGATCTGGATCATCGTCGGCGAGGCGGTCGCTCGGATTCGTGAGCTGGACGCAGTGTTCGCCGCCCGACTCGGAGAATACCCACGGATCGTCGCCGTTCGGCACCAGCTCGTGCAGAACTACGCGCACACAGAGCACAAGATCGTATGGGGCATCATTCAACGCGAGGTGCCGGTTCTCCTCCGTGAAGTCCGTTCCCTACTTGACGAAACTGGCCTTTCCCCTGCATAAGCCCGCTTGAAATCGGCCTATGGAGATACAGCGGCAGCGAATCGTCATCATCGACGACAACGCGAATGACCTGCAGGTCACGCGGCGCTTTCTCGATCGCCGCGGGTATGAGGCCATTCCCGCGCAATCGGGCGAAGAGGGCATCCGGCTCGCCAAACAGCTCGTGCCGGACGCGATCATCGTCGACTACCGCATGCCGGTGATGGACGGCTTCGAGGTCACACGCCGCATCAAGGCCGATCCGGAGCTGCAGACGATCCCGGTGCTCATGCTGACGGGGTCGGATTCTGCCGAACATGTCGTCGAAGGACTCGGCGCCGGCGCCGAGGATTTCGTGACCAAGGGCTCGGACATCGAGATCGTCGTGGCGCGCCTGCGCTCGCTGCTGCGCATGAAGGCGTATCAGGACCAGCTCCGCCGCATGAACTCGCAGATGACGCGCGACCTGCAGATCGCCCGTCGCGTGCAGGAAGCGCTCGTGCCGCAGCGCGCATTCACGTCGCCGCGCCTGGAGATCCGCTCCGCCTACATCCCCAGCGAAGTCCTCTCCGGCGACTTTTACGACTACTTCATCCAGGACGACGCGTCGTACATCTTCGTCGCGGACGTCTCCGGCCACGGCCTCCCCGCGGCGATCCTCGTGTCTCTGCTGAAGAGCTACATCCATTCCGAGGCGGACAACGACCGGCCGCTTTCGGACTTCATGGCCAGCCTGAACGACTTCCTTTTCAGCGTCAGCCTCCCCACCCAGTTCGCCACGGCCGCGCTCTTCCGCGTCCACGACGGACGCGAGCTCGTTTACTCGAACGCCGCCCATCCGCCGTTCCTCCTCTACCAGCGCGAGCAGCGCCGCACCATCGTCCTCGAGCAGCCCTCCAACCTTCTCGGCGCGATGCCCAACATGGCCTTCGAGGAGCACTCGATCGACGTTCATCCGGGCGACACCCTCTTCGTCTACACCGACGGGCTGACCGACCGCGTGAACGGCGACGGTGACTTTTACTCGATCGACCGCGTCGCAAGGGTGATGGAAAGCGCACCCGACGCCGACGTGAACACGATGTACGAGTCGATCTTCAGCGACGTGAGCGGCTTCGCCGCGACGGAAGAATTCAAGGACGACATTGCGTTCGTGGTGACGCGGTTCCACTGATCTCGCAATGAAAACGATCCTGGCTGCCCTCCTCCTCGCTGCTACCGCTGCGTCCGCGCAGGCCCCGAAGCGCGAAGTCTTTCCGTCCGACTACAAACCGCAGCCCTGCGCGGCCGACGGCAAAGCCGTGTGCGAGTCTTTCTCCCCGCAGAAGCTCGCCCAGTACGGCACCGCGTTCCAGGGCTTCAACATCCATCAGGAGTGGATCGACGCTCACTGGAACGAGATGACCGAGGCGTTCGTACCGCTCTGCAGGAAGGCGGCGAACTGTTTCACGGTCAAGGACAACGACTGGGTCTACTGTCTCGACCTCCTGCAGAACGAGTTCCTCGGCACCTGCAACCGCTTCCCCGCCAATTCGAAGGACCGCGCCCAGTGCGTCATGTTCGCGAAGACGTACTACATCGGTCTCGGCACGAAGCAGAAGCAGTACGACGAGACGCAGGCGTGTGTCGCGAAAGAGCCGCAGGGCGCGCCGCGCAAGCTCGAGGCATGGGTCGAGCCGTCCCTCGTCGAGCTGCATCACGACGGAAAGCTGAACATCTACGCCATCGACGCGGAGACGCGCATCCCCGTCCGCGCCACCATCACCATGGACGGCGACACGCCGATGAAGTCGACCGAAGGCCCGGTCACGAAGACCGGCTATCCGAATCTCTGGACCGCCAGGTACAAGCGCGTTCCGAACGCGCAGGGCCACACCGATCTCGCGCCGCCGGTAATGACCCTCACGGCCACCGGCTACGAGCCGCTCGTGCTGACGATGCCGATGCCGGAGATCCACACGATGACGGTCGCGATGTCGCCTGCAGTTGCGAAGCTGAAGCGCGGCACGAACACGATCACCGTCACCGCGAAGGACACGACGACCGGCAAACCGGTGTGGGGACACGTGATGGCCGGCACGGTGGTGCTCGGCGAAACGAACAAGCCGATCGCGCTCGAGTGGCCGAAGGGCGAGAAGCGTCCGGAGATCTGGGTGCGCTCGCTGTACGGCTGGCACAGCGATGTGGTGGTTGCGGAGGGGGAGAAGTAGCTCCGCACCCCGCCCCTCTCCCCCGTCGTGCAGGGCGAGGGGGAAATCTCAGTCGTCTTCGTCTTCGAGCAGTTCTTCGACGTCGCGTTCCGCCATCAGTTCGGGCGTGATGCCCGCGAACTTTTTCGTTCCGTAGTACCAGGCGGACTGGATCGACGGCGCATCCGGGAACGTGCCGTCGTAGACGAAGCACTCCAGCGACTGCAGCTTCCCCTTGAACACGTGCACCGAGGCGTCGACCGGCGTCGAGACGCCTTCGAGCTCGACCTGCAGGTCATCGAGATGGAGCAGCTTCCGTTCGATGGGTGGCGCGCTGGGGGGGACTTCGAACCGCGTCACGAATCCGGTTGCGGTGCGCTCGCGATCGCGCACCGTCGCCGCCGCGTATTGCACGCGCAACGCTTTGAGGATCGGCTCCTCTCCCGCCAGCAGCGCCGCCATGATCTGGGTTTCGAATTCTTCGAGCGTCATGCGATTCGCTGCAGCAGCTCCACGGCCTGCGGCTTCTTCTCGTAGCGCACGTCCGTCGCCGCGATCTTCTCCAGGTACCGCCGCGCTTCGGCCGCGTCATTGCGGCGCAGGTGGCAGCGCGCGATCCAGAACCACGTGTCCACCACGTATTCGTTCTCGCTGAAGCGGTGCGTCTGCACGGCCTTGTCGAACGAGCCGACCGCGTCGTCGAAGCGGTCCTGCGCGTAATAGATGCGGCCGAGGTGCGAGAGCGCGTCGAAGTAATCGAACGAGCTCTGGTCGACGTTGTCCGCCACGCGGCGGTAGAACGACTCCGCGTTCGCGTAGTCGCGGCGGTCGAAGTAGATCGCGCCGCAGAAGAGCAGCGCATTGCGGAAAAAGTACGAGTTGAAGAACGGCTTGTTCTCGTCGAAGAGCTGCAGCGCTTCCTGGAACAGGTGCAGCGCGTCGTCGTGGTCCTGCAGCGCGTACGCGTTGAGGGCTTTGAGGGCGAGCGCCTGCGCCGTCACGTTGTCGTTCTGCGAGTAGCGCATCGACTGGTCGTGCAGGTCCTTCGCCTTCGCGTAGTCCGCTTCCTCGTGCGAGAGGTGGCCGAGGATGACGTACGACTTGTACTTGATGTCGTTCGCCTCGTCCGACTCCTCGGATGCGCAAGCGGCACTGAAGCCTTCCCGCGCTTTCCCGAGCTCGCCCGCGTACAGCGCGGCGACGGCACGGTAGTAGGTCGATTCGAGGGAGGTGAGGATCGGCGACTTTTCGCGGCTCACGTCGTCGATGAAGCGCGTGACGAGCTGCGCGAGGAGGCGGTTTTCGGACGTCGGGTCGACGATGAAGTTCTGCAGGTAGACGAGGCGGTTCTCGAGGATGCGCATCATCTCCAGCATCGCCGTGACGCGCTGCTGGTTCTCGGACGATTCCTTGAACATCGCGGCGAGCTGGCGCTGGAGCGACTGGTACTTCGTGTCGTACTCGCGCACCTTCGCGTCGGCGAGCTCGCCCGGCTCGTTCTGCAGCCTGGTTTCGAGTGCGACGCGCTCCTCTACGAGGTTGCGGAGACGTGTCGCGAGATCGTTGCGGTCAGCCATGGTCTTAAATGTATCAGGACTGCAAGTTTCAGGCGCGGTCCATTCGCGTGCGGGCGCGGTCAGCGCTCCCGTTCTTTGATGGCCTGGCCGCGCACTTCGAGGAGGCGGAACTCGATCTGGTGGCGGTCCTCGTCGATCGACTCGACGCGGATCTTCACGCGGTCGCCGAGGCGCAGCTCGCGGTTGGTCGACTCGCCGCGCATCGTGTGCTCCTTGTCGTGGAAGCGCCAGAAGTCGCCGCCGATCGTGGCCACCGGCACCATCCCCTGCACGAAGATCTCGTCCAGCTCGACGAAGAGGCCGAACGGAGCGACACCGGTGACGATGCCGTCGTATTCGTTGCCGATCTTGTCGCGCATGAAGATGACTTTCTTCCACTCGAGCACTTCGCGCGACGCTTCTTCCGCACGGCGTTCGCGCTCCGACGACTGCAAGGCATACAGCGGATGCGCGCGCTCGATCGCCTCGAGCCGCTCGCCGTGCAGCGGTCCGCTCGTGATCAGCTCGAGCAGGCGGCGGTGCACGATGAGGTCGGGATAGCGGCGGATCGGCGACGTGAAGTGGCAGTAGTACTCGAAGGCGAGCGCGAAGTGGCCGGTGTTCTCTTCCGAGTAGTACGCGCGCTTCATCGAGCGCAGCACGAGGTTCGTGAGGAAGCGCTCTTCGGCGCGTCCCGAGACTTCCTTCAGCACGCGCTGCAACTCGCCGGGGCGGATCTCCTCGACGTTGCCGCGCAGCTTGAGCTTGAACTCTTTGAGGATCTCTTTGAGGTCTTCGAGCTTCTGCGCGTCCGGCGGCGGATGGACGCGATAGATACCCGGCTGATTCGCGAGCACGAGCTCTTTCGCCACCGTCTCGTTCGCGGAGAGCATGAATTCTTCGATGATGCGATGGGCGACGTTGCGCTCGGTCGGGCGGATGGCTTCGATGTCGCCCGACATGTCGAGGATCACCTCCGCCTCGGGGAGGTCGAAATCGATCGACCCGCGCTGCTCGCGGCGCGTGCGCAGGATCTCGTAGAGCGTGTGCATGCGCTCGAAGTCGGGGATCAGATAGCCGTACCGTTCTTCGAGCTCGGGCGTGCGCGCCGTGAGGATGGCGTTCACGTTCGTGTACGTCATCCGTTCTTTCGTACGGATCACGGACTTGTAGATCTTGTAGTTGAGGAAGCGGCCGTTCCTGTCGATCTCCATCTCGCAGGAGAACGTGAGCCGCTCGACCTTGGGATTCAGCGAACAGATGCCGTTCGAGAGGCGCTCGGGCAGCATCGGAATCGCGCGCCCCGGAAAGTAGACCGAAGTCGCCCGCTCGAACGCTTCCGCATCGAGCGCACTCCCCTCGGTCACGTAATGCGCGACGTCCGCGATGTGCACGCCGAGGAGGTAGTTGCCGTTGGGCAGGAGCTGCACTTCGACGGCGTCGTCGAAATCCTTCGCCGTCTCGCCGTCGATGGTGACGATGTTGCGGTCGCGCAGGTCGACGCGCTGGGCGATGACTTCTTCCGGCACCTCGAGCGAGATCTTCTCCGCGTCGCGCAGCACTTCGTCGGGAAAGTTGTGCGCGATGTGGTGCTTGCGGATGACGACCTCGATGTCGACGCCGGGATCGCCGATGAAGCCGAGGACTTCGACGACGCGGCCGGTAGCGACGTGGGTGGTGCGGTCGGGATAGCGGTCGATCTCGACGTTGACCATCTCGCCGTCGCGCGCGTCAAGCGTCGCGTCGTCTTCGATGACGATGTCGTTGTCGATACGGATGTCGAACGGCACGACGTACGGCTCGTCGCCCGCATGGAAGCGGCCGACGACGGTGCGATGCGCGCGGCGGAGGATGCGGATCACTTCGCCGTCGATGTACTCGCGGTCGCGGATGCGGCGGATCTTCGCGTTGCGCTTGTCGACGCGCACGATGACGAGGTCGCCGTTCATCGCGCCTTTCATCGAGCGGCGGTCGATGTAGATGTCCCGGTCGTCGTGGTCTTCGCGTTTTTCCCCGCGGCCGCCGAGGACGTTGCCGTGACCGTCGCTGTACACCTTGATCGCGCCGGCGTGATACGGCGTGAACTCGAGCAGCGAGTAGCGCTTGCCGCGGACGGCGATGATCGCGCCTTCCTGCTCGAGCTCTTCCACGGCGCGATCGACGGATTCGCGCGGCACTTCGGCGTCACCGAGACGCTCGAAGATTTCCTTCACACCGAGGAGGCGATTGCCGCGCTCGCGGAGCAGCTCGATGATCGACTGGTGGAGTGCGGGACGCTGCGGGAGAGACAGAGAGCGAGCCAACAGCCGCCTCCGTCCAGTCAGCGCGCGGTGCGGGAGCTCTTGCTCGGACGCGAGGCCGGAGCGCTCACCCGCTTGTGAGAAACGGCGCGGCGGCGCACGGGACGGACGGATTCCGCAAATCCGTTCAGCATCGTCTGCGTGCGCAGTTTGTTGTGGAGCGTATTGCGGTGGACGCCGAGCTTGCGTGAGGCCTGCGTGACATTGCCCTTGCTGGCCGTCATGGCCGCGACGATGTACTTTCCTTCGAACGCTTCAACAGCCTGTGCGAGTGTGATTCCGTTGCCGATCAATTCGCGAATGATGGCGTTCAAGCGATCGTCGATGCTGACCATTTCGATAGTGACCTCAGTGGTGATCTTGGAGGAGCGTGAATTCTACTACTCAAGATTCGACGGACAGGAAGAAAAATTTTTCGTGTTGCACATCAGCGTGAACGCTTGACAAATAGTGAAACTTGCAACGCGAGAAGCGTGATGATCGTCATCACGGCGCCGCTACGAATCGACGGCGGATCATACTTCCAGACGATCGTGTGTCGACCTTTTTTCACGCTCACTCCGCGAAACATTCGATCGATGACGAGCGGCTTTCCGGGAATTCCGTCGACCGTGACTTTCCATCCTCGCGCAGCCTGCTGACGCAGCACGACGATGCCGTCGCTCGGCGCATTCACCACGATCGTCGCGGACGACGTGTCGAGCTTCCACGATGCGCGTCGCAGTGACGATGACCCCGGTGCAAAGTGCGCCGCCATCGGAAACGCGCCCTCGTTGCGGAACGCAACCAGCGTGCCCTTTTGCTCCACCGGATACCACGGTTCCGGCAGCGCGCTGGGCGTGAGGATGTGCACGATGCCGGCGTACGCGAACGACTCGAACGACGGCTTGCTCAGCAGTTCGCGATGACGGCGCACGTACTCCGCGGATGCGAGCGGCGCGGCGGTGAAGGCGTCGAAGCGGCGGTCGTAGAGATTGAGATAGCCGGACATCCACTGCGCGCGCTTCGTGATCTCGACTTCGCCGAAGCGCAGCACTTTGCCGAACGTGCCGATCTCGCGCGACCACGGCACGACGTCCGTGCGGAACGGTGCGGTGCCGAGGAGCGGACGCGCACGCGGAAGGAGATCGGCGACGAGCACGAGCACGAGCACGAGGTCGAGCCAGCGTTTGTCCGGACGTATGCGGTCCCATCCTTTGGCGGCCAAAGCAGTGAGGGCGAGGACGCCGAATGGCACGAGGCGCGCGGGGTAGCGGAAGAGCGTCAGCGGGAGTTGTGTGAGAAGGCCCGGACCGGCAGCGACGACGATCGCGAACGCGAGCAGCGCAACCCAGCCGAGGGTGTTGCGTCGGATGCCGAGCAGTGCGAGCACGACGACGAGCACGCCCGCGTAGAGCACGGGGATGAACTGCTGCGCTGTCGTCCAGCCGAGCGGGAGGATGACGTGCAGCCAGGCGGCGAGCGGCATCGAGTCGCGGAGGATGAGCGCGTCTTCCATCCCGCCCGCGCGATCGCTGCTGGCGACGAACTCGAGAAACGGGAGGAGCTGCACCGCGGCGATGCCGAACGCGGCGATGCCGGTCCAGAGCACGTCGATCCTGCGGCGCGTGACGGCGTAGAGGAGTGCGGCCAGCGCGGCGAAGAAGGGCTCGCCGCCGAGGAATGCGAGGGCGAGGACGAGAGCGCCGCGACGCCAGGCGCCTTCGCACGCGCACCAGAGCGCGAGCGGGACCCAGGCGAGCGTGGCGAGGTTGTTCTGCACGTCCATCAGCGACAGCACGGGCCCGCTGAACATCATCGCCACCGCACCGATCAGCGCCGCGCCAGGGGATGCCGTGCGCGCGAACAGCAGATACGCGCCGATGCCGAGGATGACGAGGTGCAGGAGCAGGAAGAGCATGAACGCCGTTTCGAACGGCAGGACGAGGAACAGCCACGTAGGCGGATAGAACACGCCCGTCTGCGGATTCGCCATCCACGGCTCGCCCGATGCGCTCCACGGATTCCAGAGCGGCAGATTCCCCGCGAGCAGTTCCTGCGCGGTGAACCAGCGCAGAGGCTGGAAGTAGTCGAAGTGATCGCGGAGCGTGAAGACTTCGCGGCGGAGCAGCGCCGGGAGGAAGAGAGTGGTTGCGAGGAGGAGGAGGATCGCAAAGGGGAAACGGTGGCGTTGCAGGGGCGAGGGGCGAGGGGCGAGGGGCGGGGCGAGGGGCGAGGGGTTCTCGCGAGCGTCGTCGCTCGTCGTCGCCCCCTCAGCCCTCGGCCCTAGGCCCTCGGCCCTCTCGCTCATCGCCCCTCACAAAACTCGCGCACGATCTGCCGCATCAGCCCCACTCCTTCCGCGAAGAAGCGTGCGCGAATTCGTTCGTCTTCGCCGTGGACGCTGTCGGCGTCGTAGTAGTTCACCTTGAACGGGGCGATGCCGTATGCGATCACGCCGCGCTCGCGGAAATAGCGGCTGTCGGTCGTGCCGGGTGTGACCATCGGACCGACGGGGGCGCCTCCGGAAGAGCGCAGGACGCGCACGAGCGTGTCGTACAGCTCGCCGCTCGCGGGCGACTCCGGGATCGGCTTTCCGGCGAGGAGCACCTCCACCGTGGCGTCCTTCCCCACCGCCGTGCGGATGCGCTGGAGCATTTCCTCAGGTGCGGTTCCGGGGAGGAGACGGATGTCCACATCGGCACTGGCGGTGGAGGGGACGATGTTCACCGCGCTGCCCGCGGAGAGGCGCGTGATGGTGATGGTGTCGCGCAGCAACGCGCGGTAGCCGGCAGGGAGGTCGCGCTCGATGGCGGCGATATCGAGCGGCTCGCGAAGGAGGTGCAGCATCTCGCCGCGGCCGTCTTTGCGCACCGCTGCTGCCGCGGCGAACGTGCGCGCGACGCTGTCCGTGAGGCGGTACGGCGTCTCGAGCGCGTCGATCCTCGCCAACGCATGCACGAGCTTCGCGGACGCACCGCCCGAATCCGACGGCGACGCACCGTGTCCGCCCTGCGAGCTCGTGGTGATGCGCAGCCACAGCGGCACTTTCTGCTGCACCTCGATGCCCCAGAACATGGCCTTGTCGACGGCGGTCTCGTTCGAGCCCCCTTCGTTGAGCACGAAGCCGACGTTCGTGAAGAGCTGCGGGTATTTCTCGAGCAGCATCTTCGCGCCGTGCACGCCGCCGAGCTCTTCGTCGGGCACGGCGAGGAAGATGACGTCGCGACGCAGCTTCGCGCCGCGGCGTTTGAGATCGGCCACCGCCATGAGCTGGGCGATCGTCAGCGATTTGATGTCGAGCGCGCCGCGACCCCAGATGTAGCCCCCTTCGCGCTTTCCTTCGAACGGCGGATTGCGCCACGCCTTCGGATCGGCGGGGACGACGTCGATGTGGCTGAGGAGGAGGAGCGCTTTTTCGTTCGAGCCTGATGCGAGCCGCGCGTAGACGGCCTGTCGTTTCGGATCGTCCCCGACGAGCTGCGCGGCGACGCCGTCCCTGGCGAGGAGGTCGCGCAGAAACGCCGCACCCGCGGTCTCGTTGCCGGGAGGATTGGTCGTGTCGATCCGCAGGTAAGCGACCAGCGCCTCCTCGGCCTCGCGCGCAACGGGATCGGCGGCGACGCCATCCGCCCTGCGGCACTGCACGCCGACGAAGAGCAGCAGGATCGCCGTCATCCTGAGTGCGGCGAACGATCTCGGAAGGCGCAACTGCTGCGACGTGGGAGACCCTTCGCCGTCTGCGCGGCTCAGGGGGACGGCGGCATCGTTCACGCGTTTCCAGCAACCGGCTGCGGGATGGTCAACTGCACCGCCGGCTTCTCTTCCGGCATGGCGTGGTAGGCCTCGAAGCAGTGGCGGCAGCGGGCTTCGTACGCGGAGTCGCCGACTTCCACCTGCGCGTTGCCGCCGGAGACGCGCTGCGAGTAATGCGCCGCGCCGCGGCACCGCACGCACACCGCATGCATCTTCGAGACTTCCTCGGCGACCGCGAGCAGCGCGGGCATCGGTC
The DNA here is from genome assembly GCA_035629395.1 of Thermoanaerobaculia bacterium. GTDB lineage: Bacteria > Acidobacteriota > Thermoanaerobaculia > Gp7-AA8 > Gp7-AA8 > QHVT01. The sequence continues at coordinate 22,164 of DASPHZ010000101.1, forward strand.
CGAACGGACGGCGCATGTAGTCCTGATCGAGTCCGGCGGCGATGACGCGAATGCCGGCGTCCGCGAGCTGCATGCAGACGTCGACGATGCCGGCGTCGAAGAACTGGATCTCGTCGACGCCGACGACCTGCACGCCGATCTCCACGCGCGCGAGCAGTTCCTGGCTCGTGGCCACGGCGAAGGCCTTGAGGCGACGCTCATCGCGCGAGACCACTTCGTCCGTCGAGAAGCGATCGTCGAGGATCGGCTTGAACACCTGTACGCGCTGCCGGGCAATGACCGACCGGCGTAAACGCCGGATCAGCTCTTCCGACTTTCCGGAGAACATGCCTCCGGCAATGATTTCGATCCAGCCGCCACGATGACCGTCCAATTGGGACCCCCAGGGAGTTGTTGGCGGTAAGGATAAGGGATGAAGGGGGAAGCAGGACGCAGAAATGAGGCGAGGCAGAGAGGAGAGACGAGAGGCGAGAGATGAACGATGAGAGATGAGAGATGAGCGATGAGCGATGAACCTTGCGGCGAGGCTCATCCTTCATCTTTCATCCCTCATCCTTACTCCCCCGCGCCTGCCCAGTACGCGCGCCAGTCGCGACGGATGAGAGATGCGCGGCGAGAGATGCGAGATGAGCGATGAGCGATGAACCTTGCCGCAAGGTTCATCCTTCATCCTTCATCCCTCATCCTTGCTCCCCCGCGCCTGCCCCGGTACCCGCGCCAGTCGCGACGGATGAGAGATGAGCGGCGAGAGATGTGAGCGATGAGCGATGAACCTTGCGACGAGGCTCATCCTTCATCCTTCATCCCTCATCCTTGCTCCCCCGCGCCTGCCCCAGCACGCGCGCGAGCCGCGACACACCTTCCCGCAAGCGCTCGTCCCCTTCTTTGGCAAACGTCAGCCGCATCGTGTTTCTCCCGCTGCCGTCGACGAAGAACGGTCCACCGGGGATGTACGCCACCCCGTTCGCAACCGCTTCGGGGACGAGGGCGGCGGTGTCGATGGCGTCGTTGAGCGTCACGAACGTGAAGAGGCCGCCGCCGGCGGACGTCCATTTCGCGCGGCCGGAGAAGTGGCGTTCCAGTTCTTCGATCAGCACTCCCCGCTTGCCGCGATAGAACGCGCGTACGCGCTCGATCTGCGGGGCGAGCTCGCCCGCGGCGACGAACTCGTCGACGATGGACTGGTCGAGCATGCCGGAGCAGAGGTCCGCGGCCTGTTTCGCGATCTCGAGGCGTTCGAGGAGCGGCTTCGCGGCGACCATCCACCCGCAGCGCAGGCCCGGCGCGAGCACCTTGGAGAAACTGCCGAGGTAGATCACGCGGTCTTCGGTGTCGCGGGACTTCATCGCCGTCGTGTCCGCACCGTCGACGTACACCAGCTCGCCGTACGGATCGTCTTCGATGACGAGGAAATCGAATTCGTTCGCCAGCGCGAGCACGGCCGCGCGGCGCTCCTGCGTCATCAGGCGTCCGGACGGATTCTGAAAATTCGGGATCGTATAGAGCAGCTTGACGCGCGTGCGCGACGCGACCTCGCGCAGCGACTCCGGCACGATGCCCTCGTCGTCCTGCGCGACACCCGCGAGCTCCGCGCTGCGCGCAAAAAACGACGCCGACCCGCCGATGTACGTCGGCATCTCCACCGCCACGACGTCGCCCGGATCGAGCAGCGTGTGCGCAATGAGATCGAGCGCCTGCTGCGAGCCGGTCGTGACGATCACGTCGTCCGCGCCGTGCTCGAATCCGCGCGCCCGGTCGATTGCCGCAATCGATTCGCACAAGCGCGGCAAGCCGCGCGTCGGGCCGTACTGCAAGGCCACGTTGCGCTTCTCACGCACCACCTGCTCGGCAATCGAGGCGATGCGCTCGGCGGGGAACGTCTCCGGATTCGGGACGCCGCCCGCGAAAGAGATGATGTTCGTATCGTTGATCAGTTTCGCGAACGCCCGGATGGCAGAAGGCCGGAACGAGTGAGCGTCGCGGGAAAGGAAGGAATCGAAATCGGTCAAACGTCACGCTCCACGGCCAGCGCGGAATACGCGGCCAGATACCAACCCGTCACCGCCGCCGAGAACAACGTGCTCGCCAGCGACGCGAGGATGCGTACGGGAAACAGGAAGAAGCCGCCGTACCCCGCCTCCTGGCCGACGATGTCGCCGAACGCGCCGAGGAGGGAGAAACCGGCGAAGAAGGCGGAACCGGCCATGCCGATGATGAGGATGGAGATCGCCACGCCTGCATGCCGCAGGAAATCGTCACGGAACGCACGCCACCCCGCGCGCAGCGCATCGCGCGCACCCGCGCGCCGCACCGCCCACCCGGCGATCGCGCGCGTGGTCCACATGTTCGTGACGATGCCCACGCCGATCATCAACAGCAGCGTCACCACGAGCCCGAGGCAACCGGTGGCCACGGCGATGCGCTCGTCTTCGCGGAACGCGAGCATCAGCAGGATCGTCGGGATGAGCGGAATCAGCAGGATCAGTCCCGCCGCGCCCCAGGCGAGGTTGTAGATCCAGAACAGCGTCCACCATCCGTCCGTCGCGCCGGCGAGCCAGCGTTCCATCGAAAAGACGCGATAGCGCGAGCGCGGCCCTTCGATCGCCGGACCGGCGGCGCGATCCGCATCCACCGTCACGCGCGCCGCACCCGCGGTCACGAACGAATGGACGAGCAGGATCACGAGCGTGAGCAGCGTGATGCCGAGGAAGATCCAGACGAAGATGATCCACTGCTGCAGCAGGATCTCGAGCGCGCTCGCCACGTCGTCCGGCGACGCGATGTTCTCGAAACGGATGCCGATGCTGATCAGCGTGGGGATGAGGATCGCGATCGCGCCGCCGATCGCCAGCGCGCCGTAGAGCAGGTTCGCGCCGAGGCGGAGGAGGATGAGCGGCCAGTTGGCGATGGTGTTGTCGAGACCGCGGCGGAGAACGTCGAAGACACCTCGTTTCACAGCGTGTTCCGTCGATGATCGGTCGCGCCCGTGAACTCGATGCGGTCGGCCATCTCCGCGAGCCGGCTGCGCAGGCGCGTCCCGATGCGCTGCTCGAGCGTTTCTTCTTTCACGTCGGCCGGACGATCGTAGTAGTTCGTCGTGAAGATCGTCGTCAGCTCTTCGTTGTACCGCGTGTTGATGATGTAGTAGAGGATGTCCTGCACGAACTGCGTCGGCTTCTGGGAGCCGAGCTCGTCGAGCACGAGGAGGTCCGCCTCGAGCACCGGCCGCAGGATTTCGGACTTCGTCGTCGAGCGGTCGTCGTCGAATGAGGCCTGGATCTCCTGAATGAGGTCCTGAAAGTTCGAGAAGAGGACTTTGCCCGGCTTGCCGCCGCGCACGATCTCCAGCAGCGCCGCGACCGCGAGGTGCGTCTTTCCCACGCCGCAGCCGCCCATCAGCAGAAGTCCCTTCCCGTCGGCCGTGTTCGGCCAGAGGTCGACGAACTCCTGCACGCGCTTCTTCGCCACTTTGAGCACGGAAGACTTTTCACGGAACGAGTCGAGCGAGCAGTGCTCGTAGCGCTTCGGGATGTGCGCGGTGGCGAGCCGCTGCTGCCGGCGCAGGTCGCCCTGGCAGCCGCACGGTTCGACGCGCAGCGTGTCGCCCGGCAGCGGAATCCAGCCGGAGTTGTTGCAGCGCGGGCACGTGGTGGTCTGGACGGCGGGAGCCATGGTGGTGAGTTTATACTTCCTGCTCGCTCGCCCTCCATGAAAGCGCTCGTTTCCTATCTCGCCTCGCGGCCGGACGCGACCACGTTCCTTCTGCCTCACGAGATGGAACGGTCGCTGCGCGAGCTGTTCGTACGCGCCGAGGGGCTGCTGCCGGAGCCGTACAAAATCTTTCCGGCGGATGAGACGCAGCCGCCGTCGCTCGGCTTCCCGGTCGCGGAATCGCCGGTGCTCAAGGAGCTCGACGCGAAGCTCGACCGCTGGCTGTCCGAGGAATCGGCGACGCAGGTGAATCGCGCGGCGTCGAAGGAGAAGGCGCAGGCCGCGTTCGCCGCGTACACCGGGCAACTGCTGAAGCTCGCCGAGAACGCGCTGATCTCGACGGTGCTCGCCGACTATCACGCGATCTTCTGGCTCGCGCATTCGATGGACGTGGCGCGGCATTTCGCGAACATCCCCCGCCGCATCAGCGCCATCGACGTCCAGGCCGGCCGCACCCTCGGCGACACCCTCAAGTACCGCATCTTCGGCCGCTGGGTCAGCGAGACGCGCGAGCAGATGGGGCAGCTCGCCGCGAAAACGGCGTCCTTGCTCGAAGGAGAAGAACAGCGCGGACTGGCGTTCTTCCGTCTCATGCAGGACGACGTGCTGATCTTCACCGAGGAGTTCATCGGGCCGGATCTACGGGAACTGCGGAGCTTCGTGACCGGGTACCTGCGCCGCGATTTCGGTGCGTTCCGCGAGTCCTTCGAGCGCCTGCGCCACACGGCGAACGACCTCCTGCAGAAGGAGCGCAATTTCCGTTCGACGCTGCCGCTCTTCGGCGCGAATCCCGACCAGGGCATCACGCTCGCGCTCCTGCTCGACCCGAAATTCGAGACGTACCTCTTCGATCATCCGGCCGCGCAGAACGCGGTCTCGCGTGAAGAGCGCGAGCAGTTCCAGCTCATCGCCAAACGCGTGCGCGAGTTCGCGGTGCTCAATCAACTGCGCCGCGGCATCGCGTGGATGACGACGCAGCCGGATGGACAGATCGTGTCCGCGCACCGCAGCGGTGCGCACTACTCGCGCTCCACGCGGCCGATGGATTTCGGCAAGCCGGGCGTCGTCGATCCGATGGTGCACCGCTTCGGGATGATCTACGACATCTCGGCGTTTTCGGAGACGCTCGGCAATCTGCGCCGTGGCGGAGGAAAGGAGGAGGTGCGCTCGTACCGGCAGATGATTCTCTTCCAGCGCAAGCTGGACAACATCGCCGAGCGGCACCTCCTGCAATTCGAGAAGTTCCTCGGCGATGGTGCGTTTTACACGACCCGCCGCGCGCTGCGTCTCATGTGCGCGGCGATCGAGATCCAGCGCTTCTACTCGGAGATGAAGCGCAAGGGTTTCGCGTTCAACAAAGGCCTGCGCATCGCGCTGAACTACGGCTATTACCGTCTCCTGCCGATGAAGACCTCGGTCGACACGAACGAGCGCATCACCGAGTTCTACGGACCGGGAATCGTCGAGCTTTCGCGTCTGACGACGGGCAAGGCGAACAAGGAGATCGAGGAGATCGCGGCGTTCCTCGTCGCGCACGGCTACGACGCGGCGAAGGTGCAGCAGTTCTTCGCACCGCTCGCGCGCGGCGTCGACGTCATCGATCACACGCAGCATGCGCGCGAGTACTACGCGTATCTCGACGCGAACAATCACCTCGTCAACGAGGGCATCGTCGCGTCGATGGGCCTGCTCGAGGAGCTGTCGAAGGAGCTGACCGCGGAGGAGCGTCCGCTGTCCCGCGTGAAAACGTCGTGGGGCAACTACATCGCCTTCGCGCCGGCCGTCCCCGGGGTCGAAGTGGTCGGCGTGCGGCTGATCGGCAACGTCTCGCTGAAAGGGCTCGACAACATCGACGTCGGCGAGATCGTGCCGTTCGGACCGGGGGAAGCGGACGAGGTCGTGCCGATCGAATCGCACGATTCGCTGCTGATCCTGCTGCGCCAGGATTTCAGCGAGCGCCGCGAACGGTCGTCGGGAGCGTGGCCCGCCGCGTCGGTGGCTTCGCTGAACACGACCACCACCGAACGCGTCATCGCGAGCGAGATCATCATCTGCGTCAAAACCGAGCCCGACGGAGCCGACGACGAAGTCCTCATCGGCGAATGGGACCCCCGCTCGGACGACGTGCATCGCCCCCTGCGCCTGCCGCGCGGCGACTTTCAGCGGTTGTTCTCGCTCAAAGGCGAGCTGACCCCGGAGCTGCTCGCCGGGCGGCAACAAAGCGTGCGCGAAATGTACGAGCGCCTCTCCCTGAAAACCCTCGCCCCCGCGCTCGCTTTATCCCCCTATCGCGACGGCGGCGTTTACGACGCGTACATCCTCGGGGACGTGGTGGAGAAGCTGTAGAGAGGCGAGAGATGAGAGATGAGAGATGAACGATGAGAGATGAACGATGAGCGATGAAACTCGCCGCAAGGTTCATCTCTCATCTCTCATCTCTCATCTCTGGCCTCTGATGGCCGTGATGAAGGCGTAGCGGGGGCAACTCTCGGATGTTCCTGTCTCCGATTCGCGGTTCGTCGTTTAAAATAACGATTCCATGCGGGTGGATTACGAGAAACGGGAGATCGTGTGCGCGGTGGGGGATCTCGTTTACGAGTCGACCTACCGGCGCATCGGTGTCGAGCGGGGCGATGGATTTCGCCGGATGTGGATCGGGCAGGACATCCACACGCGCCGCGCCGAGCAGCGCGCGAATGAAGATCCGCATTACCGCGCCGAGGTGCACGTCGTCCATCGCACGCAGATCGGCGGGTGGAGCATCACCGTCACCGGCCGCGTCGACGGGCTCTCCGTCGACAAGGAAGCGAGAGTCGTCGCCATCGAGGAAGTGAAGTCGATTCACTTCGACCTCGAGCTCGAAGCGCTCTACCGCTCCGAAAAACTGCAGCGGCATCTCTACCAGCTCCTCCTCTACGCCTACTTTCTGAGCAGCCAGCCCGACTTTGCGGAGTTCGTCTTCGCGCCGCAGCTCGTGCTCATCGATCTCGTCACGGGCGACACGAAACTCGTCGACACCGAGTTCGATCGCGACCGCGTCGAGTCGACGCTGCATGCGAGCCTGGCCAGACTCGTCGAAGACCTCGAGATCTCCACCGCATTGCGCGCCGCGAAACGCGCGTTCGCGGACACGCTCCAGTTCCCCTTCGGCGACATGCGTCAGGGACAGGAAGAGATCGTGGCCCACGTCGCCCGCGCGATCTGGCAGCGCGACTCGCTCCTCGTCTCCGCACCCACCGGCATCGGCAAGACGATGGCCGTGCTCTTCCCCGCCGTCCGCCAGTCGCTGAAGCTCGGCAAGAAACTCTTCGTCCTCACGTCGAAGACGCTGCAGCAGGACGCGGCCGTCAAGGCGCTGGACATGCTCAACGACGGCTCGTTCCGCGTGCTGCGCATCCGCTCGAAACAGAAGATGTGCGCGCACACGGAGATGATCTGCCACGAGGACTTTTGTCCCTTCGCGGCCAAGTACAGCGAGAAGATGCGGCAGAGCGGGCTGCTCACCGAGATCGTCACCTCGATGAGCTACTTCGATCCCGACCTCACGTTCGAGCTGGCCAAGTCGAAGGAAGTCTGCCCCTTCGAAGTCTCGCTCGAGCTCATCGACCAGGCGGACGTCATCGTCTGCGACTACAACTACATCTTCGATCCGTACGTCGGTCTCAAGACGTACCAGCAGGAGTCGGACTACAGCGACTGCGTGCTCGTCGTCGACGAAGCGCACAACCTCGTCGACCGTGGCCGCGGCTATTACTCGCCCGAGCTGCACGAGCAGGCGTTCGAGGACATCCGCCGTCACATGATGACGCGCAACTGCTGGATCGAAGGGTGGGAAGACCTCCTCGACGTCCTCACTGCACACTTTCACGAGCTCGCGTCCCTGCTCGAAGGGGACGTGCGTCAGGCGCTGTGTGAGCCGAGCCGCGAGCTGTTCCTCGAGCAGCGTGTCGAGTGGGAGCGCATCGTCCTCGAGTACATCGGCTGGAAGATCGACAACCGCATCGCCGAGGAAGAGGATCCGCTGGTCGACTTCTACTTCAAGCTCGTGAAGTTCACGAACCTGCTGAGCGAGACCGGCGACGAGTTCGCGCACCTCATCGAAAAGACGAACGAGGGCATCAAGCTCAAGATTTTCTGCAAGGACCCCTCGAAGTTCCTCGGCAAGATCTTCGACTCCGCACACGCGACCGTCGCCCTCTCCGCGACCCTCGAGCCGTTCGAGTTCTATCGCAAGACCCTCGGCTTTCCCGAAGACCGCACGGCCGAGCTGTCCCTCCCCTCCCCTTTCCCGCGCGCGAACCGCAAGATCGTGGTCGTGCCGGAAGTCGACACGACGTACAAGCGCCGCGCGGATCACTACGAAAAAATCGCCCTGACGGTCGCCGACATCGCCGATGCGGGCGAAGGCAACTTCCTCGCGCTCTTCCCGAGCTACGCGTTCCTGCGCGAGATCGCCGAGCGCATGCCGCCGATGCAGAAGCGCGTCATGGTGCAGCGCAACGACATGACGGACTACGAGCGCAACGCGATCCTCGACATCCTGCGCGACCGTCCGAAACGCGGGAACCTCATCCTCGCGGTGTCGGGCGGCATGTACGCGGAAGGCGTCGACTACGCGGGCGACATGCTCAGCGGCGTGATGGTCGTGGGACCGGCATTGCCGCAGGTGAGCTTCGAGCAGGAGCTGCTCAAACAGTATTACGACGAACAGTACGGCGCGGGCTTCGAGTTCGCGTATCTCATCCCCGGCATGACGCGCGTCGTGCAGTCCGCCGGACGCGTGATCCGCAGCGAAAGCGACATCGGCGTGATCGCGCTGCTCTGCCGCCGATTCACGCAGGAGTCGTACACGCGCTACTTCCCCAGCGACTGGTACGAGGACTCGCCGCGCGAGCTCGTGTCGCGCAAAGCTGCGAGCGAGATCCGTTCGTTCTTCGAGGCGAAGACCACACCGCAGTTGAGGATCGTTTTTTGAGAATTGCCGTCGCGCTTTCCCTTCTCCTGCTCGCCGCCTGCGCATCGAATCCACCCGCGGAGCCGATCACCGCACCGCAGTGGGACACCGTCCCGCCGGGCGTCGCCGAAGGGTTGTGCAGACGTCTGCAGTCCGATGCGCTCGCCACCGGGCCGGTGACGATCGTGAAGGTCACGCAGCCGCTGATCACGCAGGAAGTCGTCGTCGCGCTGGCGAGCTCGGTGATCCATCGCGGACGTGCGACGCAGCCCGTGGTCGTCAATCGTGCCATCCCGATCTCCACCACGCCGGCTTCGTGCGCGTGGATCCCGATCGACGTGCGCGACGTGGACCGCAACTCCGACACGATGGTGGTCGAGCTTTCCGCGCCGATGCTCAACCCCTACCGCGCCGGTGAAGCCGGCGCGTTCGCGCGAGCCTCTCTCGCCGGGCAGCACGAGTCGTGGTACTGGATCCCGCTCGTGCGACGCGGCGACCGCTGGACGGCCGGGGTCGCCTCAGTGCTCTTCAAATAGTGCAACCCACCAATCCCGGCAACGCCAAATCTTTGACGTGCCGAGGGTTAGTCATTGGCACCCGGATTTCATAAGAGCTGCCCGGTAACTCTGAATCTGGCAGGTAGCTCAATGTCGCAGCAGCAGTCTCTGAATCCGGCGCGCGTCCTCATCGCGGATGACGACCACGCCATCCGTCAACTGGTTTGCACCATCGTCCGTCGCGAGGGCCTCGAAGTCGATTGCGTCGCGGACGGGCAGGAAGCCATCGAAAAACTGCGGGAGCACGAATATGCCGTGATCCTGCTCGACCTGATGATGCCGCGCGTCGACGGATTCGGCGTCGTCGCGCATCTGAAGGCGCACATGCCGGAGAAGAAGCCGGTGGTGCTCGTCATCACGGCGTACGCCGATCAGAAGTTCAAGGAAGTCGATCCCGCCATCGTCGCCGGCGTGCTGCGCAAGCCCTTCGAGGTCGCCGACCTCGGCAATCTCGTCCGGCTCTGCGTCCACGGCTTCGACAACATGGCGCAACCATCGCGGCTGCCGGAGAGCGACGTCGTCCTGCGCAACTTAGCGGTGCGCACGTGGGACGCAGCGCACGAAGGAAACGGGAACGGGGCGCACTAGCTGCTGCCCCAGTTCTCCATCCAGTACTCGAGCATCACCACCGCCCACAGCGATTTCGCGTGATTCGCTTTGCCCGCGCGGTGCTCGGCGAGCAGCGCGGAGACGTCGGGGAGTCCGTGCCCGCGCAGGCGAGCGGGGGCGAGCAGGCGATCCACTTCCGCACGCAGTCCGCGATTGATCCACAGCGCCACCGGCACGCTCAGTCCGCGCTTGCGCCGGTAAATGACGTCGTGCGGGAGCCACTTCTCGGCCGCCTTCTTCAGAATCCATTTGGTGGTCAGGCGGCGGACGCGCAATTCCGGCGGTAACGAGAGCGCGAACGCCGTCACGTCGCGATCGAGATAGGGCGCGCGGGCTTCGACCGAGGAGAGCATCGTGGCGCGGTCGACCTTCACGAGGAGGTTGTCGCGCAGGTACGAACGGTAATCGAGCAGCATCGCCCCCGTGAGCGCATCGCTCGGCGGCACTTCCGTGCGGAACGTGGAGAGGCCCGTGCCGAACCAGCGCAGATGGCGCTCCACCCATGGCCGCTCCGCGTCGCTGACGAAGCGCTTGAGCAGATACTCGAGCGTGACCTTCTTCCCCGAGGCCGGAATCGCGAACGCGATCCGCTTCACCGCATTGCGCACGAACGCCGGCAATGCCTCGTACCGCGGCGCGATCTTGTGTCCGAGGTAGGTCGGATAGCCGCCGAAGAGCTCGTCCGCGCCTTCGCCGGAGAGGATGACTTTCACATGCTGCCGCGCCGTGCGCGCGAGGAGGAACGTCGGCAGGATGGCCGGATCGGCGAGCGGTTCGGCGACACGCGTCGTCACGTTGCGCAACGCCTCGAGCAGCGTCTCTTCGTCCGTGCGCACCGGCACGTGCTTCGTGCGCATCCGCCGCGCGAGCACCGCCGCGTCCGCGCTCTCGTCGTACGACGCCTCCGCGAACTGCGCCGAAAACGTGTGCACCTTGTCGATGCCGATCACCTGCGAGGCGAGCGTGGCCAGGATGGACGAATCGAGTCCGCCGCTGATGAACACGCCCACCGGCACGTCGGACATGACCTGCTTGCGCACCGCGTTCTCGATCAGGCGCTGCGTCTCGAGCACCGCGGCGCGCGCGTCGATCGGCTCCGCCGTGAACGCGGCGGGATCCCAGTAGCGCACCGTCTCCTCGCCGGTCGCGGTGAAACGCATGTACGTTCCCGCGGGTACGCGCCGCACGGCGCGGAACGGGGTCATCGGCTCGGGGATGTAGCCGAGGGCGAGATACGCATCCAGCGCCACCCGATCGAGCTCCCGCGAAACCTCGGGATGCCGCAGCACCGACTGCAGTTCCGAGGCGAACACGACTTCGCCGCCGGCGCGCGCGTAGAACAGCGGCTTCTCTCCCGCGCGGTCGCGCGCGAGCAGCAGCGTATTCGCCCGCTTGTCGCGAATGACGAGGCCGAACATCCCGTCGAGCTCCGCGATCGCATCCGCGCCGCGATCGAGATACAGCGGCAAAATGCTCTCGACGTCCGAGTGCGAGCGATACGGATAGCCCGCGTAGCGCGCGCGGATCGACGGCGCGTTGTAGATCTCCCCGTTCGCCTCGAGCCACACGAGATCGTCCGGGGACGCGAACGGCTGATCGGCGCGCTCGTGGAGGTCGATGATGCGCAGGCGCTCGCAGCCGATGCCCGCGCTCGGTTCGGTGAAGACGGCGCTGCCGTCGGGACCGCGGTGGCGCAGAGCGCCCCCCATGTCACCGAGCACAGCCGGATACCGGAGCGCCCCCGCGCCTACGAGGCCATAGATGCCGCACATCGACGGCGCGCATTCTACTTTCTACTTTGCGTAACCGACGTAATGGCCCGCGTCGGCCACGGCGCGCCAGCCGCGCGCTTCGAGGATGCGCCGCCACTGCACGTCCTGCCGGCGCACGACGTACACACGCGGCTCGCTGCTCGCCAGCGACTGCGACAGCCACGACAGCGGCTTGACCGGCGACCGCGGATCGCGCGTGAATTTCTCGTAGCGGCGGATGAGGTAGTTGCTCGTCAGCTCGCTCGCATCGCGCGTCACGACCGTCATCCGCTCGCGCAGGTAGAACGTCATCGAGCCGCTGAAGGCCTCGATGCCGATGACGTGCGTCGACGGCGTGAGATGCGGCGTGAGCTCCTCCACGAACGTCTTCGCCGAACGGCGCTCGCCGATCGCGCGCATCGCGGGGGTGGCAATCGCCGGCAGCACGACGATCGGCAACGCGAGCGCGACCAGCACGAGCTCGCGCCGCTTCGCTACCAGCGCGACGATGGCGCCGGCGACAAACACGACGCCGAAGGCCATCGCCGTTTCGTCGGCGACCTGCATCAATTCCGGACGCATCTTCGTGCGATGCGCGAAGAACGAGCCGGCGAACAACAAGGCGCCGAGGATCGCGAAAGCGATCGCGGCGGCACGCGTGCGCGCCTCATCCCACACCCGCGCGATCAGCAGCGCGAGCGGCACCATCAGCGGCAGGATGTACTGCGGCCGCTTCGACTGCGACAGCGAGAAGAAGAGGAACGGAATGGCGAGCGCGAGCAGCCAGTACACGAGCGCGGGATCGGGACGGCGGAAGCGCTTCCAACTGAACAGCGCCACGATCGACCACGGCATCGCTCCCGCGAGCAGATACGGGATGAAGTACCACGGCGGTCCGGTGCGCTTCAGTTCGTCCGTGGCCATGCGCGCCGCGGTTTCGGTGACGAGCACGTACTCGAGGAACTCCGGCACGACCTGCGACACACCCCACACCCATGGCGCGACGATGGCCGCGAAGAGCACGAGGCCCCCGAGCGAGAACAGGTAACGCGCGCCTTTGCGCCAGATCGCGAACGGGGTGGCCACGAACAGCACGAGCACGAACGTGACCGGCCCTTTCGTGATCATCGCGAAGCCCATCGCCGCCCACGCCGCGATGGACCAGCGGCGGTTGCGCTCTTCGACCGCGAAGTAGAACGTGGTGAGGGAGACGGTCGTGAAGAAGACCAGCGCGCTGTCGAAGATGACCGTGCGTGCGAAGGCGATCGTCAGCGGCATCGTGAGGAAGAGAATCGCCGCGAGCCATGGCGTCTCCCCTCCCCACGCGCGTCGGGCGAAGAAGAAGATCACCGCGGCGGTGGCGAGCGTGAAGAGATACGCGGGCAGACGCGCCGCGAGCTCGGTCGGGCCGAGCAACTCCATCACCGCCGCTTCCGCCGCAAAGTAGACGATCGGCTTGTCGAGATACGGCAGGCCGTTGAGGCGCGGCATGACGTAGTCGTTCGTCTCCGCCATCTCGCGCGCGACGGCCGCGTTGCGCCCTTCGTCCGCGTCGAAAAGCGGATGGCCGCCGAGGTGAATCGCGATGGCGATCACCACGACGGCCAGCAGGATTTTGAGGATGCGGTCGCTCAACCGCGAGCGACGATAGCACGCGGAACGCCGGCGTCCTCGCCGGCTGGCACGGCGGCGTCCCGCCGCCGCGCCAGCCGGAGGGACGCCGGCGTTCCCTCAGCGCACCATGGTTCGTGCCTGTTCGAGGCACTTCACGAACACGTCCACCGCGCGGTCGATCTGCTCCGGCGTGTGCGAGGCCATCACCTGGAAGCGGAAGCGGGCGCGCTCGCGAGGCACGGCCGGGAACTCGACCAGGTTCGCGATGAGGCCGTTCTCTTCGAGCAGGCGTGAGGTCCATTTCGCCACCGTCTCATCGCCGCACATCACCGGCACGACGTTGCTCGGCGAGCCGAGGCATTCGACGCCGCGCGACTCGAACCCGGCGCGGAGGCGCAGGATGTTGTCGTACGCGCGCTCGCGCAGCGCCGCGCCCTCGTCCGAGCGCACGATCCGCAGCGCCTCGTTCGCGATCGCGGTCTGGATCGGCGAGATGCCGTTCGAGTACATGTGCGCGCCGCCGAAGATGCCGAGGAACTGGCGGGCGGAGCGCTCGTTCGTGGCGACGAAGCCGCCGTTGGTCGAGAACGTCTTCGAGAAGCTGCCCATCACGATGTCGACCTTGCCGAGCATCTGCTGGATGCCGAGCTGTCCCGTGCCGCCGGGACCGGTCGCGCCGAAGTCGTGTGCGACGTCCATCATCAGCACGGCGCCGAACTCGCGGCAGGCGCTCTGCAGCGCCTCGATCTCCGGGCTGTCCGAATCCATCGAGAACAACCCCTCGGATACGACGAGGATCGCGTTCTCACTGTCTTTCGCGCGGATCTTCGCCAGGCGGTGGCGCAGCGCCTCCGCATCGTTGTGCCGGAAGAGATAGACGTTCTGCGTCGCGGCGCGCGCGCCCTGCATCAGGCACGCGTGCGAGAGCTGGTCGATCACGATCGTGTCGGACGGCCGCACGAACCCGGTGATCGTGCCGAAGCCCGCCGCCCATCCCGTCGGGAAGAGCAGCACGTGTTCGGTGCCGAGCGTCTCGGCGAGACCGCGCTCGAGCATGCGTCCGGGGATGGTGTTCCCCTGCAGCATGGGCGACGCCGCCGCGTGCGGACCGAACTCATCGAGGGCGTGTTTCGCCGCGTCGACGATCCTGCCATCGGACGCGAGGCCGAGGTAATCCTGCGAGCCGAAATTCAACCCGGCCACGAGGCGGGAGTTCTGGCTCTCCAGGACAGTTTGTGTGCCCGGCCGCGCCTGCAGCGTTCGCGCGTAAGGCCAGGTGTTGAGCTCCGTTCGCAGATCGAGCCACTGACCCAGCTCGCGCGTACGCTCCAGGAGATGGGGACCCTTGGGATTTGCGAACAGGCCAAGATGCTTCGTAAACGCGGATGTTTCCTCGACGAACGACACATCGATCGTGGTCATGTAGCCTCCCTTATTCAGTTGTTTGGCGGGATTTCCGCCCGACTTCGGACCCATGCATGCTATCACGAAATGGATAGGTGCGGCCTTCCGGATATATCCGAATTTGGCAGTCCACTAGAATGAACGCATGCCCCTGCAGCAGAACACGGTCCTCGGGCCGTACCACATCGCCGGGCTTCTGGGCGAAGGCGGCATGGGTACGGTCTATCGCGCGAAGGACACCCGCCTCGGGCGGGACGTCGCGATCAAAGTCCTGACGAACGTCGCCATCGGCGATCGCGAGCGGCTGCAGCGCTTCGAACAGGAAGCGCGCGCGACGGGGATGCTCAACCATCCCAACCTGCTGACGATCTACGACGTCGGACGCGACGAGGAAGGCAATCCGTTCCTCGTCAGCGAGCTGCTCGAAGGGGAGACGCTGAGCAGCAGACTCGTACGCGGACCGCTGTCGCCGCGCAAGGCCGTCGACGCGGCGCTGCAGATGGCGCACGGGCTCGCGGCCGCTCACGACAAAGGCATCGTCCATCGCGATCTCAAACCGGACAACGTCTTCCTCACGCGCGACGGACGCCTGAAGATCCTCGACTTCGGCATCGCGAAGCTCACCGGCTCCGCGACCACCGACGGGCCGACGTTTCAGATGGCCGCGACGGAGCCCGGTATGGTCCTCGGCACGGTCGGCTACATGTCGCCCGAGCAGGTGCGCGGCGAAGCGGTCGACCATCGCTCCGACATCTTCTCGTTCGGCACGATCGTGTACGAGATGCTCACCGGCCAGCGCGCGTTCCGCGGCAACTCGGGCATCGAGACGCTGTCCGCGATCCTGAAAGAAGAGCCGCGCGAGCTGACCGACTTTCTCCCGAACATCCCGCCGCCACTCGAGCGCCTCGTGCGGCGCTGCCTGGAGAAGGATCGCGAGCTGCGCTTCCAGAACGCGCACGATCTCGCGTTCAACCTCGAAACGCTGGGGACGATGAGCACTGCTACGGCGACGGGCGTCATCGCACCCGCGGTCACACGTCCGCGTCCCGTCCCCACCGCCACCGCGCAGGCACCCGCGCAACGCACCCCCACCACCTCCCGCCCGCTCACGAAACCGAAGCGCCGCGTCTCGCCGATCCTGCTCGCGCTGCTCTTCCTCGTCTCGGTCGCGGGTGCGGCGTACGGCGGGTGGTGGTGGGCGAATCGCGGCAAGGACGTCGTGGTCGAACCGCGCTTCCATCGCCTCACCTTCCGCCGCGGCGAAGTGCGCAGCGCGCGCTTCTCGCCCGACGGCGAGACCATCGTCTACAGCGCCGCATGGGACGGCCGCCCCGCCGAAGTCTTCATCGCCAGCCGCGGCGCCACCGAAGCGCGTCCCCTCGGCGTGGCGGAGAGCGAAGTGCTCGCGATCTCAAAGTCGGCGGAGCTCGCGATCCTTCTGCGCCGCGACCGCGTGACGAACCTCGGCACACTCGCGCGCGTGCCTCTCGCGGGCGGGATGCCACGCGAGCTCGCGGAGAACGTCCTGCAGGCCGACTGGTCGCCGGACGGCGCGAGTCTCGCGGTGTTGCGGCAGGTGAACGGCAAAACGCGCGTCGAATATCCGATCGGCACGCTGCGCTACGAGACGCAGCACTTCATCCGCGACCTCCGCGTGGCGCCGGACGGAAAACGCCTCGCCATCCTCGAGCCTTCACGCGGCGAATGGGACGTCGCCATCCTCGACGGAGGAGAACCGGTTTCGATCGCGCGCGGCTGGGCACGCGGTGCAACCGGCATCGCGTGGTCGCCGGATGGCAAAGAGATCTGGGTTTCCGGCACCGCGAGCGCCACACCGCCGGCGCTCTACGCCATCGACGTCGAGACGGGCGACACACGCCTCGTCACGCGACTCACCGGCGGCATTCGCGTATTCGATCTCTCGCCGCGCGGGGAAGCGCTGCTGTCGAACGGCACCTGGCGCGCGGCGCTGATGTGGAACGTCGACGGCGTCGAGCGCGATGCGTCATGGCTCGACTGGTCGGTGCTGAACGATCTCTCGCCCGACGGACGTTCGCTCCTCTTCAGCGAAACGCGCGAAGGCGGCGGCGCGAAGAGCGCGGTGTATCTGCGCCGCAGCGACGCGCCTGCACCCATCCGGCTCGGCGACGGCATGGCCGACGCGCTGTCGCCCGACGGCAAGTGGGCGCTGTGCCATCAGGGCGCGAACCTCGTGCTGATGCCGACCGGCACCGGCGAACCGCGCGAGCTGAAGATCGACGGCGCGTTCGACGCGGGCGCGGCATGGCTGCCCGACTCGCGGCGTGCGATCGTCGCGGGCGTCACCGGCAAAGGCAACTACCGCCTGCACCTCCTCGACACGCTCGACGAAACGATCAGGCCGGTGTCGCCGGAGAACGTCTGGAGCGGCGGCAACCGCGCCTACGCCATCGCGCCCGACGGCCTGCGCGTCGCCGGCATGACGCCCGAGCAGACGATCGCCCTCTACGCGATCGACGGCACGAGCGCGACGCCTGTGAACAACGTCGAAAAGGGAGAGATCCCGATCGAGTGGAGCGCGGACGGCCTCGCGCTCTTCGTCCACGATCCCACCGAGCTCCCCGCGCGCGTCACACGCGTCGACCTCACCACCGGCGCGCGCGAGCCATGGAAGGAATTCACGCCGTCCGACCCCGCGGGCGTGTACAAGATCGCGCCCGTGCTCATGACGCGCGACGGCAGCGCGTATGCGTACAACGCGATGCGCGTGCTGTCCGAGCTGTATGTGGCGGAGGGGCTGAGGTAGTTGGTGGGTGGTTGCTGGTTGCTGGTTGTTGGTTGCTTGGGAGGGGTCGCACGTTGCGCTTTCCCGAGGTGCGTGGTTGTCAGAGGTGCGTGGTTGTCAGTTCTCAGTTCTCAGTTGTCTGTGCCTCGTCGCCAGGAATCACAGACAACCGACAACCGACAACTGATAACCTCCCTCCCGACCCACGCCCCGCCACCAGCAACCAGCAACTAGCAACTAGCAACCAGCAACCAGCAACGAACACCCACCACCACCAACCACCAGTGCTCACCCTCTCCATCATCTTCTTCGCCGGCGCCGCGGCCGGGGCCATCAACTCGATCGCCGGCGGGGGGACGCTCATCTCCTTTCCGGCCCTCCTCTGGCTCGGGCGCGATCCGATTCTCGCGAATGCCACGAACACGATCGCGATGTGGCCCGGGTCCCTCGCGGGCGCGATCGGGTTTCGGCGCGAATTGTCGACGGTGCGCCGTTGGCTTTTGCTGCTCGTCGTGCCGTCGCTCATCGGCGGTGCGCTCGGCGGGTGGCTGCTGCTGCGCACGCCGACCTCCACGTTCGAGCGCCTCGTTCCCTTCCTCATCCTCGGCGCGACGCTGCTCCTCGCCGCACAGGAAATGATCACCGCCCGCCTCGGCCACCTCGCGCACGCGCACGAGAATCCGACGCGCGGCTGGGTCGTGTTCGTCTTCGTCTTCCAGTTCCTCGTCGCGCTCTACGGCGGCTACTTCGGCGCGGGCATGGGCATCCTCATGCTCGCGGCGCTCGGCCTCATCGGCCTCACCGACATGCATCAGATGAACGGCCTCAAGAACGTCCTCGCCGTCTGCATCAACGGCGTGGCGGCGATCTACTTCGTCTTCGCCGCATCGGTCTCGTGGAGCGACGTGGCCATCATGACGTGCGGCACGATCGCCGGCGGCTACCTCGGCGCACGCATCGCCCGCAGGCTCGGACGCAAATTCGTCCGTGGCGCTGTGGTGACGATCGGGATCGTGATGACCGTCGCACTTCTCCTGAAGTAGTAGAGTCGCCCCGTGCGACTGCTCTCGACGTACCTCCTTCGCCACAAGAAACTGATCTTCGCCGCGCTTCTCCTGGCGACCGTCAATCAGGTCTTCTCGCTCCTCGACCCGCAGGTCTTCCGCCTCATCGTCGACCGCTACGCGACCAAAGCCGGCGAGATGCCGCGCGACGTCTTCATGAAAGGCGTCCTCCTGCTGCTCCTCGCGTACGTCGGCGTCGCGCTGATCTCGCGCATCGCCAAAAATTTTCAGGACTACTGCGTCAACGTCGTCGCCCAGCGCACCGGCGCGCAGCTCTACGAGAAGAGCGTCTCCCACTCGTTCTCACTGCCGTTCGCGGTCTTCGAAGACCAGCGCTCCGGCGAGATCCTGCAGAAGATGCACAAGGCGCGGGCCGACGCGCAGTCGCTCATCACGAACTTCGTGAACATGATGTTCGTGTCGATGGTCGGCCTCGTCTTCGTCACGATCTATGCGTTCACGGTGCACTGGACGATCGGCACGTCGTACCTCCTCCTCGCCCCGTCCCTCGGCACGCTGATGTTCTTCATCAGCCGCCGCATCAAAGCGCAGCAGCGCGTGATCGTCACGCAGACGGCGGAGCTCGCGGGCTCGACGACGGAAACGCTGCGCAACGTCGAGCTGGTGAAATCGCTCGGCCTCGAGAATCAGGAGATCACGCGTCTCAACAAAGTGAACGCCGGCATCCTCGATCTGGAGCTGAAGAAGGTGCGCTTCCTGCGCTTCTACTCGTTCCTGCAGGGGACGCTCATCAACTCCACGCGCGCGGGCCTGCTCTTCCTCATGCTCTGGCTCGTCTACACGAAAGCGATCACCCTCGGCGAGTTCTACGCCCTCTTCTTCTACTCGTTCGCGATCTTCTCGCCGCTCGCGGAGCTCGGCGCGATCATTGCGCAGTATCAGGAAGCGCGCGCGAGCATGGAGCGGCTCGACGAAGTGCTCGCCATCGCCCCGGCACCGAAGCCGGAACATCCGGTCGCGCTCGGACCGCTGCAGTGGATCGCGTTCCACGACGTGACGTTCACGTATCCCTCCGCCGACACGCCCTCGCTCGAATCAGTCGACCTCGAAGTGCGCGAAGGTGAGACGGTGGCGTTCGTCGGCCCGTCGGGATCGGGAAAGACGTCGCTCGTGAAGCTGCTCGTCGGTCTCTATCGCCCCACCTCGGGGCGTCTCGCCATCAACGGCATCGACGCCAACGACGCCGATCCCGACGCCCTGCGCGCGCGCATCGGACTCGTGACGCAGGAAACACAGCTCTTCGCCGGCACGATCCGCGACAACCTGCTCTTCGTGAATCCGAACGCGACCGACGCGGAATGCGTCGAGGTGTTGCGCCAGGCCGCGGCGCTGCCGATCATCGAGCGCGGCGGCAAAGGACTCGACACGAAGATCGGCGAAGGAGGGATCAAGATCAGCGGCGGCGAGCGCCAGCGCCTCGCCATCGCCCGCGCGCTGCTGCGCCAGCCGGAACTGATGATCTTCGACGAGGCGACGTCGAGCCTCGACTCGCTGACGGAGAAGTCGATCACCGAAACGATTCGCGCGCTGACGACCGGCGCGCATCGCCGCATGACCGTCCTCGTCGCACACCGCCTCTCGACGATTGCCCACGCGCAGCGCATCCACGTGCTGGCGAAAGGAAGGGTCGTCGAGACGGGCACGCACGCGTCCCTGCTCGCCGAGAACGGCCTGTATGCCGCCCTCTGGCGCGAGCAGAGCGCCGCGTCTCCCTCCCCCCGCACCAGCGGGGAGAGGGAACTGGTCAGTGCACGTTGACGCCGGTGCTGATCTCCGACGTGTTTCCCAGCTCGCTGAAATCGATCCAGCGTGAGGCGGTCGCGGTGATCGTTTTGCCGCGCAGGTCGCCCGGCAGCGTGACGACGTGCGTCCCTTCGAATGGCGCGCTGACGTCCATCGCGACCGGCTCGCCGTCCGCGAAGAGCTCGAGGTCGACACCGCCCACCTGCGCGAGGCGCCGCGTGCGCATCGCGACGGTGACGACGGTGATGTTGCGCGAAGCGTCGTAGAGCGCGGAGAGGATCACCGGCGCGTTGCCGTGCGTGTTCTGATCGTCGTCGTTCGGCGCACTCGTGCTGTCGAGCCCCCAGTCGATGGCCAGACCGAGATTGCCGCGGATGCTGTTGCCGCGGATCTCCACGTCGCGTGCTCCGTATGCGACGGCGACGCCCATGTGCGGATGGCCGCTGATGCGGTTCCGCAGGAGGGTCGCCGTGCCGGTCTGCGGTCCGAGAAAGACGCCGCTCGCGCCGTTGTTCAGGATCTCGTTCTCCAGCAGCCCCACCGCACCGTGCCACATCCAGATGCCGCTGTAGCGGTTGTCGCGGATGACGTTGGACCTCACGACCGGCCGTGGCGCGCCGTCGAGACGCAGACCGCGCAGGTTCGACTCGAGCGTGTTGTGCTCGACGAGGAACGCGTCGTGGGGGCCGCTCTGGCACGCGCGGCGTTCCCAAGTGAACCACAGTCCCTGGTTCCCGTTGAAATTGCGCAGCGTGAGTCCGCGCACGACGGCGTCGCAGCCGGCGTGCACCTCGAGTCCCTCTCCCGCCACACGTCCGTCGATGACGACGGGGCTCGCCATCGCGTCGATGACGATGCGGTCCGTGCGCAGCGGCGGCAGCGGCGTGGCCGGGACGATCTCCGCGGGTGCGGTGAGCGCGAACAGCATCCTGCACGGGCCCGGCGAGCAGTTCGCGTTCGCTTCGTCGACGGCGTCGCGCAACGAGCCGGGACCCGCGTCCGCGTTCGTCGTCACGACGATGTGGCGGTAGACCTGGAGCTCGGCGTCGCCGCGTCCCGGCGCGTCGCGTCCTTCGATCTGCGCGACCGCTTCCGTGTGCAGCGTGGTCGAGCCGGCGGTGCGGTTCTCGCTCGCTCGAATGGTGATCTTCGCCGTCTCGAATTCGCCCGCCGGTGCCGCGAACGTGCACTGCGCGCTCGAGCCGGCATTCGAGCAGGTCCACGACGACGGCGCCTCGATCGTTTCGATCGTGCCGCGCGGAAGCGACCACCGCACGTCGACGCGCGTCCCCTCGGGCACCTGCTGCTCTTCGCGGATGCGCGCCTCGAACGTGAAGCGCTGCCCCGGATCGACGCGCGCGGAGACGGGCCAGAGCGCCGCGAAGATCGCCGGCGGGCGCGTGGTCGTGAACTGCGTCGACGCGACGTTGTTGGTCGTGTCGGGATCGGGTGTGTCCGAGGTGATCGTGGTCGTGATCGCGTGCGTCGCTTCGCCGAGGGGGAGGCGATAGTTCGCGCCGGCAAATTGCGCGGGAGCGCCCGCGGCGAGATCGCCATAGCTGCACGTCACGACGTCGCCGGCCGTGCTGCAGTTTTCAGCGAAGACGCGGTCGAGGCGCGCACCCGCGGTCGCGCGAATTTCGATGCGCACGTTGCGCGCGACGTCCGGCCCCGCGTTGAAGAACGCGAGCGTGACGTCGGCCACTTCACCGCCGGGCAGCGTCGTGCGTCCCGACTGCGAGAACACGCGCACGTCGGCGCTCTGGGCAAACAGCGGAACGGAGAGAAGGGAGAGAAGGAGGAGTAGTTTTTTCATGGGACGAGAACCGCGTTGCTCATCTCCGACGTGCTCGCATCCTCGGTGGTGATCTCGGTGCGCGGCTGGCCGGGTTTGGCGAAGATGTGATGCTGACGCGTGACGGTGGCGGTGATCCACGAGCCGCGCCAGTCGCCGCGAACCGAGACGTCGAACGAGTTGAACATCTGCAGGCCGAAGGCACCGCTGCCGAGGAAGCGCTCGCCGTCGCCGTCGGGCCCGCGATTCGCGAAGAGCTCGACGTGGAAGGCGTTGCCGTAGGGGCCGATGCGTGAAGAAACGAGACGTCCGCTGACGATGGTGACGTCCTGCGCCGCGTCGTAATGTGCCGAGAGCAGCACCGGCGCGTTGGTCTCGCCGATCAGCGAGTCGTCGTCCTCGACCGGCGAAACGCCGTCGATGCCCCAGTCGATGGGGAGGCCGAGGTTGTCGCGCATGGAATTGCGGCGGATGTCGGCGAGGGAGTTGCCGCGGATGATGGTCACACCCGCGTGCACCTGATTCGAGAACGTGTTTTCGTGGATGTCGACGGTGGCGTCGGGACCGACGAGGATGCCGCTCGCACCGTTGCCGTCGAAGACGTTCCTCGTGAACTGCGACCAGCCGTGCCACTGCCACACGCCGCTGGCGGTGTTGTGGCTGATGACGTTGTCGCGCACGATTGCGCCGACCGCACCGTCGAGGCGCATCCCGCGCAGGTTCGGCCACGGGTTGCCGGCGGGATCGACACCGATGTGGCTGTTCTCGACGAGGCGCCGCGGACCGCTCCAGCGCGTGTCGAAGCACTGCGCGTTGCTCGCGAACCACAGGCCTTGATTCTCGTCGAAGTGCCCGATCGCGAGTCCGCGCACGATCGCTTCGCAGACCGAGTGGATCTCGAGTCCGCGATGCGCGCGCCTTCCGTCGATCGCCACCTCCGGGCCGCGCGTGTTCGTGTCGCCGCTGAATTCGGTCTGCGTCGCGGCGTCGAGAGCCACGTCCTTGAACGTGATCGGCGGCAGCGGCGTCTCCGGAACGATGGTGAACCATCCTTCCTGCGGAACGGGCGCGGGGATCTCGAATGCGATCTTGCACGGGCCGGCGCAGGTGTGGTCGGTCTGCTCGATGGCCCAGCGCAGTGAGCCTTCGCCCGCGTCGCTGGTGTTCGTGACCGTGATCCATTCGTAGATCTCGACGACGCCGTTCGCGTTGTTGTTGTCCGAGTACGCGTCGGTCACGTCGTTCGAGACGCGCATCGAGAGCAGGCCGCTGCCGCCTTCGCGGATGCCGTTCGCGCGGACGGTGACGCGGATGTCGCGCGAGCAGCGGCAGTCTTCGTCGAGCCGCGGAGCGCTGCAGAAGCCGCGGCTGCCGCTCGTCGAGCACGACCAGAAGCTCGGCGCTTCGATCCTTTCGATGGTCCCGAGCTGCGCCGCGAATTCGATGCGCAGGTCGCGTGCGGACGTGACGCTGAAGTTGTCGACGCGCGTGACGAACGTCGTGGTTTTTCCCGGATCGACGCGCTGCGCATTCGGCGCGATCGTGGACACGAGGTCGACGACGTTCTGGGCGGAGAGGGAGAGCGAGAGGAAGAGAAACGCCACCGCGGCGAGAGATCTCATTGCGTCATGGTACGGACCCTGTGCGAAGAGCGTTGGTGAAGAGCTCGAGATTCCTGCGGGCCACGTCGACGCGCAGTTTCGGCTCGCGCGGCACGTGCGGCGTGCGCGGATAGAGCACGAGCTTCACGTCGACGCCGAGCTCGTCGAGCCTGCGGTAGAGAATCATCCCCTGCGACGGCGGCACGCGGTCGTCTGCTTCGCCATGCTGGATCGGCACCTTCGCGCTCGTCTTCCTCAGATGCCACACGGGACTGCGTTCCCGCAATGCGTCCAGCGACATCCGCGGAAAGTAGGAGGGGATGAAGTTGCGGATGTCCGTCGTGCCGTGAAAGCTGAGCAGGTCGACGACGGGCGCGCCGATGCTGATCGCTTTGAAGCGATCGCTGTGGCCGAGGGCCCACGCGGCGAGGAAGCCGCCGTAGCTCCACCCCATGAGCCCGAGGCGGTCGGGATCGGCGATCCCGTCGGCGATGACTTTGTCGATGCCGGCGTTGACGTCGATCCAGTCCATGCCCGCCCAGTCATCGCGATTCGCCGCGCGGAACGCGAGGCCGTAGCCGCCGGTACCGCGCGGGTTCGGACGCAGCACGGCGAAACCGTTCGAGGCCAGCGTCTGCGGCGCGTAGAGGTAGCCGAGGTAGCCGAGATAGCCGCGATCGAAACGGGAGGCGGGACCACCGTGGACGAACGTGAGGAGCGGCACGCGTCCCGATTGGTAGCCGACGGGGAGCGTGAGCAGCCCTTCGATCTCCAGACCGTCTTTCGGGTTCTTCCAGCGGATGACGCGCGTCTCGCCGAGCTCGCGATCGCGAAACGCGGCGTTGTGATTCGTGAGGCGCTTGCCGTCGACGTAGAGCTCCGGCGGTGACGTGAGCGACTGGCCGATGTAGGCGATGCGCGCGCCATGCGTGTCGGCGTCGTTCACTTCTCCTTCGACCATCGATTCGAGCTTCTCGCCGTTCGTGCGGAAGAGGCGCGTCGTCGCGTTCCACGCACCTTCGATCCAGAGTCCGCGGCCGTCGTCGGTCCAGTCGTGGGCGTCGGGCGTGCGGCCGTACGCGGTGGCGATTTTCTTCGGCGTGCCGCCGGCGACGTCGACCGCGTGGATCTCGAACTCGACGAGCCAGTGCGTCGCGCCGCCGGAGCTCGTGAAGGCGATCTGTTTGCCGTCCGGCGAGAACTTCGCGTTGCGATCGTGGCCGGGGCGGACGACGAGCGGACGCACGTTGCCGTCGGCGCGATCGACGAGATGGATGTCGGTGGTGTGCAGCGCGTCGAGACCGTTGCCCGGCCCGGTGGAGATGGCGAGCGTCGCGCCGTCGGGCGACCAGTCGAAATCAAATACCGATCGATCGCCCTCGGTCAGCTTGCGCGATTTGCCGGTGGCGACGTCGAGCAGGTAGAGGTGCGCGTGGCGCGTGTTCTCGCCGACGACGCGCGGCTCGCCTTCACCGGTCGCTTCGTCGGGACGCGTGAAGGCGATGTGCGTACTGTCCGGCGACCATTCGAACTCGCGGATGGCGGTGGGCTCGCTCGTGAGCTGCCGCGGCTCGCCACCGCGCGCGTCGAGGATGTGAATCGCGTTCCGGGCGCCGCGATCGGAGAGGAAGGCGATGCGCGTGCCGTCCGGCGACCAGCGCGGACGCGTGTCCGTGCCGCCCGCGAACGTGAGACGGCGATCGTTCCTGCCATCGGCGTCGATGAGCCAGACGTCGGAGTCGTACACGTTGCGCGCGAGATCGCCCTGCGTGACGACGTACGCGATCTGCTTCCCGTCCGGCGACCACTGCGGACTGGAGACGGAGGGCATGGTGGTGTAGTCGGTGACGGTGAGGGTGGCGGCGAGGAGGAGTGTGATCATGTCGTCGGTTGCCGGTTCTCAGTTGTCCGTGCAGTGTCGCACGCGCCGCGCGTGCAGCTTCATCGTTCATCCTTCGCCAACGTCTTGTCGCCCGGACGCGCTCCGTCCACGATGCGCCAGCCATCGGCCGGCGTGAGCGTGTAGCCCTCGCCGTTCGCGGGCACGACGAGCTTCTGGAAATCGGCGGAGATCAGGCCGCCGCCGGCGACGACGATCTTTCCCCATGCGTCGCGCACCTCCATCGACTCGTACACCGAGCCGAGGTCGCCGAGCGGCTGGACGCGGTTCGGGTCGAACGTGAAGCTCATGCTCTGCAGCGGGATCGTGAGCACGGGACCGTCGACGAATTTCGCGCGCAGTCTTGCGAGCAGCTCGCGTTTCGTCTTCGCGCGTGCGCGTTCGTCTTCGTGCACGGCCGCGGCGTCGTAGGCATCGCGCGGCTCGCTGATGCGCAGGCCCCACGCGCGGCGTGCGAGCTCGCCGAGGTCGTCGGATGCTTTGAGTTTGCGCGTCCAGCGCGCGTCCTTCATCTCGATCAGCGCGCCCCAGGCGGGGCCGCTGGTGTACGCGAACGAGCGGGCGAAGGTCTCGCTCTTCTCCGCGTTCGCGAGCTTGCGTACGAGCGGCGCGATGCGCTCGCGGAGATGCGGGATGGCCAGCGCGAAGCCGGTGTGCTCGGCGAGCCCTTCGTTGAGCTCGAGCTGGCGCTCCTCTTCCCCGCCCCCCAAGGCACGCCGCTTCGCGCGGAACGCGAGCGCATCGGCGATCGCACGTTCGTCCCCTGCCAGTGCTCGCGCGAGCGCACGCCATTCGAGCCGCATCCACGCTCGCGCTTCCGCGCCGTCGAGATGCGCATTGCGTGGACTGGCGTTCGGCAGGCCGAGGTCGTTCTGGATGCGATGAAAAGACTCGTGCGCCAGGAGGACGCGCCGCGAGACGGTGCCCTGCGGCAGCGGCCAGAGGACCATCGTCCAGCGCGTGCCGTCCCATTCCACCGCGGTATTGGCGATGCCGATCGTGTCGGGGACTTTGGTTTCTTCGAGCTCGACGTGCGTGCGGCGGACGGCTTCGCGCGTCTGCGCGTTTGCGAACGTCATCGGTCCGCAGAGCGAACGTCCCCACAGCCTGCCGCGATCGGCCGCGCACATCGCGTCGATCTCGGCGAAGGCGCGTTGCGCGGCCGGCACGTCGATGGAAGCAAGAAGGGTGACCAGCATCAATGCCTGCATGTTTGCGCTCATCCCGCGCGCAGACGCGGGACCTCCTCCGTGCACTACGACGCGCGTGCCGCGGTTCAGGTTCGGGCGGCGGGAGATCGCGCGCCTGCGCGGGATAAACTGCGCCCCGATGCACGATCTGGAGTTAGCGCTCGCACTGGCCGATGCCGCCGACGCAATCACGTTGCAGCACTTTCGATCCACCTCCCTGCAGGTGCGGACGAAAGTCGACATGACGCCTGTGTCGGAGGCGGACGAAGCGGTCGAGCGGATGATGCGCGGGCGTCTCGCGCAAGAGCGTCCGCACGACGGCATCCTCGGCGAGGAGTTCGGTGCGAGCGAAGGGAAGCGCCGCTGGATCATCGACCCCATCGACGGGACGAAGAACTACGTGCGCGGCATTCCGGTGCACGCGACGCTCATCGCGCTCGAAGAAAACGGCACGCTGCTCGCGGGGGTCGTGTCCGCGCCGGCGATGCAACGGCGCTGGTGGGCATCGCGCGGCGAGGGAGCGTTCTGCAATGGCAAGCGCATCCACGCTTCGAAGCTGGCCACGCTCGAAGCGTCGCACATCACGTACGACTCGATCACCGACTTTGATCAGCATGGCGGCACGGATGGATTTCTCGCGCTGACGCGCCGTTGCACGCGCGCACGCGGCTTCGGCGATTTCTGGATTCACATGCTCGTCGCGGAGGGCGCGGTGGAGATTGCGGTCGAACCGGCGGTGGCGGCGTGGGACATGGCGGCGATTCAGCTCATCGTGGAGGAAGCGGGTGGCCGCTTCACCGATCTGCATGGCAACGCGCGGTTCGACGGCGGCAGCGGGCTCTCGACGAACGGTCTCGTGCACGATGCGGTGCTGGAGTTTTTTCGATGACAGAACAGGTGATGGTGGTGGAGCGGGCGGCGATCGCGGAGTATCTGATCGAGCGCGGACTCGTGCAGGAGCGCACGGACGACGTCCTCGACGTGATCGTGGAGCGGCATTTCTTCATCGACCGCCCGGTCGCGGAACAGTCGCCGCAGTACAAGCAGATCATCCCCTACGTGCTGATCCGCCACGCGGAGTCGTTCTTTCTGCTGCAGCGCACGCAGAAGCAGACCGAGGCGCGGCTGCATCACAAGCTGTCTCTGGGCATCGGGGGGCACGTCAATCCCGACACGCCCGATCTTCTCGACGGCCTGCAGAAAGAGCTCGAGGAGGAGGTGGAGGTCGTGGGTGACTATGACCTCGCGTTTGCGGGCATTCTCAATGACGACACGACCGAGGTCGGGCAAGTGCATCTGGGCGCCGTGTACGTGCTCGAGGCGCATGAGGGTGTGGTGCATGTGCGCGAGACGGAGAAGATGACGGGACGGTGGGTGGCCGCGGGTGATCTGCCCGCGTTGCGGGAGCAGATGGAGACGTGGTCGCAGATTGCGTTCGACGCGCTGATCGCGACGCCGGCCCGCTGAGCCGCGCGGACGGGTGAAGGGTTTCAATTGCGAGCAGCGTCGTTCGAGACCCTTCGCAGGCTCAGGGTGACGGAGGGTCAGCGGCCCGCGAAGAAGACGGGGTCGCCGGATGCGTTGTCGACCATGGAGCCGTAGGCGAAGATGCGCGCGTTGGAGTCGCCTTCCGCGACGAGGGTGAATCCTGTGGGGACGGCGACGTCGGGGAAGAGCGCGGTCACGCCGGACTGCGCGAGCTGCCCCGCGTTCAGCGTCACGGTGGTGCGCGCGAGCTCGGTGCCGGACGGCGAGAGCAGCGATACCGCGATCGTCTCCGGCTCCGTTCCCCCGTTCACGAAGCCGACGTTCGAGCGATAGCTCGCGTCGTTGCGCAGTCCGGGCACGAACATGCGCGCGGCGAACGCGCCGACCGGATCGATCGACTGTCCGTACGTGCCGCCGTCCACCGCGGTGTAGGTGCGGCTCGTCACGACCGGACCGGTGGCCGCCGTCCACGACACCTGCAGCGTGCCGCTGCCGGACGCGAGTCCGTACTGCGAAACGATGTCCGCGAGGACGAGCGTGTCGTTGCCGCCGAGGTTCACCAGCTTCGCCGTTCCGTTGTAGCGCAGCGACAACGTCACCGGCGACGCGGCGGGATTGAAGAGCGTCACGTCGCTGCGCCAGAACGTGCCGTTCGCGCCGGGCGCGCGGCCGACGACCGGAATCGTCAGCGAGCCGCCGGAGCCCGCGGGCACAGCCTGGATGTACACCGGGTCCTGCGTGTCGTTGTCGACGACCGATCCGTACGCGCTCACCGCATCGCGCGACGCGGTCGAGAGGCGCATCGTCAGCACGTCGTAGACGCCGCCGTCGATCGCCGGGAACACCGCCGTCAGCGGCATCTGCTGGAAGCTGTTCGCGGCCAGGACGACGCTCTTCGTCGCCAGCACGGATCCGGTGTCGTTGTAGAGCGTGAGCTGCGTGCTGACGTCGCTCGCGCCGCGATTGACGAGGCCGAGGTTGGTGCGGAACGCCGCATTCGCGGCCATGCCCGTCACGTAAAGCACCTGCTCCAGATCCTCGGGGTGCACATCCGGAACGGCCTGTCCGTACGTGCCGGCGAGGCCGGCCGTGAACGTGCGGCTCGTGACGCGCAGGTCGGCGTTCGCACCGGCGCTCGTCGCTTCGAGGGCGAGCGCGCCCGCGCCCGTGCTGATGCCGAAGAGATCGAGCAGCGCGTTCGCGTACGTGAACGACTGCCGCGGCGCGAGGAAAAGGTTGCGCGTGATGACGCTGCCGCCGCTCGACGGGAGGAAGAGCAGCGAGACCGTCGCGGCGTTCGTGCCGGCGTTGAAGACGTTGAGCTCCGTCCGCCACGACGTGCCGTTGGCGCCCGGCGTCTGCGCCGCGACGGAAACGAGCGTGCGATACGCGGCCGCGTTCGAGACCGTGATCGGCTTCGACACCACGCTCGAGCCGTTCGCATTCGACGCGGTCAGCGAGACGGTGTATTGCCCCGGCAGCGCGTACGCGTGCAACGGATTCTGGTCGGAGGACGTCGCGCCGTCGCCGAACGACCACGACCACGACGTCGGCGATCCCGTCGAGCGATCCGTGAACGTCAAGTTCGCGCCCGGGGTCGGGTTGTTCGTGGGGATGTCGAACTGCGCGCTGATGGCCGGCGTGACGGGCGAGCCACCGGTCGCGGCGACGGTGACGATGCGTGTGCCGGTCGCGGACTGGCCGTCGCGATAGACGGTCAACGACACGCTGTAATTGCCGGCGGCGTTGTATTTCTTGGACGGGTTCTGCTGCGTCGAGGTGGTGTTGTCGCCGAAGTTCCACAGCCACGCGCTCGGCGCGCCCGCGGATTGATCGCTGAACGTCAGCGTGTCGTTCACGGTCGGATTCGACGGCGAGTAGACGAACGACGCGGCCAGCGGTCCGCTGACGTGGATCTGCTGCGAGACCGAGGAGGTCTTGCCGTTGCCCGACACGGTCAGCGTGACGGTGTACACGCCCGCCGAAGCGTAGACGTGCGGCGCGACTTTCGCCGTCGAGGACGAGCCGTCGCCGAAATCGAAGGTACGCAACGCCACCGTCCCGGTCGATTCGTCGTAGAACGTGAACGTGGTCAGGCCCGCGGTGCCGCCCTGCGGCGTGAAGCTGAATTTCGCCACCGGTCCCGCCGCGGCGATCGTCGCACTCACGGTGTTCGAAGGCGGCGAGTTGCCCGCGCCGTTGTACGCGACGACGTGGATCGCGTACGTGCCGGGCGAGAATCCGCTGATGCGCGTACTCGTCGTGTTCGCATCGAGGCGGCCGATCTCGCCGCCGTTCACGAAGACGACGAAACCGTTTTCGTTGCTCGCGTGGTCGCTCCACGTGAGGTCGACGTTGGTCGAGGAGACGTTCGCGTTGAGATTCGACGGCGCGGCCGGAACGGCAGGCGTCGGCGTGGGTGTCGTGCCGCTGCCGCTCGGATAGAGCCAGCGCGCCGCGAGCTGGTCGTCGTCTTTGAGCGCGGGACCGCGTCCGGTGACGGTCGCGTACATCAGGGCGGTGGAGTCGGCGCTGTGGCCGAATCCGAGGGTGTGGCCGAACTCGTGGGAGATGATCTCGGCGAGGCGGTTGCTGCTGATCCCCTTCGAAGGCGAGACGCTGTCCTGGATCACGAGGTTCCCCTCGGTGATGTTCCACGCGCGTTTCACACCGGCCGTGTGCGTCGCATCCGCGTCGAAAGGCGCGGTCCAGTTCTGCTGCGACGCCACGCCGTTGAAACCGCCGCGGCCGACGACACCGCCCGTCGACGGATCCCACGAGCCGGTGATCTCGTTGAGCGGATCGCCGAGGAGCACTTCGTTGATGGTGTTCGAATCGCTGAGGCCACCCATCGGGCCGGAGCGCGAGCCCGCGTACGAATAGCGGATCTTCGCGCCGGAGTAGCTCGTCCACGCGTTCATCGCCGTGCGCACTTCGCTCACGCCGTTGTCGGAGTAGCCGGGCTGCGAGCCGCTCGTGTACCACTGCGCTTCCTGGTTGTTGTCGAAGCGGAACCAGCGGTAGAGCGTCGGCTCCGAGATGAGCTCGAATTCCCCTTTGACGACGCGGCGCCGGCTGGCGCTCTCTTGGCGCAGGACCGGGTTCTCGATGCCGTAATTGCGGGCGCCCGCGCGTCCGGCGACACGGTCGAAGACGAACGCCTCGAAGCCGCGCGCGTTGCGCTGGACGTTGCGCGCCGCGATCGGCTGCAGTGTTGCGTCGAGGAGCGTGACGTCGTGCGCGGCGTCTTCGCGAAGCCAGAGGCGCTGGCCGTCCGCGGTCTCGGCTTCGCTGAATTTGCCGACGAACAAGTCGATCGTGCGGTAGCGGCCCCGCGCATCGGCTTCGAGGAAGAGGAGGACGCGCTCGCCCGTGACGAACTCGGGCGTGCCGAAGATTTTCGTGATGCGATCGCCGACGACGCCGCCGAGCTCGGTGACGGTGATGACGTCGGCCGTTTCCCCTTTGAGGCGCCGCGCGACGGAGATTTTCGTTTCGGTGAGGATCGCGCCGTCGCGGTCGATGGCAGTCGAGGAGAGGACTGTACCGTCGACGATGACAGGCGTTTTGGCCACGAGCTGTTCGTCCGTGGGGAGGACGATGGTGGTCGCCTGCGCGGCGATCGTCACCAGAAAAAAGACACACGTCAGCCCGTACGCCCGCAATGATTTCACCAAGGACCTCCGAAGTTATTCGGCGTTAACGAGCACGGGCGGAATGGTCATTCCAGGCATCCGCAGCGCCGGAATTCCTCGCGCAAGCTGCTTCGCTCGCCGGCACTACTGCCGGGCGGCGCTTCGCTCGAATTCCGCCTCCGCCCGCTGCACGTACGCCCGGTAGCCCTCGGGATCGACGAACGATTTCTTCCCCGCGCGCTTCTCCTCGAGCTCGAAGAACGCGCCATGCGAGCCGAGAAAGACATCGACCGGGAGCGCGCGCAGGAAGGCAAACGTGCGGCGGTAATCCTCGATCGCGTCCGGATACCGCGGGTTGTCCTTGAGGCGATACGACGAAGGCACCGAGGCACTGCCGACGAAGGCGACGTCGTACGTGCGGCCGTTCTCGCGCGCCTTCATCGTCCACGTCGTGCAGCCCGGGGTGTGGCCCGGAGTCATGTTCGCCACGAGGATCGTGCCGCCGAGGGAGATTCGGGACCCGTGCTCGAGGAGACGGTCGGCGTGGATGCCGGGGAACGGCAGGCGATCGCCGAACTGCGGGTCATCGAGTCCGCCGCGCGCGAAGAGGGCGACGTCGCCGCGGCTGGCGTGGAACGTCGCCCCGGTGACGCGCTTCAGCTCGGCGAGTCCGCCCGCGTGATCGAGATGCGCGTGGCTGGCGATGAGGATCTTCACGTCTTCGACGCGGAAGCCGAGCTTGCGAATGTTGGCGAGGATCATCGGCGCCGTCTCGACGAACCCGCCGTCGAGCACGATGTGTCCCTTCGGTGTGGTGATGAGGTACGCGGCGATGTCGGTCGCGCCGACGTAATGCACGTTGCCGATGATGCGGAACGGCTCGACGGGCTGGTTCCACGAACGCGACAACGGATCGCTCTGCGCGAAGGCGGTGGTGGCGAGCAGGAGCAACGCGAACAGACGCATCCGCGCATTGTGCACGGTTGCGGAGCCGCGGCTGCATCCGCCGCCGTTTCAGCCGGCCGTGACCCGGGCGTTCCGGAAGTGCGACATCACTGCAAATGCGATCATCAATCCCAGCGTCCCGAACGTGATCGCCCGCCCCGTCACGAACGACCGCGGCCAGTACACCACCCGCACCGTGTGCTGCCCCGCGGGCACCAGCACCGCGAGGAACGCGGCATTCGCGCGATGCATCGGGACGCGTTTGCCGTCGATGTACGCGCGCCATCCCTTCCACGAGCTGTCCGAGATCACCACATAGCCTTCGGACTGCATCCCCGCGTCGAAGACGTATTCGCCGCCGAGACGGCGCGAGCGCAGCGCAATCGTGCCGGGACCGTTCGTGCGCTCCGTGATCGGGTCGTGCGTCGTGATCCACGCCACCTGCGAGAAATCGCGAATCAGCGACATGCGATCGACGATCTCTTCTTCCGACATCCCGCCCACGTACACGCGCGGCGGCACGAAGATGCGCGGAAGCACGCGCTCGTTCTCGAGCAGCACCGCGCCCGGTTGCGCGCCGATCTGCTTCCATCCCGCCGGCAGCGGCCGGTCGTCGGACTGGATCGCGTAGCGCACATTGAGAAAGGAGAGGAACGGCGCCTCGAGATCGTCGACGCGGTAGTACCAGCTCCCGTGCGGATCGCTCCAGATCGCCCACGTCTGCACGAGCTGCTTGAGCGTCAGCGCCTCGTAGCCGCGCGGGTCTTCGAACCCGTAGAACGTGTTCGTCGCCGGGGGAAACGCGGTGTGCTGTCCGACGAGGCGGAACGGCTCGCGGATCTGCTCCAGCGGCTCGAGCATCGGAATGGACGGAAACGCCGCCTGCGCGGGAAACGTGCGGAAGGTGTCGTGCTCGGCGAGCGTGCGCTGCGCGAACAGGATCGCGATCAGCGCCGGCACCACGAATCGCGGGCGCCACGCGACGACGAGCACGGCGATGCCGAGGAAGAAGAGCTCCGCGAAGCGGCGCGCATGACCGTAGTCCGCGGCCACCACGTCGAGCACGACGCCGCGCGAGATCCACCACGTGCCGATGCCGAGGAGCGCGAGCACCACGCCGAGGGAGAGTGCGGCCGCGCGAAAATCGCGGCGGCGGAGCAGCTCTTCGACGCCCAGCGCCGCGAGCACGCACAGGCACAACGCCGCCGCGAACGCGAGCCGGTCGTACAGCGTGATGTTCAGCAGCGGGATTTCCTTCAGCGCGTCCGAAAGCGGAGCCCACCGCGCGCCGCACAACATGCAGAAGATGCCGAGCCCCGTGAAGAACCACGTGTCCGCGGAGCGCCGGCGCCAGATTGCGTACAGCGCAAAGGCGAGGACGATGCTCCCCACCGCCGCCGTCTCCGCGCCGATGTAGCCGATGTCCGGCTGCAGAAAGCGGCGGACGTGGAGATGCGGAAAGACGTTCGTCGCGAGCGCCATCAGAAACTGCGACTGCGCGACGCCGCGCGGCCGCTCGCCGAGGACGAACTGCTTCGACTCGTACTCGATCGATTGCGGGATCGCTTCGAGGAGCGGCAGCAGAAACATCGCGCAGAGCAGCGCGGCGACGATGCCGGCCGCGATCGCGGTGAACATCGCGCGCCACCGATTCGTGCTGCGTGCGAGCGCGAACACCGCGTAAACGCATCCCACGAGCACGTTGAGAAACAACGACTCCGGATGTCCCGCCAGCACCGTCAGCGCCAGCGCGATCGTCAGCAGCATCCCCGAGCGCACGCGCGGCGCGTGCACCACACGCCGCACCGCAAGAAGCAGCAGCGGGATGTAGACCGTCGTGAAGCCCATCGCCGTCTGGCTGTACACGACGTTGCTCGCCGCCAGCCCCCACCCGGTCGCCGCGACGAGCGACGCGGCCTCACTGCAATCGAGCTCGCGCGCGAAGAGAAACGCGGACAGCGCCGCGAGGAACAACGCGATCGCCGCGGTAAACGTCATGCTCACGGGCGCCGGCAGCACGAGCGCGACGATGGTGAAGGGCGAATAAGGCGCCGCCTGCGCCTCGGCCGCCAGCGGATGTCCGCACAGGTTGTACGGATTCCAGACCGGCCACTCGCCGCGCGCGAACGACATCTGCACCGCACGCCGCCACGGAAAAAACTCCGAGAAGACGTCGATCGCCGAGGCGTTGCGCGCGCCGCCCTGCATCCCGTGCTGCGCCGCGAACGCTTTGTGCGGCTGGTCCTGATAGAGGTAGTCGATCGGACCGTAAACGCTGTCGGTGACGAGCGCGTATCCGAGGATGCCCAGCGGGATCGCGAAAAGCACGAGCATCGCCGCGCGCGAGAGCGGCCGCACGAAGCGGTGCACGAGCGCGAAGAGGAGGAGAACGGTGAGGAAGTAGAGGACCAGGGCCATGCGCGGACGCGGCAATGTACCTCGCCTCGTAAGCACCCGGTAAGTGAGTCTTCGTAAAAAGCACGCTCATGAGAATTGCCATCGCCGCAGTCATCGCAATCGCGACCGTCTTCCCCGCCGCCGGGCTCGATCTCGGCGCACGAGACGTGCTCGTTCCCATCGCCGGCCGCGTGGCCGGCGCGAACAACACGCTCTGGCGCACCGATCTCGTCGTCACCAACGTCACCACTCCCCCCGCGCCCGTGAACGCGTTCCTCGAGTTCCACTCGAACGAGGGCGGCACGATCTGGGAGAGCGTCCCGCTGCAGCCGCGCCAGAGTCTCGTCCTCAACGACGTGCTCCTCAGCCGCTTCGGCATCGGCGCGGGCACGGGCTTCATCCGCGTCACGACGAACAACGTCAACGCGAAAGTCACCGCCCGCGCACGCATCTACAACGCCGGCAGCATCCACGGCGAATTCGGCCAGGGCGTGGCCGGCCTGCCGACGGACGCGCTGATGCGCACGCACTTCGTCGCCGCCCTCACCGGCATCGACGGCAACCGCACGAACTTCGGCATCACGAATCCGTGGAAAGTCGACACGCAGGCGCTGCTCACGCTGTATGACAAGGATGGTGCGGAGCGCGTCACGAAGACCGTGCAGGTGCCGCAGGAGCGCGTCGTGCAGCTCAACGACATCTTCGGCTGGTTCGGCGACGCGCCGGCGGAAGGCGCGACCGTGCAGGTCGTGGCCGAGATCCCGGTGTACGCATGGGCCTCGGTCGTCCGCAACGACAGCGGCGACAGCACGTTCATCGAAGGCACCGGTCTCGCCGTCGGCAACGAGCTCCTCGCCGCGCCGCAGTGCTCCGCGCCGTCGCCGGTCGTCCTCGCATCGCCCGGCTCGCAGTCCGCGGGCGACTGGATCCTGATGTACCACCCCGGCACGAACGCCGTTTCGGTGACGCAGCAGCTTGCGGCACGCTTCGGCTTTACCCCGAAATTCGTCTACGAACACGCGTTCCAGGGCTTCTCGAGCGACCTCACCGCGCAGCAGATCGCTTCGCTGCGTTGCGAGAGCTCGGTGCGGCTCATCCAGGAAAATGTCATAGCTCCCATGCCGTAACAGCATTTTCGGGTGCGTACTGGCGTACACTTCCGTCATGCACGCACTCGCACTCGTCCTCGCACTCGTGGCGGAAGTCCCCCTCACCTCCCCCACGCTCGGCCCGGCGGCGCTGACGCAGTACGGCGCCGTCGCGGCCTCGGATGGCGACAACTACCTCGTTCTCTGGGAAGACGGACGCGGGATGCGCGGCCAGACCCGGGCGACGCGGCTCACACGCGAGGGCGACGTGCTCGATCCCACCGGCGTCGTTCTTCCGGAAGCACTCGGCGCGAGCGTCGTCTGGACCGGCAACTCGTATCTCGTCGCATGGCCGAAAGACAACGCGACATGGGGCATGCGCCTCGATCGCGACGCGCGCATCGTCGACGGACCGCGCGTGCTCATCGCCGCCGCGGCTCCTTCCTCGGTCGTCGTGAAGGACTCGCAGGTCATCATCGGCTATCAAACCGAGACCGAACTGCGCGCGGCATTCTTCGACGCGAACGCGCAACCTCTCACCGACGTGCGGCTCGCGCCGCATGCGCCCAATCGCTACAGCCTGCGCATCACGCCGGCGAACGACGGCTTCGCCGCGACGTGGCTGACGATCGTCGTACCGTACGTGTCGGGAGAAGCGCACACGACGCTCGAAGGCGTCCGCTTCGATCGCAACGGCGTGAGCGGCGAGACGCGCGTCCTCATCGGGGAGCCGATGATCGAGGACGTGACGGTCGCCAGCGACGGCGACGCGTTCGTGGTCGTCGCGCGTGACGCGTCGAATCTCCTCAACGCGCGCGCTGTCAGCGCCGACCTGCGCACCGTCGGGACACGGCACACGCTGCCCGAACCGATCGTCCGCTACGCCTCGCTGCTCTGGAACGGCTCGCATTACGTGGTGATCGGCGATGCGAACACCGCGCTGCGCGCGCAGCGCCTGAACCGCGACGCCACGCCGGCCGAGTCGATGGCATTCGAGGAGCCGCCGTTCAGCGGCACCGACCGCATTCCTCGCGTGGCGACGAACGGCCGCGATCTCCTCGTCACCTGGAGCAGCGCGCACGGCTCGGATTCGCCGACCAGTCTCGACGTCTACGGCACGATCATCGACGCGTCGAGCTTCGCCCAGCGCCGCCGCGAGGTGCTGTCGTTGAGCGCGCCGCGCCAGACGCGTCCGATGCTCGTCAGCGGCGACACGAACACGCTCGCGGTCTGGAGCGAAAACGGCGACGTGTGGGCCAAGCGCGTCGACGCGAACGGCAATCCGATCGATCCGGCCGCGGTCCGCGTCCACGACGGCGCGTTCCACGTCACCGTCGCGTTCAACGGCGCGGGCTACGTCATTTCGTGGTTCGACTTCTTCGCCAAACAGATCGTCACGCGACGCGTTCCGCGCGACGGCGCGCTGCGCGTCGAAGACGTCGCCCGAATCCCGGCCGAAAACGCGGCGTCGCTCGCCATCGCGAGCAACGGCACGGTCACGCTGCTCGCGTGGCACGAATACGAAAAAGTGCGCGTGCTGCGCGTCGGACTCGACGCCACGCCGACCACCGTCACCGAAGCTCTCGTCGGCCGCGTCGACGTCGCCGCAAACGGCACGGACCAGTTCCTCGTCGTATGGCACACCGAGAGCGAGAGCTACGGGACGTACCTGCCGTTCACGACACCCGACGCCATCCGCGGCGCACGCATCACGAACACCCTCGTCACGCTCGACGGCAACGGCTTCGACATCGCCCGGGGCGAGGGCATCGAAAGCGATCCGGTCGGCGCGTGGAACGGACGCGAATGGCTCGTGCTCTGGAGCCGCGACTACAAAGAGGTTCGCGCACGCCGCGTCGGGGCGAACGGCACGCTCGTCGACAGCGAGTCGCTCGTCACGCGCAACGCGCGCCTGCCGGACGCGGTGTGGGACGGCGCGCGCTACGTGATCTCGTGGGTCGAGTACGCCGCGATGCAGCTCCACGTCGCGTGGCTCACGGAACCGGGAACGGCGCTCTTCGGCGAGCGCGTGCTCGCCACCGTCGACGGAGACTACGTGCGCTCGGCCATCGCACCGGTGCGGCCGGGTACGTTCCTCGCCGCGTACTCGCGCATCGCCGAAGGCCCGCAGATCGGCGGCGTCGCGCGCGCGTTCGTCACGCTGCAGGGTGAGCCGGTGCTGCGCCGTCGCGCGGTACGCTGATCACAGCTCCGGCGAGCCCACGAGCACGAACGCGGCCCAGTAAAACGGGTGCGCGGTCTTCGCGTCGCGCAACGCGCTCAGTTGCGCGGCGCGCAACGCGTCCGCTTTCGCGAACGGGCTCGCGTACTCCTTCGACAGCTTGCGATGAAAGGCGATCATCAACGTCGACGCCGCACGCGAGCTGACCTTCCACTGCGCGACCACCGTCGACGGACAGCCGCCGGCGAACAGCGCCCACGACATGCCGATCAGCCCCTCGCCCGCGCCGTAGTGACCGCGCGCCGTGTCGCACGCGGACAGCACGACGAGGTCCGCCGTGAGATTGAGCCGCGCCAGCTCCCACGCCTGCAGCATGCCGTCGTGCGAGGACGACTCGTCGCGCGCGAGCACGATCTGCGAGAACATCGGATTCGCGTCGTCGAAGATGCCGTGCGCCGCAAAGTGCACGATGCGCGCGCGCTGCATCTCCTGCCGCGCCGCCTCCTCGCGAGCCTCGCCGCGCGTGTACACCGAGGCGGAAGGCCCCCACAGTTTCGCGATCGCGCGCGCTTC
This sequence comes from Thermoanaerobaculia bacterium, assembly GCA_035629395.1. Lineage (GTDB taxonomy): Bacteria > Acidobacteriota > Thermoanaerobaculia > Gp7-AA8 > Gp7-AA8 > QHVT01. Next base: position 61,150 of record DASPHZ010000101.1, read on the forward strand.
CTCTTCCGCATCCGGCAACGGCCCGAGGTCGAGATCGCGGTAGATCGCCCCCGTGCCCGTCGGCTCGGCCGTCGGATTGCCGAACGCCGCGAGCGTGTGCACGCGCGGCGCGGGCTTCGTCTGCCGCGCGAGCACGTCGCGATACACGGCCAGCGACGGCAGGTAGAAACACGACACGTGTTCGATCACGAAACGGTCGTCGGGACCGAGGAGCGACTCGAACGGCAGACGCCACAACGCGCCGTCCGGGACGATCGCGAGCGCGCGCTTCCCCTTGAGCTGCCGCGCCGCGGGCGCGAGCAGGAGGTCGTACAGCTCGTGCGCCGGTGCGCGATGGCGCATGCTGCGTCCCGCAAGCGTCGCGCGATACGCATCCACGCGCTTCGCCAGCTCCGCCGCACCGATCGGAATGCGGTGATGCGTGAGCGCGCCGCCGGGAGCGATGACGACGAGGTGCGTCGCGCGCTGGTGCACGACGTACTCGAGGATCACCAGATCCGGCTGCCGCGCGAGCGCGCGCACGTCGTCCGGCGTGAGCGCCGCGGCGGCCGTGCGCAATCCATGCTGCGGATGACGGATCGCGATCTCACTCTCGAACTGCTGCAGCGCCACCTGCACCGCGCGCTGTTCCGCGATCGCCGCGTCCGGCTTCTGGTCGGCCACCTGCAGCGCGAGCACGCGCTTGTTCGCGTCGCCGAGCGCCTTCACGAGTGCCGCGAGCTGCTCGCGCTCCGGCTGCGGCAGCTCTTCGTCCGCCCGTTTACGCTCGCGCCCGAGCGCGTCGAGCAGCACGCGTCCCTTGCCGCGCTCGGCGAACTGCAACGCCTCTTCGACGCGCCCATCCTCGAACAGAAGATCGGCCAGCTCGGTGTACGCGGCGTGGAACGGTTCGAAGAAGAGGCGCTGCTGCCGCTCGTTGCCCGCGACCACGTGCCGCGCCGATTCGATGGCGTCGATCGCACGCTCGTACGTCTCGATCGCTTTGTCGCGCTGGCCGAGGGCGCGCTCGGCGCGGGCGAGGAGCATCAGCGCCGCGTAGCGCTCCGGCCGCGGAAAGTCGAATCGCGCGGCCACCGTCAACGCCTCGCGCGCGACGTGCCGCGCCGCCTCGACGCGGCCGTTGCGGAAGTGATAGTTCCCGAGCGCGAGCAGCGTCTCGGTCTCCACCTCGCCGTCCTTCTCCGTTCGCGCGTACTCGAGCGCCTGCAGCAGCGTCTTCTCCGCGTCTTCGCGCTCGCCGCGCGCGATGCTGATCTCCGTGAGGATGATGTAGGCACGCGCGACGAGGCTCGCGAACGGCAGTCCCTGGGAGAGCTCGAGCGCCTTGCGCGCCGCCGCTTCCGCCTCGTCGAGCCGGCCCAGAGCGCGAAGCGCGTCCGCCACGCCGATGTTGGCGTGAATCACCCACTGCTTGATCGACTTGCGCTGCGCGGCGCTGCGGAAGAACTCGAGCGCGAGCTCGGGATCGTTCTGCGCCTCCATGATCCGGCCGAGGCGGAGCTCGATCGACCCCATCGAATACTCGTCGCCTTTCGCGAGCTGCATCCGGTGCGCCCCGATCAGCACGCGATACGCCTCCGCGTAGTCGCCGCGGTGGTACAGCACGAGGCCGAGATTGGAGTGGAGGATCTCGATGTTGTTCGGGCCGAGGGAGTCGGAGAGCGTCAACGCGCGGCGTAAGGCGTTCTCCGCCTTGAGCGACGTGCCGTCGGCGGCGAGATGCATCACCGCGACGTTGATCGTCGCGTACGCGATCATGGCCGGATCGCCGAGCTCCTCCGCCAGCCGCAGCGACTCCTCCGCCCGGGCCAGCACCGGCCCCACCGGGACGTTCGGCAGGCGCATCGAGTTCACCTGCGCGCCCATCGCCGCGATCACTCCGGCGCGGTCACCGAGCGCGGACGCGAGGTCGTAGGCGAGGTTCGCGAGACGCGCGTCGGGACGCCCGACCGCGGCGCGGCCGTTCTTGATCGAGCGAACGGTCAACCTGTTGACGAACCAGCGCGTGAGGAGCTGCGGATGCGCCGCGAGCGCGGCCTGCACCTCCTCGGCCGTCTTCGCCGCGACGAGCAGGTCGATGAGCTTCTCTTCCTCGAGCGGCATCGTCAGGATGCGCAGCGCATCGCCTTCGCGCACGAACGTGAACGTGCGGCGCTCGACTTCGTCGAACGGATGTCCCCCCGCGGGTTTCGGCGGGCGATACACATGCGCGATCGCCTCGGCCGTGAGGTCGTCGACGGTGTGCACGTGCAGCGAGCGCAGTTCGAGACAACGCGCTTCGATGTCGTTCTTGATCTCGTTGCGCAGGAGCGGCTCGACGTTCGCGGCGAGGAGGGTGAGGGCTTTGGCGGAATCGCCGTTCATCCGCGCGGCGAAGAAGTCGCGCACGACCTCCTCGGGCGTCTGCGCGAACGAGGCTGTCGCAAAGCACAGTACGGCGACCGCGGCCAAGACTCTCATGAGATGCAGAGAATTGTACCGGAGCGCCCGCGTCCCCGCCGGCCGCTCCGGTATCCTCCTCCCGATGCTCGAGCTTCGCGACGTCACCGTCTCCGCGAGCGGCGCGATCCTCCTCGACGCGATCTCCCTCACCGTCGCCCGCAACGAGCGCATCGCTTTCCTCGGCCGCAGCGGCGCGGGGAAGACCACGGCCCTCAAGACGATCAACGGCCTCGTCACCCCCTCCTCGGGTGAAGTGCTCGTGCAAAGCACGCCACTCGCGCAGCACGACCTCGTCGCGCTGCGCCGGCGCATCGGCTACGTCATGCAGCAGCCCGCGCTCTTCCCGCATCGCACCGTCTTCGACAACATCGCCACCGTCCCTCGCCTCCTCGCCTGGACGGAGGAACGCATCCGCGTTGAAGCGGAACGCCTCCTCCGCCTCCTCGGACTTTCTGCGTTCGCCGATCGCTTTCCGCGCATGCTCTCCGGTGGCGAACAGCAGCGCGTGGCCATTGCCCGCGCGCTCATCGCCGGACCAGACGTTCTTTTATGCGACGAGCCCTTCTCCGCGCTCGACCCGCTCATCCGCGCCGAACTGCAGACGCTCCTCCTCGAAGCCACGCGCGACACGACCCTCGTCTTCGTCACGCACGACGTACGCGAAGCGCTGCGCATCGCGGAGCGTGTGATCGTCTTCGACGCCGGCCGCATCGTCGCGGACACCACGCCGGCCGGCATCGCCACACATGACCACCCGCTCGTGCAGCGGTTCATGGCCTCGCTGCTCGTACAATGAGCGACTCGTCCCCGATGTCGATCTACCAACTGAAATCGCGATTTCAGGCCATCCTGCGCCCGGCCGTCCGCCGGCTGCACGCCCTCGGCGTGACCGCGAACCAGGTCACGATCGCGGCCTGCGTCGTCTCGATCGCCGCCGGCATCTATCTCATCACCGCCCCGCGCAGGATGTTCGTCCTGATCCCCATCTGGATGTTTCTGCGCATGGCCTTCAACGCCGTCGACGGCATGCTCGCCCGCGAGTTCGGCCAGCAATCCCCCCTCGGCGCCTATCTCAATGAGCTCACCGACGTCGTCAGCGACGCCGCGCTCTATCTGCCGTTCGCGTTCGTCTTCGGCTGGCAGAGCATCGGCGCGGCGATCCTGCTCGCGGCGCTCTCGGAGATGACGGGCGTCGTCGCGGTGATGACCGGCGCGTCACGCCGCTACGACGGCCCGATGGGGAAGAGCGATCGCGCGTTCGTCTTCTCCCTGCTCGCGTTGTGGGTCGCGTTCTTCGACGTGCCGTCGTGGGCGCCGGGGATCGTGTGGGCCGTCGCCGCGTCGATCGCCGTCACCATCGTCAATCGCATCCGCGCCGGATTGAAAGAGGTTCGAGCATGAGTCGTCCCGTCAACGAGCACCGCTTCACCACCTTCGACGGCGTGGAGCTCTTCTACCGCCACTGGCCCGCACAGGAAAACTCGCAGGGCGCGATCGTGCTGTTCCATCGCGGCCACGAACACTCCGGACGCATGGCCCATCTCGTCGACGAGCTCGACCTCCCCGCGTTCGACTTTTACGCGTGGGACGCGCGCGGCCACGGACACTCGCCCGGCGCGCGCGGACACAGCCCGAGCTTCGCCACGTCCGTCCGCGACGTGAACGATTTCGTCGACGAGATCGCGCGCGTGCACGGCATCGAGAACACCGCGATCATCGCGCAGAGCGTCGGCGCCGTCCTCGCCGCGACGTGGCTGCACGATTACGCACCGCGCATCCGCTGCGCCGTCCTCGCGTCACCCGCCTTCAAAGTGAAGTTGTACGTGCCGCTGGCGCGGCCCGGCCTCGCACTCATGCAGAAAGTGCGCGGCAACTTCGTCGTGAAGAGCTACGTGAAATCGAAGTTCCTCACGCACGATGCGGAGCGCATCGCGTCCTTCGACACGGACTCGCTCATCACGCGCGACATCTCCGTCAACATCCTCCTCGAGCTCTACGAACACGCGGAGCGCGTGGTCGCGGATGCGCAGGCCATCACCGTGCCGCTGCAACTGCTCATCTCCGGCTCCGACTTTGTCGTGCACAAGGAGCCGCAGCACGAGTTCTTCAATCATCTCGGCAGCACGGTCAAGGAGCGCCACGTGCTCCCCGGCTTCTTCCACGACACCCTCGGCGAACGCGATCGCGCGCTGGCCGTGAGTCACATCCATCGCTTCGTCAACGCGCGCTTCGCCGAAGCGCCGGTGGTGGTCGATCTCACGCAATCGCATCGCAGCGGGCCCACGCGGCAGGAAGCGGACGAGCTGGCGACGCCGCTCTCGCCTCTCTCCCCGCGCGGCCTGTACTGGGCCGCGACGCGCGCCGGCATGCGCATCGGCGGTGCGCTGTCGAATGGATTGAAACTCGGACACGAGACCGGCTTCGACTCCGGCAGCACGCTCGACTACGTCTATCGCAATCAGGCCGACAGCTCGAACCCGCTCGGACGCCTGATCGACAAGAACTACCTCAACTCGATCGGCTGGCGCGGCATCCGCCGCCGCAAAGTGCACGTCGAGGAACTGATCCGCGAAGCCATGCGCCGGTTGCGCGAAGCGAACCGATCGGTGCATGTGATGGACGTCGCCGCCGGCCACGGACGCTACGTGCTCGAAGCGCTCGACTCCGCGACGACGCGTCCCGACTCGATCCTCCTGCGCGATTACAGCGAGCTGAATGTGCAACGCGGCTCCGCGATGATCGCCGCGAAAGGCCTCACCGACATCGCGCGCTTCGTGCAGGCCGATGCATTCGATCGCGACAGTCTCGCGAACGTGACGCCGCGACCGACACTGGCCATCGTCTCCGGCCTGTACGAACTGTTCGGCGACAACGACCTCGTCTCGCGCTCGCTGGCCGGCATCGGCGATGCGGTTTCCGAGGGGGGATATCTCGTCTACACGGGGCAGCCGTGGCATCCGCAACTCGAGCTCATCGCACGCGCGCTCACCAGCCATCGCGGCGGCGAAGCGTGGGTCATGCGCCGGCGCTCGCAGGGCGAGATGGACCAGCTCGTGGCGCGCGCGGGTTTCCGCAAGCTCGCACAGCGCATCGACGAGTGGGGCATCTTCACGGTGTCGCTGGCGATCCGAGAGGGTTCATGACCGGGCCTCGTCCCTGGCGGCGCGCCGCGATCTGGCTCGTATTTCTGGGACCGTTCTTCTTCGCGAGCTACGGCTTCGCGAACTGGTTCGCGTCGACGCGAGCCAACGTCGGCGCGATCGCGTACGCGTGGGAGCACGCCATCCCCTTCTGGCCGTGGACGATCGTGCCGTACTGGTCGCTCGACCTCTTCTACGCGATCTCCCTCTTCGTCTGCACGACGCGCCGCGAAGTCGATCGCCAGGGCCAGCGCCTCCTCTTCACGCAGCTCGTTTCCGTCGCGTGCTTCATCGCCTTTCCGCTGCGCTTCTCGTTCGACCGCCCGCAATCGGAAGGCCTCTTCGGCGCGATGTTCGACGCGCTGACGTCGTTCGACAAACCGTTCAACCAGGCGCCGTCGCTGCACATCAGTCTGATGGTGGTCGTGTGGGACCGCATCGCCCAGCACATCGTCACGCCGTGGAAACGCTGGCTGCTGCACGCGTGGATGACGCTGATCGGCCTCTCCATCCTCACGACGTATCAACATCATTTCATCGACCTGCCGACGGGACTCGCGGTCGGCTTCCTCGCGCTCTGGCTCTTCCCCATCGCGGACGCGTCCCCCCTCACACGTCTGCGCTTCACTTCCGACTCGCGCCGTCTTCGCCTCGCCTCGTTCTACGCCATCGGCGCGGCGCTCTGCACCGCGCTCGCTTTCCTCGGCGGCACGTGGTTGTGGATGCTCTGGCCCGCGCTCGCCCTCGCACTCGTGGCGCTGATCTACGCGGCCATTGATGCGCATGGCTTTCAGAAAAACCCGGACGGACGCCTGAGCGTCGGCGCACGTGGCCTCCTCGCACCGTACCTCGCCGGCGCGTGGCTCAACTCGCGCGTCTGGACGCGCAAGCATCCCGATGCCTGCGAAGTGCTCGACGGCGTTTCCATCGGACGCATCCCCACGGCGCGCGAGCTGACGCGCTTCAACGCCATCGTCGATCTGTCCGCGGAAGTGTCGTGCGGCGCGTACGGCCCGCGCGCGTATCGCTCGATCGCGGTGCTCGATCTCACCAAACCGAGCGAGGAGCATCTGCGCGACGCGGCCAACGCCATCGAATCCGCCCGCGCCCACGGATCCGTCCTCGTCTGCTGCGCCCTCGGCTACTCCCGCAGCGCCGCGGCCGTCGTCGCGTGGCTCCTGCACACGCAACGCGCGCGCACTCGCGAGGAAGCGGTGAACCTCGTGCGCAAAGCGCGGCCGAGCATCGTCTTATGAACGACACCGAGCGCGCCGAAGTCCTCGTGACCGCACGCCTCCTGCGCGCCGCGTCGGCGATGCAATGGGTGGCGGTCGTCCTCACGAGCTACGCCGTCATCACGCACGCCTACCTCGCCATCGCCCTCGGCGTCATCGCGCTCTACTTCGCGTTCCGCGTCTCGTTCGACGCCAGACTCTTCGAAGACGTCACGACCGATCGCCTCACGACTTCCGCGCTCGACGCCGCCCTCTCCCCTCTCCGCCGCGGCGACAACGCCAGAACGACGGATACACCACGCCCGTGGCCGGACCGTTGTCGCGGCGCCCGCCGCCTCGTGCTCTACCTCGCCCTCACCACCGTCGCGCTGATCCTCGCGCTCGCGCTGCGGAACGCCGCCGTCCCCGCCGGCTGATCGGCAGCGGGACGCTGCCGGCCGTTCCGCGTGAGACACCGGCGCTCCTGTCGTACCATCACTGCCCTGGTCTCATGAATAGCGCCGCACTCGAAAACCCCGTCTTTCGCGGGTACCTCTTCGTCCTCGCCGGCATCCTCGCCGTCGCGGGCGCGCTCATCGCGCTGCTGCGCTTCGTCTTTCGCAAGAACGTCGACCACGCGTGGAAGGCGTACCGCGGCTGGCTGATCATGATCCCGATCACCTTCGCCGCCCTCTACTTCGGCCGCGAGACCACGATCCTTTTCTTCACCCTCCTCGCCCTCGCCGCATTCACCGAATTCGCGCGTGCGACCGGCCTCTATCGCGACTGGGGCATGACCGGCGTCGCGCTCGTCGGCATCGCCGCCGTCGGCGTCGTCTCCTTCATGAACGAGCCCGACTCCACGACCAAAGGGTGGTACGGCATGCTGATGGCCCTGCCGGTCTACGTCGTGGCGGCCATCCTGATGATCCCCATCCTGCGCGATCGGGCCAAAGGGCAGCTCCAGCCGATCGCCCTCGCCCTCCTCGGCTTCATCTACATGGGATGGATGTTCGGGCACATGGCCTTTCTCGCCAACGCGCGCAACGCGTACGGCTACCTGCTCTTCCTGCTCTTCGCGGTTCCGCTCTGCGACGTCTCCGCGTTCACGTTCGGCAAGATCTTCGGCCGCCACAAATTCCGTCCGAACGTGAGCCCGAACAAAACGTGGGAAGGCGCCATCGGCGCGCTCGCCGTATCGATGGCGTTCCCGTGGCTCGTGCGCTTCTCTTTTCCCGAGCTCGGCACGCGCGAGCTGCTGCTGGCGGGCATCATCGTGGGCATCGGCGGTCAGCTCGGCGATCTCTCCATCAGCGTCATCAAGCGCGACATCGGCATCAAAGACATGGGCGCGCTGATCGAAGGCCACGGCGGTGTGCTCGATCGCGTCGACAGTCTGATCTACGTCGCGCCGCTCTTCTTCCACATGGTCCGCTACTTCCAGGGACTGCAGTGATGGACGCGTGGCGCTACGAGCCGACCGCCGATTTCGACCAGGCCCCGATCCAACGCCTGAAGAACTTTCCACGCCAGCCCGACCTCCTGGTGTATGGCGTGCGCACCGTTGCCCATGCGGTCATTCGCGGCCTGATGCGCGTGTGGCACCGGCTGGAGATTTCCGGCCGCGAGCATCTGCCGGCAGACGAGTCGTTCATCCTCGTCGCCAACCACGGTAGCCACCTCGACGCCCCTGCGCTCCTCGGCGCGCTGCCGCTGAAGAAAATCCATCGCGCCTTTCCCGCCGCCGCGAGCGACTACTTTTTCACGAACATCTCCAGGCTCGTCTTCTCCGCGGTGGTCATCAACGCCATGCCGTTCGACCGCAAGGAGAATCCGCGACAGAGTCTCGACGTGTGCCGGCAACTGCTCGAAGCGCCCGGCCACATCCTCATTCTTTTTCCCGAAGGCACGCGCACGCTCGACGGGGAGCTGGGCCGCTTCAAGCCCGGTATCGGATTTCTCGTCGCCGGCAGCAACATCCCGGTCGTTCCGTGCTACCTCGACGGCGCGCATCGCGCGTGGCCGAAAGGGAAATGGATCCCGCGTCCGCGCAAACTGCGCCTCACCATCGGCGCGCCACTGCGTTTCGCGGACAAACAGGCGGTCAAAGAAGAGGCCGTAGCCATCGCCGATTCGCTGCGCGACGCGGTGCTCGCGCTGCGACAATCGCCATGATGCTTCTGCGCCTCACCGGCGAGCACCTGCTGATCGTCGCCATCGCCGTCTCGATCGCCATCGCCGCCGGCGTCCCCCTCGGCACGTTCGCCCACCGCCGGCGCAACGCCGGTGCGGTCGCGCTGCGCATCACCGACGCCATCCAGACCATCCCGTCGCTGGCCATGTTCGGCTTCCTCATCCCGCTGCCGTTCCTCGGCGGCATCGGCGCGCGTCCCGCCATCGTGGCGCTCGTCCTCTATTCATTGCTGCCCATCGTGCGCAGCACGCTCGTCGGCCTGCAGCGCGTCGATCCCTACGTGCGCGAAGCCGCCGTCGCGATGGGCATGACCGACCGCCAGCTCCTCTGGAGCATCGAGCTGCCGCTGGCGACGCCTGCGATCGTTGCCGGGATCCGCATTGCCGCGGTGACAGCCATCGGTGTCGCCACCATTGCGGCAGCGGTCGGCGGCGGCGGACTGGGCACGCTCATCTTCCGCGGCGTGGCCATGGTCGACACGCGCCTCATCCTCTCCGGCGCGCTGCCCGCCGCGTTCCTCGCCCTCGGCGCCGACGTTCTGCTGACGCGCGTCGAACGCCACTTCGCCCGCGTGCGAGGGGAAGCATGAAACGCGCACTCGCCATCCTGCTTTTGCTCGCGTGCTGCAAGAGCGAAGACCGTCCCGTCGTCGTAGGCTCGAAGAATTTCACCGAGTCCGTGATCCTCGGTGAGCTCCTCGCGCAGAAGCTCGAGAAGGCAGGCTGCCGCGTCGATCGCCGCCTGAACATGGGCGGTACCTTCGTGTGCGACGCCGCGATCCGCAGCGGCGCCATCGACGCATACGTCGAATACTCCGGCACCGCGCTCACGGCGATCCTCAAACAACCGTCGATCAACGACCGCGCACGCGTACACGCCATCGTGCGCGACGCCTACGCGAAGCGCGGCCTCCGCTGGTCCGCGCCGCTCGGCTTCAACAACACGTTCGCGATGATCGTCCGCCGCGCCGACGCACGACGCGACAACCTGCGCACGATCTCCGATCTCGCGCGCGTGGCCGATCGCATCCGCCCCGGCTTCGGCTACGAGTTCACCGAACGCCCGGACGGCTGGTCCGGACTGCAGCAGGCGTACGGCCTCCGCGTTCCCACCGCCCCGCGCACGATGGACCTCGGCCTCACCTACAAAGCGCTCGCGAGCGGCGAAGTCGACCTCATCGCCGGCAACTCGACGGATGGTTTGATCGACGCGCTCGGTCTCGTCATCCTCGAAGACGACCGTCACTACTTTCCGCCGTACGACGCGGCCATCGTCACGCGGAACGATCTCGATCCGCGTTGCCAGTCCGCCCTCGATGCCCTCGCGAACACGATCGACGACGCGGCCATGCGTCGCCTCAACTACGAAGTCGACGGCAGGAAACGCGACGTCGCGGATGTCGTGCGCTGACTACCGATCCACCCAGCGCATCGCTTTCTCGTTGTAGCGCGGCCCCGCCACCTTGCTGAGCGCATCATCGAGCCGGGCCACGTCTTCGGCGCGCAGCACGACCTCGGTCGCGGCCACGTTCTCTTCGAGATAGGTCCGCCGCTTCGTCCCCGGAATCGGCACCACGTCGTCGCCCTTCTGCAGCAGCCACGCGAGCGCGGCCTGCGCCGGCGTCGCGCCATGCGACGACGCGACCTCGCGCACGATCGCGGCCGCGCGCATGTTCGCGTCGAAGTTCTCCCCCTGGAAACGGGGATCGCCGCGACGGTAATCGCCTTCCGGATACTCCTCCGCGCGCTTCACATTGCCGGCGAGAAATCCGCGGCCCAATGGACTGAACGGCACGAGGCCGATGCCGAGCTCGCGAATCACCGGAATGATGCGCTCCTCGAGATTGCGCTCCCACAGCGAGTACTCGCTCTGCAGCGCGGTCACCGGCAGCACCGCATGCGCGCGCCGGATCGTCTGCTCGCCCGCCTCCGACAGGCCCCAGTACCGCACCTTCCCCGCCTGCACGAAATCCGAGACCGTGCCCGCAACGTCTTCGATCGGCACCTGCGGATCGACACGATGTTGATACAGGAGATCGATGGTGTCGATGCCGAGGCGCTTCAGCGATCCGTCGACTGCCGCGCGGATGCGCTCGGGCCGGCTGGTGATGCCGTTGACCTTCCCGTCCTCGATGTTCCATCCGAACTTCGTCGCGATGACGAGCCCGTTGCGCCGCCCGCGCAGAGCGCGTCCCAGCAATTCTTCATTGTGAAACGGTCCGTAAACCTCGGCCGTGTCGAAGAAATTGACGCCGAGGCCGATCGCGCGATGGATGGTGGCAATGGATTCGGATTCATCGGCCGGGCCGTACGACTGGCTCATGCCCATGCATCCGAGGCCGATGGCGGAGACTTCGAGAGCACCGAGACGTCTCGTCTTCATGACGCGGAGAATATCGCAGCCTCCTTTTACAAACCGTCACAGGAAGCGGCCGTAGAATCCCGGCTCATGAACCGCACGATCCGCTTCCGCCTCAATGGGCGCCCCGTGTCGCTCGACACGGACGGCGCGCGCACGCTGCTATGGGTATTGCGCGGAGATCTCGAGCTCACCGGCACCAAGTACGGATGCGGCGAAGGAATCTGCGGCGCGTGCACGGTCGCCATCGACGGCGCGGCCATGCGGTCGTGTCGGACGACGCTCGCGGACGTCGACGGAAAGACCGTCATCACCATCGAAGGACTCGAAAAGAACGGCAAGCTGCATCCGCTGCAGCAGGCGTTCATCGATCACGGTGCGCTGCAGTGCGGGTTCTGCACGTCGGGAATGATCATGAACGCGTACGCGATGCTGCAGAGCGAGAAGAAACCGTCGCGCGACAGGATCATCGCCGGCATGGACGGCAACCTCTGTCGCTGCGGCGCGCATCAGCGCATCGTGACGGCGATCGAGGAGGTGTCGAAATGACCGCGCTCGATCGCCGCGCCTTCTGCAAATTTCTCGGCGGCGGCATCGTCGTTCTCGTCACCTCGCACCCCGGCGATCTGTTCGCACAGAGACAGGCGCCCAGGTACCCGGAGGATCCGAACGCTTATCTGCGGATCGACGAGAACGGACGCGTGACGCTGTACTCCGGCAAAGTCGAGATGGGCCAGGGCATCAACACCTCGCTGAGCCAGATGGCGGCCGAAGAGCTGGGCGTGTCGCTCGATGCGATCGACATCATCATGGGCGACACCGACCTCGTGCCGTACGACCAGGGCACGTGGGGCTCCCTGACGACGCGCTTCTTCGGACCCGCGGTGCGCGCGGCTGCCGCGGAAGCGCGCACGGTGCTGATCAGGCTCGCCTCCGAAAAGCTCGGCGTGCCGCGCGCACAGCTCACCGTGACGAATGGTGTCGTGTCCGGCGGCGGCAAATCGGTTTCCTACGGCGAGCTCGCCAAAGGGAAAACGATCGGACGCCTCGTCGACGAAAAAGCGATTCTGAAATCGGCGAAGGACTTCCAGGTCATCGGCAAGTCCGCGAAGCGCGTCGATGGACGTGACAAAGTGACCGGCCGCGCCATTTACGCGGGCGACATTCGCAGGCCCGGCATGTTGTACGCCCGCCTTCTGCGTCCGCCGATGCATGGTGCGACGCGCAAGTCGCTCGATACGTCCGCGGCGAAAGCGATGCCGGGCGTGACGGTCATTGAGAAGGATGATCTCGTCGCCGTCCTGCACGCCGATCCGGAAATCGCGGCCAAAGCATTGCGCGCCGTCAAAGCGGACTGGGATCGTCCCGCCGCGCATTTCGATCAGGACACCGTCTACGACTATTTCGTGAACAACGTCAGTGCGCCGTCGGTGGAAGGGCAATTTCATTCGACGTTCCGCACGGCGTATGTGGCGCACGCGCCGATGGAGACGCATACCGCCGTCGCGGAATTCAAGGACGGAAAACTGACGGCGTGGATCGGGACACAGAGTCCGTTCGGCGCGCGTGCCCGCATCGCGCAGACGCTCGGCCTCGACGAGAAGAACGTCCGCGTCATCACGCCGTTCATCGGCGGTGGCTTCGGCGGAAAGAGTCCGGCCGGTCAGGCCATGGAGGCGGCGCAACTCGCGCAGCTCACCGGCAAACCCGTCATGGTCGTCTGGACGCGCGGGGAGGAGTTCTTCTTCGACACGTTCGGCCCGGCCGCGGTCGTCAAGATCACCTCGTCGATGGACGACGCCGGCAGGATCACGCAGTGGAACCAGAACATCTGGGCCTCCGGCACGCGCTCGTCTGAGATCCTCTACGACGTGCCGGACGCGAAGATCACGGCGTCCATGGGACGCGGCTCGGCCGAGGCGAAACTGCATCCGTTCGGCACAGGCCCGTGGCGCGCTCCCGGCGCGGGCACGAACGTGTTCGCGCGCGAGTCCCACATCGACGTCATGGCCGCGGCCGCGAAGCTCGATCCGCTCGAGTTCCGTCTGCGCAACGCGAAGGACGAGCGTCTGCGCCGCGTGCTGAAGGCAGCCGCGGACGCCTTCGGCTGGAAAGCCGCACCCGGACCGTCGAAACAGGGCCGCGCCATTGCCGTCGGTGAAGACGCCGGGACGATCTGTGCGCTCGTCGCACAGGTGGACGTCGACCGCACCACCGGCGCGATTCGCGTGAACCGCATCGTCGCCGCGCAGGACATGGGCCTCGTCATCAATCCCGACGGCGCAAAGATGCAGATGGAAGGCTGCATCATGATGGGCCTCGGCTACGTCCTCAGCGAAGAGCTGCGCTTCCGCGGCGGCGAGATCCTCGACGCGAACTTTGCGACGTACGAGCTCCCGCGCTTCTCCCACCTGCCGAAGATCGAAACCGTCATCGTCAAAAACGACGACCTCGCACCGCAGGGCGGCGGCGAGCCCGCCATCGTGCCGATGGGAGCCGTGATCGCAAATGCGGTGTTCGACCTCACGGGCGTGCGCATGGACCGCCTGCCGATGACCCCGGCGCGCATGCTCGCGGCGCTCTGACGCTTCATTGGCCGAGGGCGATTCCGATGCGCAAACGCCGCGGGGCAACCGTGCGCACGATCGCATCGGTGAGGCTGTCGAACAGATCGCGTACGCTCGCTTTCCGCGCGAACGTGTCCTTGCTGCCCTGACTCCACGGCGTGCGTTTGTGCCAGGAGAAAGAAACGCTCGCATCGAAACGGCCGGGCGGTGTATTGCACGGAATGCCAAAGCGCACCAACGCCTGCTCTCCGCCGTCGCCCGGCTTCTTCTTCAGCAGCTCGTACGCCGCTCCATCAACGCCGTGTCCGATCGGCGCGATCCACGCATCGCTCGCCGCGCGCCGCAGCTCGCATTCGGCCTGAATGTCGGTATCCGGTTCGAAGCATTTCATCGTGCAATGTGCGGCGGCCTTCTGCATGACGTCTTCCGCGGGCGCGTCGAGTCTGCATCCTTTGACGTTCGCCGCGGCGACGGATCCCGAATCGAAGATCACATGACGTGCGAACTCGAGTTGCTCGGCAATTTCATTGGATATTTGCTGGCCGAACGCGCGGTCGGTAGCCAGCAGCAGAATGAACAGCTCGCGCTCGTTCGTCTCCATGCGGAAGACGTGAGCGAGCAGGTTCCTTTGCGTTCGCGCCTGGCTCACGCTGCCGATCGCCTTCTCGTAGCAGCGTCCGAACAGGGGCCCGGCCACCGGCGTGAGAGGCAGCGGAACGCCGCCGCATACGGTCGCACCGTTCCTGGTGCTCGGTGGCGTATCGAGCTCCAGGTCGGAGATGACGAGCGCCGCCTGCGCCGTGCCATTCGCGAGTGCCGTTCCGATCTGTTCCGCGGCCAAGTGCAACGCCGTGCGATTCGCGCGCGGCGTCAGTGCAGCCTGTGCACTCGCCAGCGGCCGGATGGACTCGGCGACCTCGTAGTGATTCACCGCCTCCGCACGCGCCTTGAGGAGAATGCTGCTGTCGAGTGTGGCGACGACCGGCGTCAGCGCCGGACGGAAGTCCCGCATCGAGCGTGAGACGTCCCAGTACACCTGCACGACACGCTGCCGGGAAACCGTCGCCGGTGCGGCTTTTGCCGTGCTCTTCGGGCCTGGAATCGACACCATCACGTCCACTGCCGGCGTACACGTCACGGTCAGTGCAGGCTCTTCGCGTCCGCCGCATGCCGTCACAATCCACAGGATAACGATCAGCTTCTTCATGGATTCTGCAACTCCCGCAAGATCGACTGAGCGGTGTGGCGATGGCGCTCCAACTCGAGCTGCATTGCGCGGTGCTCACGCTCGAGCTGGGCGTGATGGAGGCGCGAGCGGCGTGCGACCCCGAGCGTGATTGTGAGCACGAGCGCAACCGCAATGAGCAGGATCAAATCGATCATGAGCGGCGCTCCGTGGCCAGTTGCACCGACACTACGACTCGCCGGTCGTTTGCCCAGCCTCCTGCAGTCGCGCATCGCGATCCCTCGACCGGCCGCGTCTCACCGAACGAGCGCACGGCGATGCGACTGAGAAACGCACGTTTCGCGTCGGACGCACCCCAGACGTCATCCCGCTCCGCGCGTGCAAGCACTCGCGAATACAGACTCATCGCGCGCGCGGCGCCGAGGTTCTGGTTTTCGGCGGAGGTGCCGGCACAGTCGGTATGACCGTCGATGTGGATCGTAATCGCATCGAATGAGCCCCGGTCGGTGGACGCGAACTGCAACGCGTTCGTGTACAGACATTCCGCCACGGCGTCGGCAGCAGCGGAATTCACCGGTACCGCTTTGGCACTCGCGAACTGAATGACGTCTTCGCCGACCGTGACGAAGCATCCGCTGCGCTGCAGTTGTTTCCTTCCGCTTGCGTTTGCGACGCAAGACGAGAAGCCGGACAGGAACGGCCCCGCATCCGCGCACGGATTGCTGTTTCGGCGCGTCGCCGCGAGCTCTTCCTTCACAACCGTCAGCTCCTGCTGGGCCTTCGCGCGATGCTCCTCGCTTACGGCGACGGCCGCAAGGCCGGCGATGAAGAGCATGAACGTGAGGTCGGCCCACGAGATCCAGTAATTGACGTGGCGCGCGAGCATCGTCAGTTCTCCTGCCCGTTCGGCAGCAGCTCGAGGATCTTCAATCGCACGCGTCCGAGGCGCTCGCGCTCCGCGGCGACCTTGCGCAGATCGGTGGCAACGAGTGACGAAGCCTTGCGCACCGCGGTCGCAGCCTCGGTCAGCGGCGCGAGCAGAGACCCTTTCGTCTCATCGCCGTTCCCGAGCCGCGCCAGCGTCTCCGCGACTGACGACGTGAGCGCTTCCGCTTCCCGTGTGAAGTCACCAGCGCTGACGACGACGGATTTCGCGCTGCGATCGAATGCGGATGCCAGCGCATCGAGAGACGAAACGACGTCGTTGAATCGCGCGGCAATGGCGGACACGGACCGTTCGGTCAACTCGAACTGATTGCGCAGCGCGGTGAACTCGCCCGCCAGCAGATCGCGAGCGCGGCGATTCTCCTCGTCGTGAATCGTCTGCAGTGTCTGGCGAAAACGGTCTTCGACATGGGTGACGGAGGTCGCGATCATCCCCGCCGTCCTATCGATGACCTGTTGCGGCAAGCGCGAGACTTCCCCGACGAGCTCGCGGCGGTGCCGCTCGAAAAGCGCTGATTCTTCGCTCGTCAGTGCGTCGAGTCGCGTCGTCAGCGACTGGACCGTTCCGTTGAGTTGCTCGACGCTTTTCTTGAAATCGGTGAGCCCCTTTGCGAGCTTGACGCGCACCGTGCCCGACTCCTCATCGACCCTCTCGGATGCAGCAGCGGCGAGCAGCCGGTTCGTCTCGTTCAGCGCCTCGAGATGACCGAGGTGCATCGCCACGAGCTGCGTGATGAGTTGGTCCGTCGCAGGAGCGGTGGTGGAAGCCGGGGCTTCTGCACGTTCCACGACGGCCTCTCGATTGGCATCGAGAGCGCGTCGACGCAAAGGCTCGATCGCCGTTACGGCGATGTGATGGGCGTCGCGCGTGAATGCGAGGGCGCAGAGGATGGCGTACCCCGTCGCAACGAACGCCTTCGGCGCGACGGATACGATGCCCGCACCACCCGCTCCGGAGTTGGCGTAGAACAGCAGCAGGAACGCGGACGCGGCCATCCCGGCAGCGAGGATTGCGCTCGACGCGGTCGCGAAGAGGCCGTGCACACGTTCGGCTGCACGACTCGTCAACTGGTCGATTTCCGCGGCGCGAACGTCATGCGAGACGAGACGCTCCATGAGCTCGACTTCACCTTCGGCGCTCCTCATGAGCCTCGCCCGCATCACGACGGTAAGGACGAGCTCCGCGCCGAGCGCAACGAGTCCTCCCCACTGGCCCGAGGCGACACGGAGATACAGCGCCATCGCGATGAGAACGGCGACCCACGGTTCCCAGAAGACCCGTCGCACCGGCAGCGGTGCCTGCAACGTGAGGGCGGTCATCGTACGAACACTCCCCGCTCCTCGACGTCGAACGCGTCCCCGCGCCGTCGCAATCGCGGCAGCGATTCGACGCGGTGGATCTCGTCGTTCACTCCGAACTCGGATCGGTTGAACCAGTCCTGCGGCAGACGCGCGGGTTTCACCGCATTCGGGACCGCGTAGCACGAGCCGCGATATTCGACGATGAACGCGGCCGGCATTCCATCGGAAGGCTCCGGCCAAGGGGATACGCGCACCGGCAGCTTGGAGGTGCTCGCACGAAATGCGTCGAGGGTCGAGCTTTGCCGGACGATCTGATTCGCGATCGACAGCAACTGGGCCGGTGTGTCTTCGAGAACGCGCGGCTCCTCGCAGGGCTCGTCGTAATCCCGCACCGGCGGCACCGCCGTTCGTGGCCGCTGCGGCTGCTGCTGCGGTGCTTCCGCCAGGAGTGGGCGAAGGCGGCGCTCGATGTCCGCGGGCAGATTACGAACGGATGTTTGCAGCGCCTGGATCTCGCGGCGCAGCTCTTTGACCTCGGCGCCGTCATCGCGTTTGCCTCTGTCTTTGGGCACGCGATCGTTATTCCCGCGTTGCTCGACACGGGTGATCACTTGCGCGAGGACGCCGTTGAACTCGCGGATGCGCAGGACAAAGCCGGCAACCGTGAGCAGCATCAGGACGGCCGCGATTACGGCACCAGTGATCACCGGCCACCAATCCTCCGGCGACCAGGGCGCCGCCATGGCATCGCCGGCGGCTCCGATCAGGACGAGAGCGAATCCTGTTTTCGTTTTCATCATCGGGCTCACACGTTCACGTGCAGCAGGACCTGCCGCGTGTACATCTCCGCGGCAATGGCTAGCGGGCTGGCCACCCAGACGTTCGGCCCCTCCAGCACTGCACCGTCGTGCTTGTCGGCTCCGGTTGAACGCGTCGTGAGGGTCATTCGCGTCGCATCGCGGACGGTGGCCACCACCTCTTCGCGCGCACCCGTCAGCTTGCGGATGCGGTCCAATCCCGCCGCCGTGATCGAAACAGCGGGTGTCGACGCACCGAGACCGCGCAACGCTTCTTCGTCGCGCCGCACGTCTCCGGCGATGCTGATTTCGATTCCGTTGATCGAGGCTGGCTGGAAGGTGATGAACTGTTCGCGTGCCGCGCCGGGATGGAAAAGCGCTCGGCGCGCGAGCAGCTCCTTCGGATTCGAGGGCAATACCGGATCGTCGTACTTGCTGAACGTCAGTCGCGAACCGGTCGACGCCGCGATGTCGGTGAGGTGCAGGGCCATCTGATCGCCCGGCGACGACGGCAATGACCAGCCCATGCCGAGAAGCTGCACGTGGACGCGTGCGCTGCGCTCGCCACCCGTCCAGTAGCGCCAGACGGAATCCATCCAGAGCGCGGTGAAGCGCTTCACGACGTCGAAATACTCTCGCGCGACTCGCGCCGATTCTTCATCGAGCTGTTCCGCCGCGCCGACGCGCAGCCGGCGCCGGTACTCGGCGAGATGCGCACCGTCGAGATTGCGCGTCAGCCATTCCACGAGGGAGTGGCCGCCGATCCGCGCGCTGTCGAAAACGACGTCGTTCGCTCCTTCCCGGCGATCGCTGCCGAAGTATCGCGCGAACAGATCGAGCGTACCGCCTCCAAGGTCGGCGATGAGAACGGCATCCACGTCGCCGCGCGGTGCGCCCTCGGGCGCGATGACTTCCGATTCGTACGCAAACCGCGGCTCGATCTCGATTCCGGTGCGGCGCTGAAGCGCTTTCACCACCACCGCGATCTCATCGGCGAACGCCTCGGCACGTGCGCGCTGCCGCAGCGGCATCGTGAAGATCACTCGCAACCGCCGGCTCTGCAGGATGCCTTTACTCAGTGCGGCCGCGATGCACTGCTCGAGGTGGTGGATCAGAAATGTCTCGCGATACGCACGCTCGCGCGTCCACTTGATGTCGAACAGCAGAGAGGCGTCGCCGTTCTTCCACTGCCAGTCGTCCTGGTCGAGGAGGACGTGGTCGCCATACACCGGCTGCACGGGACGTGCTTCTTTCGCCGACCCGAGGAAGACCAGCGCGCTCGGCGCGCGCCGCTTCTCGCGGATGGTCGGGTCGAGCGAACGCGTGCCGTACCACTGGAACGACGTCAGGTCGTTGCCCTTCCACAGCTCCTCGGTGGCGTCCGCACGCTCTCCCAACAGATCGAGGATCTCCGAGCCGCCGTTCTTATCGATTGCGACCACGGTGGCCGACGTCCCGAAATCCACAGCGACGCGCTGGCTGCCGTCATCGAGGTGCTGCACAGTGCGATCGATCCTGGTGAACCCGACGTCCTTCTGTTCGAGCTCGAACGAGAGGCTGTGCGGCACCTTCGCATCCGCCGCGACGTAGTGAAGTGAATGCCGCTCGTTGAGCAGCGGCGAGAGCGTCCACGATTTGCCTTCGCGATCGTGCAGCACGACGTGCACACCCTGCTGTGAATAGCGCCGCTCGAGCACATCGAAGAGCACGGTTACGGAAGACGCCGCATCAGCAACAGCTTTCGGCCAATGCAGCAGCAGAGGATTGAGCGCACGAACGCGTGACGCCGAGTACGTCTCGGCAAACGTGCGTCCGTGCACCGACACGATCACGCGGAGTTCCTGCCCATGCTCTTCGGAGCGAACGTTAATTGCACCGGAGCTCAGCAGCGGGATGTACTCGCGACGCACCGGCGTGAGCCACCGCGTGCGCTGTTCGTTGCGGAAGCAGCCGACGTTCGGCGTGAACAGCTCACCGGCAATGGACGTGACGATGCGATGCGTCGACTCGAGCGGCCATACACGGCGAGCGCCGACATCGACGACGACTTCTCCGAAGAGGCAGTCATATGCCGCGGGAGAAAGCGTCTCGGAGAAGACGACCGTCTTCGACGGCGTGCCGTTCAGGCTCGGGACGGTCAGTGCCTTGGTTGCCAGCTCGAGGACCACGGCACGAACCGGTGCGGACATTTCGGTGAGCTGCGGCTGCGATCCGAAGACGCCGAACGCCTCGGCAGTCGCGGCGACGCAGTCCTTGGCGCCGGCGTCGCCTGCGGCTGCATTCGGAAGCGGCAGCAACACGTCGCCATCGGTCCAGCGCGTCGCCACTGTCTGCGTCGTGTACTGCTTCTCGACTCCCGCAAACGGCGACGTGGCGTGAAGCAGCACTTCGAGCCATGCGGGCAGCTTCGCACTTCTGCAGAGCGCCACGGTCGCCGTGTTGCGGCACCACGTCGCGAGCATCTCGAGCCGCGTGCCCGCGCCCCACAATGCGGAGACAAACGCTTCATCGTTCCAGTGGCCGTTCACGAGGGGCACGCACACGAAGTCGCGCGACAACTCGCCGACCGGCACGCCGCGGAATGACAGCACTTTGCCGGTGGTGAATGGCAGGGCCTTCTGCTCCACGGTGAGCTTCCCCTGCGTGAGCAGGTTGGTGAGGAGCAGCCAGCGCTTCAGCCATTCGCGCGGCCGATCGCCTTTGTCCCCGCAGACCAGCACGGGACGCGCAAGCTGCCGGTCCTGAACGAGCAGACGCGCAATGTCGTTTTTCTCTTCACCATTGCGAGCTTCCCAGTTCATGAAGATGTCGGCGAGCGTGAGCGTCACGGCGTCCGACGCGGGAACCTTCGAGACGTCCACGTCGTCGACGGTGACGAGATCGCGAACCTGCGCGTGCGTGATCGGAACGAGATTGCCTCCAGTGACCCGGCCGGAGTAGCCGATCTTACGAATCAGCAATGCGGCAGTGCCGTTGTCGGCCGCGACCACTTCGGCTTTGCGCACCGTGGTTTCTGCCGGCACGACCGGCACGGTTTCCCACAGGTCGCGAGGACGATCGACTTTGCCACTGATCCACCCGCGAAGAGTTGCCAGACCCCGATGCGTGCGCGGTACGACGGGAAGTTTTTCGTCCGACACGCCGAGGTTCTCGAGCGCGGCACGCTTGGCGGCAAGCGGACCTTCGAGGCGCTGACGATCCGTGGCGTCCAGCGCATCGATCCGGCCGGCGAGCGAAGACAGTGGCAACACGAATCCGCTGTAGCGTCCGCGCAGATACTCGGACGCAAGCGTCAGGCGGCCTACGGCTTCGACGTTCGACTGCACCAGATCGTGCAGCGTCAGACGTGGAGTGATGCGCAGCGTCGTTGGCAACGTGACGACGTCGCCCGCTGTCGCGGCCGCGGGAACATGCGTTCCTCCGTTTGCGTCACCCGCAAAGAACGACATGGCCGCAGCCGCCGCGTAATACGGAATCGTGAGGTTTTTCTTGCGCACCTGAAACGCTCCGCTCTGACACTCCTCTTCGGGCGCGCGGGAGACGTGCGGATGTCCGAACAGGATCGTGCGCACACCCGCGGCCGAGCCAGAGTGCGCCGCATGCCACAGCGCGGAGTTCGCGTTGCTCTTCTGGACGGACTCGGACAAACGGCTCGAGCAGGCGCCGGCAAGACGGAACCACTCGGTTGCCATCAGCGCCATCAGCCTCGCACCGCCCCCGGTCGCTGAGAGCCGGCGCACGAGCGCGGGTGCGAAGCCAGCGCCCGTACCACCGACTCCCGATCCCGCGACGACGATGCGATTCGCCGGGTCGCCCGCCAGAGCGAAGATCCGAGCGAGCGCGGGATTGACTGCTTCGCCGCGCGTGACCTCGCCGAACAGCCACTCGGCCATCATCGCGCCGACGCGCGGCTGCGCGTAGAAGCCGGTCGTCACATCCACTTCTCTCTGCTCGCTCAGCAACAGCGCATCGGCGGCATTGGCGCCGAAAGAAGAGCCGAGGCGATTCACGAATTCGTACATCCGGCGTGTGCCGGAGAGATTCGAGCTCACCGGCAGCGGGACGCATTCGAAACTATCGCCGGTGAGCAGACCGAGGGCCTGCAGACGGCGACGTGCTTCCTGCCACGCCGACGGCTGGTCCGTATCCGCGGCCTGATCGGCGTCGACGAGGATCAGATGCACTGCCGGAAATTCGTCCGGAGTCGAAAAGATCTCGTAGGCGAGCGCGACGAGATCGGCGACGGCAAGCGCAACATGCTGTCCGGTACCACCAACCGCAATGAGATAGTTCGCCACGGTTCAGAGCCTCCTCAGGCAACGGTGTCGGCGCGGCGCGCGAACAGCCACGGAATGAGAGCGAGCACGAAGCAGATGAGCAACGTGATCCACGCGCGTTGCGCGAGCGGATTCCAGTGGTCGATGACGCCGTCGAGACCGCGGCTGAGCTCCTGGCGTGCGCGGATCTCGAAGAAGATGAAGATCACCGCCGGGACGAAGAAGAGGGTGGCACTGATGATGATCGGCGTCGTCTGCGGCGCGCGGCTTCCACGCGTTGCGGGAAACCGATCCTGCTCACGTTTCACGATGCGGTAGTGGACGGCTGTACCGATCAGCCATGCGGCGAGGAGGAACGCGATCGGTCCCCACTCCGCGGCGATCTTCACGAGAAAGAGCCACGGTGGTGGGGATCGTCGCGCCGGAGTCACGCCGTTGGACGTGATCGTGATCGAGGTAGTCGACGTCGACGTGGTGACCGTCTCCGGGACGGCGTTCGAGTCGACGCTCTCCTCCGTCTGCGCCGTGAGCACGGGCGCAGCCAACGACAGCAGTAGCAGAACAACCGCGATCCGAAATTGCATGGGGGAAGCTCCTCGGATCGAAAGACACGATCAGGCGTCTTTTGTGGCGTGCCTCGAATCGATCATCCGAAAAAAGTCAGGAGCGCTCCGCCCGCGCAATCCGCTTCTGCAGCGCACTGATGACGGCGCCCGCCGCGGCATCGGCGACTTCGATCCATTCGCGCGTCGCGTCTTCGACGCGCGGGTCGAGGGCGTCGTCGTGCATGGGGTGAATCAGCGGCACGCGGCCTCGGGCGATGTCGTCGCGCAGCTCGAACAGGCGCGGCGAAACATCCTCGGCGACGGCCTCCGCGGCGATGGCCAGTCGCAGGATCGATTCATCCTCGCGCTCCGGTGCGCGGGCGAGATGCAGCAACTGCACGAGCGCCGTTGCCACGCCGTTCTCCGCGAGCTGCTTCGTGCCGAGTCCGAGGCCGTCGTACCAGCGGGTCACGTCCGTGAGAGGCACGGTCGCGAGCGGCGCGGCGTACGCGAACACGCGCGGATCGAACGTCAGCTCGCGCACGCGCAGCGCGCCGCCGCTGATGGTGATCGTGCCGCCGAACGAGCCCGGCGCGGCGAGGTTGAGCAGCAGAAAAACGTCGTGAAGGAACAGCTCGACGTACGCCGGCGCATCGCGCGGCTCGAGCGCGCCGCGCACCACGAGCGGCAGGCGAATCACGGGCGCCGTGAGCTCGTGCGGCCATTCCGCCGTCACATGCACGTCGCCGTACACACGCTCGCGCACCACATCCTGCGGAGCCGCATCCGCGAGCATGACTTCGGCTTCGAATTGGAACTGGTTCATGTCCATCCTCCGCGGAGAAGCATCTCGCCGGTCGATTCGGAAGCCGTGGATCTCTACCCCGCGTGCCTCGGATCGGTGTCGCTCCCTCGGCGTCCGAACGAGCAGGTCTACCTTCCGTGGAGCGGAAAAACGGCATTGCTCTCATCCGAGGGTGGAGCGCCGACGTCGCGTCGGCCGGTTCGCTGCCGCCCTCGGCGGACCGAGCCGACGGGAGGTCGGACCGGGCCGGCCGGGGTGCTCCGTCAGTCCTGCAGGGTTTTCCAGTCGAGGCCGAAGCGGGCGAGGTATTTGCGCAGGCGGTCGGCGTCGTTGGCGCTCGTCTTCTGCTGGCGTGAGGCGCCGAAGAGAATGCGGCCCGCTTCGGAAAGCGAACGTGAGGTGCGCGCCACTTCGATGACGTGCTCGAGCTGCACGCGATCGAAGGCGTCGATGGACGCGAGTTGATCCTCGCTGAGGTAGCGGAGACACGGAGAGCTCACACGCGGATGCCATTCGCCGCGCAGGCGCGCGATCTCTTCGTCGACGATCTCGCTCGTGATGCGGCCTCCGCGCGCGAGCGTGGCCATGCGCACGACCGCGCCGTTGAGGTCGCGGAAGTTGCCCGGCCACAGCCCCTCGCCTGACGTCGCGAAGCGCAGGAAGCGCTCGCGCGCCTCGCGGTTGAAGCGCACGTTCGCGCCCGACCTCCGCGCGAACTGCTCGAGCTCGAAGTCGAGATTCGGCTCGATGTCTTCGACACGCTCGCGCAGTCCCGGCAGCACGAACGTCCACAGATTGATGCGCGCGAGGAGATCGTCGCGGAAGCGGCGCTCGCGGACCATCTCGCCGAGGTTCCGGTTCGTGCCGGCGATGAGTGAGAAATCGCTTTTCACTTCGCGGTCGCCGCCGAGGGGGAGAAAGACTTTTTCCTCGAGCGCGCGCAGCAGCATGGCCTGCTCGTCGAGTCCCAGCTCGCCGATCTCGTCGAGAAACAGCACGCCGCGATTCGCCGCGCGCAGAAGACCGGGACGATCGCGCAGCGCCCCGGTGAACGAGCCCTTCACATGTCCGAACAACGCGGACATCGCGCTCTCCCCGCGGATCGTCGCGCAGTTCACTTCCACGAACTCGCCCGCGACCTGATGGCGCGAGCGCTTCAGCTCGAAGATGCGTTTCGCGAGCCGCGACTTCCCCGCGCCGGTCGGACCCATGAGCAGCAGCGGCTCGCGCGAATGAATGGCCACCTGCTCGATGCGGTCGATGAGACGGTTGAACTGCGCGTTGCGCGTGGCGATGCCGGACTTGAGGAACGACGCAGCTTCCTTCTGCTCTTCACGGAAGCGCGAGGCGATGGCGTTGTACTTCGAGAGATCGAGATCGACGATCTGCACGTGGCCGGTGACGTACTGCCCGTCGCGGCCGGGCGAGGTCTGCACGAGGCGCGCGGGGAAATGCCGCGACTCGGTGAGGAGAAACATGCAGATCTGCGCGACGTGCGAGCCGGTGGTGATGTGCACCAGGTAGTCCTCGTTCTCGACGTCGAATGCGTACGAGCGCGCGAACTCGTGGAGCGCGCCGTAAACCCGCTCGAAGTCCCACGGGTCTTCCATCGCAATCGCATGGAGGTGGACCTTCGTCTCCGGCGACACGCTGGCGATGTCGAACGCGAGGCTCCGCGCATTCTGCTCGAACCCCGGCGGATGCAGGAGCTCGAAGCGATCGATGACGAGATCGTCCTGCTGGCAGAGCGAGACGGAAGGGCGCCAGCGCTCCCACCGCGAGGCCGGCTTGCCGAGATCGAGCGTCGTGCCGAGGAGGCCGATGGCGACGGTGGTCATTGGCTGAAAGTATAAAGGGGTATACGAAAGGATAGAGTTGTAGAGGGGCACGGAGACCGAGGGATCAAGGGCTTGGTGCGGGTAGCGTTTAAGGATCAGTGAGTTAGAGGAAGAATGGCAGAGGTGGCATTTCGCTCGCCATGGAGAGCGGCATCATGACGACGCACAATTACGAAGTCTTCACTCCCGACCACGGCGCACCGATCAAGGCGTGGACCCGCGGCGTCCCGATCGAAGAGGCGGCGAAGCAGCAGCTCCGTAACATCGCCTCCCTCCCCTTCATCTACCGCTGGATCGCGGTCATGCCGGACGTTCACCTCGGCAAAGGTGCAACGGTCGGCAGCGTGATCCCGACGACGAAGGCGATCATCCCCGCGGCAGTCGGCGTCGACATCGGCTGCGGCATGATGGCCGTGCGCACCTCACTCACCGCGAACGACCTGCCGGACAACCTCGCGCCGCTGCGCAGCACGATCGAGCAGGCCGTCCCGCACGGACGCACGGACAACGGCGGCCGCAACGACCGCGGCGCGTGGCGCAATCCGCCGGCACGCACCGCGGAAGCGTGGGCGCAGCTCGAGCCGAAGTACGCGGAGATCATCTCCCGCCATCCGAAGCTCGGCCGCGGCAACGACGCCAACCACCTCGGCACGCTCGGCACCGGCAACCACTTCATCGAGGTCTGCCTCGACGAAGCGAACGACGTCTGGATCGTGCTCCACAGCGGCTCGCGCGGCGTCGGCAACCGCATCGGTACGTTCTTCATCGAGCTGGCGAAGAAGGACATGCGCAAGTACATGATCAACCTCCCCGACCAGGACCTCGCCTACCTGCCGGAAGGGACCGAGCACTTCAACGACTACGTGAAGGCGGTGCACTGGGCGCAGGCGTATGCGATGAAGAACCGCGAGCTGATGATGGCCTCGATCCTCGACGCGATCCGCGCGGCGGAGCTGCTGCCGCCGTTCGAGGCGAACGCGGAAGTGGTGAACTGCCATCACAACTACGTGGCCATCGAGGAGCACTACGGCCAGCGCGTGTTCGTGACGCGCAAGGGCGCGGTGCGCGCGGGGAAGGACGATCTCGGCATCATCCCGGGCAGCATGGGCGCGAAGTCGTTCATCGTGCGCGGCAAGGGAAATCCGGAGAGCTTCGAGAGCTGCAGCCACGGGGCCGGCCGCTCGATGTCGCGCGCGGAGGCGAAGCGCCGCTTCACGGTCGAGGACCACGTGCGCGCGACGGAAGGCATCGAGTGCCGCAAGGACGCGGACGTGATCGACGAGACGCCGGCGGCGTACAAGTCGATCGACGCGGTGATGCAGGCGCAGGCGGACCTCGTCGACGTCGTGCATACGCTCAAGCAGATCGTGGTCGTGAAGGGTTGAGGAACGATGATCGTCATCGACGGATCGCAAGGTGAAGGGGGCGGGCAGGTTCTGCGAACCTCGCTCGCCCTCTCGCTGCTGACGCGGACACCGTTCCGCATCGAGAACATCCGCGCGAAGCGGAAGACGCCGGGATTGCTCCGTCAGCATCTCACCGCCGTGAACGCGTCGGCGCAGGTCGGCGACGCGGCGGTGGAAGGCGCGAGCGTGGGCTCGGCCTCGCTCACGTTCCTCCCGAAGACGATCCGCAGCGGCGACTACGCGTTCGCGATCGGCACCGCGGGCTCGACGATGCTCGTGCTGCAGACGATCCTCCTTCCGCTCGCGCTCGCGGACGCACCGTCGACACTCGAGCTCGAAGGCGGCACGCACAATCCCTCGGCGCCGCCGTTCGACTTCATGGCGCGCGCGTTTCTGCCGCTGCTGCGTCGCATGGGCGCGAACGTCGAGCTGGAGCTCGAGCGGCCCGGCTTCTATCCCGCGGGCGGTGGAAAGATCCGCGTGCGCATCGCGCCGGCGAAGAAACTCGCGCGGCTCGAGCTCGAAGAGCGCGGCGCGCTGACGACGCGTTGCGCGCGAGCGGTGGTTGCGAATCTGCCGTGGACGATCGCGGAGCGCGAGGCGAAAGCAGCGGTCGCGGAGCTGGAGTGGCCGGAGGAGTGCATCGAGGCGCACACGCTCACCGGTTCCGCGGGACCGGGCAATCTCATCTCGATCATCGCCGGCTTCGAGCACGTGACGGACGTCTTTACCGCGTTCGGCGAGCGCGGCGTGCGCGCGGAGATCGTCGCGCACAACGCCGCGAAACAGGCACGCCGCTACATCAACAGCAACGCGGCGGTCGGCGAGCACCTCGCCGACCAGCTCCTGCTGCCGCTCGCGGTCGGCGAAGGGGGATCGTTCACGACGACGCCGCTCAGCGGACATGCGTCGACGAACATCGAAACGATCCGCCGCTTCGTCGATCGTGAGATCACGGCCACACCGATTACGAGCGGCATCACGCGGGTGGTGGTGGGACGTTGACGAAGTTGTCCGTGCGGATGCGGTCCATCAGCTCGGAATCGGGATCGACGCCCGCGCTCACCGGCGCGCCCGGCACCGTGACGGTGATGCTCTGCATGCCGTTGCGGACGCGGTGCCTCTGCCGGTAGAGCGGCTTGTCCTCCGCGTCGTAAACGGCGATGACGACGTCGTTCTCCATCGGCACGCGTCGCTCGCGCCCATCGCCGTCCGCCTTGATCTTGTACGCCTCGACGTCGACCGTCACGCGATGCGCGCCGCCGGCGATCCGTTCACCGCGGACCGCGTTCGCGCGCAGGTCCCAGAACGTGATCTCTTCGAACAGGTCCTTGAGCAAGGCGTGAGTCGACGGCGGTGCGGACGCCTTGAGCCGCGCGTACAGATCGAGGGAAGTCGCGAACGGCGGCGCCGCGCCGTCAAAGTCTGCGAGGAGCTTGCGCAGCGCCGCGTTGACGCGTTTCTCGCCGATCGTTTCGCGCAGCGTGGACATCGCCAGCGCGCCGGTGCGATAGACGTCGATCCAATCGTCGGCGCGCAGCAGCGGCACCTCCGACGTCGCATTCGGCGTCAGATACACCATGCGCAGCACGCTCATGAAGCGAGCGAGATGCTCGGCGCCGCGGGATTCGTTGACGACCATCATGGCGCTGTACCAGGCCAGGCTTTCGCTCACGAACGCCGCGCCTTCGGCGCGCGCCAGGATGAGCTGATTCCCCCACCATTGATGCGCGACCTCGTGCGCGAGAACGGCGAACGGAAAGTCGACCTGGCGATGGTCCCGCTCCGGCTGCGCGAGCCCGAACGACTCGGTCCAGATCACGGTGCCGGGATGGCCGGTCATGCGATAGCCGCCCGTCGACGGGAACTCGACGATGCGAAGCTGCTTGTGCGCGTAAGGACCGAACTCGCGCGAGTAGCACTCGAGCGACGCCTGCGCGGAACGCGCGAAGCGCTCCGCGTTCCACGCGTGTTTCGGATGATGGAGGACCTCGATGTCGACGTCCTTCCAGCGCGCTTTGCGGACCGCGTAACGCGCGGAGAGGATCGGGATGCCGTTGCGGATCGGCGCGTCGGTCACGTAATGAAAATAGCGGCGTCCATTCTGCGTCCACGAGCGGCGCAACGCGCCGGGAGCGACCGCGATCTGATCGGCGTCCGTGCCGATGACCGTCTCCAGGTCGATGAGCTCGAGTCCGGCGCGGTCGTTGCGGACGGCGGGATCGCTCGGCAGTCGCGGCGCGCGTACCGGCAGTCCGCGCTGGCGGCGTTCGTACGCGTCGTAGAGCTCCGGATCGCTGCGATACCCAACCGCCGGCAGCCACGTGCCCGCACCTCGGCCGGGGCGATTTTCGAGCAACGTCCCGTTGCTGGCGATCGCGCTGCTGATGCCGTAGTTCGTGAAGCCCCGCGGCGCGATGCGCACGGTGAAATCGAGCCGCAGCGAATCGCCGGGTGTCAGCGGCTGATCGAGTTTGTAGATGCGATAGCCGAGCTCCCGGTCGATGAGCGCCGGACGCGAAGGACGGTCGAACGACACGGAGTCGAGGGAACGCTGGGCGACGAGATGGATGGCGTCGACGGGGCGTCCGCTGTGGTTTTCGAGGCGGTACGAGCCGCGGATGTCGGCGCTGTTTTGCGCCGGATGCAATTCGATCTGCAGCTTCGTCCCGGTGAGCAGGGGCTGCGCGAGTTTCGCGTACTGTTTGTACTTGCGCTCGTACTCGACGCTGCGCTCGACGGCCGTTGCGTCGGAGACGAATTCGTTGAGGACGTTCGTGTTGTAGAAAACGAAGCCGCCGGCGCCGAAGAGGAGCGCGAGGGCCACGGCCGCGGTGAGCATGGTGCCGCGCGTGAAGCGCTGCCTGCGCCGCTCGTGTCCGCGCACCCAGTACAGCCGCGCGATGAGCGCGAAGAGCAGTGCCCAGCCGAGCCAGTACAGCTTGAACCAGAGCCACGGTCCGAGCGCCGCACCGAAGCCGTTGAAATCGGAGTACGTGAAGCCGGGATCGGACGCGTACTTCAGCATGTTGTGCTCGACGCCGAAGTCGTCCGCGTAGCCGGGGAACAACCAGGCCAGCATGGCCACGGCGGTGGAGAGATATTTCTGACGGATCACCACGTGGACGGCCATCGCCAGCGCGGCGAAGAGGAGGTAATCGAGGAGCTTCATGCCGAACAGCACGCGCAGGTAGAGCAGCGGCTCATGGTCGCTGTAGCCCGCCGCGATCTGTGTCGCGACGCCGGCCGCGGTCACGACCGCCTGCAGCGTCACGAGCATCAGCGCCAGTGCTGCGAACTTGCCGGCGAACGTGACGGTGTCGGGGACGGGCGCGGCGTCGGTGATGTCGTTCTCGCGCGCGTCGCGCTCGCGCCACACGAGGTGGCCGGCGAAGAAGACGATGAGCGCGCCGACGAGGATGCCGATCGTCGAGAAGCGCGCGGACAGCATGACGATGCGGCCCGTGTTCGGAATGGTGGGCGTGCCGAGGCCGACTTCGAGCAGCTCGGGCGTGATCCGGAACAGCAGCAGACCGATGAGCGCGAGGAGCCACGCCGCGCGGCTGGTGATCATCTCGCGATACGAATGCAGCGTGATCGCGAGCGTCTGCCACAGACGCGTCAGGGCAGTGAAGTGAATGTCGAGGACCGGCGGCGCGGCCGCGAGCATCGGCGCTTCGGCGACTGCTTTGCCGCGCCGCTGGCGCGGCCCGACGTGCGCCATGCGGAAACGCAGCTGCACGATGGTGAGCGCGACGAGCGACACGCCGATCCACAGCAGGCGATTGGTGAGCATCTCGCCTTCGAGCAGGAGCCAGTTCGTGTTGCGCTGCGCGACCGTGAAGCTGCGCCACTGCGCGCGCGCGAGGATGAAGGCGAAGGGATCGAGCAGCTTCGCGAGATCCCAGCGCGCGAAGAGGCCCGCCACGATCTCATCCTGCACGATGGCGTTGATGAACAGCGCCGCCGCGCCGGCGAAGCCGATCATGGGACGGCGCGTCAGCGCGACGAGCGAGAAGAGGAGAGCCGTGGCGATGAACGCGTTCGGCAGCCCCACGATCGCGAACGCGTACAGATACGGCCCGAGGTGAAACGGGCCGAAGAACGAGGCGTCGACGCCGGGGATGAAGCGCGCGGCGGCGAGAACGAGCAGCACGAATGCGAGCAGCACGGTGCCGGCGGCGAAGGCGCTGAGAAAGCGTCCGCCGAGGTACGTCGCTTTGGAGACGGGGGTCGTGTAGAGCAGCGGCTCCATGCGCGCCTGGATGTCACGCGTGGCCGCCTCCCCTGCCAGTGCGGCGGTGACGAGGAGACCGACCAACGTCGTGATGACCAGCGTCGCCGCGGTGACGAGCGGCGCGTTGAGCAGAACGCCGTCGCGTTTCGCGTCATCGACGAACGTCGAGCCGACGAGCAGCGCCATGCCGGCGAGGCCGATGCTGTAGAACACGGTCGGCCAGCGCCGGAGCTGCGTGGCGAGGTCGTAGCGAAAGATCTCCCACAGCCTCACGCCGCCACCGCCGCGGCGCGCGCGTGCATGACGCGGAAGTAGACGTCTTCGAGGTTCGGCACCGCTTCTTCGAAGCCATGACCGGGATGCGTGTCGCTGTCGATACGCACGAGGCGGCGGCCGGAGAGGAGCTTCGTCGAGATCAGCGCGTAATCGCGCTCGACCGCCGGCAGCTCTTCCTTCGCCACGATGCGCTGCCAGATGCGGCCGCG
Source organism: Thermoanaerobaculia bacterium (assembly GCA_035629395.1). Lineage (GTDB taxonomy): Bacteria > Acidobacteriota > Thermoanaerobaculia > Gp7-AA8 > Gp7-AA8 > QHVT01. The sequence continues at coordinate 92,888 of DASPHZ010000101.1, forward strand.
CAGCTCGTCGACCGCGCGCAGCGGCTCGGCTTCGAGGAGGATCTCGCCTTGATGGATGATGGCCATGCGCGTGCAGAGCTCGGACACGTCTTCGACGATGTGCGTGGAGAGGATGACCGCGCTGTTCTCGCCGAGCTCGCTGAGGAGGTTGAGGAAGCGCACGCGCTCGGCGGGATCGAGGCCGGCGGTGGGCTCGTCGACGATGAGCAGTTTCGGATTGCCGAGGAGCGCGACCGCGATGCCGAAGCGCTGGCGCATGCCGCCGGAGTAGCCGCCGAGTTTCTGTTTGCGGACTTCCCAGAGGTTCGTCTGGCGCAGCAGCGATTGCACGACATCGCGTCTGGTTGCGCGGTTCGTGATGCCTTCGAGCACGGCGAAGTGGTCGAGGAGGCGTTCGGCCGTCGCGTCTTTGTAGAAGCCGAATTCCTGCGGCAGATAGCCGAGCGTCTTGCGCACCTCGTCCTTCTGGCGGACGACGTCGAGATTGCCGAGGGTGATGCGCCCTTCGTCGGGCTCCTGCAGGGTGGCGAGGATGCGCATGAGCGTCGATTTGCCTGCGCCGTTCGGACCGAGGAGGCCGAACATCCCGACGGGGATCGTCAGATTGATGTTGCGCAGTGCGCGGACGCCATTGGGATAGGTTTTCGAGAGGTTCTGGATGTGGAGGTCTGGCACGCCCATACTACGCACGGCGACTGGATCGGTTTACAACGGGATCTTCAGAATTCTTCGCTCCGCGTCTTTCTCGGAACGATTGGCCATGAAGTAGTAGTCGCTGCCGGCGACGACGCCGGTGGCGGGAGTGAAGACCCGCGGGTGCTTCGATTCGAGCAGTTCGACAGTGCGATCGCCGGGAGTCACGCGCACCACGCGCGGGCGGCCGAGGACGTTGTGGATGCCGATCAGCTTCCCGTCGTGTTCGCCGAGGCCGTCGATGCCGTTGAGCGGAGTGCTGGTCTCGAGCACGCGGCGCGACTTCGTGGGGAGATCGACGGCGTTGAGGCCGCGAAAGTCGGCGACGTAGAGCGTGCGCGCGTCGGCGGAGATCTGGATGCCGTTCGGCCAGAGGAAATCTTTCGCGAAGAGCTCGAAGGAGGTTGCGCCGGGTGCGAGGCGGTAGACGTGATGGCGATTCGTGTCCGTCACGAAGGCCGTGCCGTCTTCGAGGAGCGTGAGGTCGTTGAGGAAGGCGGGCTCGGATGCGGAGCCGAGGGTCACACGCCGAACGAGCTTGCCGTCGCGGAGATCGTAGACGGAGATCGCGCTGGCGCCAGGCTCGCGCAGCGGCGCGGAGACGGCCCAGAGGTGGCGGCGTTGCGCGTCGACGTCCATGCCGAGGCGGCCGGCGCTGCCGAAAGGCTCGATCGGAAAGTCGGTGCTGTGGCCAGTGCGATCGACGCGCAGGAGTTTGTCGGCGCCACCGCTGAAGTAGAAGACGTCGTCGACCGGGTCGTAGGTGATGCCTTCGGAGCGGACGGTTGCCGGGAGCGTGAAGGCGGGCGTGGCTCTACTCGCCACGTGCTCGCGCGCTTCGAGCCTGGCGACGAGCTGCTGGAACTCCGGGGAGGCCGCGGAGTTTTCGAACGAACGGGCGCCGACGCCGAGGTCCCAGCCGAGCCGGTCGAGGCGGGCCAGCGTACGGACGACGTTCGCCACGTCCTTGTCGCGGTCGTAATGCCCGGCCTTGATGTAGAGGTAGACCGTGTTGTCCGGCTCGCGGGCGAGCACGCCGTCGATGTGCGCCGTCTCCTCGTCGACAGGCGGACGCGTGGCGCAGGCGGCGAGGAGGAGAAGCAGCGCAATCCGTTTCATGCGCGGCAAAGGGTACGCCGCGGCCGAGGCCGCGGCGTAGGCGCGTCAGGGATTCGTTGCGCTTTGTGGCAATCTGTTGCAACGGCTAATACGTCGTCACGGTCGGCGGCAGGTCCGAATTCGCATGACCGACGAGGCGATACTCGATCTTCTTCTTCAGCACGCCGAAGGAATCGAAGACCAGCAGGATCGTCGATTGCGAGGCGAGAGTGCCGCTCGATTCCATGGCCACGCCGGCGTCGACGTTGATCTTCAGAGGATTCGTGCCGGAAACGGCGGCCGTATTGAGACGCACCGTGTAATTGAAGCTCGTCGAGGACTCCTGATTGAGGAGGATGACGGCGATCTGATCGCTCGCTTTGGAGGCAAACGTCTTGACCAGCGTCTGGTTGTCGCTCGACGAAGCGACGTTGCCGCGGAAATTCTCCGCCAGCATCTGGAAGTGATAGTAGGTCGGACGTTTCGTCGTGCCGTTCGCGCCGATGAATCCGAGCTCGTTGCCGGTCTGCGTGCTGCCTTCGATGACGCTCCAGAAGGTCACGAAATCGACGCCGTGCTTCATGGAGATCCCGAGGAGCTCGGCCCACCATTGACCGCCGAGGAAACTCTCGGCGCCGTTGCCGGCGACGCTGTCGTTGGCGCTGTTCTGATAATTGACGTTCGCTTCGGTGATGGCCATTCGAAGGGCATTGGAGCCGGTGCGATTGTGATAGCTGTTGCAGGCGGCGAGGCGCGTCTTCAGGTCACTGAGGTTGTCCTGGAATCCTCCGGGCTGCGTCAGCGAACTGATGACGTCCGTACGCGATTGTGAGCCACTGAAGCCGTTGTAATGGTGGAAGGCGAGGATGTCGACGTAATAGCGCCCGTTGGCGTCCTTCCCGGTGATGTCGTCGGGACCGCCGGGCGTGGTCAGGCCGTTCATGATGGCCGGGTTGTACCAGGTCGTGTCGGGACCGACGATCTTGATGGTCGGGTCGACCGCTTTCATGGCCGACGCGAAAGGGCGGATGTAGGCGGCCACTTGTGCGGCCGTCGTATAGCCGTAGGGGCCTCCGGAGAGATCGGGCTCATTGCCGATGCTCCAGTATTGGACGCCGCGCGCGTGGGTGATGTTGACGTAGCGCACGATGTCCGCCGCGTCGGTCGTACTGTACGTGGAGCCGAAGACCGGCACCTGCAGGACGGGCTCGATCCCGTGGTTTTTCATGTTGTCGACGAGGGCCAGGTATTGCGCAAGGGTGGACGTACTCGAATTGCTCCACAAGGGGTCGGCGTATTCGTCGACGCCGTGGCCGCCGTAGCGCATGATCTGCGCGCCGCTGGCGTCGATATTCGGCCATTGATTGCCGAGACTGCCGTAGAAGACGTGGGAGCCGATCTGGTAGGGCATCCAGGCATTGACGCCGTAGAAATGCGTGGAGATCGGCGTGACCGCGCCGGGTGTGGCCGCACTGACCGCACTGCTGAACGGCGAATCGAGCGCGTCCGTCGTTCCTTCGGCTTTGATCCGGTAGTAATAGGTCGTGCCGGCGCTGAGGCTGGTGTGCACATAGCTGGTGACGTTGGCGCCGCCGGTCCAGACATAAGTGGGATTGCTGAAACTGCTGTTCGTATCGAACACGAACGTGAAGCCGATCTCGTCCGTCGAGTTGTCGGTCCACGTCAAGGTGATCTGCGTCGTGGAATTGGGCGTGGCGGTGAGATTGACGGGCGTATTGGTGGCAAAGGCATTGGCCGCGGTCAGAAGCAGCAAGGACACGAGCAGTGTCCGGAACCTGCTGTCGAGGGATGGCATGATGGGCGGGTCTCCATGGGGATTCGGTATGTACGTCGGGAGCAACGTACCTCCTTATGAATTGCGACCGCCATGCCTGATCTGGCGTGATGGACGTGCATCGGGAATGGGGGTTTCCCTGCTTTGCGGCAGTGTGTCCGCTGAACGTTCCGGGTTCGTTTACCTTGCGCGGCCATGTTGCCGTTTCTGCTCCTGGCCGCCACCCTTGCCACCGGTTTCGAGCCCCCTCCCTACAACCCCGGCGATGTGAACGGGCAGAATGGCTGGGGCCATCTTTCGAACAGCCCGACCGGTGGTGTGATCGAACCCGTGCCGGCCGGTTCACCGCCCGCGTTCGGCGTGCAATCGTTGGCCATTCGCACCCGCAACGTCGATTTCTTCGGCGTCGCCAGTCACCTGTACTCCCCCACCATCAGTCCGGCCGCCGGTGAGACCGGCAGCACTGCCGGCGGTGTCGTCGTGCCCGATCCGGAATCGCACGTTTCGGCCTCGTTCTGGTTCCGCACACCAGACTCGCCGCTGATCTCGACGCGCGGCGACGGGCGCTTCGCGGAGCTCAATCCGAGCAGCAAAGGGAGCGCGCCGGACGATGCGGCGAACCGCTACGCGCAGGTGCGGCTGGCGAATACGACGAACACCGCGGACGGCCGCGTGCGCGTGGAGATGGGGTGGTATCGCTCCAGCGGCTTCACCCTGGCCACGGTCGCACTGCTCGACTGGGGTCAGTGGTATCGCTTCGAGTACGTACTCGAGCTGGTCGACGGTCTGGATGGAACGGAGCCGAACGACCGTTTCACGCTGACGATCTTCGACGCGAACGGGACGCAACTCGGCAGCGCGTGCGGCTCGACGTGGGAGCTGGGGTGGAAGAGCGGCACGTTCGGCGGCGGCGCGACGCCGCGCGCGGTGAACGGCTTCGACTTCTGGTCCCTCTCCGGTCCGAACGGCAATCTCGCCGGACATCTCGACGAGTGGACGATGTCCACATTCTCCGCGGCGCCGCTGGCGGTGACGATCGACGGCAGCGCCACCGTGCCGATGAACGGCGTCACCACGCTGCGCGCGGACGCAACCGGCGGCAGCGGCACGATCCGCGCGTACGAATGGCGCGATGCGCAGTCGAACGTGGTCGGCACGTCCGCGACCTTCGACGCACCGGTCGGCACGTACAGCGTCATGGTGACGGATTCCCTCTGCAGGAGCGCGACGTCGGCGGAGTTCAGCGTGGCGAACGCGGAGATGGAGGCGGTGCCGACGGTCAGCGAGATCGGACTCGGAGTGATCGCGGTCGCACTCATCGCTTTGGCGCTGCTGCGGCTGCAGTAGCCGTCGCTTTGCCCGTGCAGGACGGTCCGACATCCTGCCCCATTCGTGACAGACCGCACATCCGGTCGTACCATCGCCTCGAGCCATCATGATCGACCGGACGATGCGAGGTCTCTCCTCCGCCGCCGCAGTCTTCCTTCTCACCGCATGCGCGTCCGCACCGCCGGACGGTGCATTCGGCCCCGCCTTCGTTCCCGACGTCGATCCGCCCCGCAACGCGCAGCCGTTCGCGGCGAGCGGCGAGGTGCGCGTCCTCGCGGAGAAAGGTGCGAGCTTCGAGACGACCGTGGCGGTCTCGCCGCAGAACGCGTCGCAGGCAGTCGTGGGCGTGATCTCCACCGCCGCGCCGCGCGGCGTCGACGTCTACACGACGCACGACGGCGGACTGACCTGGACGAGCGGCAGCCGCTTGCCGAACCAGGCCACGAACGGGCGCACGTACGCGACGTCTCAAGGGGACCCTGTCGTCGCCGCCGACCGCCTCGGCATGTTTCACATGACCGCGCTCATGTCGAGTGGCGTGCCGCCGCGCTTCACGGCGGTGACGGCGATGCGCTCGATCGACGGCGGGCTGACGTGGTCCGCACCGATCGTCGTCGCGGAGCTGCAGGTCGTCGCGAACGATCGCGAGTTCGACGACAAGCAATGGCTCGCGGTCGACGACACCGGCGGCGCGTACGACGGTCACGTCTACCTGTTCTGGCAGAGGATCCGGTTCTCCGGCGCATCGCTGCAGAGCCGGATGACGTTCGCGCGCTCGCCGGATCGCGGCCTGACGTGGTCCGAACCGGCGATGCTCACGGAGCCCGCACCGTCGGGACAGTCGATGATCGCGGTCGGCCCCGAGGGCGAGGTGCACGTTGCGTATGCGCGGAATGACGGCCACTTCATCCGCACCTCCACCGACGGCGGAGTGACGTTCAGCGACCCGGTCCGCGTTCCGGTGCTGCCGTGGATCGGCGGTGTCATCCCGAACACCGGCAATGCGCAGTTCAAAGCGTTCCCGACGCTGCTGTGCGATCGCTCCTCCGGTCCGCATCGCGGAAACCTCTACGTCGTGATCTCGACGAGCACGACGTCGACGCGGCAGACGACCGTGGGCGGCGCGGCCATCACGCGCTCGACGGACGGCGGACGCACGTGGTCCGCGCCGCGAATGATCTCCACGCCGACGACCGGCGACGCGATCTTTCCGAGTGGCGCCGTCGATCAGACCAACGGCGACCTCGTGATCACGTGGCTCGATCGCCGCGACGATCCGGCGAACACACTGGCGCGCCTGTACGCGACTCGCTCGCGCGACGGCGGCACGACGTTCGACGAGCCGCGCGGCTTCTCGCCGCCGTTCTCGATCGACGCGGACTGGATCGGCGACTACTACGGCGTCTCCGGTCACGCCGGCAAATGGATCGCCACGTTCAGTCCCGCATCGGGACAGATGTCGTCGGTGGTCCTGCGGTTCGACGAAGAGCAACCAGCGGGACCGAAACGGCGGGCCGTGAGAAAGTGAGGAAGAGAGTGAAACGCTCCTCGATCGTGCTGTTCGCGCTGTTCCTCGCGATCGCGCCGCTCGCCGAAGGCGCACGCCGTCGCGCTGTCGGTCATCCTCCGGAACGGCCGGCGACGTCCACGCCGTGGCTCGTCACCGCGATCGAGACCGCGGCCTGGCTCGAATCGATCGCACGTCCGCGCGGTGAAGGTCTCGCGTGGAGCAACGACACCGCCGCGCCGGACGCCGTGCTGCCGGGATTGCCCGGCACCTCCGGCGCGGGCTTCTTTTTCCTCCGCCTGTATCAGGTGACGAAGGAGCCGCGTTACCTCGCGATCGCGGAACGCGCCGCGACCTACGTCGCGTCGACCTGCGCCAACACGCTCTTCGACTGGCAGGGCGGCACGGTCGGCTGCGGCGAGTTCCTCGTCGCGGTCCATCGCGAGACGCGCGATCCGCAACAACTCGCGCGCGCGGAAGCGATGGCCACGTCGCTGCTCGAGCGCGCGAAACGCGACGGCGGCGGGCTGTACTGGGAACTGCAGGGCACGACGAACCTCCACACCGGCATCGCGCACGGCGCCGGCGGCGTGATCGTGTTGATGCTCGATCTGTACGAGCTCACCGGTCATGCGAGATATCTGGAGACCGCGGAAGCAGCCTGGCGATGGATCTCGCGCTACGACGTCCTCCTCGGCGCGAACGCGATCGGCTGGAAACGCCTCACCACCGATACGACCGGCTACAACGGCTGGTGCGGCGGCGCGGCGGGGATGATCTTCGTGTTCGATCGCCTCTACGCGATCACCGGCAAAGACGAATACCGCGAGCGGCTCACGGCGACCGCGAACGGGCTGCTCACCACCGCAGTCGCCACCACCGCGGGCTATCGCTGGACCTATCACACCGATCGCGCAGGTCTGTCGCCGCTGATCTACTGCCACGGCTCCGCGTGCAGCATCGGCTCGCTCGCGCGCGCGTACGACGTCATCGGGGACGAGCGGTATCTGGCGATGGCCACTGCCGGCGCGACCCATCTCGAGTCGCGAGGCCGGACGGTCGCGGACGGCAAGGTGTGGCCGCACGTCGAGACCTCGCCCCTGCTGCAGAACGGTTTCATGGTCGGCAGCGCCTCCGTGGGCCACGGCTTCCTCCGCCTCTATCGCACGACCCGCGATCGCCGCTATTTCGAGCTCGCCGAAGCCGCAGGACGCGCGCTCCTCGCACAGGCGAATCGTCCCGCGCCGGGGATGGCGCACTGGCCCGTGCACGTCGAGCCGATCGCCCCGCAGTTCGCGGAAGATCAGGCGACGAAGGTCGCATGGTGGGACGGCACCGCGGGCATCGGCATGTTCCTGCTCGAGCTGCACCAGTTCGCGATCGGCGTCGATCCGCCTTCGCTTTTCTCGCCGGCGAATCCGTAGGTAGGCGCGATCGAGTTCGCGATAGGGCTGACCCCGTACGCGTATGCTGATGCGGGAACGACAGGCGTTCCGGGCTCGCGCGAAGATAAACGCGACGTGCAGGTTGTCGGGAACGTTCTCGAACAGCGCGTCGATCGGCGGCCTGCACCACGTCATCGCACGCGGAACGCCGCGGCGCGACGACGTCCACGGCGAGCTTGCCGACGTTCTCTGTCAGGCCGACCGTCCAGTCGACACCGGCGTCTCCTTCATCGCAGGAACGCGTCCAGGATCGCGTCGACGTGCAGGCGTGTCGTGTCGAGCATGGCCACGCCTTCGATCGCTGCTGTGCGCAGCAATAGCGGCAGCTCGGTACCGGCGAGGATCACGCCGTCGATGCGTTCCTCATCGCGCAGGCGAACGATGATGCGTTCGAACTGCCGGCGTGTCTCGTCGAGGAACTCCCCCTGCAGCAGCTCATTCACGCACTTGTCGTGAATGAATTCCTGCTCGTCCGCGCGCGGCGGGACGAGTGTGATGGTGCCGTCGCGGAAGACGTCCGGATAGAACGACCCGCCCATCGTGAAGCGGGTACCGAAGAGGGCGAGACGCGTGAGCCCGCGGCGCACCGCCCCGTCATGCGCGGCGCGGACGATGCTCACGAGCGGAATCGACGACGCGCGTTGCACCTCGCCGAAGACGACATGCGGCGTATTGGCAGCGAGGGCCGCGAAATCAGCACCCGCGTCCGCGAGCCGTTGCACCTCGCGCGAGAGATACGCCGTCAGCGCCCCGAGGTCGTTCGCCACGAATCCGAGCACCTTCGCCACGTCGATGCTGTTGATGACGATCGACGGATAACTGCCGTCCGCGACGCGCGAACGGTACGCTTCGATCAGCAGCCGGTAGTAATCGATGGTGGACTCGGGACCAATCCCGCCGATGATTCCGATGGTGCGCATGGAACCATGGTAGCGCCCGGCGCGGCTTCCGCCCTGCCGTTGATGTGGATCGCATCTTCACAGAAGCAGCGAAGAAGATCGGCGCCGACTTCTCCTGCCACGACCTCCATACGACCGGCGCTACACGGCTGGCGGACGCTCACGTCGACGAACTGGTGATCTCGATCCTCCTCGGCGGCATGGCCAGCATGACCTGGCTCGTGCGCGATCTCCGTGATCGTCTTACGGCCGCGCAATGCGAGAACGAGATTCCCAGCACATCGTTCCGTCAGGTTTCCTTATTGACGTCTCACCTCTCGCGCGCCTATTCTCCCCGCGGTCGCAAAACATGAATAGCAGCAGGCGCTGACCGCCGCATTGCCCATTCGCATCGCGGAAAAAGGCGCGTCAACCACAGCAAACAGCTCATGCTGCGCAGGGCGCGCGCAGCCATGGACGGAGGTCTGTCATGGTGCGTCGTCATGCCATTGTCCATCGCGTTTTGTATGCAATTGCAGCGTCGCTCTGTGTCGTCGGCCTCTGCTCGGCCCAACCGACTACCCCGCACCTTCAGACGGTCACCACAATCGCGGGCGGTCGCACTGCGCCTCCGGCTCTACAGGCACCTCGCGGTATTGCCGTGAATCCAGATACGGGCGTCGTGTTCATCGCCGACACGAAAAACCACCAGATCAAAGTTCTCGGGACGGACGGAGCATTGACGACGATCGCCGGAAGCGGCGTTCCGGGGATGACGGACGGTGTCGGTCTCCGCGCTCGGTTTCACGAGCCCTCCGGACTCGCATACGACGCGGTAAACGCGGTGCTGTATGTAGCGGACCGACACAATCATGTGATCCGCCGAATCGCTGCGGATGGGACGGTGACGACAATCGCCGGAAGCGGAAAGCGGGGATTTGTCGATGGCGCGGCCGGCGCCGCGCGCTTCGACGAACCGTCTGCGGTTGCGATCGCACCAACTGGTGAGCTGTATGTCGCAGACGCGAAAAACAGCGCCGTTCGACGCATCGACGCGAACGGCCAGGTGAGTACCGTCGCCGGGAGAGGGAACGCGGGATTCGTGGATGGGCCGCTCGGCGCGGCTTTTTTCGCGGAGCCGGAAGGCCTCGCACTTCGAGCCGACGGCGCAATCCTCATCGCGGATTCAGGCAACAACCGTATTCGAATGATCGCAGCCGGAATCGTAACAACGCTCGCCGGCAAGGGCGCGAATGGATCGACGGACGGTACAGCCGCGGCAGCGACGTTCCGCCAGCCGCGCGGCATTACCCTGGATGAGGCGGGTAACGTCTACATCGCGGACACCGGCAACGGCCTCATACGCCGGGTCGCGTCCGGTACGGTCACGACGGTCAGCGGCTCGCCCGATCGGCGCAATGTTCCGGCAATCGTGGATGGCGCGGTCGCCACGGCGACGTTCGACGATCCATCGGCAATCGTGTACGCCGGCGCGCTTTTCGTCGCCGATACAAAGCACGACGCCATTCGTTTCATACAGCCGGAACTGCGCCTTGTAGAAATCGACCCCCCGCGTGGCCCGCGGATCGGAGGAAACGCCGTTCGTTTGCGCGGATCAGGGTTCCTCCCCGGCCGGATGAGCGCGAAGTTTGGAACGGCCGCCGTTGAAGATCTCAGATACCTCAATGGAGGTGAGCTCGTCGCAATCGCACCCGCGGGCACTGGTGGCGCAGTCGACGTGGCGCTGTCCAATGGCCTGACCACCGTCACGTTGGCCGGCGCATACTTCTATGGCGTACCTCCGACCATCACACAAGTGACTCCCGCGAGCGGACCAGCCGCAGGCGGGCAACAAGTCACGGTAAGAGGAAATGAGTTCGTCACCGGCGCCACGGATGTGCATTTCGGAACGACGCCGGCTCCCGCAGTCGTCGTCGAAGACCCGACGCGAGTCACCGTCACCACGCCCGCCGCCGCGGCCGGAACAGTGGATGTGACGGTTCACACCAGTGGAGGAGAGGCGAGGGAAGCCGCTGCGTACACATACGTTTCGCCGCCGGCGCTTACGAGTTTTTCGCCTGCGTCCGGGAGCGCAGGAACGATCGTCACCATTCAGGGCACTGGATTCGACACGCAACCCGGCGGCACGACCGTGCGGATCTCCGGCGTAATTGCAGCCATATCGTCAGCGACTCATACGGAATTGCGCGTGGTGGTCCCTTCCGGAGTGTCAAGCGGTGCGATCGTCGTCAGCACGATCGGCGGCATCGCACACAGCCAAACGAACTTCATCGTGCGTGAGCTCCGTTCGATCGTGGTAGCGCCCGCGTCGGCAGAACTGAACGTGTCTCAATCTGTGATTCTCCGCGCGACGGCGGCGTATTCGGATTCGACGAATGAGGATGTGACCTCGAGCGCGATGTGGAGCAGCTCCAATCCGGCGGTTGCGACGGCCGGCGCCGGTGTTGTACTCGCGGCGACGCCAGGAACAACTACGATTACCGCGACTTTTCACGGATTCGCTGCCACCGCCACGATTACCGTCCGTCAGCCGAACGCACCACCGCCCGATCCCGCCACGGTCGCTACACCTACCGATCCGACGCAGCCTACGGTTTTTGCGGATTCGATTGCGTTCCTCTACACCGGCTCGAATGCGATTCAAAAAAACGTCACGAGCGGGACGTTGAGCGCACAGCGGATTTGCGTCATCCGAGGACGGGTCGTCAGCCCTTCCGGCGAGCCTGTGGCGACCGTTCGCGTTTCCGTTCACGCCGACGCTCGCTTCGGATTCACACTGACGCGTGCCGACGGCTCATACGACATCGCCGTCAACGGCGGCGGTGCCGTGGTCCTGGTATTCGAGAAGAGCGGCTTCATTCCCATCCATCGACGCGTCGTGACACCGTGGCGCGATTTCGTGACCACCAACGACGTCCCGATGCTCGCGTACGACGCTGCCGTCACGCGTCTCGAGCTCGCGCAACTTCAAGCCACCGGTGTCGCCCGCGGCACGACGACCGTAGATGACTCCGGCACCCGGCAGGCGACGCTGCTGTTTGCGCCGGGAACATCTGCCGTCATGCGGATGCCGAACGGATCGACGCAACCGCTGCCCGGCATCTCCGTACGCGCGACGGAACAGACGATCGGCGCGGCGGGAGCGATGCCGGCTGAGCTCCCGCCGGAGAGTGGCTACACGTACTGCGTCGAGTTGTCAGTCGATGAAGCGGTCGCGGCCGGTGCCGCATCGGTAGAGTTCAGCAAGCCCGTTGCACTCTACGTCGAAAACTTCCTCGGATTCCGCGTCGGCAGTGGAGTCCCGTCAGGCTACTACGACCGTCAGCGAGCCGAGTGGATCGCGGCGCCGAACGGTCGCGTCATTCGCATCTTTGGTAAATCCGCGGGTCTCGCCATCCTGGACGTCGACGGCACGGGCGCTGCCGACGATGCAAAACTCTCCGCCCTCGGAATCACAGAAGAAGAACGCCGCGCGGTCGCGGCTCTGTATGCCGATGGGCAGACACTGTGGCGCGTTCCCGTGACGCATTTCACGCCGTGGGATTGTAACTGGCCGTACACGCCGCCAGAGGACGCGGTGTTCCCCGACAATCCGCAAGGATCGTTCGACAAACCGCTCGAAGGCGAGTCGTGCCAAGCCGGGTCCATCATCCAGTGCGAAAGCCTTACGCTGGGACAGTCGGTTCCCATCGCCGGAACACCACTCACTCTCGAATACCGCAGCCGTACGACGGATGGGTTCATTGCGGCGCACGAGATCAAAGTGCACGTGTCGGGTGCCAGCGTTCCGGCCTCCCTGAAGCGAATCGATCTCACGCTGGAGATCGCAGGAAAGTTCGCACAGACGAGTTTTGATCCGAAGCCGAATCAAACGTACTCCTATGTCTGGGACGCGCGCGATATCTACGATCGAAAACAATTCACGAATCGTCCTCTCAATGTCGCAATCGGATTCGTCTACAACGGTGTGTATACCGAGCCTGGTGATTTCGATCGCGCTTTCGGTGCGGTCGGTCGTGGACAGATCACTGGGATCCGATCGCGCCGGGAAATCGTGCTGTGGCAACGCTATTCGGTTTCACTGCGTGGTGCCGTGCCCGATCAGGGGCTCGGAGGCTGGAGCATCGATGCAGTGCATGCATATGGCGCGGACGAGAAGGTTCTCTATCTCGGGTCCGGCTCACAAGTGAGTATGGAAGCCCGCGCCCTCCAGCCGAAGCAACTCGGGACACCCAATCTAGGCCGCGTGCATGCAGTCGGGCCGGACGGCAGCGTCTACGTTGCTCCACGCTGCGGCGCGCTGACGCGCGTTCTCCCCACGGGTGCTCTCATGCACGTCGCCGGCGGAGGCCTGGTCACACCGGCAAACGGCGTGAGCGCCGCGAATGCGAATCTCTGCGTCTATGACCTCTCGCTGCACCCGTCGGGCGACCCCGTAATTGTCGACGAACGAACGGCCGCGATCTACCGCATCCGGAATGGCGTGCTCTCGCTGGTCGTCTCGGTACCGACGTCCTTCTCCAGCTACTCCGTTGCCGCCACGCCGGACGGCACGATCTATTTCACTCACGAAGGCGTACTGAAGAAGGTCGATGCAGCAGGGAACGTTTCCACAGTGTCTCCGACGGAAAAAGATCCGGGCCGGACGCACTGGCGTGTTCGCGGCGGAGGCGACGGCGCGATTTACACGCGCACCCGCTTGCCGGAGTTCATCTTCGACGCGACCGTCCGCTGGTCGCGCACAGGCACCACGAAAGTCGTCGCTGTAGGCCGTGAAGAGTACGACGATTTCGTGGTCGATCCGGCGGGACGACTTTACTACCGATACAATTCCGGCGGTTCATCGCCCGATTACGGCATCCGTGTCATCGAGCCCGACGGCACGAGGCGCGACGCGTCGATCGTTCCCAAGCCGACCGTCAACGGATCACCGGTGCGCATCATGCCGGACGGCAGCTACGTCTACACCGATCTCTGCGCGGACTCGACCCAACGCTGCATCTACGTAGCTGGCGCGCCGAGCGCTGTGGCCGGGCAGAACGTCTACATTGCCGCCTTGCCGGAGGAAAGCCGCTCTTTCAAGTTCACCGGCTCGGGCCGGCACAGTGAAACGCGCCACACACTCACAAACACGCTCCTGCAGCGCGTCACGTATGACGGTAAGGGTTATGTCGCGGCGATTGAAGACGCAAACGGACGCGTCACGACCGTCGAGCGGAATGGCGACGGGAAGGCGGTCGCAATCGTCGCTGCAAACGGCGAACGCACACAACTGGTCATTCAGGATGATCTGCTGACGATGATCACATTGCCCGGCAATGAGAAACACGCGTTCGAGTACACACCGACGGGTCTGATGAGAACCTATCGCAATCCTCGGAACGTCGCATCGAGCTATGAATATGACGACCGCGGACGATTGCGGACGGCAACTGACGCAAATGGCGCCTTGAAAACGCTGACGCGCGAGGTCGACGGTACGCTCACCACAGTCCGCGTGGAAAGCCGCGAGGGTCACGTCACGCAGTACGCCGTGAAGGAGCTCGGCAGCGGCAGCGTGCAACGCACCATTACGGCCTCGGACGGAACGGTGGCCCAGGCGACGATCACGCCGGCGCTCATCACCGAAACTCGGCCGGATGGTACGACGCTGCGGATCGAGCGCGGTGCCGATCCACAATGGGGGGCCATGGCGCCGTTCACCACCGCGACGACGGTCACAGTGCCTTCAGGGCAACGCATCGTGACCACCCGGACTCGCACGGTATCGCTGTCGAACCCGAACGACCCGCTCACCGTCACGAGTGCCGTGGACACAGTGACGGTCAACGGACGCCGCACGACCATGACGTATACGGCCGCTGATCGCAAGGTGCGCACGGTCTCGCCTGCCGGGCGCATCGTCGAGCAGTTCCTCGACGAGAAGGGTCGCGTGAAGGAACTACGCGTTCCCGGCCTCGCTCCGGCATTCGTTCGTTACGACGCACTGGGCCGCATTCATACACTCGACTGGGGTACCCGGCAGTACACCATCGATTGGGACAACCGGGATCGTCCGCAGACGGTCACGGATGCGCTCGAGAGGACGGTCGGCTACACCTGGGACGACGGCGGGAACCTGATCCTGCAGACGCTGACGGACGGTCGCGCTGTCACGCTCGATTACGACGAGAACGGAAATGTCCTCTCGCTGACCCCGCCGGGCCGCGCGGCGCATGTCTTCACGTACGACGATCACGATAGGCCGAGCACGTATACTGCACCCGAGGCGGAGGCGGTGGAGTATGCGTTCAACAAGGACGGTGCGCCCACATCCCTGGTACAGCCAGGCGGAGCGACTGTAGCGATGCAGTACGACGACCGTGGCCGCCTTCAGACCGCGACTGCCCCCGAATTCGTCCGTACGTACGCGTACGACTCCGCCGGGCGACCGTCGTCCGTGACCGACTCGCGCGGCAACGCGCTGACGTTCGTCTGGAACGGATTTCTGCCGACGCAGACGACGTGGGCCGGGAGCTTCAGCAGAAGCGTCGCCACGGCATACGACGCGGATTTCCGACTCTCGACCGATACGGTGAGCGGCACTACGCCGGTGCCGTATCTCTACGACGCCGACGGCCTGGCAACGAGTGCGGGCGCGATGACGCTGATCCGTTATCCGCAAAATGGTTTGCTTACGGGCACGACGCTCGGCCGCCTCGCCGAGACGTTCGGTTACAACGAATACGGCGAGATCGTCAGCCATACCGCGACGTTCGACGGCGCGCCGCTACTCGCGCAGTCATTCACACGCGATGACGGCGGTCGGATCTCGGCGATCGGTTCGAAAGGCTTCACTTATGACGGCGCTGGCCGTCTGGCGACGGTGACGCTCGATGGTGCCACGGTTGCGCGGTACACCTATGACGCGAACGGAAATCGGAAGTCGCACCTCTGGGTCGGCGGTTCGGACACTGCTTCATACGATGGCCAGGACCGGCTGCTGCAGTACGGCGACACCGTATACGACTACACCGCGGATGGATCGCTGAAGAAAGCGACGGTGGCGGGCGCCGAGACGACGTACACGTACGACGCCGCCGGAAATCTCCGCAACGTGGTGCTGCCCGGCGGCGATGCCATCGAATACGTCATTGACGCCGAGGATCGGCGGGTCGGCAAACGCGTGAACGGCGAGCTCGCGCAGGCTTGGCTCTATAGCGGCTCGCTGTCGATTGTCGCGGAGCTGGACGGCAACAATACTGTGGTCAGCCGGTTCGTGTACGGCAGCCGCACGAACGTGCCTGACTACATGATCCGGAACAGCGTCACCTATCGCATCCTGAGCGATCATCGCGGGTCGCCTCTGCTCGTTGTGAACACGAGCGATGGCACCATCGTGCAGCGTATGGAGTACGACGAATTCGGCCGGGTTCTCGTGGACACGAACCCCGGCTTCCAGCCGTTCGGCTTCGCCGGCGGCCTGTACGATCGCCATACAGGTCTGGTACGGTTTGGCGTCAGAGATTACGACCCGCGTACGGGACGCTTCACCGCGAAGGACCCGATCGGCTTCGCCGGCGGCGACACGAATCTGTATGCCTACGTGGTCAACGATCCGATCAACCTCGTCGATCCGACAGGTACTGACTGGGTAGAGGCGCTTGAAACCGTCGCGAACTTCTCCGCGGGATTCGGCGACACGATGACCTTCGGTGCGACGAACTGGATTCGTGATCAGATCGGCGGTAACGAAGGTATCAATCATTGTAGTGGAGCCTACGCAGTCGGCATGTACACAGAAATCGCCGCTGAAGTGGCGCTCACGGGCGGCTCATTCGCTTTGAGGAACGCAGCCAAGGGAATCACGCAAGCGGCGGCGAGACGGGGGATGAGCTCAGCGATTCGCCGTGGCGTGAAGGGTGTCTCGGAGTTGCATCACATCAATCCCCTGAAGACGGGTCTTTTCCCAACCGCGCCGTTGCCGGCTGCGATTCGTCATCATCGATTGAATTTGAAAGTGTTATCGCTGACCGAGCATCGTGCTGCCCATCGCCTTCTCGCCCAGCAGGAGCGAGTGTTGGCGACGACTTTCAACCCCGCTACGACCGCTACGCGAATCGGCGTGGCGGCTGGCGGACAGTGCGGGTGCCAATGAATTCATTTCATCAGATCGTGCTGTTTGCGCTAGGGATGTTTGGTATCGGCTGGGTTGCCGTGCGATTTCTTGTACGCCGTGGAACTGCGGAGTATGAGCACGAACGGGAACAGATTACGAGAATCGCGGCCATGTCGATCACAGAAGCAGCGCTGAAGGCAACGTCCCTCCTGTCAGACACCACGCGGTTCCGCTGCGCTCCGTCGCCGCCATGTGAAGACTCCATATTCGACCGGCTTCCACAGGAGGTCGAACGCTTCTTTCGCACCTACGAATCCGTCGAGTCATTGACAGCGACGCATGCGATCCTGGCTCGGTCATTGATCGCTCCATCGGCAGTCGCGCCCGGGTTTCTGCGCATCGGCACGATCGAAAGCGGAACAGACGTTCAGGGCGACCTTGGCGTCCGTGGCCAGGAAGAGACGATCTACGAGTTATATCCAGCCGAGGAACCGGATCCGACATTCGGTATGTACAAGAGCATTCATCACTGGATTCTGGCGGCTGCTGGTCAAAGCCGACTCGATTCCGCAGCAGGCGACCGCTGACGGACTATTCGCGCGGACGATCGGATGTGGCTGTCAGTGAGACAAAGGGAAACGATGCTGAGCGCCATCGTCGCGATCATGATGATGCCAGCGTTAGTTCTCGGCGGTCATGTCCTCATGGCGCACGCGCAACGCGAAAGGTACCGCCGCGACGACGCTCGGCGATGCCTATGGAGTTCGGTAGAGGTATGGATTCTTCGGGGCGCATCGGCGCGGATGTTCGGCGAGTGGTGCGATGTCCAGCAGCGGCTGTGGGTGCAACTAGAGACGAACGAGGCGAGTTACTGGCCTCTGCAACGCTACAGGTGGGTAATTGCGAGATCGAGCTTACCTGCGATGAGATAGATGATGTTGGCCAGGTTGCGAGTAGTTCGGAAGCCCCGTGCGCGGGCCTTGGCTGATTGAATGAGGCTGTTGAGTCCTTCC
>DASPHZ010000102.1:0-71198 GCA_035629395.1 Thermoanaerobaculia bacterium
ATGGCTGATGACAGCACGCAGAAATGGTTAGGCCGTAACCGGCCGCCGCGCGTCCAGATCACTTACGATCTGGAGACCGGTGGCGCGATCCAGAAGAAAGAGCTCCCGCTCGTGGTGGGCATCCTCGCCGACCTCGCGGGCGACAACGCGGACGACCTGGCCAAGTACAAAACCCGCAAGTTCGTCGAGATCGACCGCGACAACTTCGACGACGTGATGGCCGCCATCCGTCCCACCCTCACCATCGAGGGCGAGACGCTGGAGTTCAAGAAGTTCAAAGACTTCCGTCCCGAACAGATCGTCGAGCGGACGAAGCTCGCCGAGCTGCTGGCCATCCGCCAGAACCTCAACGACCTGCTGGCGGATCTCGACGGCAACGACAGCCTCGACACCGAGCTGTCGAAGGTGCTCCGCGCCACGGAAGCCGAGCAGCAGGAGTTCCGTGAGGAAATCACGAAGGCGCTTCCCGCGCCCGCGGCCGATGCGCCGGCCACTCCGGCCGCGCCGGCCGAAGGAGGCAACTAATGGCTAAAACACCCCCCACTCCGCCGGAAGGTCAGCCGGAAGCGGCCGCCGCCGCGACGGTCACCACCGACGTGAAAGTGATGTCGGGCGCCGACATGCTCGACGCCATCCTCAAGAACGGCAAGCTCGTTCGCGCCGGCGACGACCGCCCCGAGGACCAGCAGGCCCAGCGCACCAAGGCCATGAAGCTCCTCAAGGAATTCATCGGCCAGCTCCTCGACGACGCGAAGATGAAAGCGGACGAGAAGAGCGACACGATCGAGCTGATCAAGCGCCAGATCAAGCGCATCGACGAAGAGATCGGCAAGGGCGTCGACAAGATCCTGCACAACACCAAGTTCCAGGAGCTCGAAGCGGCGTGGCGCGGACTGCGCTACCTCGTCTACAACACCGAGACCTCCACGCGCCTCAAGCTGCGCCTCATGCCGGTCAAGCGGGAGGTCCTCGTCAACGATCTCAAGAACGCGCCGGACGTCGATCAGTCCGTGCTCTTCAAGAAGGTCTACGAAGAGGAGTACGGCACGTACGGCGGCAACCCCTTCAGCCTCCTCATCGGCGACTTCAAGTTCACGCGTTCCACCCCGGACCTCGAGCTGCTCAAGAACATTGCCAAGGTCGCCTCGGGCGCGCACACGCCGTTCATCAGCGCCGCCGATCCCGACCTCTTCGGCATGCGAAGCTTCACCGAGCTCGGAAATCCGCGCGACCTCGCCAAGGTCTTCGAGAGCACGGAGCTCGCCGCGTGGCGCTCGTTCCGCGAGAGCGACGACGCGCGCTACATCACCCTCACGCTGCCGCGCTTCCTCCTGCGCACGCCGTACGGCGAGAACACCGATCCGGTCGACGGCTTCTCGATGACCGAAGACATGATCGATGAGAGCATCGCCTACGTGGAGCCGGATCTTCCCAAGAACATCGAGAAGAAGAAGAAGGAAGAAGCACTGCAGCGCGCGAAGGATCGCCGCGAACGCAAGCACTCGAAGTATCTGTGGGGCAACTCGGCCTACGTCCTCGGCCAGCGCATCACGAATGCGTTCGCCATGTACGGCTGGTGCGCCGCGATCCGCGGTCCGGAAGGCGGCGGCAAGGTCACCGGGCTCCCGCTGCACACCTTCGAGACGCTCGAAGGCGACAAGGCGATGAAGATCCCGACCGAGGTTTCGATCACGGATCGCCGTGAAAAAGAGCTCGACGGTCTCGGCTTCATCTCGCTCGTGCACTGCAAGGGCACGGACTACGCCGCGTTCTTCGGCGGCCAGACGATCCACAAGCCGCCCGTGTTCGACACCGACGCGGCGAATGCGAATGCCGCGATCTCAGCGCGCCTGCCGTACCTCCTGGCCGCGTCGCGCTTCGCGCACTACCTCAAGGTCATCTGCCGCGACAAGATCGGCAGCTTCCAGACCAAAGACTCGATGACCCAGTACCTCAACCGCTGGCTCATGACCTACGTCCTCGGCACCGACGACGCGGGGCAGGAGCTCAAGGCGCAGTACCCGCTGCGCGAAGCGCGCATCGACGTCTTCGACGTCCCCGGCAAGCCGGGCGCGTATCGCGCGGTCGTGTTCCTGCGTCCGCACTTCCAGCTCGAAGAGCTCACCGCGTCCATCCGCCTCGTGGCCGAACTGCCGCCGCCGGTGGCCGCGTAAAGGGAGACTGAATCATGGCTATCAACGCATACATCAAATTCGAAGAGCCCTCCATCGAGGCCGCCAGCACGGCCAAGGGCCACGAGAAGGAGATCGAAGTCCTCTCCTGGAGCCACTCGTTCAACCAGCCCACCAGCCCGACGCGCAGCACCGCGGGCAGCGGCACGATCGAGCAGGCCAACCACTCGCCCCTCACCATCTCCAAGTACCTCGACGCCTCGCTGTCGGCGCTGCTCAAGTACTGCTGGAGCGGCAAGCAGATCGGCAAAGCGACGCTGACCTGCTACCGCGCCTCCGGCGCGAACGACAACAAGGCCGTCGAGTACCTCAAGGTGGTCATGGAGCACGTGATCATTTCGAACTACAGCGTTTCCGGCGGTCCGGGCGACCTCCCCGTCGAGAACCTGTCGCTCGACTACGGCATCATCCAGTACAACTATGTCGATCAGAAGCAGGCCGACGGGACCTCGGACGGCAACAAGCCGGCCAAGCACAACCTCGAAACGCGCGCGATCGAATAGCGAAGCATGAGTGAATCGACGACCAGCGTCCGCATGCCCCTCTTCGATCGTCTGACCGACGACGAGACGTGGGTGTCGTGGGAGCCGCGTCCGCGGCGGACGCTGGATCGTGCGGGTCTGAGGCAGTCGGTGCGCCGGGAGCTCGAGCAGTTGTTCAATACACGCTCGCCGCTCCCGGTGCACTACCTCGCCCCTTCCGATCGTACGGTCCTCGATTACGGCATTCCCGATCTCTCCGAGTACTCGCCGCGCAATCCGGACGATCGCACGCTGCTCGCCGAAACGCTGCGCCGCGCGGTCGTCGCATTCGAGCCGCGCCTCGGCGAAGTGCGCGTGCGCGTGTCGGAACAGCTCGGCACCGCGCGCACGCTCGTCGCGCAGCTCGAAGCGGTGCTCGTGACCGAAGACGTGCGCGAGGCCGTGTCGTTCGAGCTCCTCCTCGGCCTCAACGACGGAAAGGTGCTCGTCGATGCCGGCTCCTGACGCCGATCTGCTGCGCTGTTATCTCGAGGAGCTGTCGTACCTGCGCGGCATGGGCGAGCGCTTCGCGGCGCGCTATCCCAAAGTCGCGCGGCGCCTCGAGCTGCAGGCAGACGAGTGTCCCGATCCGCACGTCGAGCGGCTCATCGAGTCGTTCGCATTTCTCACGGCGCGCATCCAGAGCGATCTCGATAACGACTTTCCCGAGATCGCGAACGCGCTCCTCGACGTGCTCTATCCGCAGTACCTGCAGTCCACGCCGTCGATGACCATCGTGCGCTTCGACGCGAAGCCGAAGAACACCACCGGCGCGACGATCGCTCGCGGTACACCGCTCTTCGTCACGACCGCGGAAGGTGATGTGTGCCGCTTCCGCACGTCGTACGCGACGACGATCTATCCGATCAGCGTCGTCGACGCGCAGTTCGTCGAGGCGAGCGACTACCGTTTCCGCACGCAGAGTCGCGCGGCCTCGGTGCTGCGCGTCACGCTGCAGTCGCAGGGCGAGCCGTTCGAGGTCCTCGGCGTCGACACCCTGCGCTTCTACCTGCGCGGCGAAATGGTGGTGAATCGTCTCTATTCGATGCTGTTCGAAGGCGCGCCCGAGAAAGCGGTCGTGGTTCCACGCGGTTCCACGGACGTTCCCGCACCGCCGTATCTGCGCGTGACGCCGGTCGGTTTCGCGGACGACGAGTCGGTCATCCACGAGAACGTCGACGACGACCGTACGAGGCGTACGAATTCCGCCACGCATCCGCCCGTCGCTCCGCATCCCGCGTATCGCCTGCTGCAGGAGTACTTCGCGTTCGAGGAAAAGTTCCACTTCTTCGACGTGCACGGACTGCAGCACGCGAAAGGGACGGAGATCGATCTCCTGTTCCTCCTCGACTCCGAGGCGCGGGGCCGCATGCACGTCGGCGCGGAGTCGTTCGTCCTCGGCTGCACGCCCGCGGTCAATCTGTTCAAGAAAACGAGCGAGCCGATTCGCGTCGATCACCGCCGCACCGAATACCGCATCGTCGCCGATCATCGCCGCAGCAGCGCGGAGATTCATTCGATCCGCTCCGTCTCCGGTTCGTCGGACGCGGGCGTGAAGTCGCGGCAGTTCGCGCCGTACTACAGCTACACGCACGCCATGGCGCAGGAGAATCAGCGCGCCTACTGGCACGCGCGGCGCGACGAAGGCGGCGATACGTACCTCTCGTTCCACGACGCGGCGTTCGACGCGTCACTGCCCGCGGACGAAGTCGTGTTCGCACATCTCTGGTGCACGAACGGCACGCTGGCCGCGGAGCTCACCGCCAACTATCCGATGCAGACCGATGAAGTGCTGCCGGTGACGCAGATCGTGAATCTGCGCAAGCCGACCCTGCCCGTCGCCGCACCGGCGCGCGGCGAGTCGCTGTGGCGTCTCGTCTCGCATCTCTCGCTCAGCTACCTCTCCCTCGGCGGCGACGAAGCGGCGGCGGCGCTGCGCGAGATCCTGCTGCTGTATTGCGGCGAGGAGTCGCGCGCGCATCGTCAGCGCATCGATTCGATCCTCTCCGTGCAGAGCGACAAGATCGTGCGCCGCGTTCCCGGAACGTCGGCCAACGGTTTCTGCCGCGGCACGCGCGTCAAGGTCGAATTCGCGGACTACCTGTTCGCCTCCGACGCCGCGCGTCTTTTCGGTACGGTGCTCAGTCACTTTTTCGGTCTTCACGCTTCGATCAATTCCTTCACGCAGCTCGAAGTGCGCCGCGCGGGAACTGAGCGAAACGTGACGCTCGAACCAGGGAAAGGACAGCAATGGCCGCTGATGCCGGGCTCGCGAGCGGTGTTGTAGACGAAGAGCCGCGCGCGAAGGGCGAACGTCCTTCGGTGCGCGAAGAGCTCTTCGGCGACGCATCGCGCTTCTCGTTCCTGCAGGCCGTCCGCCTGCTCGAGCAGATGTACGTGCACGAAGCGCGCAACCGTCCGGCCGAAGGCGTGAGTCCGCAGCAGGAGCTGGTGTTGTTCCGCCAGGCGCTGCGCCTCGATTTTCCGATCACCGACGTCGAGCACTTCACCGAGCGCATCGCGCCCGACGAGCCGCATCAGATGACGGTGAACGTCATGGGCCTCGGCGGCTCGACCGGCCCGTTGCCGCATCACGTGACCGAGCAACTGCTCGCGCGCTCGACGCGCGGCGACCGTGCCGGCCGCGATTTTCTCGACGTCTTCAATCACCGCCTCATCTCGCTGCTCTACCGCGCGCGCAAAAAGTACCGCCCGCAGGTCGATCCGCGCGGACCCGCGCATTCGCGCGTGGCCAACGTCCTCTTCGCGTTGCTCGGCCTCGGCACGCGCCACCTGCGCGGCCGTCTCGGCATCCCCGATCGTGCGCTGCTCGCGTACGCGGGCTACTTCGTCACCAGCCATCGTCCGGCGGTGGGGCTCGAGCGCATCGTCGAGCATTGCTTCGACGTGCCGGCGAAGATCAAGCCGTTCGTCGGCAAGTGGCAGAAGATCGAGGAAGACGACCGCACGCACATCGGTCTCACCGGACGCAATCAGCGCCTCGGCCGCGATACCGTCCTCGGCTCGCGCTACTTCGATCAGGCCGCGTCCTTCGAGCTGCAGCTCGGACCGATGTCGCCGATGAAGCTCGTCACCTTCCTCCGCGGCGGACAGGCGTTTCGTCCGCTCGTCTCGCTCGTGCGCTTCTACGCGCGCGAGGAGCTCGACTTTTCGTTCCGCCTCATCGTGCGCAAAAAGGACATTTCCAAGTCCGAGCTCACGCGCCCGCGCCGTCACCGCCTCGGCTGGACCGCCTGGCTGAAGACGCGCGAAAGTGACGGGAACGATGGCTCTGTCGATACACAGGTGACGCTGGCGGGGTGGCGATGAGCGACCTGCGCGCTCTCGTCGAGCGGCTCAATCCGGTGTGCAAACGCGCGCTCGAATCGGCCGTGGCCATGTGTGTCGCGCAGACGCACTACAACGTCGAGGTCGAGCACTTCCTCGTGAAGCTGCTCTCGCTCCCCGCGACCGACATCGGTCCGGTGCTGCACGCATTCGACGTCGACGAGAGCGAGCTCGCGAAACAGCTCGGCAGCGCCATCGAGAAATTCAACCGCGGCAACAGCCGCACGCCGTCGCTCTCGCCGCAGGTCGTGAAACTGCTGCGCGAAGGGTGGCTCGCGTCGACGCTCATCCTCGACTCCACGGCCATCCGCTCCGGCGCGTTGCTCCTCGGCGTGTTCGAAGACGAATCGCTGCGCGCGACGCTGTTCGAGTCGTGCCCCGCGCTCGCGCGCATCCAGCGCGACGTGCTGCAGGAGAGCGTGCGCGATCTCGTGCGCGTCTCCGTCGAGGAAGTCTCGGCCAACCCTGCCGCGCCGGCCGTGGAAACGTCGGCGCTCGAAGCGCATCCACCCGCGGGCGACTCCGCGCTCGATCGCTTCACGATCGATCTCATCGCCGATGCACGCGCGGGGAAGATCGATCCGATCCGCGGACGCGACGCCGAGATCCGCCAGGTCGTCGACATCCTCACGCGCCGCCGGCAGAACAATCCGATCCTCATCGGCGAAGCGGGCGTCGGCAAGACCGCGGTCGTCGAAGGATTCGCATTGCGTGTCGTCGCCGGCGAAGTCCCCCCACCGCTGCGCAACATCGCGTTACGCGTGCTCGACCTCGGCCTGCTGCAGGCCGGGGCCGCGATGAAGGGCGAATTCGAGCAGCGCCTCAAGTCCGTCATCGCGGAAGTGAGCGCATCGCGCACTCCGGTGATCCTCTTCGTCGACGAGGCGCACTCGCTGATCGGCGCGGGCGGGATCGCGGGACAGGGCGACGCGGCGAACCTGCTCAAGCCTGCGCTCGCGCGCGGCGATTTGCGCACCATCGCCGCGACGACGTGGAGCGAGTACAAAAAGTATTTCGAGAAGGATCCGGCGCTGACGCGGCGGTTCCAGGTCGTGAAGGTCGACGAGCCCGACGAAGTGGCGGCGCTCGACATGCTGCGCGGCGTCGCGCCGCATCTCGAACGGCATCACAACGTGCGCATCGAAGACGGCGCCGTGCGCAGCGCGGTGCATCTCGCGCATCGCTATCTGCCCGAGCGCCGTCTGCCGGACAAGGCCATCGGCGTGCTCGATACCGCGGCCGCGCGTGTCGCGCTCGCGCAGGACGGCACGCCCGCGGCGGTGGAAAATCTCGAGCGCCGCATCCGCATCGCGGAAGCGGAGCTGTCCGTCGGTCCGCGCGCGGCGTTGCAGGAAGAGCTCGCGCAACTGCGCAATGAGCTCGAAGCGTTGCGCGAACGCTGGGCGAAAGAGCGCGGCCTCGTGGCGAAGATCCGCGGCGGCGATGACGCGTTGCGCGTGGAGCTCGATGCGCTGCAGGGCGACGCGCCGCTCGTGCCGCTCGCGTGCGACGAGCGTGTCGTCGCGGCGGTGATCGCGGGCTGGACCGGTATCCCCGCGGGACGCGTGCTCGCGGACGAAGTGCACGGCGTGCTCTCGCTGCAGGAGCGCATGTCCGCGCGCATCATCGGCCAGCCGCAGGCACTCGACGGCATCTGCCGCCGCATCTCTACGTCGCGCGCGGGACTCGAAGATCCCGCCAAGCCGAAAGGCGTGTTCCTCCTCGTCGGTCCGACCGGCGTCGGCAAGACCGAGACGGCGAGCGCACTCGCGGCGGAGCTGTACGGCGGCGAGCGCAACCTCATCTCCTTCAACATGTCGGAGTTCCAGGAGCCGCACTCGGTGGCCACGCTCAAAGGCGCGCCCCCGGGCTACGTCGGCTACGGCCGCGGCGGCGTGCTCACCGAGGCCGTGCGCAGGCGTCCGTGGAGCGCGGTGCTGCTCGACGAGATCGAGAAGGCGCATCCCGACGTCGTCGATCTCTTCTACCAGGTCTTCGACAAGGGCGTGCTCGACGACGGCGAAGGCGTGCCCGTCGACTTTCGCAACACCGTGATCCTGCTGACCTCGAACGTCGGCGCGGACGTCGTCGTCGAAGCGTGCAAAGTGCCGAGCGAGAAGCGCGACACGCAGGCGGTGATCGACGCGCTGCGGCCGGAGCTGCTGCGCGTGTTCCGTCCGGCGCTGCTGGCGCGGCTCGTGGTCGTGCCGTTCTACCCGCTGCGCCGGCGCGAGATCGTGCGCATCGTCGAGCTGAAGCTGCTCTCGATCGAGCGCCGCATCCGCGAGAATCACGGCGCGGAATTGACGTACGACCCACGCCTCGTCGAATCGCTCGCCGATCGCTGCGATCCCGCAAGTGGCGCGCGCGAGATCGACCGCATCCTCACGCAGACGCTGCTGCCCGAGCTCTCCACGCGCATCCTCGAGCGCATGGCCAAAGGCGTCGGCTTCACCAAAATTCACGTGAGCGTCGATGCGCTGGGGAGGTTCGTGTGAGCCGGCGGGCGCTGCACACGCTCGTCGCGACGAGCGCGATCACCGTCGCCGCGCTCCTCGGTCTCGCCGTGTGGATCTTCGTGAATCGCCCGCGGACCGTCACTCCGCACGTGCAGGCTTCGTTCGTTCGGCATGTGCATCGCGCCGAACCGGAGCGCCAGCCTCCGCCCGCCCGCGTCGATCTCCGCCCGGCCGTTCCCGAGCCGATTGCAGCTCGGCGATCCAGCCAGGCCCGGGTCCGGCGCTCCGATTACTCTCCGCTCATCTCCGCCGCCGCGCGGCGCCACAATCTCTCGCCGCTCCTCGTCGCCGCGATCGCGCGCGTCGAGTCCGGCTATGACCCCGCCACCGTCTCCCACAAAGGGGCGCGCGGCATCATGCAGGTCATCCCCGAGACCGGGCTCCGTTTCGGCGTGCAGCCGCACGAGCTCTTCGATCCCGAGCGCAACCTCAGCGCCGGCACCGCCTACATGGCCTGGCTCCTGCGCCGCTACGACGGCGACCTCGATCTCGCCCTCGCCGGCTACAACGCGGGGGAAGGTGCCGTCGACAAATACGGCGGCATCCCGCCGTACCGCGAGACGCAGGAGTACGTGCGCAAAGTGCGCCGCGAGCTCGCGCGTCTCACGTCGCTCTAATCGACCAGCAACGCGAGCTGCGCCATCTTGCGCAGGTGGTGATCGAGCACCGCCTCGAGCACGGACGGAATGCGGGAAGGGTCGGGAATCGCAGCTCCATCCGGACGGATGTCCAGACGGCCCGACGCCACCGTCTCGTCGAGCAATCGCAGCAGCGCCGCGCGATCGCGCGTGCCGTCGAGCTGCGGCAGCAGAAAAAGCGCGATCGGATCGTCGAGGCGGATCGCACGCCGCCGCTGATTGAGCACCGGCTCTCCCGCCGCCGCCTGCCGGCGCGCCAGCTCGGTCACCTGCGGACGCTCACTCACGGTTTCCATGCATCGCGGCGGCGCGACGTGCAGCGACACGACGCCGCTCCAGAACAGCGCATGCAGGAGATCCGGCAGCGCGCCCGCGACGTCCGCCTGCACGTGCGCAAACCGCAGCCGCGCTTCGACGCCCGCGGCCAGTTCGTCGAACGCTACCGCGCGCGGCCAGCGAGCCGCGAGCTCCACGAGCGTCGCCTTCGTCACGCTGTGCTCCGAGGAGAAGGTCTTTCCGGTTTCGGTCTGAAACCCCTCGCTCACCACGTCGCGCAGATCGGGCTCCGCGCTCACCGCACGGCACGCGCTGGCCGCGTACAGTCTCCGCATGCGGGCGGGGTTCATGGTGCGATCGAGCCGCGTCCCCGTATGCACGAGCAGCGAGCGGCGATACGCGCGGTTGACGACGAAGTCGAGGTACTGCTGCAGGTCGATCGTGTTTCCGGCGAACGCACGCAGCTTGTTCGCGACGTCCGGCGCGAGGTTGTCGATCTCCGCATCGTGCGCTTCCGCTTCGCCGGCGTACTGCAGTCCGTGCATCGCCGCGCGCGCCGCAAAGTCGCGAAAGTACACGGGCTCGCTCGCCGCGTGGAGGTACTCGTCGACGTCGAAATGCTGTCTTGCGTCGCGCAGGAAGCGCGCGTGCGCGTCGTCGCCGTTGCCGGCGGTCTCCGCGAGAAACTGCACGAGCTCGTGCGCGCGCGCCGCTTTCTCCGCCGGGTCATCCGTGCCGCGCGTGTGATACGTGAGCATCTCGCGCAACTGCTGGCGCAGGTGCCAGCCGGGGTAGGTCTGGTAGCCGACGCACGCGATGCCGTTCGGCGCCAGCATGGCCTTGACGATGGCGAAGATCTGCTGCCGCGCACGTTCGTCGAAGCGCGAGAACACACCGTCGCAGAGGATGTAGTCGAACGGTCCTTCGATCGCGGCGGCTGCCGCGACGAACGTGCTCTCGGGCAGCTCGAGTGCCATCGGAGTGATGGCGTCTTCACTCAGGCCGAGCGTGAGCACGCGGCAACGCTGCGGCGCTGCCGGCTCGATGCCGTTCAGGAGTGCGAGTGTTGCGAGGGGATCGGGATGAACGAGGTGGTACGACCCGCCGCCGTTCACCGCCGGCCGCAGCGCTGCCCCTGCGGGCCGCACGCTGCGTTGTGCATGTGCGAGCCCACCATCTTCCCCTGCATCGGCAACTGATGCGATGCCGCGCGCAGTCCCATCCGGTCCGCCTCGGCTTCGAGGCCGTGGTCCTGCACGACCGCGACGCCGGAACCGAACGGGTTGCGCACGCGACCGGAGCGCTGCTGCACGACGTGCGTGAGCTCGTGTCCGAGGATCGCCTGACCCTGCGGCGTGGCGGGGTTGTACTGGCCGGGAGCGAAGTGGATGTGCGAGCCCTGCGTGAACGCGAGCGCGCCGATGGCCGAGGCCTGCGGGCCGACGTGGACGCGCACGTCGGAGAAGCTGGTGCCGAAGAACGACTCCATCTTCTGGCGCACGTTCGGCGGCAGCGGCTCACCGCCCATGGTGGTGAAGTTCGCGAGGTTGGACGGCAGCTCGATCGCGTTCGCCGGCCCGTGCGGCTGCGCGACGTGCGCCCCCGGCTTCGGAGCCGCATTGCCACGCGCCATCACGCGCTGACGCACCG
Organism: Thermoanaerobaculia bacterium; assembly: GCA_035629395.1. Lineage (GTDB taxonomy): Bacteria > Acidobacteriota > Thermoanaerobaculia > Gp7-AA8 > Gp7-AA8 > QHVT01. The sequence goes on from DASPHZ010000102.1 coordinate 11,145, forward strand.
CGGCGATCGTATTGAAGCCGTGCGGAAAGTGGCCCTGGATCACGGAAGCGCGCATCGTCCAATCCTCTCTCGTTAATGGATGGAGATCATGATAGAGGCAACCCGGACACGGGGCAAGGTATCAATTGTCGGCCACTCCACCACGTCGTGTGGGAAGGGAGCCGAATCGCGTCATATCGTGATGCCGGCGCTCTCGAGCACGCTCACTCCTGGATCACCGCACCCGCCATCGCTGCTTCCCGATCACTGCAATTCGGCGAGCTGCTTCAGCTTCGCGAGCGCGTTGTAGCGGCTCTTGAACTGCTCGATCCACGGCGCTTCGTACTGCGCGCGCAGGCGCCGCACCGACCACTTCAGCTGGATTCCCGGGAAAAGCACCTTGCCGTCTTTTTCGGCGCCGAGGTAAATGCCGTCGGCATCCCAGCCGCCCATGTCGAGCGCTCCGCTCCGGCGCGTGTTGATGTCGTCGCTGGCCATCGCGCGCAGGTGCGTTTTCGCAGCCGCGGGCGTATGGACGCGGCGTGCCTGGAGCGAGGGGAGGATGGGCGAGACACTGGCGACGGTGTCGATCAGATCGTACTTGTACAGGCCGTTGTCGTCGGCGTCCTTCGTTCCGATGAGCGAGAAGCCGTGACCCGCGAAGTCGATGCGATAGACGGCATTCTGCGACTGATCCTCATTCTGCTGCATGCGCGCGATCAGTTGTTCCACCTCGGCGCGCACTGCCTGGCCGGTGTCGAACGTATCGTGACTTCTGGTGAACGCTTCACCCTCTCCGATCAACTCGTTCAGCGCTTTGGCGGTGGGATGGCACGACGCGTAATCGAGAGGATTGGCGAGGTAATGCGTGTGCATTTCCATGTCGACGGCACCGGCGAGGTCGAGTGCGGGATCGAGCAGCGCGCTGAGGATGTTCTCCTCGCTGACGCCGAATGCCTTCGCGAGAGCCTTCACCGCCTCGGTGTGTACGCCCACGGCGTTGAGGATGGTCGCGGAAACGCGCATTCTCTGGATCACCGCACGGCTCGGCACATGGCGTCGCAAAGCCGCTTTCAACTGCACGACGCGCGGCGACGGCGCACGCATGGCCTGCACGGCCGCCACTTTCCTCTGCACCGGCGCGTGCGGCGCAGCGGCGAACTGCAGCGTCGCGCGTGCGGCCATGCGCTCGGCCTCCGCTTCGAGCGTGGCGTCGTGCACGATGGCGGTGTCGTTGCCGAACGGATTGCGCACGCGTCCCGTGCGCTGCTGCACGACGTGCGCGAGCTCGTGCGCGAGCACTTTCTGTCCGGCCACCGTGGAGGGGTTGTACTGGCCCTGGGCGAAATGAATCTGCGATCCGCGGGTGAAGGCGATCGCACCGATGGCCTCCGCCGCGTGACCGACCACGACGCGCACGTCGTGAAACCGCTGGCCGAACGCGGCTTCCATCTTCTGGCGCACGTCGGCGGGCAGCGGCTGTCCGCCGTGCATTCCGAGCCGAGCCGCCACGTGCGCGGGCAAAGCCTTCGTCTGCGCAACTGCGCGAGGAAAGTACCCCTGGATCACGGCGCCGGCCATAGCGTCTCCTTATGTCGGGATGGAAGGAAGGATACGCCGAACGGTCCTCGCGGGCAATGGCTTCTGCGTTCGGCCTGCATGAGCATCCGAGGACGCACCGGGCGTCGTACACTCGCCCTATGCCCATCACGCAGGACGAGCAACGCATCTCCATCTCCACACCCCTCGGCAAGGACAAGCTGCTCCTGCGGGCGTTCCACGGCGAGGAGCGGGTGTCGGGGCTGTTCGAATTCTCCGCGAGCATGCAGTCGGAAGATCCGGCAATCGATTTCTCGAAAATCGTCGGCAAGAGCGTGACCATCACCGTCGGCCTCGCCGACGGGACGTCGCGGTACCTCAACGGCATCGTGGCGCGGTTCGTCCAGGCCGGCGGCGACGCGACGTTTTCCAATTACCACGCGGAGATCCGCCCCTGGCTGTGGATGCTGACGATGAGCTACGACTGCCGGATCTGGCAGAACAAGAGTGTCGTCGACATCGTCACCGGTCTCTTTACGGAGCTCGGCTTCACCGACTACAAGAACAGCACGACCGGCACGTACGATCCGCTCGAGTACTGCGTGCAGTACAACGAGAGCGCGTTCGCATTCGTGGCGCGACTCCTCGAGTCGGCCGGAATTGCGTATTTCTTCGAGCACGCGGACGGCAAGCACACGCTCGTACTGGCCGATGATTCGTCGGCCTACAAGGATTGTGCGGGATCGGCGAAGGTCGACGTCGGCACGTACGGCAACTGGGAACAGCAGAACGTCGTCATGTCGCTCGCCCTCGAGCAGACGGTGATTCCCGGCAAATACGCCGTCGACGATTACGGGTTCGAAACGCCCTCCACCGATCTCCTCGGCAGCACGGACAGCGCGAAGGCCACGGACGGCAGCAAGCGTCGTATTTACGAATATCCCGGCGGCTTCACGAAAAAGGACAAAGCGGAGTCTCTGGCGAAGCTGCGCATGGAGGCTCACGAATGGCCGCAGAAGCTGCTCCGCGGGTTGAGCTACTCGCCGGCATTCACCGCGGGTGGAAAGACGACCATTCAGAAATCGGCACGCGACGACGTCAATGCGGCGTGGATCCTCCTCAGCGTCGCGCACAATGCCATGGAACAGGAGTATTCGAATTCCTTCGCCGCGGCTCCGTCGGATGCGGTTCTGCGTCCCGAGCGCGTGACGCCGCGGCCGGTCATTCCGGGCACGCAGACGGCCAAGGTCGTCGGCAAATCGGGTGAGGAGATCTGGACCGACAAATACGGCCGGGTCAAAGTGCAGTTTCATTGGGATCAAAAGGGGAAGAGCGACGAGAACAGCTCGTGCTGGATCCGCGTCGCGCACGGCTGGGCGGGGAAGAGCTGGGGACAGATGTTCCTGCCGCGCATCGGGCAGGAGGTGGTCGTGAGCTTCCTCGAAGGGAATCCCGATCGCCCGCTCGTTACCGGGTCGGTCTACAACGCCGAGCAGACCGTGCCGTACACACTGCCGGACGATCAGACGAAGAGCACGATCAAGAGCGAGACGTCGAAAGGCGGGAGCGGCTTCAACGAGTTGCGCTTCGAGGACAAGAAGGATTCCGAGGAGGTCTTCATCCAGGCGCAGAAAGACATGAACCGTGTCGTCAACAACAACGACACGCTCAAAGTCGGCTTCGTGAAGAAGGACAAGGGCAACCAGACCATCGACATCTACAACGACCGCACCGTGACGCTGGAGAACGGTAACGAGACGCTGCAGGTGAAGGTCGGCAACCGCGACGTCAAGGTCGACAAAGGCAATGAGACGCACACTGTCGCCGGCACGCGCGACGTCACGGTGACGAAAGCGGAGACGCACACGAACAAGGACGCGTTCACGCAGAAGGTGACGAAGAATTACGAGCTCACCGTCGACGGCGATCTGACGATCACGGTCAAAGGAAAGCTGACCATGAAATCGACCGGCGACGCGGAGCTGTCGTCGAGTGGAAACGTCACAGTGAAGGCAACGTCGGACCTCAAGACCCAGGGCATGAACATCTCCAATAAAGCGACGGCGGACCTCAAGAACGACGCGATGAACATCACCAGCAAGGCGTCCGTGAATCTGGAGAGCTCGGGCGCGATGGTGAAGACTGCCGCCAGCGGCATGCACAACGTGGAGGCGAGCGGCATCCTCACCGTCAAAGGGTCGCTGGTGAAGATCAATTAAGGTTTGCGGCGCGCCACGATTGCGTGCACGTCGTAATCGACGCTGCTGCGGTCGTGCAGGCGTACGCGCCAGGGGACGTGCTCGTCTTCGGTTTCGATCTCGAAGGACTCGGCCAGCAGGGCGCGCAACAGCGGCTCGGCCGCGCCGTGGTGCGGGCCGCGCTGGGAATGGCCGCCGAGCCAGTTTTCGAACGGGGTGGCGGTCGGCGCCCAGTCATAGGGCGTGGTGATCAAGGCGCGGGCGCCGGGACGAAGAACGCGTCCGAGCTCGGTCATGGTCTGTCGCGGCGAGGCCGTGCAATCGGCGACGTTGACGCTGGTGGCGAGACCGAACGTCGCGTCGTCGAAAGGCAATGCGGCGACGTCACAGCACCAGAAATCGACGAGCTCAGGGGTGGGGATATCGACGTCGAGCTCGACGCGGTCATGAACGACGCCGACACGGCGGCGCATGTAGCGCACGCGGCCTTCCTTCAATACGCCCTGCGCCACGCGCAGCATGGCGAAATTCAGATCGACGCCGATCGTCATCGCGCCGGTGCGCCGGGCGAGGGCGAAGGTCGTGCCTCCGGTCGCGCAGCCGGTGTCGAGCACGGGGCTGTCGTTGTGCGTCAGGAGGTCGAGGAACCGGACTGCACCGCCGTCGCCATAATGATCGGCCGCGTAAATGCCGACGTGCTGGCGCTGGGTGTCATAAGGCGAACCGGGGCCGAGGACGTCGCCGAGGAGGCTTTCGACCTCGGAAGAGAGATCGTTGCGCTGCAGGACCTGTAATGGATTCGCGGAAAGCCAAGCGCGAATGGGGCCGACGAGAATGGGGATGCCGTCGACGATCGGATATTCGCGAGAGCAGCCGCCGCAGTGGAGGATGCCCTCCTCCACGTCGTTCCCGCTCTCCCGAAGGACGGACGCGAGGAGGAGCGGAGAGCGGCAGAGAGGGCAGACGGGCCGCAGCGCGTCGAAATGCGAACGGCGCACCGTCAGCCTCCGATCAAGACCGTGGGGCAGCCGGGCGGGAGGACTTTGCCGGTGGGGCCGGGGATCGGCGCGACGCACGCGGTGTGGGCGGTCATGTCGCCCGCGCGCGCGGCCGGCATGTTGCCGATGAGCACCGTAGCCGAGCCGAGGGAGATCATGCCGGGGCCGCCGGGCACGCAGCCGGGGAGCGTGCAGGGCGCGGTCGTGTCCGTGAGCCGCGCCGCGGGCATGTTGCCGATCAGCACCGTCGCTTCTCCTTTGAGGATCGTCAGCGGCAGCGCGGGATGGGGCGTGGGCGTCGGCACGGGTGCGGCGGGATGGATCGGTGCGTGGCAGTGCGGAGCGTCCTGCAGGACCATGTCCGTCATGCGCGCCGCCGGTTTCGACATTCGCGCAGTATAGCTCTGCTATTCTCGCGCGCATGGGCGAGGGAGAGGCCGTCGAGCGGGAGGAGCGGGTCGAGCGCGACAAGGCGGGACGCATCCGCCGCCGCTACACCATCGCAGGCGAAGTGCTCGACGGCGAGCTGCTTTCCTATGACGACGCGGGAACCCTCGAAGCGAAGCTCGTCTACAAGACCGGTGTACTCGACGGCGAGCAACTGTTCTACGACCGCGGCCGCGTGCAATTGAGCGTGCAGTACCGCGACGGCGTCGAGGAGGGGGAGCGCATCGTCTATGGCGACAGCGGCAAGCCCGTACTGAAGGCGCAGTACAAAGCGGGCAAGCAGGCTGGGGCGACGTCGTGGTTCCGTCCGGACGGCTCCTTGCAGCGTACGGCCGTCTATGCGGACGGCCTGCTGGAAGGGGAAATGGTCGATTACGACGAAAAGGGCCGCGTCACCGAGCGCGCCCAATACAAAGCGGACAAACTGCACGGCGATCTCCTGCGCTACGACCGCGCCGGAAAAGTGCGCGAGAAGCTCGTGTTCGTCGAGGGTGTGCAGAAGAAGGCCAGAGCGTGAAGCACACGATGGTCACGTTCCAGTTGCACCGCAACGGCGTGATTCTCATTGTGATTCTCTGCGTCATCGTGGCGGTGTTGCTGGTGACGGCCGGTTATGTGTGGGGAAAACAGAGCGCCGTGAGACCGGCCGCCGCGGTCGTGCAGACGCCTGCGCGACCGAAACCCGCAGAACCCGCGCCTCTCCTCCGCTATACCTTGCGCATCGGCATCGAGGCGACGGAGGAAGAGGCACAGGCGGCCGTCAAGCAACTGGCTGCCAGAAAACTCGCGGCGACGATCGTGCCGGTTGAAACGAGCGGCGGAGCCGTTCTGTACGAGATCCGCACCGGCGCCTATCCCGACCGCGCCGCCGCCGCGAAGGCGGCGACGGCGCTGCAGGACGAACATCGGATGCCGGCCGCGGTCGTGCCGGCGCAATAGCCTTACGGGAACACCGCGGCGGTGGGTGCGGCCGCCGAGAAGGGAAGACCGGTCAGGAGCGCGTTCCGGAACACGTTCACATAGCTGATCCTGCCGGTACCGTCTCTGTAGACGAGGTACAGGTCGTCGCCGAACGATACCGGCGACAGTGAATCGTACGCGGACGTGACCGCCGACAGTGTGACCGGGGTGCGCCAGCCCGTCCCGTTGGTCGATTTCACGTAATTCAATTTGCTCGACTGATCGATGTAGAACACGATCAACTCCCCGCCATGCACGACGGCCGCGGGCGCGCCCACCATCCTGACGTTCGGGATCGTGGTCGTAGACGCGCTCGTGCTGACGTGCAGATTGCCGGTGCCGGTGGTCGTCCGTCCCCGCCGGTTGATGTTCGCTCCCTGGTAGAACGTGTACAACTGACCACTGAAGACGACGGACGACGGCGCGTCGTGCGGGCTGATGCCATTGGTATTCATCCAGAAAATGCCGGACCAGATCGAGCCGTTGGTCGTGTAGGTGTACCGGAGATCGGTGTGCGTCAGGACCTCGTAGTCCGTACACCAGACCCACCAGTCGCATTCGGTCTCGATTCCATAGGCGCGGCCGACATGGACGAGCCGGAGCTGGTTGTTGAACACGACCGGGGAAGCCGCGTACCAGGAATCCCAGACGGGACCCGCCGCGGTGGGCGAGGTTTGCCAGGTCGAGCCGTCGATGGAGTACTTGTACCCATACCCCCCCGTCAGGTGGAACGTATAGAGCGTGTCTCGGAAGGTGACCGCCCGCGGCACGTTCATGACGCCTGTGCCGGCGGGCGCAAGCGGCGACCACATCCCCTGCGTCGATTCCGAGCCGGTGTGCTCCGTCTGCCAGCGCGTGTATTGGGAGGCGGAGGTCACGACGTACAGATGCGACAGAGAGAACGTCACCGTCGCCGTGGCGGTGCCGGTGGAGTTTGCGAGCACGTACTTGAACGAGTCTGTCTTGATGATCTTGTCGGCGGGCGGAACGTAGACGAAGCTGCCGTTGCTTTGGACGTGGATCCTGCCCCCTTGCTGCGTCGGCGTGACGCTGCCGATCGAGAGCTGTTCGCCTCCGTTCGCGCCGTAGCTTTCGAGCGTTCCGCCGTTGAGGAGGTCATTGCGGAGAATGCCGGGCGCCAGCTGTTCGAACCGGTTGGCGACCGCATAGTGATCGGGCTGCGGCGCGGGCACGTCGCGAATGTAGAAGATGATCGTGGCAAAGTCGGAGATCCCGGTCTCGTTCTTGAGGCGGTAGACGAGCGTATCGGTGCCGGTCGACACCCCGGCTGGCGGCAGGTAGGCAAAGCCGCCGTGCGTGCTGATGGTGACCGTACCGCCGAGCGCCGTGACGAGCTGCGTACCGACGACTCGCTGGTCCGCGTCGGCGGTGGTGGCGCCATACGAGTAGACCGTGCCGCCGCGGACGGCGTCATTGTGGAAGAGCCCCGCTTCTTCGGATTCGGCTCGCATCGTTCCGGCGAGGATGTCGTACTCGTCGGGACGCGCGATCGGCGGACCGCTGACGGTGATCGTGACGATGGCGCTGCTCGTCGCGGCGGGGTTGCTGAGGACGTAGCCGAACTTTTCGACGCCGACGAAGTCGGGGTGCGGCGTGTAAACGAACGAGCCCTCGATCGTATTGAACGTCAGGGTGCCGTACTCCGCGCTGTGCGCGGCGTCGAGCGACAACGTGGCGCCGTTCTCGACATCGTTGGCGAGGACGCCATTCGCGGCGGTCGTCATGACGCCCACGCCGACGGTGGTCGCGTACGTGTCCGCGATGGCGACGGGCGTGAGCCAGACGCCGATGGAGACGTTCGCGACCGACGTGCCGCCGGCTCCGGTGAGGACGTACGAGAACGAGTCGATGCCGCTGAAGCCGATGGCGGGTGAATACGTGAAGCTGCCGTCGCCGCGGACGGTGACGAAGCCGCCTTTGGCCGTCGTCGTGGCTGAGCCGACGCTGGTCTGCTCGGTGCCGGTGGCCTTGCCGTAGCTGGTGATCACCGCGTCGATCGCTTTGTCGTTGGTCAGGAGGCCGGGGGCGGACCCGCTGAAGGAGGCTCCGGCGGATGTGTTGTACGTGTCGTTGCTCGCCATCGGCGCCGGTACCACGCCGATCATCACCATTCCGGGCACGCTGCCCGCTGCATTGCGCAGCACGTATCCGAACGAATCGGCGATGGCGGTCTCGCCGGGACGGAGGGGCGGGGGCTGGTATTGGAAGCTGCCGTTCGCCTGGAGCGTGACCATGCCGTCGCGTTCGGTGGCCACGGCCATGCCGAGGGTGGATTGGTCGCTTCCGCGGCCGTTGCCGTAGCTGGCGATCGTGGCGCCGTTGACGGTGTCGTTGCCGAGGATGCCGGGCGCGGCGACGTTGAGCGCCACGCCGATGCCGGTCGTGTACCGGTCCTCGAGGACGACCGGCAGCGTCCCGCCGACCGTGATGGTCACGGTCGCCTTCGACGTCCCGGCGGAGTTGATCAACGTATAGACGAACGTATCGACGCCACTGAAGCCGTTCTTCGGAAGGTACGTGAAGCCGCCGTGCGCGTGGAGCGCGACCGATCCTCCGGCGCTCGTGGCGGTGACGGCGCCGATCGCGGTCTGCTCGGTGCCGGTCGACGCGCCGTAGCTGAGGATCGTCGCGCCGTTGAGCGTGTCGTTGGCGAGCACGCCGTTCGGATCGATCGTCACCGGGGCGCTGCGATCCGCCAGGTAGTTGTCGGCGTGGGCGACCGGCACTCCGTTCGCGACGGTGATGGTGACGGTTGCCGTCGTGGAGCCGGAGACGTTGGTCAACTTGTAGACGAACGAGTCGGTGCCGCTGAAGCCGGAGGGCGGCGTGTAGACGAAGCTGCCGTCGGCGCTGAGTGCCACGGCGCCGCCGGGGGCGAACGTGGCCGTCGGCGCGCCGAGGACGGTCTGCTCGTTGCCGGCCGTGCGGCCGTAGCTGACGATCGAGGCGCCGTTCGTGGTGTCGTTGCCGAGGACACCCGGTGCGAGGGTGGTGAGCGGCGTTGCGAGCGCGGTCGGATACGCGTCGGCGACGGCGATCGGAGCCCCGTTGCCGACGACGATCGTGACCGTCGCGCTCGACGTGCCGCTGTTGTTGCCGAGCGTGTAGACGAAGGAGTCGGTGCCGCTGTAGCCACCCTTCGGCAGGTACGTGAACGCGCCGAGCGCGGTGATGGAGACGCTGCCGCCCGCGGATGTCGGCGTAGCCACTCCCGGCACGCTCTGCTCGGTGCCGGTGGTCTTGCCGTAGCCGACGACAGCGCCGCCGTTGGCGGTGTCGTTGGGCAGCAGCGCGCCGTTGAGCGGCGTGTTGAGGGCGGTGGCGAACGAGTCGTTGCGCGCTACGGGGACGCCGTTCGCCACGACGATGGTGACGGTGGCGGTGGCGGAGCCGGAGACGTTGGTCAACTTGTAGACGAACGAGTCGGTGCCGCTGAAGCTGGACGGCGGGGTGTACGTGAAGCTGCCGTCGGAATTGAGGGCGATCGTGCCGCCCGTGATCGCGGTGGCCGTCGGCGCGCCGATGACCGTCTGCTCGTTGCCGCTGCTCTTGCCGTAGCCGGCGATCGAGGCGCCGTTGGCGATGTCGTTCGCGAGCACGCCCGGCGCGGCGGTGGTGAGGGCGGTGGAGAGCGGTGTCGAATACGAGTCGACGACGGCCACGGGCGTGCCGTTGCCGACCACGATCGTGACGGTGGTCTTGGTCGTCCCGGCGCTGTTGCCGAGCGTGTAGACGAATGAGTCGGTGCCGCTGTAGCCGCCTTTCGGAAAGTACGTGAAGCCGCCCGTGGCCAGCACCTGCACGGTGCCGCCCGCCGACGTGGCGGTGGCGACGCCGAGGACGGTCTGTTCGGCGCCGGTGGTCTGGCCGTAGCTGATGACGCTCGCGCCGTTGGCCGTGTCGTTGCCGAGGATGCCGGGAGCGGCGATGGGGAGCGCGGTGTTCGAGGCCACCAGGTACGAATCGGCGCGCGCGACGGGGACGCCGTTCGCGACGACGATCGTGACGACGGCGGACGACGATCCCGCGACGTTGGTCAACCTGTAGACGAACGAGTCGGTGCCGCTGAAATTCGCCGCCGGTGCGTACGTGAAGCTGCCGTCGCTGCTCAAGGCGACGGTGCCGAGGTGCAGCGTGGCCGCGGGCGCGCCGGCACTGGTCTGTTCGGTGCCTTGGGCGCCGTAGCTGGCGAGGAAGGCGCCGTTGGCGACGTCGTTCGCGAGCACGCCCGGCGCCGCGGTAACGAGCGTGGCGTTGAGTGCGGTCGCATGAGCGTCGGCCGAGGCGATCGGCGCGCCGTTGCCCACGACGATGGTGACGGTCGCCTGCGACGTCCCCGCGGCATTGGTCAACTTGTAGACGAACGTGTCGACGCCGCTGTAGCCGCTCTTCGGCAGATACGTGAAGCCGCCGGTGGCGAGGAGCGACACCGTGCCGCCGGCGGTCGTGGCCGTGGGGAGGCCGGGCGCGGTCTGCTCGCTGCCCGTCTTGCCGTAGCTCGCCACGGTCGCGCCGTTGCGGGTGTCGTTCGTGAAGACGCCCGGGAGGGCGATCGTGAGCGACGTGTTGAGCGTCGTTGCAAACTGGTCGGCCACCGCCACGGGGGCGCCGTTCGTGACGGAGATCGTCACGGTCGCCGTCGACGAACCGGCAACGTTGGTCAACGTGTAGACGAACGTGTCGTTGCCGCTGAAGCCGGCCGCGGCGTTGTAGGCGAAGCTGCCGTCGGCGCTCAATGTGACGGTGCCGCCGTTCGCGGTCGGCGTCGCGCTGCCGGTGCCGGCGAGCGAGCCGCCGTTGAGCGTGTCGTTCGCGAGCACGCCGGGCGCGGCGATCGAAAGCGTCGCGGCGTTCGTGGTCGTGTAGCTGTCGGGAACCGCCACCGGCGCGCCCTCGGCGACGAGGATCGTCACGGTCGCTTTCGCCGAGCCGACCGAATTGGTCAACATGTAGACGAACGTGTCGGTGCCGCTGTAGCCGTTCTTCGGCATGTACGTCACGGCGCCGTTCGCGGTGACGAGGACCGTCCCGCCGGCGGTGGTGAGCGTGGGCGCGCCGATCGAAGTCTGTTCGCTGCCGCTGCTCTTGCCGTAGCCGGAGATCGTCCCGCCGTTGGCCGTGTCGTTCGCGACGATGCCCGGCGCGGCGATGGTGAGCGTGGTGTCGAGCGGGGTCGACACAAAGTCCGCGACGGCCACCGGCGTCCCGGTGAGGACCGCGATCGTCACCGTGGCCATCGAGTTGCCGGACGTGTTCGTGACCACGTACGCGAACGTGTCGGTGCCGGTGAAATCGTTCGCGGGCGTGTAGCTGAAGCTGCCGTCGCCGCCGAGAGAGACGGTGCCGCCTCGGGTGGTGGCGGTGGAGCTGCCGATGGACGTCTGTTCCGCACCTGTCTTGCCGTAGCTCGTGAGCGTGCCGGCGTTGCGCTGATCGTTCGCGAAGACGCCGGGCGCGGGGACGACGAGCGTGACGTTGTACGGCGTCGCGTGCGTGTCGTTCGCGGCCACGGGTGCCGCGGCGATGCTGATCGTCACGTTGCCGAAGGCGGCGCCGCCCGCGCTGAAGAGGACGTAGCGGAACGTGTCGGTGCCGGTGAACTGGCTCGCGGGGCTGTACGTAAAGCTGCCGTCCGCGCTCACTTTCACCGTGCCGCCCTGCGCGGTCGGTGTGGTCTGGCCGACGGTCTGCTGTTCGACGCCGTTCGCACCGTAGCTGAAGAGGGTCGAGCCGTTGAGCGTGTCGTTGGCGAGGAGGCCCGACGCCGCGTTGACGTTGAGCGTCGTGCCGCGCGAGCCGGTGTAGTTGTCCGCGGCCGCGACCGGACCTGCGGCCACGGTGATGGTGACGGTGCCGACCGCGGCGCCGGAGTAGTTGGAGAGCGTGTAGCGGAAGGTGTCGGTGCCGGCGAAGTTGTTCGCGGGCGTGTACGTGAACGTGCCGTCGGGGTTGAGCGCGACGACTCCGCCCTGCGCGGTCGTTGTGTTCTGGCCGGGGGAGGATTGCTCGCTGCCGGTGGCGCCGAAGCTGAGGATGGACGCGCCGTTCACGCCGTCGTTCGCGAGGACCGTCGGACCCGCCGCGCCGATGATGAGGCGCGTGTTCTTCGGCGTGGCGTAGTTATCGGCTGCCACGACGGGGGTGGGGAAGACCTGCAGTGAAACCGTGGCCGTCGCGTGGCCCGAGCCGTTCTGCAGCCGGTAGAGGAAGCGATCCGTGCCGCTGAATGCGGGCGGAGGCGTGTACGTGAAGCTGCCGTCGCCCCCCAACGCGATGCTGCCGCCGAACGCGGTGCCGGTGGGATTCCCGATCGACGTCTGCTCGGTGCCCATCGCCGCGCCGAAGCCGGCGATGTTGCCGCCGGCGAGCGTGTCGTTCGTCAGCACGCCCGGTGCGCCGATCGTGCGCGTGGTGTTGATCGCGACCTGGAACGAGTCCGCCATGGCGATGGGCGTGTTCGACACCGTGATCGTCACGTTGGCCATCGACGTGCCGGCCGTGCTCGAGAGCACGTACGCGAACGAGTCGCTGCCGCTGAAGCTCGTCGCCGGCGTGTAGCTGAAGCTGCCGTCGGCGTTGATGGAGAGCGTCCCTTTCTGCGTCGTGGCGGTGAGCTGCCCGATGTTCGTCTGCTCGGCCCCGGTCGCGCCGTAGCTCTTGATCGTCGCGAAATGGAGCGTGTCGTTGGCGGTGATGCCGCTGAAGTGCGGCACGCTCAACGTCGCGTTGACGCTGGCCTGGTACGTGTCGTTCGCGGCGACGGGCGCGGCGAGGACGTTCAGCGCGACGACGCCCACGACGCTGCCCGCGGCGTTCGAAAGTACGTAGCGGAACGAGTCGCTGCCGACGTAGAGCATCGGCGGGACGTAGGTGAAGCTGCCGTCCGCGGCGAGCGTGATCGAGCCGCCGGCGAGCGTCGACGAGGCCTGGCCGAACGTCGCCTGCTCGACGCCGGTCGCGCCGAAGCTCACGAGCTTCGCGCCGCTGATGGTGTCGTTCGCGAGGATGCCGCTCGTGGCGCTGATCACGGTCGGGGTGTTGCGTGGGCAGAAGTAGCTGTCCGCGGCGGCGGTGGGCGTGACGTAGCTCGTGATGGTGACGACGGCGTTCGTCGAGCCGGCGTAGTTCGCGAGCGTGTAGCGGAACGTGTCCGCGCCGGAGAAGTTGGGCGGCGGCGTGTACGCGATGGCGCCGCTCGCGCTGATCACGATCGAGCCGCCTTTCGCGGTGGCCGCGGCGCTCCCGATGCCGGTCTGCTCGGTGCCGTTCACGCCGTATGAAGCGATGGTGGCGAGGGAGGTCGTGTCGTTCGCCAGCACACCCGGCGCGGGGATGGTGAGCGTGCTCGACGAATTCGCGTACGCGTCCGCGACGGCCACGGGTGAGGCCAGCACGCGCAGCGTCACGACGCCGCTCGCGTTGCCGGAGAAGTTGGAGATGGTGTAGCTGAAGGAGTCGATGCCGACGTAGCCCGCGTTCGGCACGTACGTGAACGAGCCGTCGCTGCCGAGCGTCAGCGTGCCGCGCAGCGGTTTGGTGTTGCTGGCGATGGTCGCGCCGTTCGTGACGTCGTTGTCGAGGATGCCCGGCGCGGCGACGACGCGCGTGATGCCGGTGGCGACGTCGTACGCGTCCGAGCTCGCGGAAGGCGTGGTGTAGAGGTTGAGCGTGACGGTGGCCAGCGAGCTGCCGGCGGAGTTGCCGATCACGTACGCGAACGAGTCGGTGGAGGTCGCGTTCGCGGGAGGCGAGTAGGTGAAGCCGCCGCTCGCGAGCAGCGTCACGAGGCCTCCCCTGGAGGTGGAGGTCTGGCTGCCGAGGACCGGCTGTTCGAGTCCGGTCAGCGCGCCGTAGCTCGTGATCGCGCCGCCGCCGGTGACGTCGTTCGCGAGCACGCCCGGGCCGCCGATCGAGAGCGCCGTCGACGCGGACGCGGAGTAGCTGTCCGCGTTGGCGGTGGGCGCGCCGGAGACGTTGATCGAGGCCGTGCTCACGTTGAGCGAGCTGAAGATGCCGTCGCTGCCGCGATACGTGAAGCTGTCGCTGCCGAAGTAGCCGATGGCGGGGGTGTACGCGAACGAGCCGTCGGCGTTGAGCGTCACCGAGCCGTGCGAGGGATTCGTCACCAGCGAGGCCGTGAGGTTTTTGCTGTCGGGGTCGTACGCGTTCGTGAGGACGCCCGGCGCGGCGACGGTGAGGGTGGTGTTCTGCGTCGCGGTGTAGGTCTGGTTGACGACGGTGGGCGGCGTGTCGACGGCGATGCGCAGCGTGACGGTCGTCGCCGCGGAGCTCACGCCCGCGGTGCTCGCGCGGTACGTGAACGAGTCGGTGGTGGAGTTGGAGCCGTCGTGCGCGTAGGTGAAGCCGCCGTTGGCGTCGAGCGACAGCGTGCCGCGCGCGGGCTGCGTCACCGCGGTCGCGGAGAGGGTCGTGTTGGCGGGACCGATGTCGTTCACCAGCAGGCCGGGGGCGGCGACCGTGATGGAGGCGTTGTGGCCGAGGGAGTAGGTGTCGGCCGCGGCGGTGACGGCGGTCGAGCTGCCGATGACGATCTTCACGGTGGCCGGGAGCGATTCCGCGGAACCGTTGCTGACTTTGTACGTGAACAGATCGACGGTCGCTTCGGAGCCGTCGTGCGTGTACGTGAAGCTGCCGTTGGCGTTGAAGGTCATCGAGCCGTGCTGCACGTTCGTGATGAGCATGGCGATGAGCGGCTTCCGGTTCGGCTCGAGATCGTTCGCCAGGACGCCGCGTGCCGCGTCGACGATGAGCGCGTCGCCTTTGCGTCCGGCGTAACTATCGGGAACGGCGGCGAGGCCCGAGTGGGTGAAGCGCACGGAGTGGCGCTTCTGCGCTTCGACGGGCACGGCAAAGACGAGTACTGCCACGGCAATGACGACGGCAATGCCACGAGTCCGGAGCATGAGACCCCCACCGGCGCCAGGGCCGGGCATGAATGTATTCAGATAGACGGATTGCTGGAGTGCTGTACCGCAGTATAGAGATAAGAGAGGTGATCCACACCCGCAAAAGGATGGAAGGAGGGCGGTCCGGCTGAGCTTGGATCAGCGCGGAGCGGCGCCTATAATGCCCTTCGTCCGTCTTCAAAACTTTCCGGTCATGACCCCTACTCGCCTCGCGATCGCTCTCGTGGTGTCTCTCCTCGTTGCCGCCTGCAAGGACGGCAATCCCGTGGCCTTACCGACGGATACCGGCGGGACCGCGGACGAGCTCACGATCACGGTGTCGTCCGATCGCGGCCAGCTCGAGACGGGGACGACGACGCCGGCGACGCTGCAGGTCGTGGCCCTGCGCCGCAACGGGCAGCCGCCGAAGAGTCCCGTCAACGTCACGCTGAACACGTCCCTCGGCAATTTCGGCGTCGATGCGACCGGCAAGGAGCTCACGCTGGTGACGCGCCCGCTCGACGGCGGCCGCGCGAACGTGCAGTTCTACAGCGGCAGCAAGGCGGGCACGGCGAGCATCCTCGCGCAGGTGGGGACGAACGTCGGCTCGCTCAACCTGACGGTCGTCGAGCCGCCGGCGGCGCCGGTCGCGAACTTCACCTTCGCCGCCACCGGGCTCTCCGTCCTCTTCACCGACACCTCGGCCGGCGCGACGTCGGTGCGCTGGCAGTTCGGCGACGGCTCGGAATCGACGGACCGCAATCCGCGGCACGTCTATGCAGCCGCCGGGTCGTATGTCGTGACGCTGACGGCCACGAACAGCGGCGGCTCGTCGGAGAAAAACCAGTTCGTCACGGTGTCGCTGGGCGATCCTCCCACGGCGAAGTTCACGTACACCATCTCCGGACATCAGGTGAACTTCGTCGATCAGTCGGTCGGCGCGACGTCGTGGCTGTGGGTCTTCGGCGACGGCACGTCGAGCGGGCAGCGCAATCCGATCAAGACGTACGCGCTCGCGGGGACGTACACGGTGTCGCTCACGGCATCGAATGCCGCGGGCTCGAACACGGTGAGCGAGGCGATCACGATCACGGACGGCGCTCCGCCGGTCGCGAAATTCGCGTTCACGGTCACCGGGAAGCAGGCGAACTTCGTCGACCAGTCGACGGGCGCGACGTCGTGGTCGTGGGATTTTGGCGACGGGTCGCAGTCGAGCGAGCGCAATCCCGTGCACACGTACGCGAGCGCCGGGAGCTACACGGTCGTGCTGACGGTGTCGAACACCGCGGGCTCGTCGCAGGCCAGCCAGGTCGTGACGGTGGCCGCGGGCACGCCACCGGAGGCGGCGTTCGCGTTCGAGGTGGCGGGCTTCCAGGCGAACTTCGTCGACAAGTCGAAGGGCACTCCGACGTCGTGGCTCTGGAACTTCGGCGACGGCACGACGAGCACGCAGCAGAACCCGATCCACACGTACAAGGCCGCGGGCAAGTACACGGTGACGCTGACGGCGACGAACGAGAACGGCTCGAACAGTGCGAGCAACATCGTGACGATCGCCGCGCCCGCGGGTCCGGTCGCGAACTTTACGTTCACGACGGTGGAGGGGAGCCTGCAGGTGAACTTCGTCGACGCGTCGACCGGCAACCCGACGTCGTGGTCGTGGCGCTTCGGCGACGGCTCGCAGAGCGGACTGCGCAACCCCGTGCACACATACGCGGCGCCCGGGACGTACACGGTGCAGCTCACCGTGTCGAATGCGAACGGCTCGGACTCGATTGCGAAGACGGTGACGGTGAAGTAACGGCCGTTACTTCGTCACCGTGAGCATCGCCGTCCACGAGTTGCCGCGGAAGTTGCCGTTGAAGCCTTCGACGCTGCCTGACGCGACGCGCTGCTGGTACGTCGTCCAGCCGACCGCCACGTCGAGCCAGTCGAGGCCGAAGCCGGCGGTGATGGTCGTGCGATCCGCGTCGGGGAAGAAGGGCGTCATGTTCTCGAGCGGCAGCGGCGACTCCTCGACCGCGTAGCCGACGCGCACCTGCGGTCCCGTCGCGAACTTCCAGCGCGCGCCCACACGGAAGGCGAGCGTGTCGTCGAAGCCGAGGTTGTAGGTCGTGTCGACGGAGTGCGTGGAGGGGAAGACGAAGGCGAGCGGCTCGGTGCGGCCCCAGCTCGTCGAGGTCGCGTCGAAGGCGAAGAGCCAGCGGTTCGACGGGGCGAAGGCGATGCCGGCGGTCGTCTGCGCGGGGAAGGTGAACGAGGACTCGACCGGCAGGTCTTGTCCGAGCGGGAGCGTCGCGGCGACGAGCTGGTCGAGCTGCGTGTCGCCGGTGAGGATCTGCGTCAGCTTGCCGGTGCCGTTGTATTCGGTCTCGATCGCGCTGCGATGGGAGAGGCCGAAGGAGAAGCGCGGGCCGGTCTTCACGAGCACGCCCGCGGTCCAGCCGAAGGCGCGTTCGGTGTCGGTCTGGATGGCCGCGCGGCCGATCTCGCGATCGGCGCCGGCGACACTCGTCTGCAGGTTGCGCTTCACCGCGAAACTCGATGACCGGTAGATGACCCCGGCGCCGACGCCGATGCCGCCGAGGTTGGCGGAGATGGTCTGGGTGAGGTCGTAGGTCTTCAGCTCCGAGCTGCTGGCGCGGAAACGGCCCACGAAGGTATCGGGCGTGGCCCATTCGGTGTGCATGCGGTAGGGGGTGTCGAGGCCGGTGCCGAGGACGGCGGTCGCGCCGAGGGGGAGGGTGATGTAGGCGTGCGGCACGAAGGACATCGGCGTTTTCTGCGCTGCCGTTGCCCCTTCGCCGAGGCCGGGTGGGAGTCCCTGATAGAGCGACTCGTTGAACGCGCCGACGGTCACGCCGACGGCCGCACCTTTTTTCTTCGGCAGGAGCGCAAGCGCACCCGGATTGCACGCGACCGCGGTGGGGTCGGTGGCCGCGACGCACGCCCCGCCCATCCCCGCCGACCGCGCCCCACGCCACGGAAACGCGAACCCTCCCGCGGACAACGGCGCCGCGAGCACGAGCAGAAGAACAGCAGCCCCGGAGACCCGTTCAAGCATGCGCCGCAATGTAGACGGAAGGGATGGGAGGGCGCAAGGCGGGGGCGGGGGGAGCTGTAGGGCGATAAAGTTGTAGAGCGATAAAGCTGTAGAGCGATAAAGCTGTAGAGCGATAAAGCTGTAGAGCTGTAAAGGGATGAAGCTGTAGAGGGGCTTTGAGTCTCTGACGTGTTGCTTGCTCTGGCGCGTCAACCCCTCTACAGCTCTACAGCTCTACAGCTCTACAGCTCTACAGCTTTACCGCTCTACAGCTTTACAGCCCTAAATCTTTACCGCCCTCCAGCTCTCCCCTCCAGCTCTCCCCTCCAGCTCTACGCTATCCTCCGCGCCATGCCCATCGACCCCGCCGACCTCGAGCTCCACCGCGCCGCGCTCACCGGTCACTGCTATCGCATGCTCGGCTCTGCGGCGGATGCGGATGACGCGGTGCAGGAGACGATGGTCCGGGCGTGGAAGTCGCTCGGGCGGTTCGAGGCGCGGGCGTCGTTGCGCACGTGGCTGTATCGCATCGCCACGAACGTCTGTCTCGACACGCTCGCGAGCGGCGCGAGAAGAGCGAGGCCGTTCGAAGAAGGGGCGGCGTCGACGTTCGAAGAAGCGTCGCTGACGACGCGCGATCGGAAGCACTGGCTCGAGCCGATTCCCGACGCGCGTGCGATTCCGGCGGACGACGATCCGTTCCGGCAGGCGGTGCTGCGGCAGAGCATCCGGCTCGCGTTCGTGGCCGCGCTGCAGCATCTCCCCCCGCGCCAGCGAGCGGCCTTGCTCCTCACGGAAGTCCTCGGCTGGTCCGCCGCCGAAGTGGCCGAGTGTCTCGACATGACCGTGGCCGCGGTGAACAGCGGGCTGCAACGCGCACGCGCGACGATGTCCGCACGCAACGCGCACGTCTCGCCGGACGTGCTCACGGACGATCAGTCCGCGCTGCTCGACCGCTACGTCGACGCGTTCCACAGCTACGACGTCGACGCGCTCGTTTCGCTCATGCGCGAAGACGCGACGTTTTCGATGCCGCCGTACGCGCTCTGGTTCCAGGGTCCCGAGCCGGTGCGGCTGTGGCTCAACGGCCCCGGCGCGCCATGCCGCGGCTCGCGGCTCATTCCCGTCCAGGCGTCGGGCTCCCCCGCGTTCGCGCAATACCGTCGTGGTGCGGCCGAGGGGACGTATCAGGCGTGGGCGCTCATCGTGCTCGAGCTCGCGGGCGACCGCATCAGCGGATGGAACTCCTTCCTCGACACGGAGACGCTTTTTCCGATGTTCGGACTGCCTCTGCAAATGGACCGATGATTTTTGCCGCGAGCTCCGGTCTATCTCTTCAGAACGAAACACGAAGGAGAGAAACCCTCATGAGCATCGCGATCCCCAACGACACCGCCACCCTCGACATCCCGCGCGCGCAGGCTGTGACCGGCCGCGTCCTCAGCGGACTGGCCATCCTTTTCCTGCTGTTCGACGCCATCGGTAAGGTTCTGCCGCCGCCGCAGGTGGTCGAAGGCACGACGCAGCTCGGCTGGCCCGCCAGCGCGCTGCTGACCCTCGGCGTGATCCAACTGGTCTGTCTCGCCGCGTACGTGTGGCCGCGCACCGCGGTCTTCGGCGCGATCCTCTGGACCGGCTACCTCGGCGGCGCGATCGCTACGCACCTGCGCATCGGCAACCCGCTGTTCTCGCATGTGCTCTTCCCGATCTACGTCGCCGCATTGCTGTGGGGCGGCCTCTGGCTGCGCGACCGCCGTCTCCGCGCCCTCATCCCCTTCCGCGCGAACTGACAAAAGGAGAGAAACGATGTCCCGCGAAATCTTCGTGAACCTGCCCGTCCGCGATCTCGAGAAGTCGAAAGCCTTCTTCTCCGCCCTCGGATTCGAATACAACCCGCAGTTCACCGACGACAAGGCAGCGTGCATGATCATCAGCGACAAGGCGTGGGTGATGCTCCTGTCCGAGCCGTTCTTCCGCGGCTTCATGAAGAACGAGATCTGCGACACGAGCCGCGCGACGGAAGCGTTGATCGCGCTGTCGTGCACGAGCCGCGAGGAAGTCGAGACGATGGTGCGCCGCGCGATCGACAACGGCGGCCGCCACGCGATGGATCCCGCCGATCACGGCTTCATGTACAACTGGAGCTTCTACGACCTCGACGGCCACCATTGGGAAGTGCTGTGGATGGACCCGAATCACGTGCAGTGATCGATTTGCCCGGCCCGCCCGCCCGCGGGGGCCTTCCGCCTTGCCGGGGGTGATTCGCCCCGCCCGCCGCCCACGGGGGCAAGGATGAGGGATGAAGGATGAAGGATGAGCGGTGTCGCGAGCGGCACGTGCGGCGTGGACCGCGCGGGTCGTCCTTCATGCTTCCGCCTTCCTCGGTGCCCCGGGTGATTCGCCCCGCACGCCGCGCACGGGGGCAAGGATGAAGGATGAGCGGTGTCGTGAGCGGCACGTGCGAGGTGGACCGCGCCGATCGTCCTTCATCCTTCCGCCTTCCTCGGTGCCCCGGGTGATTCGCCCCGCCGGCCGCCCACGGGGGCAAGGATGAGGGATGAAGGATGAGCGGCGTCGTGAGCGGCACATGCGACGTGCACGGCGCCGGTCGTCCTTCATCCTTCCGCCTTCCTCCTTGCCCCCGTGATCGCCCGGCACGCCGCCGACAGCGAAGCAAGGATGAGGGATGGAGGATGAGAGGTGTCGCGAGCGGCACTGCTGACTCGCGGATGATTCGCACGTCGTGCAATGCGTTTCGCAAACCACGCTGACCCTTATGCCTCCGACACGCCATCGTGATGGGGAAAGCTGCGCCGATGGACGAACTTGCCGTCGCGCTATCTCCTCTTCGTCAGCACGATAGAGCCGTGCAAGAAGCATCGCGGGACAGCCGTCATTCACAAGCGGTTTGTCATTGATATCGTGGCAGACGTCGCGGGCCGCGCTACAAACGGCGCCCGTTCCTACGTGAGCCCTAAAAGCGGGTGACTAAATCGCGCGCGCCCTCATTACGGCTGACTACTGGCGCGTCGCGAGGCGTGATCTAGCTCTACCGCAACGCCGCCAAATTTCATGAAGTCGCGTCGATTATGACTTCGTCTCCGTCACGTCCACCGGATCAGCCATGCGGTGTGGTCTGGTTTCGCCGCGCTCCGATGCTTCAATCGTCAGTTACAGTGACGCGGCAGCGGCGCGTGCCCCCCTGCCGCCGGTCCTCTCGTAAGCGGCCCCTGAGCCGCAAAGAAGTCTTGCACTTGCGTCATACGTTGAATCGGAAGAAAGCATGCGGCCTTCAAGGTGCGGCCAGCGTGTTCTCGAGAATTATTACTTCGTGGTAGAGCGCAAGGGCGAACGGAGCGGCGAACGCTTCAACGGTGACGTAGGCCGCATCACGGGTGGGCCCGCGGAAATTCTCGGCGCCTTCGAGCTGCTCGGCAATCGCTCGGAGTACCGCGTTGAGTTCAGGATCGCGTTCGTAACCGCGCCAGTCCGGCGTGAAGCGAAGTAGTTTTCCGGTCACGAGACGAAGGGTAGTCACCACGGCTTTGACAAGGCCGGTGGGCAACACTATGGTTGGCTCGTCGGCCACTTCCAGCAAAGCAGCCGTGGCGGTAAGGATGACGGCGAGGCAATAGTTCACCTGCTCCTCAGGCGTTGACAAAAGTTGAGCGCTGTCGCTGTCCGACACTGAAGTCATGTCTTTCCTCGGTGAGATCACGCAAACGGGGTTTCGAGTGCTCGGAGCAGTTCTGCCGTGGCGAAAACCGCTTCCGCGTATTTGGTCCGAGGTAGGCAGTGAGGCGGGAGAGAGAGTGTCTTTGGCTAGCATTCGAAACCCCGTAGGGTCGAAGGTAAGAGGTAGATACTGGAGCCGTCTACCCTTATTTTGTGCGGCTGCCGGCCTGCCACGAATAATTTGCGTGCGGGCGGAGCTATCGCTAGGATTACTTCTGACTCAGCGAGGGCACTACTCAGATGAGCCTTGTATCACCGGACCAGTTGCATGCGGCGGTACAGCACCTGACCGTCGTCGGGCAAGTTGCGCAGAAGGAACCGTTCGAGGCATTTACGCTGCGTATCGCCCCCTCCTTCGGCTGCTTGCTGTGCGCCGATTTGGCGTGCCAGAGGCTGACGCTGAGGACCTCGTGCAGGACGTATTTGCGACTTACCTCGTTAATCAGTCGAACGTTCGCGAGTTGCGCCCCTACCTGATAGGAGCCATTTGCAACGCGGCGAGACAGTACAATCGGCGCGGTGCGGCGGAACCGTTTTGCGATCGCGACGTGTGTCTTGCCTCGCCATCCGAAGACATCGTCGAAACTGTAGTCAGGAAACTCATACTCGGCGCGACCCTAGGGCAACTCGGCGTTCGCTGCCGCGAGACGCTGGCGCGTTTCTATTTCGGAGGCGAATCCGCGGCTGCAATAGCGGAAAGCCGCGAAACGTCGGCGAACTACATCGCACGCTTACTGTCCTATTGTCGGTCTAAAGCTCGCGAGATTTACTCGCGCATGCGCGAGGGAGCCTTGAATTGAGGCACCTTGACGACGAACTCCTCCTTCTCTACGGGCAGAACGCCGGTCCTGTTACCGACGGGGACTTGGCCCATCTGGAGAGTTGTAGTCAGTGCTCACAAGCGCTTGAAGAGCATCGCCGATTCGAAAGCCTGCTGCGCGACCCGGCTGTTTGGATTGGACGCGACCTGCGCCCCGATTCCGACGATCCAACCGTGTTGCTGGCGGCGCAGATTGCCGAGGAAGATCGCCAAGCAGCCGAATTGATCGCTTCATACGAAGACATGGAGCCTGCGCGTTTCGCTTGGTTGGACCTTGCGGCTGATAGCGCCTTCCACACTGGCGGTGTAGTCCGACGGCTGTGCAGACGGGCGCATATGATGTGTGAACGTAACCCACTTTACGCTCTGGCGATTGCAGATACGGCAGTCTCTATCAGCGTCGCGCTTTCCGATACGCTTTATCCACGCCAAGCCGTTCATGAACTCCGCGGCGAGGCGTGGAAGGAGCGAACGAATGCGCTCGGATACCTCGGACGATTTGCGGAAGCCTTTCAAGCTCTCGATGTCGCCGAAGCTGAATACAAATGTCTTCCGCATGCGGGAGCAGGCCTCGTCTCGGTGGCGTTCGTTCGTGCAAGTTTGTTCTACGAACGGGAGCAATTCAGTACTGCCGAGTCGTACGCGGACGACGCAGCCCGCGCGGCGCTCCATCTCGGCTTAATCGATCTCCACCTTGGCGCGAGGCACCTTGTCGCGCTCATCCGCTCCGATCAGCAGAGACATTCGGAGGCATTAGAGATCGGTCGCGAACTGCTCCGACGTAGTGAAGAGAATGAGGACGAGGCGTGGATTGCGCGTTATTCGAGCGCAATGACGGCACTCGCGTATCTGAAAGACGCGGCGTCCCATAACCCCGTCATCCCGCCGGCCGTTCTCCGTTATGTGCGCAGATTTATCGTGAGGGCTGACCGCGACCGCGACCTCGTTTGGGCACCACCTCCTCCCGGTTTGCAGGGTCTCGATGCCCGGCTCGATTGACCCCGCCCGCGCGGCACGCTACGTGCGCGCGCCCGGCTGAGGCCGTCCGGGCGCGCGCGATCTGCTTCACTGCTGCAAAGGCGGCTGTAACGTGCTCGGCGCACCGGTGGTATCCGGTTCGACTTTTGATTCGGCTGGTTCGCCTGGGGGGCGGCCGAGTCGAGCAAGCGCTGCAACTGCCCACTGCGTGGCGCGCTGGAACGCGCTCCGAACGCTTCGGAATACGTTCCGCTCCGCGGCAGTGACATCGAATGAGAGTGTGACGAGAATCACCAAAGCAGCGGCAACACGTCCAGCGCGAGAAAAGACGATTCGCATGTAGGCCTCCTTTCCGCCGGATCTGTGTCCGGCGCGGTCGGGAGGCGCCCCTCGTGCGCGTAGGAGTGTCACGAGTGCCGTGAACCTTACAGTGACCCCGCACAAAATGAGGGTGGGGAGAGGCGGGAATTTCGACACTCCTCGGATGGACGACCATGGACGACCCTTGCCGGGGGCCGCGAGCCCTTCCCCAACGCTCAGACGAAGATCGTTTGCACCTCGCGGCGAAGCTGTACCTATCCGAGTGCTACGCTGCGAGAACCGCGGCTCGTGCTGATGAGCTGGCGCAGAAGCTCCGAGTGTCTCGCTTCCACCTGCGTCGAAAGGCCGCAGGAGCGTCACTGCACGGAATTCTGCGGCAGCATCAACTCGACCACGCGCGGCGGCTACTACTTACAACCACGCTTCCGATAGACGAGGTCGCTGTCGCGAGCGCGTTCGGCACTTCGTGGACCTTCTGCCGCCACTTCAAGGCAGCATTCGGCATCACGCCGGGCGTCTACCGGCGAACGTGTCATGCGGCCAATCTGCCCGCACAAAATGCGGGTGGGGAATTGTGTTCTCGCCGCCTCTCCAGACGATGAACGCTGAGCAGAACAAATCGCTGCACACGTCGTCAGACCGAATTAGCGTCGTGAAACATCAATGGCACGTGCGGCAACGTGGCCCGCATCGCGTGACGCTCTTGCAGAGCTTCTTAGACCGGCGCGGCATTGTTGCTGCGCACGTCGAAGCCCGACTTGCAGAACGCCTAGAGGCGGAAGGGTTGCGGCCGCCAAGTCGCAACCGGTGGATTCGATGGAGGCTCGGTCGCACGGATATGGGCCGAAAAGACATGGTGCGCGTTCTTTGGGCGGTGCGTGAGGTCGCGCACGATCCGACGATAGGCATCGAGGATCTCTACGACTTCGATCCCGCAACCCCGGATATTTGGCGGGACTAGAACAGCCTCCTGCTCCATTTGTGGCACATTGACGCCCCTCCGTACTTCATGCTCTCCTGCGCCCACCTTCTACATGCACCGAAGTCACATATTGCGCACGAATCGCAGGCTGTGGTTTCCGCAGCATGGAGGGATCAACGTTGAAGGAGGAGAAAGGTTTTCATATGCAACGCACATTACCAAACAGCTTGTTAAGGCCCGCTTACCGGCGTTGGGCGCTCATGGTGGCGCTACTCTTCGCGCTTGCCGCCATAAGCCCGTCGGCTCGTGCAATCGACAACACGTGCTACTGGCGTGTCACAGGCACCGCCACAATCACCACATACGGTGAAATCATCAACCCGGACGGCTCAAAGTCGTACGTACCGATGGGAGGCGTGACGTACGTCTACTATGGATACCAATGCGACCCCGACACCGGTGGGTACTACGACGATGGCGCCACCGGGGGCGAGATGTACATCCCGCTAAAACCGAAAGTCGCACTCAAAACCATAAACACGACGGACCCGTACCGACCGCTGTTGATGGTGAACGTCTATTCCGTTCCGAGCGCACCGGCCACCACGCTGAAAGTCAGCGTCGGAGGATCAGTCGTCACCACGCTACCTCTTGTCGGTGACGGCCTTTACGAGGTTACCTACGTAGCGTCAACGACTACACTCCGTCATCTACTGCACGCCAGATCGTCGCATCGGCGTGTACTGCGTCCGGGTCGTGCGGCAGCGCCACTGGAAGCATGACGCGTTTCCGGCAACCTTACCTGTCGCAAGAAACCTCGATGCCGGCGATGGGTCTTAGCGGCGACGACTTCTTCTTCCACACGTACGGGCATCAGTTCATGCAGCAGTACGTGTCGACGAGCTTCACGATTCCGGAACTCGGCCAGACCTCGCGCCGCCAGCTCCGGAACAGCATCGTCAAGGTTCAAACGTCGATACAGAACTACAAAGCCGCGTTTGACGGCCGAGTGAAGACGACCGGCACGCTCTACTCAACGGGGTACACCGTGACGCCAAGCTGCTACGATGTTCCGGTATGTTACGGATATTGCGCACACAAGTGTGGCGACGGCGGCGCCTTCGGGTTCGTGGTGTCAGCGCAAGATCATGTGACGAACGTGATGTTGTCAAACTGGACCGCAATGTCCATCAGCACCGGCGCGTCTCTCACGCACCAAGTCCCGTGATAATCCCATTGATCCACACACTCTGTGCACTACTTCTCACGGGCGGCCTCGCGGGCTGCGTCGGCGAAGATGCGGCCACGTCGACTGGTGCCGCGCGTCAGGACGCGACCTCTTCGACCGCTGCAAATGCCGACTCGGTGGTCGTCGCCGCGACCAGCGCGGGTCCTATAACCTACCGAAAGATCCGCTGCGGCGCTGCGGTCCCGAAAGAGCAGTGCAGAGAGGTCGAGCAGGAGAATCTTCGCGTGCGTCTGTCGCAGCTCATCGTGTTTGCCGCCGCAGAAACTCACAACGTCACGCTGACACCCGATGAACTTCGTGAGGTGGAAGCCCGGGTCGCGGAGCAACGCCAAGCGATCGATCGTGCTGCGCGGACATTTCGCGCGGCAATTGCGGGCGCGGCGCGTGTCCACGCCGGTGAGACGCTCGAAGACGTCGCGGCGGACGTGGCAGTTCCGGTCGCGATGATAAAGGGCGCTATGAGCGAATATCCAACCGAGGCAGAAGTTCGTGCCGCGCTCACACGTGACATTGCGAAGGAACTCCAGGACGCAGCCCGAAAAACATACATGCGTGCGAAGCTTACCGCGAAGCTGCGAGCGCTCGTTCACAAGCAAGCAGCCGAACACGGCGTATCTGAAGCCGACGCTGCCGAGACGTTCTTCAACGACGTCGCTCGCCTACATCAATTCCGGGTCACCGATTCCCGCTACCAATTACCAGACTTTAAAGAGGTCCTGAATGATTACGAAATCAGTATCCAGAGTTCTCCTCAGAATTAGCGCCGGTACTGCGCTGTGTCTTGCCGCGTATGCATCCGCGGAGCCGCCGAAAGTCGGTGCGATGATTCCGGTGCAGATCGAAGTGCTCGGCTCGCCGACGGCTCAGATCAACAAATGTGAGCGTATGCGTGGCGATATCGCATCGGCGCCAGACGACGCTGCTCGCATCCAGCGTGCGCTGGAAGTGATCGCGAATCTCGATGTGGTTCGTCGTGCGTGGCCGAAGGCCACCGACGCGATCGTGGATGCGG
Organism: Thermoanaerobaculia bacterium; assembly: GCA_035629395.1. GTDB lineage: Bacteria > Acidobacteriota > Thermoanaerobaculia > Gp7-AA8 > Gp7-AA8 > QHVT01. The sequence goes on from DASPHZ010000102.1 coordinate 38,273, forward strand.
CATTGATGCAATACGATATCGCCATGGAGTTCAACATGCCGCGCAACGCGGTCGACGCGCTTGCAGCAGCGTTACCCTCCGTCGAGAAGAGTCGCCACGAGCCGCGGCTCGAATACCGCCTCGGCGCGGCGTACGAGGCGGCCGGCGACCTGTCAGCGGCCGAGAGCCATTACCACGCGGCAGAGAAAAGTGCGCACTTCAAATTGGTCGATCGCATCGAGGCTGACGACGCATTGCAACACATTGCAATGTTCTACGCGCGGCAGAACAAGCCCCGCGAGTCACTGAAGCGTTTTCGCGCCGCAGCGGATCTCGACGGGCAGTCGCCGACGTTGAAGGTGCTTCATCGCTTTGCCGCCCTGAAAGAAGCGGTGCGGCTTTCGGATGATGCCGGACGCGACGAGGCCAAGCGTGAGGCTCAAGCGCTCCGCGACGCCATAAAAGACGCGAAAGACAAGACAAAGAACAAGCGCAGTTCCAGCGACGCAGTGATGCTGACGGACGTTGAGCGCGATATGCAGCGCGTACTGTCCGAGGTCGGGCTCTGACTTCGGCTTTCAGCGCTAGCGAGTATTCGTTTTCTGCGGGCGTCGTGAACGCGACGCTGGCAGAGTTGCCGAAAGTGCGGCGGACGCACTGTCGGCCGGTGGCGCGGAGTTGTCGGAATGTACACGGTGGCCGTGCTCGCGAGCGCGCACGTGCGACGTGCACCACGCGGGCCTCCTTTCGGCTTCCTCGTTGCCCCGGGTGATTCGCCCCGCCCGCCGCCCACGGGGGCAAGGATAAGGGATGAAGGATGAAGGATGAGCGGTGTCGCGAGCGGCACACGCGACGTGCACCTCGCGTGTCCTCCTTCCGTTTTCTGCCTGGCCCGTGGTGATTCGCCCCGCCCGCCCGCGCACGGGAGCAAGGATGAGGGATGAAGGATGAGCGGCGTCGTGAGCGGCACATGCGACGTGCACGGCGCCGGTCGTCCTTCATCCTTCCGCCTTCGTCCTTGCCCCGGGTGATTCGCCCCGCCCGCCGCCCACGGGGGCAAGGATGAGGGATGAAGGATGAAGGATGAGCGGTGTCGCGATCGGCACATGCGACGTGCACGGCGCCGGTCGTCCTTCATCCTTCCGCCTTCCTCCTTGCCCCCGTGGGCGTGCGGGCATGCGGCGCATCACAGCATCTGCGCATCGGGGTAGCACCAGGCCCACGACTCGTCCGGCTGCCACGAGCAGATGATCGGGTGGGTCGTGGTCTCGTAGTGCTTCGTGGCGTGGCGGTTGGGGGAGGAGTCGCAGCAGCCGACGTGACCGCAGTGCATACAAATGCGGAGATGTACCCACCGATCTCCGATCTCGAGGCATTCCTCACACCCGGTTGCCATCGAGGTGACTTCCTCCCGCGCGGTCGCGGCGTGCTCGCACGCACTCCGATCGAGACGCACGGTGCGGCCGGTCCCGCGCAGCAGACGCGCGGCCGCTGCGAACGCGGCCGCGCTCGCGCGAGCGGTGAGCCGGTCGCCCGGTGCGAGCACGAAATCATCCGCGGGCGCGTCGAGAACCTTCCCGTCGCGCTCGACCGACACGACGCGCAACCCGAGCTGCGCGAGCGTCACGCGCTCCTTGCTGTCGCGCCGCACGGTGAACGTGCGCGTGTCGAAGCATGATTCGTCGAGGTCGTCGCACACGACCAGCGGCGCGTCCGTGATGCCGCGGCGCAGCGCCGCGTAGCCGCCCGAGCGCACGGTCTCGACGTGATCGCTGATCTCCTCGTCGCCCACGCGATACGAAGACAGCACACGCGTGAAAAGCTGCACGCCGACTTCGAGCTCGTCGACGAGCACCTGGTCCGCGCCTTCGTTGAGCAGCGCGTCGACGTCGCCGGTCGACTGCGTGCGCACGACGATCTCCAAGGTCGGATTGATCGCGCGCGCGACCGCGACGACACGGCGCGCCATGTCCGGAGTGTCGTCCGGCACGACGAGCATCTTCGCCGCGTCGATGTTCGCCACGTCGAGCAGGAACTTGCGGCTGTAGTCGCCGAGGATGGCCGGGAGTCCCTCCTGCTTCGCTTCCGTCGCACCCGTCGGGCTGAGGGTGAGGATCACGAACGGCACTCCCGAATCGCGCAGGACGCGCGTGAGATACCGCGCCCCGGCACCGTAGCCCGCGACGATGACGTGATTCTCGACCGTCACGTGCTCCACGTTCGGTTCCGGCACCGCCGCGACTTCTTCGTACGTGCGCCGCTCGCGGCGCGACTCGAGCCAGAGGCCGGCGCGGCCGAGGAGCGGTGTCACAGCCATGAGCAGCACGGCCGAAGCGATGAAGGTCTGATTGCCGAGGGCCTCGTCGCCCGCGGGAAAGAGTCCCGCGCCGCGGCCCACGCGCGCGAGCACAAATGAGAACTCGCCGATCTGCGCGAGCAGCAACGCCGTCGCCGCCGCGACCACCGGTTCGTAGCCGAGCAGACGTGCGCCGATGAACGTGACGACGAACTTCAGCACGACGACCGCTGCGACGACGCCGAGGATCAGCGGCAGGTGATGCATCACGAACGAGAGATCGAGCAGCAGTCCGACCGAGACGAAGAACGTCGCGGAAAAGAGGATCTGCAGCGGGAGGATCTCGGAGAAGGCGTGATGGCTGTAGCGGCTCTCGCTGACGACGAGGCCCGCGAGGAACGCGCCGAGGGAGAGGCTCACCCCGGCGAGACTGGTGAGCCAGGCGGTGCCGAGGCAGATGGCGATGATGGTCAGGAGAAAGATCTCGGGCGAGCAGGTGCGCGCGACGCGCTCGAGGATCGGCGGCATCACGCGGCGCGTGACGACCACGATCAGTGTGACGATCAGCGCGGCGATGGCGAGCTCGCGTCCGATCTCGAAGGCCGAGCCGCCTTTGCCGGAGAGGATCGGCAGGATCAGCACGAGTCCGACGATGGCGAGGTCCTGAAAGATGAGGATGCCGAGGGAGAGCTGGCCTTTCGGTGTGGTGAGCTCGTTCTTCTCGCCGAGGACGCGCAGCACGATCGCGGTGCTGGAGAGCGCGACGATGGCGCCGGTGTAGAAGCCGGTGCGCCAGCCGATGCCGAGAAAGGCCAGGATGGCCATCGAGGCGGCGATGGTGAGGCCGAGCTGCAGTCCGCCACCCGCGAAGATCGCGCGCTTGATGCGCCACACGCGGTCGAGACTGAACTCGATGCCGAGGGTGAAGAGCAGCAGCACGATGCCGATCTCCGCCATCTGATCGATGAGGTGCGCGTCGCCGACGAGACGCAGGGCGTTCGGGCCGATGACGACGCCGGCGATGAGGAAGCCGACGATGGGAAGGATGCGCAGACGGCTGCAGACGTACGCGATGAGCGCGGACGCCGCGACGAGGGCCACGACCTGCGCGAGAAACGGGGGAGCGTGATTCATGCGTCGCGCATTGTGCACCGGACCGAATGTTGCTGGCGGACGCAGCATGAGGCCGCGGGCCGGGTCCGAGTCGCCGCGGAAAAGACCCGTTTGCACGCGCGCGGTGCGGCTGGAATGTGGACGCTCGCGTGGATCGAGGATCTGCCCAGCTCGTGCCGCCGATCGCCATCGCGTTTCTCCGCGTCGCCACCGCGGAAGGGCACGTTCTCACGCAGGAAGCGTTCGCAGATCTCGCATCCACGACATCGTGGCGGTGCCGCGGACGACGCTGCGCGAGTCATCAGCGCACGAGCTTCGTCAGCAGATGCTCGAGCGCGGCGTGCATGTCGGAGTGCACGCCGGAGTGCGCGGGTGAGGTCTGGATGATCGTGCTGCGCGGCGCGACGAGCCAGTGGAAGCGCTCGCTCTGCGACAGCGCGCCGATCGGGCCCGCGTCTTTGCCGCCCTCGCAGATGCGCGGGATGGCGTCGAGGTAGCTGAGGACGACGTCGCGATCGAGCGCGGGTGCGAGGGCCGCGAGGCGTGCGAAGTCGAGCTCGATCTTCGCGCAGAGGAACCGTGCGGTGCGCGAGAAGAGGATCACGCCGGCGTTGACGAACTCGCCCCGCTCCACGCGCGGCACGACGCGCACGACCGCGTAATCAAACGCGTGCAGTTCGGGCACGGGCCGCCTCCTCCACCGCTTTGTCGACCCAGGCACGCGGGCCCTCGAGCCGGCGCAGGAAGTAGTCGACGTACGCGTCGCGCGTGGCGTCGGCGAGCCACGCGTCGGGAACGTGCTGCATCACGCCGTGCAGCGCATCGGCAGTGAGAAGCGGTGTGAGTGCGTCGTCGACTTCGCGGAGCTCGCTCGCCCACTGGAGGAGGACGTGGTCTTTGACGTGTGCGAACGGGCTTTTCGCACGTTCGGCGCTGCCGTTCATGTCGTGATGGAAGATGAGCGTCGCGCCATGGTCGATGAGCCACAGCTCGCGATGCCAGAGAAGGAGGTTCGTGTTCTTCGCGGTGCGATCGACGTTGGTGACGAACGCGTCGAACCAGACCACCGACGACGCGAGCCGCGGCTGCGAGGCGACGGCGGCCGCGCGCTCGACGAGCGGATCGAACGTGACGGAGCCAGGGAGGTAGTCGAGCGCGAGATTGAGGCCGGTGCTCTTGCGCAGGAGATCCTGGATCTCGGGATCGGGCTCGGTTTTGGCCATGCGCTCGTCGAGCTCGACGAAGACGATCTCCGGCACGCGCAATCCGAGAAGACGGGCGATCTCACCGGAGACGAGCTCCGCGACGAGCGCCTTCACCCCCTGCCCCGCGCCGCGGAACTTGGCGACGTACGTGCCGTCGTCGTTCGCCTCGACGATGGCGGGAAGGGAGCCGCCTTCGCGGAGAGGCGTGACGTATTCGGTGGCGATGACGGTGCGGATGGATTTCACTGCACGCGGATTATCGTGCAGGTGCCGCCGTCGTAATCCGCAACAAATCGCCCGCCTTGTCGTCGACGATCGCGTAGATCGCGCCGTCCGGCGCCTGCAGCAGGTCGCGCATGCGGCGGCCGGTGTAGATGCGTTCCTCGTGGCTCACGCGATCGCCGTCGAACGTCAGGCGGATGATCGACAGCGACGACAGGCCGCCCACGAGCACGCTGCCGCGCCAGGAGGGGAACATGGCGCCGCTGTAGAAGATCGCGCCGGACGGTGAGATGACGGGCGTCCACGTGCGGATCGGCGCCTCCAGATCGTTGCGCGTCGGATGGTCGGGGATGGGGGAGCTCGCGTAGTTGTCGCCGTTGCTGACGAGCGGCCAGCCGTAGTTCTTTCCCGCCTGGATCACGTTCAATTCGTCGCCGCCGAGCGGCCCCATCTCGAACGCGACGAGCCGGCGCGACGACGGATCGAACGCGGCCGCGAGGATGTTGCGATGACCGTAGGACCAGATGTCGCCGCGCGCGTTCTCGCGTCCGACGAACGGGTTGTCGTTCGGGGTGGAGCCGTCGGAGTTGACGCGGACGATCTTGCCGAGGTTCGAGGTGAGCTGCTGCGCGGGCTCGAAGCGCATGCGCTCGCCGGAGGTGATGTAGAGCTTCCCGTCCGGACCGAACAGAATGCGGTTGCCGAAGTGTCCGCGTCCGACGGTCTTCGGCACCTGACGCCAGATCACGGTGACGTCGCGGAGGGTGTTGCCGTCGAGCCGCGCGCGTGCGACCGCGCCGCCGCGGATGACGTTGTCCGTCATGTCGACGTATTCGCCGAAGCGGGCTTCTCCCGTTTCCGTGATGGCGGACGATTGCTCCTCCGCGGCTTCACTGAACGAGAGATAGACGAAGCCGTTGCGCGCGAAATCAGGATCGGCCTCGACGTCCATGAGGCCGCCCTGCTCGAACGGCGTGCCGCGATGGACCACACGCGGCACGCCCTGCACGGGTTCCGACAAGCGTCCGCGCGCGAAGATGCGCAGGCGTCCCGATTTCTCGGTGATGAGCAAGCGTCCGTCGGGCAGCAGCGCCATGCCCCACGGCTGTTCGAGCGTGGCCAGTCTCTCGAAGCGGAGGTTGCCCGCGCTCGAAGGTGCGGTCGCGGGCGGTGGCGCGGCGGGTTGCTGCTGCGCCTGCATGGCAACGGCGAACAGGGTGAAGAGGGCGATGAGCGACGTTCGCATGGAGATCTCCTTTTACGGCTTCAGCACGACCTTGACGCAGCCATCCGTTTTCTCGCGAAACATCCGGTACGCCTCGGGGGCCTCTTCAAGTTTCATGCGATGGGTGATGACGAACGACGGATCGATCTCTCCGTCTTCGACCATCTTCAGCAGCTTGTGGTAGTACTTTTTGACGGGCGTCTGGCCGGTCTTGATGGTCAGGCCTTTGTTCATCAGCGCGCCGAACGGGATCTTGTCGAGGAAGCCGACGTACACCCCGGGGATCGAGACGGTGCCGCCTTTGCGGCAGCAGCGGATGGCCTCGCGCAGCACGTGCGGACGATCGGTGCCGAGCATCATCGCGGCCTTGACCTTGTCGAGGATCGCATCCGGACTGCCGCCCGCGTGCGCTTCCGTCCCCACGGCGTCGATGCAGGCGTCGGGACCGCGTCCGCCGGTCATTTCCATCAAACGCTCGTAGACGCTGTCGCCGTTGTCGAAGTCGAGCGTCTCCGCCTTTCCTTCGCGGCGGGCCATCTCCAGTCGTTCGGGAACGGTGTCGATGGCGATGACGCGGCCGGCGCCGAACATCCACGCGCTCTTGATCGTGAACTGGCCCACGGGCCCGCAGCCCCACACCGCGACGGTCGCGCCGGGCTCGATGTTCGCGTTTTCCGCGGCCATGTAGCCCGTGGGGAAGATGTCGGAGAGGAAGAGCACCTTCTCGTCCGGAAGTCCGTTCTCGATCTTGAGCGGACCGACGTCCGCGTAAGGCACGCGCAGGTACTCCGCCTGTCCGCCCGGATACCCGCCGGTGAGATGCGAGTAGCCGTACGCGCCGGAGGGCGACTGTCCCATGAGCTGGCGGGCCATCTCGGCGTTGGGATTGGAGTTGTCGCAGAGCGAATACTCCTCGCGCTGGCAGAACCAGCACGCGCCGCACGCGATGTTGAAGGGGATGACCACGCGATCGCCGGGCTGCAGGTTCGTGACGGCCGAGCCGACCTCGACGACTTCGCCCATCGGCTCATGGCCGAGGACGTCGCCCTTTTTCATGGTGGGCATGTACTGGTCGTAGAGATGAAGATCGGAGCCGCAGATGGCGGTGGTGGTGATCCTCACGATGGCATCGGTGGGCTCCAGGATCTCGGGATCGGGGACGTCTTCCACGCGGACTTCGCTATGGCCATACCAGCAGACTGCTTTCATGCATTACGCTCCTTCGAGGGAGTGGCGCGTTGCAACACGGTGGCCTGAAACGATGTTCGAGAGCGCTCGACCGCGTCAGATGAGCCGCAGCTTTCGCTGCGTTCTTTTCGGCATCGCCATGACCGTGCTCGCGCGTCTCGGTCCGTGGCACTGGCCGGGGTGGCCGGCGATTACCGTGCTCGACTTTCTGCTCGCGCATGCGGCGCCGAGTGTCGCGTCGCCGGTGCAGAAGGGCCTCGGCGTGACCGTGCTGCTGCTCGTGAATGCCGGCTTCTGGGCGCTCGTCGCATGGCTTGCGCTGTGGGTACGGGAGCGCCGCGCCCGCGCGCGGCGCCCCGCGGATCATTCGCGCGTGTAAATGCGCTCATTCCGCGCTCAGCGCGCGCAGGAATGCGGTGAGCTGGCGGATTTCCCGTGCGTTCAGCGACAGCGGCTTCAATTCCGAATGTCCCGCCGGCGCGGCCGGTGCGGCGTTGTAATGCGCGACCACTGCGTCGAGCGTCGCGAACTGACCGGCGTGCATGTACGGCGCGCGCTCGGCGACGTTGCGCAGCGACGGCACTTTGAACGCGCGTTCCTGCTCGTGCGCGCCCACCGCGAGAAAGTCGAGCTCCGCACACTGCTCCGGTTTCGCGTCGCTCCATTTGCTGCGGCAGTTGAATTCGTCCTGCATCACGGCGCGTGAGCCTTCGATGCGGCCGCGATCCGGCTTCGCGCCCGCGGGCACGCCCGTGTTGTGGAACTCGTTGTTCGTCAGCAGCGGGCCGTTGTGGCACTGCGTGCAGTTTGCCTTGCCGGTGAAGAGGCGCAGTCCCGCGACTTCGTCTTCGGTGAGGATGTTCTCCGGCGCGCTGCCGGTCTTCACGAGCAGGTCGACGTAGCGGTCGAAGCGGGAAGGCTCGTACTGGATCGTGCGCTCGAATGCGGCGATCGATTTGCCCATGTGGACGAAGACCGCGGTCGTGTCGTCGGGCATCGGTCCGAACACCGCTTCGTAGTCGTCGCGATAGTGGTCCTCCATCACCTTCGCGTACTGCTCGCGCTTGCCGCCGTGTTCGACGGGACTCTCCAGCGGACCGAGGGCCTGCGCCCACTGGCTGTCCTTGCGGCCGTCCCAGAAGAGGAATGGCGCGTACGCGGTGCCGGCGATCGGCATGGTGCGGCGGTCGGTGGTGCCGACGCCTTTGGCCAGCGCGGTGCCGTCCTGGAACTCTTTGTCCGGGAGGTGGCAGGTCGCGCACGACACTTTGCCGTTGGAGCTGAGTCGCGTGTCGAAGAAGAGCTGCTTCCCGAGCTGCGCCGCGCGCGGATCGTCCGCGAAGCGATTGCTCGGATCGGCGGGCACCGGTCCGAGCTCGCCGAGCGACATCGACCGCAGCTCTTCGATCTGATCGGGCGTCCACGACGCCGATCGCGCGGCCTGCTTGCCGACGTCGAGATTGAACGTGACGGTATCGGCGCCGGCGGGCGTGGTGATGGTCAGTTCGAGCTCCCACCAGCCGCTCATGTTGAAGCGCAGGCCGCCGATCTCGTACTGCCCTTCGCCGAGGTTGCGGGTGATGCGGGGACGGGTGGGTAGACCGTGGCCGTGCTGCGGCATGCCGCCGTCGATGGCGATGGCGGCGTCCGGGAGGGCCGCCCCGTTCGCCCCGGTGACGCTCACGCGCACCGTGTACATCTTGCGGGGCGTCAGGGTTTCGTCGAGGACGAGCGTGGCGGTATAGAGACCCTGCGCGGACTTGCGCGGGCCGGGCCCGAACTCGGACGCCGCGGGGCGGCTGGCGCACGCGGCGAGGAATGCGAAAAGGGCGGTTGCGAGTGCGAAAGTACGTCTGGTCATGACTGCCTCCACCCTCGCAGACGCACGCGCCTCCACCGCATTACAGTTCGCCGGGAATCACCGCACGGGCCGTGCTGGGGAAGCGGGTCGCGGCGTCGTGCCGCGTACGCGGATCACCGCCGCGCGAGAATGAACCACGTCCCGATCACCGCCAGCACCACGAGTGCGATCTGCACGGCGAGGTGGGTGGCCGCGAACACCGAGATCGTGACGGCGATCCACATCGCCGCGATGGCCGTGATCTTCGCCGTCACCGGCATCGGCAGCTCGCCCGTCATGATGCGCACCTGACGGCCGAGGATCGGGTGGCCCATGAGCCAGGCGTGCAGGCGCTTCGAGCCGCGCAGATAGCAGAAGGAGGCGAGGAGCAGGAACACCGTCCCCGGCATCAGCGGCAGAATGACGCCGGCCACGCCGATGGCGAGGAACACGGTGCCGGCAAAGGTCCAGACGAATCGCACGCGTGTCATCATGCTGCGATGAAGAAGTGGATCGCAATCGCGTTCATGCTGCTGCCGTCGCTCCTGCACGCGGCGGAGCTCCCCGCGTGGCTGTCGGGTCACTGGAGCGCGACGATCGACGGCGTGCAGATGGAGGAGTACTGGACCACTCCCGCCGGCGGTCTCCTCCTCGGCGTGCACCGCGACATTCGCGCGAAGAAAACGTCGTTCGAGTTCATGCGCATCGAGTCGCGCGGCGAGCAGCTCGTGTTCGTCGCGCAACCCTCCGGACGGCCCCCCACCGAGTTCCCGTCCACTGCCGTCTCCGCGCATCGCATCGTCTTCGAAAACCCCTCGCACGATTTCCCGAAACGCATCGTCTACTGGCGCGACGGCGACCAGCTCTGCGCCCGCGTCGAAGGGGACGGGGAAGAGGGGGAGCAGTGGTGCTGGAAGCGCGCGAGCTCGAGGACGTCGTCCGCTACTTCTTCGACGAAGTAGCGGTCGTGTGAGACGAAGAGGATCGCGCCGGGATACTGCGCGAGCGTGCCTTCCAGCGCCTCGCGCGCCTCGAGGTCGAGGTGGTTCGTCGGCTCGTCGAGCAGGAGGAGATTCGCACCGCTGACGAGAAGCGCGGCCAGGGCGACTTTCGCACGCTCGCCGCCGCTCATCGAGCCGATCGGCTGGCGCACCTGCTCGGCGCGCACTTTCAGACACGCGAGGATCGTGCGCACCCACTCCTCGTTCGGGTTCGCGGTGAGGCAGAAGGCGAGCGGCGAGAGCGACGGATCCATGTGCTCCCCTTCCTGCGAAAAGTAGCCGGGCTTCACGCCGCGGCCGAGCTCCACGACGCCTGCATCCGCGGTTTCGCGGCCGAGGAGGATGCGGAGGAGAGTGGTCTTGCCGGTGCCGTTCGGACCGGCGATGGCGCGGCGCTCGCCGCGGGCGAGGGTCATGGAGAGATCGGCGAAGAGCGCCTTGCCGTCGAACGATTTCGCGAGGCCGTCGATGCGCAAAACCGTATCTCCGGAAACGCGGACGTCGCCAAAGTCGAGCACGCGGATCGGCGTTTCGACGAACGGCTTCACCGCCTTCGGCTCGCGACCGGTGCGCTCGCGGAGGATGCGCGCGGTGCGTTGCAGGCGCGCGGCCTTGGCCTGGTAAAAGTCGTGGCACGAGCGGATGCCCACGGGCGTGCGCGCGACTTTGCGCGCCGTGGCCATGCGCTGCTCGGCCGCGCGTTGTGCCGCGGCGTCGCGGCGCTGCTGCGACTCGTAGCGCTCCCACGCCTGACGCTCGTGCAGCGCGCGCTGCTGGCGATAGAACTCGTACGAGCCTTCGAACGGCGTGAGCGCGCCGCCGCGCAGCTCGAACGTGCGCGTGGCGGTGCGGCCGAGGAAAACGCGGTCGTGGGAGATGAGGAGATACGCGGCGTCGAGGCCGGCCAGATAACGCTCGAGCCATTCGCGTGCGTCGACGTCGAGATGGTTCGTCGGCTCGTCGATGAGGAGCAAGTCCGCGGGACGGAGGAGAAGCTTCGCCAGCTCCGCGCGCGAGCGCTGTCCGCTCGAAAGCTGAGACATCGTCAGCGTGCGCTCGCGTGCGTCGAAGCCGAGGCCTTCGAGGACTTTTTCCGCCTGCACTTCGAAGGCGTAGCCGCCCACGGCCTCGTACGCGTTCAGCAGGTCCGCGTAACGGAGCGCGTTCGCTTCGCCGTCGAGCGACGCTTCGAGCGCGCGTAACTCGCGGCGCATGTCGCCGAACTGCGCGTCGAGCACGAAGTCTTCGAGCGACTCGCCGTCCGGCGCGCACACTTCCTGCCGTACGTACGCGATGCGCAGGCCGGTGCGCCGCACGATCGCGCCGTCACCCGGCTCGAGCTCGCCGGTGAGGATGCGCAAGAGCGACGTTTTGCCCGATCCGTTCGGGCCGACGAGCGCGATGCGGTCGCCGGGCGCAATCTCGAAGGCGACGTTGCGGAAAAGCCAGTCTGTCTGGGAATCGTGGCGAAAGGCGAGAGCCGACACCTGAAGCAAACTCATTGTTCCCCTCCTCCCGCGGGCGCGGAAGCATCGGTGGACGGAACGACGGGCTTCAGATCTTCATCGGTGCGGTTAGAGTGAACTCGCAAAAGTCATGTCCGATTCCATCGATTCGCTCGACGACCTTCGCCGCCTCTACCCGCAGCCCTCCGAGCGTGCCGTGCGCAAGCAGCTCTCGCGGCTGGACCGGCATTGCCGGCGCTTCATCGAGCTTGCTCCGTTTCTCGTGATCGCGAGCGCCGGCGCGGATGGACTCGATGCGTCGCCGCGCGGCGGGGAGCCGGGGTTCGTGCGCGTGGTCGACGACGTCACGCTCCACATTCCCGATGCGGCGGGCAACAATCGGCTCGATACGCTGGAGAATCTCGTCACCGATGGCCGAATCGGGTTGCTCTTCCTGATTCCGGGTGTCGACGAGACGCTGCGCGTGAACGGCACGGCGCGACTCACGATCGCGGCGCCGCGGGTGAGGATCGAGGTGACGGTGGCGGAGGCGTACCTGCAGTGCGCGAAGTCGCTGATGCGCTCGCGGCTCTGGTCGGACGAGTCCCGCCGCGAGCGCTCGGTGTTGCCGACCCTCGGCGAGATGCTGAAGGACCAGACCGGGATGGAGGGCCGCGTCGAGTCGCAGGAAGAGATGGTCGCGCGCTACAAACGCGATCTCTGACGCGCCTTCACTTTTTCTTCACGTCGCACCTGTCATGGTGTCGCGATGAAGGTCTTCCTGAAGACGACGGCCGGCGTCGTCCTCGTCGTGGTGTTGCTGTTTGCCCTCGGCGTGCTGTGGCCGGAGGAGCAACTCGCCGCGCCGCGCACGCTCGGGCCGCTCGTGATCCGCGACGTGGCGATCGTCGACGTACGCGCGGGTGCCGTCGTGCCGTCGCAGTCGGTGCTCGTGGAACATGGACGCATTCGCGCCGTCGGGACGATCGGCATTCCGCCGCACGCGCGCGTGATCGACGGCCGCGGCAGGTTCCTCATGCCGGCGCTGTGGGACATGCACACGCACGTCTACGCCGTCACGCCGCTGCTCGACCTGCCGCTGTACATCGCGTACGGCGTGACGAACGTGCGCGACCTGCAGGGCTGTCCCACGCCCGACGATCCATTCGCCGCGTGCGCGGAAGACAAGCGGCGCTGGACCGCGGAAGCGCTCACCGGCGCGCGCATCGGGCCGCGGATCGTCGCTTCCACGAGCTGGATGGCCAACGGTCCCGGCATGGTCCAGCGCCTCGGCGACGTCCCCGCGTATTTCGATACGGCCACGCCGGAACAGGCGCGCCAGTTCGTGCGCCATTTCGCGCCGACGGTCGACGCGATCAAGGTGTACGACCGCATCCCCCGCGCCGCCTACTTTGCCTTGGTCGACGAAGCGAAACGCCTCGGCATCGACGTCGTCGGCCATCGTCCGCGATCGGTGAGCGCGCGCGAAGCCGTCGCGCACCAGAAGAGCATCGAGCATGCGCGCTTCCTCCTGCAGGAGTCGTTTCCCGGCAGGTATCCGCAGCGCAGCGACGACCGGCGGCGCATGCTCGACGAGCACGATCCGGCGCTGGCGCAGGAGATCTTCGCGGCGATGGTGCAGCACGGGACGTGGTACGTGCCGACGCATCTCACGCGCTGGTCGGACGCGTACGCGAACGATGCGTCGGTGCGCAACGATCCGCTGCTTCGCTATCTGCATCCGCTGATGAAGCGGCAGTGGCTGGAGGACCTCGACGAGCTGATTGCGGAAGATCCGTCGCCGGCCGCGCGGGCGACGGACCGCGAGTTCCATCGCAAGGGCCTCGAGCTCACCGGCGCCGCGCATCGCGCGGGCGTGAAGGTGCTGGCGGGGACGGACTACATCGTCGCCGGTGCGGATCTGCATCGCGAGCTGCTGCAACTCCGCGCCGCTGGCTTGTCGAACGCGGACGTGCTTCGCTCGGCCACTCTGCTCCCCGCGCAGTACTTTGCGCTCGACGACCGTTACGGCAGCATCGCGCAGGGTTACGTGGCCGACCTGCTGCTGCTCGATGCGAATCCGCTCGCCGACGTCCGCAACACGCAGCGCATCGCGGGGGTAGTGTTCGACGGTCACTACTACGATCGCGCCGCGCTCGACGCGATCGCGCGGCTCGTCGAGCGGCGCGCGCGCAGTTGGACGATCGGCTGCAAGATCGTGTGGCGGTTCCTCAAGAATCCGGGCGGCTACTGAACGTGAGCGCCGCGGTCGTGCCGGTGGCCGCGGTCTCGATCGCCAGCGCGAAGCCGCACGCGGCGCAGAGGCGTTGCACGAGATGGAGTCCGATGCCGGGACGCTGCGCCCGCGCCTGTTGCTCCGCACGTCCGTTGCGAACGGAGATCGTGCGTTCGCGGCCGTGGATGAAGATCGGCGTGCCGCCTCCGTGGCGCAGCGCGTTCGTGATGAGGTTCGAAAGCACGACGTCCGTTGCCGCGGCCGGCGCGACGATGTGCATCTGCGGCGGGATGTCCACCTCGACCTCGACGTCGTCGCGGCCGAGGAGACCGCGATGGTGGAGGAGCAGCTTCTCGACGAACGGCAGGACGTGGATGTCGGCCGGCGATTCGTGCGCGGTCTCCTCGCGCGCGAGGGCGAGCATGAGGTCGATCACGTCTTCGCTCGATTGCGTGGCGTCGAGGATGCGTTGCGCCTGCGCGTTTTTCGCGAGCAGTTCGGCGGCGCCGCGGATGACCGCCAATGGCGTTCGCAGCTCGTGACTGACGTCGCCGACGAACGCGCGCTCGCGTTGGAGGAGGTTCTCCACTCGCGCGAATGCCGTCTCGAGCGCCTGCGCCACGACGCGTACTTCGTGGTCGCTCGCATGCGCGGTGAGTTTTTGCGTGGCTCCCGATTCGACCGCGCCGGCGAGCGCGGTGAGTTGTCGCACGCTGCGCCGTGCGATGGCCGCCGCGATGACGATGCTCGCGATCAGCATCGCTGCCGACGCCGGAATCAGGATCTTCAGGAGCGTGAGCCGCATGGGCCGCACTGCCAGGAGCGAGCTCACTTCTGCGACGACCCATTGGTCGCCGTCTTTGCGCAGGTGGTAATGCCGGCCGTCGCGTCCCGCCACTTCCCGCGCCTTCGGACTCTTCGCACCCGCCCGCACCTCCTCGGGGACGTCCTTCCATTCGTCGTAGCGTTTGACGAACGGCAACCCCTCGACCGTGAGCAGCGAGGCGAAGAAGTGGTCTTCGACGACGTACGCGAACAGCAGCGCGAGCGCGCTGTACACGATACAGATCGCCACGGCGAGCGCGGCCACCGACAGCATGAGGCGGCGCCGCATCGTCGTCATTCATCCGCCTCGAGCTTGAAGCCGACGCCGTGCAGCGTCTCGAGCATGCGCCGCGGATGCGATCCGTCGAGCTCCTGTCGCAACGCGTAAATGTGCGAGCGGAGCGCGTCACTGTCCGGCCAGTCCGGTCCCCAGATGCGCTCGAGCAATTCCGATCGCGTCACCGGTTCCGGGTACGCCTCCGCGAGCGCGCGCAGGATCTCGAACCCTTTCGGCGTCAGCTTCAATGCCGTCGCGCCGCGCATCGCCACGCGCGTACGCACATTCACGGAGAGCGACCCGATGGTCAGCACACTCCCGCGCTGCAGCTCGCGCCGCCGCGCCAGCGCCTGACACCGCGCCAGCAGCTCGACGAGCGCGAACGGTTTCGTGAGGTAATCATCCGCGCCGCTGTCGAATCCGAGGATCTTGTCGGACAACGCATCACGTGCGCTGAGCATGAGGATCGGCACCTGCCGCGTCGCGCGCTCGCGGATCGCCGTACAGACCTCGATCCCACCCATCCGCGGCAACATCACATCGAGCACGACGACGTCGAACGCCCCCGCCAGCGCGAGCGCCACCCCGCGTTCCCCATCCTCCGCGTAATCGACCTCGTGCCCGCGTTCTTCGAAATACTCGACGACGTTCGCGGCGAGATCCGTCTCGTCCTCGATCAACAGCAGGCGAAGCTTCGGGGTTTTCACCCCGTCGCGGACGTCGTCGCACCCGACGCTCTGCCGATCGTCGCGCGTGCCGTTTTGCACGCCTGTCTCCAGTTGCGGCGGCAGAGGCGAAGGTGCTGGCGTGCGGCCTGGCGCGTGGATCGCCAGCGGCTGGAGGCGCCGGACGCGCGCTCGGCGAGGTGCTGGCGCCAGAGTGTTAGCGCCGTGGCGAGATGGGCTCGTGCGCTGGCGAGGAGGCGCTGCACCTCTTCCGCGGCAGACTCCGGAATTGCGACCAGGTGCGGTTCGACGGCACGCACGGCCGCCTGCATGCGCGCCTGTTCCACGCGAGGCGTGGGCGTCGAACGAAGATCGTGCGCCAGTCCCACCATGCGCAGGGCGGCGATGAACCATTTGGCGGGATCCCAGTGATACCAGCGGATGCCGTTGCGGAAGTCGTTGGGGAAGCGATGGTGGAAGCTGTGATAGCCCTCGCCGAGGGTGAGGAGGGCGACGGCCCAGTTATCGCGGGCGGAGACGTCGGCGTTATAGGCCGGCTCGCCCATGTAGTGAGCGAGCGAGTTGACGAAGAACGTCGTGTGATGGATCACGACCAGCCGCAGGAAGCCGCCCCACAACAATCCGGCGATCGCGTCGCCGAAGAGAGCACCGATGAGCGTCGGCAGGCCGAATCCGCCGACGATGACCAGGACTTTGTACCAGCGGGCCTGCCATCGCACGATCGGGTTCGCGAGCAGGTCGGGTGCATTTCCCTCGATGTCGGGCGCGTCGTGTTTGTGGAAGATCCAGAGGATGTGGGCCCACCAGAAGCCGCGCTTGATGCTGTACGGATCCCAGTCGCGGTCGACGTACTGATGATGCGTGCGATGGCTCGACGACCACCAGAGGATCGAGTTCTGCGCGGCCATGGCACCGAAGACCGCGTAGAAAAGCTGCACCGGCCACGCGGCTTCGTAGCTCTTGTGGGAGAAGAAGCGGTGATAGCCGGCGCAGATCGACAGGCCGACCGCCACGTACATCCCCAGGGCCAGCAGCGGCATCCAGAGCTCGAAGCCGGTCCGGTAGGTGTAGAGCGCCGTGCCGGCGATGCCGATGACGGGCGTCAGCATGAGGAAACTCATGAGCGGGATGTCGATGCGCGGTCTTGTTTCAGTCGTGCTCACTTCATGACTCCGGTGTCCTGTCGGCAATGCAAGCTCGGAGCCCTCTTCTTATTCGTATACATCCCGCACCCATCCGTGTATGGTGGCTGTACGCCGGAAACCTTTCCAGCTCTTCAGTCCATCTGAACTAAGTCAGATCCTCTGGACTCATCCCTCTTAGTTTCCTTCTCCCGGCCGACGTGTCTCTGCACGGCGGAGCTCGGGAGAACTGCCGGCAGCGCCGGCCAGGAGAATCAAATGAAACTGTACGTGGGAAATCTCTCCAAACAGATCACCGATGCGCAGCTCAATGAGCTTGCTACGCCGTATGGAACGCCGGTTTCGGCGAACGTCGCCACCGAGCGGAACAGCGGCGCGTCGAAGGGCTTCGGCTTCATCGAGTTCGGCAGTGCCGACGAAGGCAAGGCGGCCATCACCGGTCTCGACGGACGCGACGTGAACGGCCAGGCCCTCAAGGTCAACGAGGCGAAGCCTCGCGGCGACGCCGCCCGCGTCTGACCTGAACCGCCACTGCGGGAGAACGGCCGCGACTGCGGTCTTCTCCCGCCACTCCGGGAGGATCTCATGCTGTTCTGGTCATCGGTCGTAGCGCTGAGTTTGATTGCAGTTCTCTCGTGGCAGCTCTATCGCCGTGTCGGTGCTTCGCGGATCGAGGCGCTCGCGGCCAGACGCCGCCCGACCTCGCGCATCGTCAGCCCCGGCGAGTTCGTCGACGGCAACCGGCACATGAAGGTGACCCTGGCGCTCACCGACACGGATCTCTTCTACGAGAACACGGACATGGAAGCGTCGCTCGACCTGCGATGGGTCCGCGAGATCGAATACGACACCTGCCTCGCCACGGGACAGGCCATCGGCGGCGGCAAGGTGCTGCGCATTCGTTGTTTCAGTCAGCTCTTCGAGTTCGTCCTCCCGAGCGACGTCGCGCCGCGCTGGCACATGCTGCTGCCGCCGGGACGTCCGCTGGATTTCCCGGAAGGGACGACGCTCGCCGCGCCGGTGGCGGTGGCGACATGAGCGTCCTGATGGACGTCATGCGCATCGTCGTGCACGACCGCGGACCGGAACTGCGAAACCGGCTGCGCCCGCGGCTGGAACAGGCCGCGCTTCTGCGCTGCGTCGAGCACAGCCAGTCCGTCACCGCGGTCACGATTCACGCGCGTGAAAACGGCTGGTTCGACTCGACGTGGACCACCTGCTGCGCGGATCTCGAGCGTCAGGCGGTGGCGATCGTGAAAGATCGTTGCTGACGCGCGGTCGCGAGCGGTCCGCTGTTTCGCGGCGATCGTGAAGCGACCGCCCGCCCCTCCCGCCAGCGCTGGCGTCCCCCGAGGAACTCTTTCTGCTCGCGCTACTGCCGCGACGTGCTCGTGCGAGGAAGCATGCGCTCGCGCCGAAGGGGCGAGACATGATCCGTGTCACGTCCTCACGTGATGTACACGCGGCTCACTCCGAGCCGGCGATCTTCTTCCTCAGCGCGTAGCCCACGACCTGAGCGCGGCTGTGGAGACGGAGCTTGTCGAGGATGTTGCGCACGTGAAACTTCACGGTGTTCTCGCTCAGGTCCAGGCGTTTGGCGAGAGTGCGATTCGACGTCACACCCTCGACCATCAGCTCGAGCACCTCCCGTTCGCGCGCGGTCAGCGCATCGGGATCTTCACTCTCCTCCCGGCGCGGTTTTGCGAACTCCTGGAGAAGCTTGCGCGCGAGGTCGGGCGTGAGCGCCGGCTCCCCCTGTGCAGCGCGGTCGAGGAGCGCGAAGAAATCATCGGCTTCGAGGTTCTTGAGCAGGTAGCCCTGAGCGCCGGCTTTGATCGCGTCGAAGAGCGTTTCGTTCTGCTCCGACGAGGTGAGGATCACGACCTTCGTTCCGGGCAGTTCCGCGAGGATCGCCTTCGTTGCAGCGATTCCGTCGAGCTCGGGCATTGAAATGTCCATCAGCACGAGCTCCGGGTTCAGGGTGCGGGTCAGCTCGATCGCTTCACGCCCGTTGCGCGCTTCACCGGCGATCTCATGTCCCTGAGCCTGAAGCAGGCTCCGGAGGCCGTCGCGAAAGAGCGCGTGATCGTCGGCGATGAGGATGCGCACCCATCGGAGTATAGCGTCGCCGGTTCAGGCACTGGTGAGCGGCACGGTGACGTGCACGCGCGTACCTTCTCCCGGCGTCGAATCGAGGACGAGCGTTCCACCGATGCTCGATGCGCGCTCTCTCATCGTCGCCAGTCCGAACCTCGGGAAATCGCTGCGCGAGCGTTGGGCCTGATTGAACCCGACGCCGTCATCGGCGATCGTGATCGCGAGCGTGCCTTCGCGTTTCCGTACGTCGATCTTTACCGTCGTTGCTTTCGAGTGCTTCCGGACATTCGTCAGCGATTCCTGGACGATCCGGACGAGCTGCAACTCGGCGCTGATCGGGAGCGTCAGTTCGGCATCGATCGTCAGCTGCGTACTGATCCCGCTCTGTTCCTTCCAGCGCGCGAGGTATTCTTCGAGGACGGTGGCGAAGGTCCGATGCGGCTCGGGCAGCGTCCGAAGATCGATGATCGACTCGCGGACATCGCCGTACGCCTCGCGCGCGGCCGAGGCGAGCTCGCGAAGCTGCACGGTCGCCTCCTCGGGCTTGCCGCGGCGGATGTATTCATTGGCGGCCTGAACTTTGGTGTTGACGTAGCCGAGCACCTGAGACACGCCGTCATGGATCTCGTGCGCGATGTGAAGCCGCTCGCGCGCGACCGCCATGGCGGCGACTTGTTGATGGAGGTGGGCGTTGTCGATCGCAATGCCGGCCTGGACGGCGAAGCGCTCGAGCGTCTCTTCGTCCGACTGCGTGAACGTCTCTCCTCGCTCCTTCTCCGCGAGATAGAGGTTGCCGACGAATGGGCTCTTGCATGCAATCGGGACCGCCAGCAACGACTTCATCGGCGGATGATTCGGCGGGAAGCCCTGTGACCGCGGATCGTTGGTGAGATCGTCGAGACGCAGATGCTGGCCCTGGCGAAGAACGACGCCGAGGAGTCCGTGGCCGACAGGCGGGGGCCCGATGCGCTCACGATCGGCCGTGCTGATGCCCGACGTGATGAAGGCCTGGATTCTCCCATCCGAGTCGACGACGGACAGCGCGCCATAACGTGCCCCCACGAGGGATCGGGCGCGCTCGACGACTTTGTTCAGAACGGCGTCGAGGGCGAGCTCGGCGCTGACGTCGAGCCCTGCTCCGTGCAGCGCGAGGAGCTCGGCGTTCTGACGCTCCAGCCTGCGATGCGCGCGACTGACGGCCCGGACCATGATGAACCCGAAGAGGATGAACGCGCCGGCCACGAAGAGGTCGAGCGTGAGACGGTTGCGCAACGATGTGGAGCCGATCGTCAGCATGCGAATGCCTTCGAGCAGTGCGACGATGACCAGCGGTGCGGCAATCGCGAGCCAGCGTAAACGTTTGTAGGTCACTTCGAGATCGGCTCCCCGGACAGCGTATTTCGGAACCGCCCCGTGGTCGAGCGGCGACTCGACTCGAGCGACGGAGACGTCGCCGATTGGAAAGGGTTTTCCGGTGACCGTCATCGGACCACCTCCACCGTCAGGTCGAGGCGCACCGACAGCTCATTCGCTGCCTTGATCACGCCGAACAGCGCGGTGGGCGGAGCAACGCCGAAGTCGGTCATGCGTACGGACATGTCCGCGGTCAGGCGAAACTGAGAGCGGGACAATCGTCGCGCCGTCACCGGGAAGGAGATCTCCCGCGTGACTCCGGCCAGGGAGAGTTGGCCGGCGATCGTTGCTTCGAACTGCCGGTCGTCGATGTGGTGTGTGATGCCGGACCGGAGCCCCGTGAACCGAAACGTGATCGCCGGAATGCGGTCGGCTTTGAGGGCTCTGGTCATGTCCTTCTCCATGGGCCGGCCTCCGGTGCAGCGAAGAGAGGTGATCGGGATGGTCAAATCGAAGCGGGGCGGAGGAAAACGGCCCGCCGCCGGGTTGGACATCCACGGCCCGATGTTGCCGTCCTCGATCCGGTCAATGACCTCGTTGACCTTCTCCACCGGGGCGGCCACCTCCATCCGCCCTTCCAGGGTCGTTCCGGTGCAACGCCACCCTGTCACGTTGGATGAGCCGGAAAGAACCAGGCTGCTTCGCGGCGCGATGACGAGCTGGGTGGTGCCTGCTCCACTCGCCTCATGTGCACCGATGAGAATGACGGCGATCGCCGCGAAGCAGGCCAGCGGGTTCATGGCTCAGACCTTTGCGACGACCCAGCGGAACGTCACCGTCACATCGGCGCCGGTCTTGATCGTCCCCAGCATTGCTGTGGGCGGCTTGATGCCGTAGTCCGGCATGCGCACCGGCACCGAGCCGACCAGCGCGTACTGTTCGTCGCCGATCCGCGTCGCCGTCACGTCCATCGAGACGTCGCGGGTCATGCCGGCGATGGTGAGCTTGCCGGTGGTGCGCACGATGAAGCCTTCGCTGGTGACTTTCGGTACGCTCGCCGCCGTGACCTCGTAGCGGATCTCGGGATTCGTCTTCGCTTTCAGCGCCTCCTGCATCAGCGCATCCATCTTCTTGTGCTCGCTCCTGATGGAAGCCACAGGAATCGAGACGACCGCTTTGGCCAGCTTGTCGCCGGCGACGCGCCACGCGGTGGGATCCGTTTCGATCGAGCCGTTGATCGTGGTTCCTTCCATGGTCCAGTCGTGGAGCGAGGACGTCCCCTTGATCGTGACTTCCGTGGTCTTCGCGGATGCCTTCGCCGGCACGAAGCGCGCGTTGTCGGAAGCGCCGCCGCGGAGGGGGAGGACCAGCAGCGTGAGGAGCAGGGCGATTGTTGCGTGTCTCATGATTTCGATCTCCAAAGCGAAGGGCCCCCGGAGCGGGAGCCCTTCGCCAGAACCGGTCAGAAGGCGAAGGAGACTTCGGCGACGAACCCGTTGAACTCAGGGTCGCGCCACGCCTGGATGTTGTTGTTGACCATGTCGCCCTGCCGGAATCCGCTGTACTTCTGGGTCACGTACTCGAGCTTCATGAGCATGTTCCTGGTGAGCCAGAAGCCGCCGCCGATCTGGATGCGGCTCACCTTTCCGTCGGTGTCGCGTCCGGCGAGCATGTCGGTCGTGGCGTTGCTGTAGCGCGCCGCGGCGTAGAGGGCCGGGGTGATCCTGTACACGACGTCGCCCGCGTAGTAGTTCCAGGTCTCTTCCGGCGCACCGGCTGCCGAACCGTTGATGTCTTTGTCCTGCGTCCGGCCGTAGTGACCGTAGAACTCGAGCGGGAAGGCCGCGTCGTCGTACGTGAGGTCGAGCTGCGCAGCGCTGAACTTTTCGCCCGCCTGCGGGAAGACGTTGCCCGGCGCCTGTCCACCGCCCATGACTCCTGCATACCGCTCCCCGCTGCGGTTGCCGGTGAACATCTGGAGCTGGCTGCCGCCGCCCGACTTGTTGGGGTTGTCGCTCTGGTCGGCAGTCATGTACGAAGCCGAGACGCGGAGCGGTTTGCTGGGATTGAAAAAGACTTTGCCGTTGACGGCGAATCCGCGACCGACGCTCCAGTCCTCGGTGGTCGTGCCGTTGTTCACGCCGATCAGCCAGCCGTAGCGCGCGCCGGGCTTACTCGAAACCTGCATGCCGATGCTGACGATGTTCGGGTCGACCACGAAGTTGCCGACGAGCGGGTTCTGTTGGACGATGGCGTTATTGGAGCGGTGGTCCTTGTTGTCGCCGAAGTCGACGAGGAAGTGGCCCGCCTTGAGGTCGACCTTGTTCAGGATCGGTTCGAGGAACTTCAGGCTCTGCAGGTTCTCAGGAACGCCGCGCAGGATCATGTAGCCCTCGTTGCCGTACGTTTGCGAGGGATGATTGCGGCTGCTGAGGTACATGTCGAACACGACCTCGATTTCCTGCTTCTTGCCGAACTTGCCGATGAACCCGAGGTCGCCGAAAGCGGTCTGAAATCCCGGCTCGACTTTGGCGAGAGCCTTCCCTGTTCCATCGAAGACGTTTTCGTGGTTCAGCGTCTGGGCGGTACCGACGGTATGTACGGTGATGAAGAGCTTCTGCGTTTCGGTGTCCGTCAGCTTGATCTGCGCTGCTGCTGGATTGACGACTCCGATCAGAAAGGCGATTGCTGCGACCACGGTCAGGATGAGTCTCCATGCCTTCATGGCGTCCTCCATTTGATGATGCGATTCTCCGCAGATCGCAGGGACGCCACGACGACCGGCCGGGTAGGCGGCGGCACGTGGTGGGGTGGGAGGGAAGCCCACCCGGCGGGGTAGGGCGTCAGGGCGGGCGTCGTCGGCACCCGGTCCTTTTCACAAACAAAACAGCCCGCCTTTCGGCGGGCCACGTGGTTCCGTTCACCTGGTTGCGGCGACACGGTTTGCACCTGCGGCCTCCGCCGCGCCTCACTTCCGCGCAGCGGTTTCCAGTTCCTGCAGCTTGCGCCGGCTCTCCATGTTGTTCGGATCGAGCATGACCGCTTTCCTGTACATGGCCAGCGCGCCCGCAGCGTCGCCATTCCCGGCGAGCGCATCACCGTAGCTGTCATAGACGTTCGCATCGTCGGGGTGGAGGATCAGATTGATGCGGAACGGCTCCAGCGCCAGCGCCGTGTGGCCGTTGTGCAGGAGGTCGTAGCCGAGAACATTCATGCCCCGCGGCGTCCCGACGTACTCGTCGGATTGCGCACGCATCTCGTTCAGGCGAATGATCGCGGCAGCGGCGCCTCGCGCGACGAGAGTGGCGCCGAATTCACGCGTCAGCGACGCACGGCTGTCGATCTCCAGCGGTTCCTTGCCATTGAGAATGTTGACCGCCGACGCCACCTTCTGCGCGAGAGAATTTCCGTCGGTATTATCGAAGGCAATGACGGTCTGATTCTTCGAGAGGTTGCGGTAGAAGACCGTGGCGATTCCGCGGTTGTATCCGCTGTGACTCATCAGCTTTCCGACCGCCGGATCGTCACAGACCTCCCATCCCAATCCGTACGAGCAGCGGAGGCCGTACGCAACCGTAACTTCTGCGTCGAAGTAGGTGCTGCCATCGTTCAGCTTGACCGGGGTGGCTGCTTCGTCCAGGGAACGCCTCGACAGAAGGCGGCCGCTCCTCAATGCCTGGTCGAAGCGGTACAGATCCCGAAGCGTGCTGAAGACGTTCTGGTCTCCGACGGTGGCGCCGAGGTTCCGTGTCTCGTATCGGATGCGTCGCATTTTCCGCTCGTCGCGCAGATCGAGGGTGGCCACGTCGACCGGCTCGGTCGTGTACATGGTCGGCAGGAGATGATTCTTCGCAGCGCGAGTCAGCTTCTTTTCGTGCGCGGCGTCGCCGACGAAGCTGTCACGCATTCCGGCCGGACGAAAGAGGTAGCGCTCCAGATACCCGGAATACGTTTGCCCGCTCACCCGCTCGATGACGAGCGCGAGCAGCATGTAGTTCGTGTTGCTGTAACGGAACCGATCGCCCGGCTTGAACTCGAGCGGCCGTTGCCATGCGCGGAGTGCGGGGATCACGTCAGCATTGCTGATGACGCGAGCCGGATCGTTCTGCACGACGGATTCGAAGAGCTCGAGGTCGGGAAGCGCTGAGGTGTGGGAGAGCAGATGACGCAGCGTGATCGCTTCGAAGGGAAAGTCGGGGAGGTATCGGCGTACCGGTTTGTCGAGCTCCAGTTTTCCGCGGTCGCGAAGCTGAAGGATCGCCGTGGAGGTGAGCGTTTTCGTGATCGACGCCGTTTGAAAGGGTGTGTCGATCGTGTTCGGCACGCGGCGCGCGAAGTCGGCGAATCCCGAGGCGTGTTCGTACACGACTGCGCCCCGATCGGCGACGAGAACCCCGCCATTGATGTCAGCGCTCGGCAGGAACGCGTCCAGAGTGACTGCGAAGACGAGAGCGGTAATCATGTCGCGAGGAGATCACGCGACGGCTTGTTGGTTCTTGAACGAATCGAAGGTTTTTGCGTGGAGCGAAGGTCCCCTCAGCAGGCACGACCGCGACGGTACGCCGCGGGAGTGATGCCGAACGCGGACTTGAAGGCTCGCGAGAAGTGACTCTGATCGGCGTATCCGCACGCGAGTGCGACTTCCGCGAGCGGAAGTCGCGAGGTGGCGAGCAGGTGCCGCGCTCGTTCGGCGCGTCGCTGCCGCGCGTACGCGCTGATCGACACGCCAAAGAAACGCCGGAACGTCGCCGTGAGATAGACCGGATGAATGCCTGCCACTTCCGCCAATCGCGTGACGGAGAGATCGTCCGCCGTTTCTTCCGAAAGAAGCTCATGGACTCGTCGGAGCCAGCGGGGCGGATTTCCCGGCAGAGCGTCCTCGCGATGGAGCGCCGCGAGGATGTGGAGCAGGAGAGCTTCGACCGCGAGATGGGATACGGCATCGGCACTCCGCATCTCGGAGCGGATCTCGCGCAGGATTCGGCGCGGGTTCGGCGCGGTGGTGTGTACGGTCTGCTCGAGTCGGATGCCCGCTTCCCGGCCGCGCAGGAGGAGCGACTCCGGAACGGCCACCAGAAACGCTTCACCGCCTCGGGGACCGTAATGATCCGCGTGGCGCGCGCCCGGCGGCGAGAAGACGACCGTGCCGGTGGCGCACTCGACTCGTCCGTTGCGCGCGACCTCTGTGTGGCCGCCACGCAGAACGAGATAGACCGTGGCCGCGGCGTGCTCGTGCTCCGCAATGCGGTAGCTCGCGGGAAACGAATTCTCTATTCCGCGATAGGTACCGATTTGCGCCGACCACACATGGTGCGCGCGCGCCTCAGGGTCATCGATCGCGTCACTCCCGGGCATCGCCGACGGAGTATAGCGTGCGGGCTGACTTCCACTGCGGCTTCTGTCGCGCCCATGGGAGTCAGGCCAACTCATGGATTCAAGGCGCCCGGACTATCGGGGAAGCCCGCAACGTACTTCGCCGTTGCGGAAAATCTCGCGGGAATCCGCTACTGGACGCTGGCAGAACTCGCAGCCACGCTGCCACCTGAGCCCGAGCCCGCATCGAACCGAAGGGGAACCGTCGATGTAATTCCGGAAAGCGCGATCCCACTCGACCGTTGAAGCTACGTATCGAACTCGAAGTGCTCGCAGAATGTCGGAGAGGCATCGCCGAGGGCCATCGGCACAACTTTCTGCTGTACTACACGACAGACCTTCGACGCCTTTCCCGGCTCGAAGGGCGTGCCGTTTCGGGAAGTGATCGCGCGCATGATCGAAAAGGCGCGCGCGCTGAACCGCACGTTCCGACCTCCTCTGGAGGATTACGACGTGCGCAGCTTGGCACGCGCCAATTCGAGCTTCAGGGTTCGCCCAGCGAAACGAAACGGTTGCTCAGACGTTGAACATTACCGAACTGGAAATGATGGCTCTCAACCTGCGCTGCCTGCTCCCTCCGCGCGTGGCGAAGGAACGACCTAAAAGCCCCTTTTGGTGACGGGTTCGTTCCGTGCGGCGGGACCCGGAGCAGAATGAATGGCGAACGCCAGATCGGGTCCGGGGTTTCGCCGCCCGAAGCGTCCCCGAGCGCCGCGAACTGCATCGTCGGATCGGCATGACCGTTCACGACGAGCAGGTGATCGTGAACGAGCGGATGCCCGCACTCCACGCAGAGAGCGGTTGGACTCGTGTCGAGCGGCCCGGCGTAGATCGCTCGACACCGACGGCACGATATCGCGCCCGGACAATATTCCTCATTCGTGAGTTCCTTCCGATCTGGACGGATCAAGCCCCACATGCGTAGTGACGCACGCACGTGGCGCGCAGCGATGCCCGAGGTGGTAAGAAGATCGCCTTGAAGGAACGATCTCCGGTTCAGGCGTACTCGGCTCGCCCTCGGACGGAACCGGCAGCGAGGGCTCCGACAGGATCGATTTGTGAGTCGCTCCGCAGTCGATGGCGTGACCGTGCAGCGGAACGTCAAACTCGGCAACATGGTCGCGTACATGCCCCATTCGAGGAGCGTCGGGTTGAACACGTAGTTCAGTATGTACGGCCGCACGCCGTCCACGACGATGTTGTCGTGCAGCACGAGAACAGCCGGTTGCGCAGTCATGCGTGCGCGGCGGAGCTGACTGGCCGCTTTTTCAATCGCCGCGAATTCTGGGGCCGTCGAAGACACCACCGGCCTCTCCGCATTCGCGCATCGACCGTGCTTGCTCACGGTCCTCAGAGTTCGGTGTGAACTCCTTGATCTCCACAAGGACGCTCGTGCCGGCGGTGACTACCTCGGAAGTCGGCGCGGCGCTCGCTCTGCGACGGTCCGGAACTATCGATCGCGGGATTGTCATTCTGCGAGTTCCCAATGAGACCGCGTTCTCTCAGGGAACCGGCCACGCGCCCGTCCACCATCACCGAGCCGCATCCTCTCGGTCCCGCGCCGTTGCCTTATGCGATAGCCAACCGGTGTAGGAGGCACAGGCCTCGGTACGGCGTCGTGTCGCAATCGGAGGCGGTCGTAGCGATCAGCCACAGTCTCGCGCCGCGATGTAGGCGATCGCGTCGAGGACGGGCTTGGCGGATGTGTGCGAGTCTCTGGAGCGAAGTACACGGCAGGCGACGCGAGTCATGCGGCTGCCATGGGTGAATGTTCGCGTGCGTCCACACCCCGTGATGAGGGGCTCGATGGACCCTTCGCGGATGCGGGAGCGCAGAACGCACGCGCGCACGATTCGGCCGGGTGGTAGGTGATCGAGGAGCGTCGCTGGTTCGAGCGGTTCCTCCGGCATCTGCCGAAGGAGACGAACGTTCCGCACGGACGGCGATGTGCAGCTGACGATTTCGACATCGAGGTGATCTTCCCACCACGACGTGATGCCGGAGTTCAGCGGCGACGCCGAAAGCATCGCGATCAACAGCGCTCCTGCACATCGCAACCATCGCGTGCCGATTTGAACGGTGAACCTGACGTCATTCCTCGTCATTCGACGTGGACCGTGACCTTGGCATCCGCAGTCCTGCCCGTCGTCGTGAGCGCTCGGACGGTGATCGTGTGCGTCCCTCTCGGCACGTTGCTCCACATGTAGTTGTGCGGAGAGCGCTCGCGCGTCGCAAGGAGTTGCCCATCCCCATGGATTTCGACTTGTTTAATATCTCCAGCGGTCGAGAGCGCGGCAGGCCGGATTTCGATCTCAGCAGGAGCGCGGTACCGCTGTTCGGGTTTTGGGAGGTAGATGCGCACCACGACGTTGTTCTGACCGATCGTCATGGCCGAGAGGTCTTCTGCCGTCACTTCCTCATCCACCGGCGGTTGCACCTTGATCGTGGCAGGCATGCTCTCGAGATCCCCGCGAGTCGTCACTGCTACGGCGCGGAGCAAATGCGAACCTTCGCCGAGCTGCGACGGCGAGTACATCACTCGATACGGTGGGGCCGCCACTTTGACGATCTCGCCTCCATCGCTGAGAAATCGGACGGCCGAGACTTCCGCGTGCGGGATCGTCACCTCGGCCGCGAACGCGACCGGTCCCGCTGTTGCGGAGAACACTTCGCCATCGCGAGGCGAAACGAGGCGAACGGCCGGCGCAGAAGCTGATTCCTCCACGCGGGCCTGCGTTGCCGTGTCGGGTTGCCCCTCGTCACGGCTCCTCGCGGGTCCGTCAGTCGCGCCGCACGAACTCATTGATAGGGCGAGAACGACGACGACGACATGCCATGCTCGTTCATTTGATGCCATCACGTATCTCCTGCACATGCGCGCGCTTGATGCGCGTTCCTGCGCCTATCGTCGGATCAGTGTAGGAGATTGCGGTTAGACCGAGCGCAGCTCGTGCTGGGTCGAGCGCCTTCCGCAGCTCCATGATCGGCGTCGCGGTGATGATCCCGCCGGGCGCAACCGGCGTCGGGAAGCTGGTCGCCGAGAGCGCCGCGAGTGCCCGGACGGCGTTCATGGTGGGCCGCAATTCTGTGATGTGCACCGCCTTCGCGTGCGTGGTTCCCGCGACGATCGGATCGTCGGTCAAAAAGACCACCGTCGCGAGATCCGGCGCGGAGTACGCCGATGTTTGCGCGGAGGTACTGATCGCGCGCACCTTGAACAGGTACGCTGTGTCGGCGAACGTCTCAGTCGACGGAAGGATAAAGTACCGGTCATACGTGATGCGTGTGAACGTGCTCGACGGGCGCTGGATCGACACCTCGTAGTAGTCGGCGTTCGCGACAGGATTCCACGCGACGTAGATGTACGGTTGATCGGCGGGGTCTTTTAGTGCGGTGGCGAGAAGGCCGCTCGGCGCACCAAACGGCGGTGCCGCCGCCTGCGTCACGGTGAATGTCGTCTCGTTCACGGTGACCGTTGCGGTGCGGAGATCGGTGGTCGTGTTCTCGTTCGCGCTGTACGCGACGGTGGCCGGGCCCGTGCCGAACGCAGAGGTGACCGTGAGCCAGCTCGCGTTCGACACGGCCGCCCAGGTGCAGGCGTTGCCGAGCGACACCTGCACGGTTCCGGCTCCGCCGGTGAACGCGACCGAGGACGATGCCGACGTCACGGAGGTTGTGCAGCCGACATGCACCACGATCGTTGCGGAGCCGAGCGTGTTCTGATTGTCGGTCGCGCGGGCGCGGATCGTGTGCGAGCCATCGGGAACGTTCTGCCACGTGAACGCATAGGGCGCGGTCGTATCCTCCCCGAGCACTACGCCGTCTCCGAGGAACTCGACTTTGGCGACGCTGCCGTCCGGGTCGGTCGCGGTGGCGGTGATCGCGATCGATGCGCCCGATGAGAACCGTGCGTTGCCGGCGGGGGCGGTGATCGCCACGACGGGTTGCCGTGACCCGCTCACCATCGCGCTCACGTCTTCGTCTGTAAGTTCCTCGGTGTCCGGCGTCATGCGAGACGCTCCGTCGTCATAGTCTGCCGACGAGCGGAAGCTGTAGACGAGCGCTTTCCAGTCGTCGAAGCCCGTGAGCGTCTGATTGGGCGTTGCTTGGCACCCACGGTTGTAGGCGACGAAGTTCACGTCCGCGACAACCGGATTTGTATCGATGCCGTTCTGCCCGTTCCAATCGACCGGATTCGCCGCGCCCTCGATCTTGTACGTGCCGCTCGTGTCCTCGCCGTAGCCGAAGAACGCACCCGTGGGACCGGCGATGCCGAGGGATTCCACGAGCGCGGTTTCATCGAGCGATGGCAGGACGGAGCGTGAGTAGTCGAGTGCCCGGTTGACCCGTGTTTGCGTGGCAGTCGTCCCCGCCTGAATACCGGTCGTGTTGAACTGGCGCGTGTAGTTCATGACGCTCAGGACGTTCGGCTTGCAGTTGACCCGCCGGTCAATGTACGACCCTCCATGCGTCAGCCGCAGCGTGTGTCCGAATTCATGCATGAAAGTTCCGGCAACGATGTCGGTCCACTCGGCTTCGAACGTTGTTCCAAACATAGCGGCCCAGTTCGTCGCGTGGCGTTCAAAGTCCGCCCCTGCTTGGTCGCGCACGCGAAGCGTGACCATGAAATCGTTGCCCGGCAGCTCGCCGATGCCAGAGGAGCCATTTCCTTGACTCGTGTGTTCGTGGCCGAAGATCGCGTAGCGGTAGGCGAGACGCTTCGCGCGCAGGATCTTCGCGCAGTTCTGATTCGCCCGGTCCGCCGTGGTGCCGAAGTGTCCGCTCTGGCAGGGATTCACCGGCGAGCCGCGTTTGATCGCATCAAATTGCGAGGCAGCACCGGTGAACGTCACGGTCGCTTGCTCGGTCAGGTTCTCATCGATGAGCACGTGGAGCCGGATGCCGGTTTGTCCGTCGGGATTCGTGACGGGCGCGCTCGCGAAGGCCGTGATGACCTGCTGGATCGGGTTTGCGGGGAGCGCTTGGCCAGCGGGCGTGAGTCTCGGATCGTGTGTGTGGCCCTGCGCTCCGGCTACGCTCATGTAATCGACCTCAACGAAGAGATCCTTGTGGTCCGCCGTCGCACCGGTGAGCGTGAGATCGACCGTCCCGTCGCCGTCGATGTCGATTCCGTTCGTCTCCCAGATGTCGAGGAGTCCGTCACGGTCTTGATCGAACACATAGGTCGCGAGGAAGGAACGCGCCGAAAGCGACGCACCGGTTCCGCCGCCTGCCGTCACCGGCCGCGCGGTTGGTTGCGCCGCGTTTGCGGTCACGGGGAAGTCCGTCGAGGATGTCGTTCCAACGACGGTGGCGTTCCCGCTCGGCGACATGGCAATCGCCGTTGGATCATCGTGGCCGGAGCCGCCGAGGTACGTTGAGAACTCGAGCGTCGAGCCGCTCATGCTTAGTCGCATGATGACCGCATCCTGACCTCCGCCCGCGTGGTTCGGCTGTGTCGGGGAGACGGTTGGGATCGGGAAGGCTGGGTACGTGTAGCCGATCCCGACCACGGAACTCGCATCGACGCCGATGCCCACCATCTCAATCGGCATGCGTGCCGAGAATTGGAGGGCGTTTGCCGCATCGAACTTCATGATGAACCCGGGATTGCTCGTCGTACCGTACGCGCCTTGCGTGAGCGGGAAGCCGGACGAATACGTTGAGCCACCGAGGTAGAGATTCCCTTCGCGATCGACAACGAGGCCGCGTACTACATCGTCGTCATTCGCCGCGCCGGCCGTGGTCGATCGAATGTAGCTCGAATACAGGAGTCGCCGACAGTCGGCCGAAATGCGAGCGACGAATCCTTCATTCGTGCTGAATTGATCTCGCGCGGCCAGTGATGTGCTCTGGTACGCGTTAGGCGTCGTTGGCAAGTTCGTTGACGTCGTGGTGCCACCCACCCACACATTGCCGTCAGCATCAACATCGACCGCATTCACGCGGTCTTCACCAGTGCCGCCGAAGAACGTGGAGGAGAGCAGCGTTGACCCTGTTGGGTTCAAGCGGAAAACCAGAGCGTCGGTGCCCCGAGTAGTGCGTTGGTACGCTCCCGCTGTCGTCGGGAACGGCTGCTGCGGCGGCGTGGCGCTTCTGCCCTCTCCACCGATGTAGATGTTTCCGTCGCGGTCTGTGGCGATCCCGCGTGGTGTCAACATGTACGAGCCGCCAATGAGGGCGGAGAAGGAGACATTGCCCGTAGGATGTAGTTTCGTGACCCATACGGCCCAGCCCGTCGCCCCTGCACTCGGAAACTGCGAACGGTACGCTCCCGGCGTCGTCGGAAACGTCCACGTCTTCGGCATGAAGCGGGTTGTGGGACGTCGTGCCACTGACGTAGACGAAGCCTGCATCGTCGGCGTAAACGGCGTGCCCGATATCGTTGTAGTCGCCGCCGATAATCGTTACGAACTCAAGCGCGCCGGCGCCGTTGTACTTGCTCACGAACGCATCCACGTACGTTCCTTGCCGCGTGCCGTACGTCGGTACGCCTGTAGGCGGCAGGTCCGGTGAATCGGTGGTGCCGACGATGTACCGGTTTTCCAAGCCATCGGCGTAGACATCGGAACCAGTCTCGCTGCCGCTACCTTCGACGTAGGTAACATAGTCGAGGGTGGGGTCGATGACGAGATCGCGTGCGGTCGTATGGCTCGATACGGAAGCTGATAGATCGATCCGCCTGGATGAGATACGAACTTGCGATCACATGGCGCTTCCC
The DNA here is from genome assembly GCA_035629395.1 of Thermoanaerobaculia bacterium. Classification (GTDB taxonomy): domain Bacteria; phylum Acidobacteriota; class Thermoanaerobaculia; order Gp7-AA8; family Gp7-AA8; genus QHVT01. The sequence goes on from DASPHZ010000102.1 coordinate 70,497, forward strand.
ATCCAGCACTTGGTACGCCGTGGGAGCCTTCACCCGAAGCGTCGTTCCGCTCGAACCTCGTATGAGGAGATCACCGTTCGCGTCGACGGAAACGGGCGCTTGTCCGGTCGTGATGCGGACTCGTGACGGGTCTCCGCCGGGGTGCACGATCAGGTCGAACTCGATCTCCTCGCTCTGTGCATAGACCTCCAGATCGATGTTGTCGTAGAGCTTGCGCAGCGCCACGCGCGCATACGAACTGATGTCGGCGAGCGATGTGTCAGCGGCCCGGAAGTACCTCTTCGTGCCCGGCAATCGCTTCATCGGATGGACTGACGAATCGTCGTTCGCGCCGGCGAACGCAACCTGCACGAAATCGAACGACGGCTGCTCGATTCGAGAGACGGGCAGCGCAATGCGGAGGTCTGTCGGGTGGACGTACACGTGCATCTGGCCGGTTCGTGCCCGGAAAAGTACGTCTTTCGGGAACTGCCCTACGTTCTCCTCGAATCCAACCTCCTGCCGATACGTGAGCGTGCTCGGACTGGCGGCAGCAAGTGAAGCGAAGGCGATCAAGAAGACGATCAGCAGTTTGAGGCGGTGAATCATTGAAGGGTTCCCCTTTGTTGACGTTCGAGCTCGACGGGCGGAAACCGCGAAGCGAATTCGCAGAAGCCGAGGCAGTCACAGTTTCAGATTTCGCAGATCGGAAGAAGTCGTCCA
>DASPHZ010000103.1:0-42499 GCA_035629395.1 Thermoanaerobaculia bacterium
GCAGACTCACCAAGGCGGACGCGCGGGTCGGCGAACGCATAGAGGATGTCCGCGAGCACGCTCGCGAAGAGTGTGACGAGCGCCGTCGCGACGGTCAGCCCCATCACCACCGGGTAATCGCGGGTCAGGATCGCGTCGAAGTAGAGCAGCCCCACGCCGTCCCACTGGAAGATCTGCTCGACGATGACGCTGCCGGAGATGAGGTAGGGCACGGTCAGGCCGAAGAGCGTGATCATCGGGATGAGCGCGTTGCGGAAGGCGTGGCGCCACATCACCGCCATCTCCCCTGCCCCCTTCGCACGCGCCGCGGTGATGAAGTCCTGGCGGATCACCTCGGTCACCGCGGATTTGGAGAAGCGCGCGAAGATCGCGAGCTGTCCGTACGTCAGCGTGAGCGCCGGCAGGATCATGTGCCGCAAACGATCGGCGACGCGCGCGCCCGTGCTCATGTCGGCGTAGTCGTCCGAGGCCATGCCGAAGAGCGGGAGGATGTCGAAGCGGATGGCGAAGAGCTGCATGAGCAGCAACGCCACCCAGAAGCTCGGCAGCGAGTAGAGGAGAAAGAAGCCCACCGCCGAGGCGCGCTCGGCCAAGCGTCCGGAGCGCGCCGCGCTCCAGAGTCCGATCGGAATGCCGACGATTGCCGCGATGAGAAACGCGACGGTGTTGAGCTGCAGCGTGTTCGGGAGTTTCTCGGCGATGCGTGTGGTGACGTCGCGGCGGTCGATGATCGATTCGCCGAAGTCGAGCGTCACCGCGCCGCGCAACCAGTAAAGGTATTGCACCGGCAGCGGCTCATCGAGGTGGTACTGGGCGCGGATCGCGTCGATGACTTCCTTCGGCAGCGTGTACGCGCCCGCGCGTCCGACGAAGAACGAAACCGGATCGCCCGGCACGCTGTGGATGAGCACGAACGTGGCGACGGTGATGCCGAAGAAGGTCAGGGCCGCGAAGAGGAGACGCCGGAGGACGTAAGAGGTCATCGCGCCGGCGCGATCCACCAGTCGAACTCACCGGGGTACCAGAGGTAGAACCCGAAGCCACGACTCGGGATGACGCCGCGCACGCGCTTATTGACGGCGCGTTTGTCCGACACCTGCACGATCCAGAGGTACGGCTGATCCTCAGCCAGCAGCTCGTGCAGGCGCCAGAACAGCTCCTTGCGCTTGCCGATGTCGAGCTCGCGGCGCGCCTGCTCCATGATCTTGTCCGCCTCGGCGTTCGCGTAGAAGCCGAAGTTCTGGCCGCGCGGCGGTGCCTGCGAGGAGTGGAACATCGCGTAAGGATCGGGATCGGGATCGAGGTCCCACGACAGGTACGCGGCCTCGTGCTTGCCGGCCATGATGTGCGGGATGGCCGCGGCACCGTCCATCATCGTGATCTCGATTTGCACGCCCGCCTTCTTCCCCTCGGCCTGCAACATCTGCGCGATCGTCTTCGCGGTGGAGCTGCCGCTCATGATGAGCAGCTCGAAGGCGAGCGGCCGGGCGTCCTTGTCGAGCACACCGTCGCCGTTCGTGTCTTTCCATCCCGCCTGCGCGAGGAGCTGGCGTGCGGCGTCGAGGTCGTAGCGGATCACCGGCACGGTCGGGTTGTACGCCCACTCGTCCGGAGTGAACGGACCGCTCATCGCGCGCGCGGTGCCGTGGTAGAGATCGTTGACGATCGTGTCGATCGGGAGGCACATCGCGAGCGCGCGGCGCACGCGCTTGTCGCTCAGGATCGGATGGCGCGTGTTCCAGTTGATGTGGTTGTAGTTCAGCGTGTAGAAGCGGTGGAAGTCGAGGAACTTCGTGAGGTCCGGGTCCGTCCGCTCGCGCTGCCAGCTGTCGGAGGTGACGAAGGTCTCGTCGATCTCGCCGCGCTTGACGGCGTTGAAGGCGACGGCGTGATCGACGATCACCTTCCAGATCACGCGCTGGATGTGCGGCCGGTCACCCCAGTAGTCGGTGCGCCGCTCGAGCACGATCTCCTTGCCGACCTCGCGCTTCACCAGCTTGTACGGGCCGCTGCCCAGCGCGGTGTCGTTGTAGTCCTTGCGGAAGTTGCCGGCCGCGTACGCGTGCTCCGGCAGCACGAGCACGTCGTTGAAGCGCGTGAGCTGCGTCGCGAGCGGTTGTTTGAACACGATTTCGACGGTGTGATCGTCGAGCGCGCGCGTGCGGGAGATGTCCATCTGCTCGAACGAGCCCGAGACCTGCACGGCCTCGGCGGCGGGATCGACGATCTTGCGCAGCGTGAAGACGAGGTCCGACGCGCGCACCGGTTTGCCGTCCGAGAAGGTGGCTTTTTTATTGAGCTGGAAGCGGTACGTGAGGCCGTCGTCCGAGATCTCCCACGAGTCGGCGAGGCCGGGAATCGGTTGCAGGTTGCGGTCGAGATGGATGACCGGTGTGAAGAGGTACTGCGTGACGAGACGATCGTTGCGCGTGCTGGAGACGATCGGGTTGAGCGTGACGACGTCGATGTCGAGCCGCCGCAGGAGCGTGCCGCCGTCGACGGGTGTGTCGTTGTCGGCGACCGGGTTCGTGGCTGTGGCGGGAGGGGCCGCCGTTTCGCGCCCTCCGCACGCAATGCACAGCACCAGCGGTACGAGCGCGATGAGAGGACGAAGTCTCACGCGAGGGATTATAGACGGAGTGCGGCAGAGTCGGCCTGCCGCACTCCCGGAATGATCACTTCACGTTGGCGGTGGCCACGTTGTAGTGCGCGTCCACGGCACGAACGACCACGAACTTGCCGTCGACGTCGGTCTTCGGCAGGCGGAACGTCTCTTCGCGCGAGTCGGCAATGCCGTCGACCGGCGTGATGCGCACCCACTTTTCGGCGTCGCTCGAATACTCGACGCGTCCCACCGGCGAGAGGTCGTCGTTGATCTTCACGATCACCTCGGTGCCGTTCGCGGTGACGTTCACCTTCGGCGCGCTGTTGTCGACCATGAACTCCACGCCTTCCTTCACATCGGTCAGCGCCTGCTCGGGATTGTCGGTCACGTCGGTCACGCTGAGGCGCACTTCGTACCGGCCGTCGGGCAACTGCGAGGTGTCGAAGTTGAGCTGCGTCTCTTCGATGTTCTCGCGCAGGCGCAGCCACTTGTCGCTACCCTTCGGACGGAAGGAAACGGTGTAGCGCAGCGAGTCTCCGTTGTCGTCCTTCGCGCGCCAGGAGAGCGTGCGGTAGCCCTTGCGGAACATGCGCTTGCCCTGCTCGGCGGCGGCGCGCTCGCGGGGATTGTCGAGGCTCGTGAAGATGCCGTACTCGTCGGGGTTCGTCGCTTCGACGACCTGCGGCGCGGACGGGTACGCGGAGCTGATGAAGACGACGGCGGGCTCCTGCACGACGAGCGCTTCGATTTGCGGCGCGACGTTGCGGTTCATGAACGCGATGGTCACGCCGTCGATCGCCGCATCGGCGGACGCTTTCGGCATGTTGACCTTCCACTGGATGTACCGCGCCGCGGGGACGTTCACCGGGCCTTCCAGTCCCGGCTGCGGCGAGGTCCACGCGCTCCACGTCGCGTCGGGCGTGCGCGTGTTGCCGCTGCGGAACGCGATGGCGACGGTACCGCTCGCGAGATTGCGCCCCTCGATGCGATAGGTGCCGAAGCGCGAGAAGCGCTCGACGTCCTTCGCCGTGGAACGGAACTCGGGGTTCTGCGCGGAACGCGTTTCCATGCGATACACGGCGCCGGCGTTGGTCGTCGTGATGAGGGTCTGGTTGCCTGAGTTGGAGATCGAGACGATCTGCTGCTCCGGCACCGCGCCGAGCAGCGCGACTTCGCCGCCACTGAGCTCGTACACGCGGCCATTCGGGCCCGTCGCGAGCATCACGCTGCCGTTCGCACCGCCGCTGATGGCGTAGACCATCTCGCGCTCGAACTTGCGCACGGTCTCCACGAAGCCATCGTTGTCGATGCGATAGACCTCGGAAGCTCCCGACTGCGCGGCCGCGGTCGAGGCGCTGTCGTCGAAGGAGAACGAGACTTCGACCGCACCGCTCGACGCGGCCTCCCCTTCCTTCTTCTGCTCGCCCGAGGCGCTGGCCGTGCCGGACTGCTGTTGCTGCTGGCCGCTCTTCGGCTGCGTCTTGGCGGGCGCGGAGGACGGAAGGACGTTGCTCACGCCCGCCGCCCAGCCGATGCCGTTCGCGTCGACGTAGACCGAGGCGATCTCGTTGAGCGGCGAATCGAACAGCGCGATGGCGCTGCCGTCGCGCGTGATCTGGTAGATGCGGCCCTTGCCCGAGGCACCGGCGAGGATGTTGCCGTCGCTCTTCACCGCGAGCGAGCGGATATGCGTGTCGGGCGCGTCGTAGAGGACTTTGCCTTCGCCGTTCGCGGAGACGCGGAACAGCTTTCCTTCGACGCCGGTGGCGACGAGGACGTCGTTGCCCGCGGGGATGATGTTCCAGATGTACGCCGACTGCGGATCGAACCAGACGGTGTGCTTCGCGGTTTCGGGATCGACGCGATAGACCTTGCCGTTCGGCGAGGTGCCCGCGTAGATCGCGCCGTTGATGAACGCGACGGCGTAGATCTCCGGCTCGGGCGCGGTCCACAGGAGGTCGAGCTTCTCGCCGCGCAGGCGATAGACCTTGCCGTCGTTACCGGTACCGAAGTAGCGGTCGCCGTTCGGCGCGGAGGTCTGGGAGAGAACGAAGGGATCGGTGAAGCTGGCGATCTTGCGCATTGCGGGCGCGACGCGTAATTCGCCGCGCGAGGTGACGGCAAATCCTTCGAGATCGCCCGCCAGAAACTCCTCGGCCGCCGTCACACGCCAGAACTGCGGCGCGACAGCGAATGCATTCGTTGCTGCAAAGAGAAGTGCCGAGGTGAGGATGAGGAATCGGCGCATGGAATCCTTTCTAAAGTGAAGCGGCGGGCTGCTGCCCGCCGCATTCTCAGCGGGCTTTGTGCCCACCGCTCACAACAAATCGTGAAATCAGAGTGCCGGCTTCACGTCGACGTCGATCTTGAGCGCGCCGTCGACGATGTAGCCGAGTGGCTTTGCGGAGTGACCGGCGGGGTGGTACTTCACCGCCGCCTGCGCACCGTTCGACGTGTCGCCGCTCACCACCGCGCGCATCGACGGCGGCAGGTTCGGGAGATACACGCCCGACGTGACCGCGCCTTCGCCCGACGAATAGAGCCCGACCGTGAGATCGGTCGACGCGCGCAGGCGTTCGAGGACGTCCATCACCTGCTCGAGCGTGCGCGGATCCGGCGGCACGAGCGTGAAGTCGACGGCGTTCATCACCGAGCCGCTGCCGACGAGCAGGTACGCCGGACCGGCGGGCTGGTCGTCCGGGATGCGCACGTCGAACGTCTCGACGAACGCTTCGCCGCGGAACGGCTTGAGGACCGTGCGCACCTTGACGGTGTCGCCCGGCACGATGCGGCCGTTCTCCGGCTTCACGAGCGACGCTTCCATCAGCTTGGCGATGCGGAGATCGTCGTCGTGACGCAGGTTGATCTTGACGCTCTCGATGTCCGCCACGCGGAACTCGTTCGACATCAGGTAGCCGGAAATGACGGCGAGGTACTGCGGGATCGACTGGCGCGCCTGCGCACCGGCCCACCCTTCGCGCAGGCGGATCGGCGCGAAGCCTTTGACGTTGATCTCCGACTCCATGAGCACGGTGCGCTCGCCTGCGGCACGCTGCGCGTTCGCGACGATCGAGTCCGTGACCATCGCCAGCATCAGCGGTGAGAGGTGCGAGTGGCGCACGACGTCGACTTTGTACGTCTTCGCCGGGCCGGAGCCCGCGAGCGTCACTTCGACCGGGATCATCTGCGGCTTCTCGCCGAGGACACCCATGATGCCGGCCGCGCGATCCTGACGGAGCACGCCGACGATGGGGCCGGTGTTGGAGAACTTGAACGAGCTGGCCACGCTCGGCAGTACGGTCACGACTTCCGACGTCGCCATCGGGAAGTTGATCTCACCCATGTCGAGGAACGGGTGGCCGAATGCGTAGACGTGGTTGCCGTCGATGAACGACACCGTGCCGCTCGCGGCGACGTTGAAATCGCCGGTGAGGAGCACCGCGCCGACGGGATCCCCCATCTCGAACGTGGTCTTGTTCGATTTCGCGGTGGACGTGGACGCCGCGCCGCTCGGGACGGCGACGAAGCCCATCTGCTCGAGGTACGGCGAGAAGCGCTGGATCGTGTCGGCGGAGAAGCTCGAGACCGACATCGGCAGTGAGATGCGCTTTGCGCCACTCACCGCGGCGACGGGCGCGGTCATGTTCGAGATCAGTTTGTTGAAGGCTTCTTCCGGTTTCTGCTTCGCGATTGCGCTGAGCAGCTCCACGCCGCTCATGCGAGGGGTCGCACCAGCCGGTGACGCACCAGCGGGCGCGGCGATGCGCGAGATCTTGAGCATTTCGTCAATCGGCGTGATGCCGGCGACCGGCTCTTTCGCGAACTGCCATGCGTACGCGAGCGCGCCGATGACCTTGCCGTCGACGAAGATCGGCGAGCCGCTCATGCCGGCGATGACGCCCGCACGCGCGACGACGGGATGATCGACTTTCGCCAGGATGAGGTTCTGGTCGGGACCGATGTTGTGCAGCACGCCGAGGATCTCGACGTCGAATTTCTCGATCTTCGTCCCTTCGAAGACCGTGAGGCCGTAGCCTTTCATGCCCTTCTGCACCTGCGAGAGCGGCATGTTCTCGGCCTGGAGGGTCGACGCGGCGACGAGGAGCGCAACGAGGAAACCTAATTTTCGGGTGAGCACGAGCGATGTAACGCCTCCGCGGCGGGAGGCATTTCTGAAGGCGTGCCAAGGAAGAAAACAGTGGAGCGATGCGGGGATGCTGAGCTGTCGAGCTGTTGAGCCGTTGAGCTGTTGAGCCGTTGAGCTGTCGAGCTGTTGAGCCATTGAGCCGTTGAGCTGCTGAGCTCATCAGCCCCCGTAGCTCAACGGCTCAACAGCTCAACGGCTCAGCTACTACTCATACCGCAGCGCTTCGATCGGGTCGAGCTTGGAAGCTTTCGCGGCCGGATAGATCCCGAAGAGCACTCCGAGAAAGGCGCAGAAGCCGGTGGCGATGAGGACGGCCCAGACCGGGGTGTGCACGGGTGGGAGGTCGATCCAGCGGCCGATGATCAGGCGGGCCGCATTCGCGAGCAGGAACCCGCCGATGATGCCGACCACGCCGCCGAGACCGGAGAGCGCGACGGCTTCGATGAGGAACTGCACGAGGACGTCGCGGCGGCGCGCGCCGATCGACTTGCGGATGCCGATCTCTCGCGTCCGCTCGGTGACGGAGACGAGCATGATGTTCATGATCCCGATGCCGCCGACCAGCAGCGCGATACCGACGACTGCGCCCATGATCATCGTCACGCTGAGCAACACGCTCGAGACCGTCTTGAGGATCTCTTCCTGGGCGAGGATGCGGAAGTCGTCCTTCTCCCCTTTTTTGAGGCGATGGCGCGCGCGGAGGACCTCACGCACCTGCTCTTTGGCGAGCTCGAGATCGGCGCCGTTCTCGAGCTGGAAGGCGAGCACGAGCTTACGCATGTTCTCGCTGCCGTAGAGCACGGTGGCGGTGGAGAACGGGATCATCACCACGTCGTCCTGGTCGTTGCCGAACGTGCCGCCCTTCTTCTCCATCACGCCTACGACGGTGAACGAGCTGTTGTCGACCTGGATCAGCTTGCCGATGGGATTGCTGCCGAGGCGGAGGGCGCGGGCGGCCTCGATGCCGAGCACGCAGATACGCTTTTTCTGCTCCTCGTCGACAGGCGTGAAGAAGCGGCCGTGCTCGACCCAGTGATTGAGGATCTCCTGGTACGACCGGGAGACGGCGTAGAGCTGCACGCCGTGCCGCGCGTCGCCGTACTTTGTCTGTGCGTTGCTGACGAAGATCGGGGTGAAGTCGCGGATGGAGGTGGTGGCGCGGCGCACCGCGGTCGCATCGTCGACGGTGAGGTCGGGCAGCTTCTGCAGGAACGGATTGCGCTCCTCGCCCGCATCGGGGAAGACCTCGATGAAGTTCGAGCCGATCTCGTTGAGCTCCCCGGCGATGTTGTGCTGCAGCCCCTGCACGATCGAGACGACCGCGATCACCGCCGCGACACCGATCATCACCCCGAGGACGGTGAGGATCGAGCGCATTTTGTTGGCGAGGATCGCGCGCAGCGCGATCTTGAAATTCTCGACGAGCACTGCAAGGAGTTTAGCGCGCTTCGCACGCCAGATTCCCACCGCCGCGCTTCACGCGCCGCTCAAAAGCGCGGCGCTCTCCCGTAGCCTCACAGGCTGGACGGCGCGATCAGATCTTCACCTTCCCGTCGCGGATGTGAATCACGCGTTTCGCTTCCTGCGCGACGTCGTCCTCGTGCGTGACCATGATGATGGAGTTGCCGCGCGAGTGCAGTTCCTGGAAGAGGTCGAGGATCTCGCGGCCGGTCTGCGAGTCGAGGTTTCCGGTCGGCTCGTCGGCGAGCAGCAGCGACGGGCGGTTCACGAGTGCACGCGCAATGGCCACGCGCTGGCGCTGCCCGCCGGAGAGCTCGTTCGGCTGGTGGCCCATGCGGTCTTTGAGGCCGACCGCGACCAGCGCCTCTTCGGCGAGCTGGCGCCGCTCCGTGCGCGGCACTTTCGCGTAGACGAGCGGCAGCTCGACGTTCTGCAGCGCGGTCGTGCGCGCGAGGAGGTTGAAGGTCTGGAAGACGAACCCGATTTTCTTGTTGCGGATCGCCGCCAGCTCGTCGTCGTTGAGCGTCTCCACCGGCACCCCGTCGAGGAGGTACGAGCCGGAGCTCGGCGTGTCGAGGCAGCCGATGATGTTCATCAGCGTCGACTTGCCGGAGCCGGACGGGCCCATGATCGCGACGTATTCGCCCGGCTCGATCGTCAGGTTCACGCCGCGCAGGGCGAAGATCTGCTGCGGGCCGAGATCGTAGACGCGCGTCAGCTCGTGCATCTCGATCAGGTGGGCCGGGTTGGTCTCAGGGAGTGCGCTCATTCGTTGTCCTCGTCAGTCGACGTCTGGGTCTCTTCTTTGGTGATCTGCACGGCGTCGCCGTCGTTCAGTTTCTTGAGTGTACGGAAAGGACCGGTGATGAGTTCTTCTCCGGGCCGCACTCCGCTCGTGATCGCCACGTGTGTCGCGTCGCTGATGCCGGTCTGAACCTCGTTCAGTTTCACTTTTCCGTCGCGCACGAGGAGCACGTACTTTTTCTTCGGCGCGTCCTCGTCCTGCTCGTCGGCCTTCTTTCCCGGAACGCGCTCGACGACGCACTGGATCGGTACGGCGACCGTGTTCGCGGCACGGCTGGTCACGATCGACACCTGCGAGGTCATCCCCGGACGGAGGCGATCGTCGCCGTTGTCGATGGCCACTTTGACCTTGAAGTAGCGGATGCCCGCACCCGCTCCGGCACGAACCGCCGCGGAGCTGCCGATCTCGACGACGTGGCCGGCGTACTCGCGATCGGGGATCGCGTCGACGCGAATCTTCGCCTGCTGATTCGTCTTCACGTTGACGACTTCGGTCTCCCCCACTTCCGCTTCGACGAGGATCTGCGAGAGGTCGGCGATGACGGCGATGACCGAGCCGGGATTGTTCATCGTGCCGGTGACGACGACTTCCCCTTCGCGCGCGTTCAGTTGCACGACCTTCCCATCGAGCGGCGAGACGATCGTCGTCCGCGAAAGATCCTCGGCACCGGATCGCAGTCCCGCTTCGGCCTGATGCACGCCCTGCTCGGCCGCGGCGAGTCCCGCCTGCGCGTTGTCGTATGCGAGACGGGATTGTTCGAGGAGCTCCTGCGCCTGGATACCCTGATTGCTGAGCGACTGTGCGCGGCGATACTGCGACTCGGCCGTGCGCAACGCCGCACGCGCGCGCTGCACTTCGACGCGCCGCGACGCGAGCTCGGCGTTCAGGCGGTCGCGCTGCGCGACGTAGAGAGGCTTCTCGAGCTCGACGAGCTTCTGCCCGCGCCGCACCGTGTCGCCCTCGTTGAAATACAGTTTCTCGATCTTCCCGACGATGTGGGCGCTGATGTTGACCTTGACCTTCGGGTCGATCTGCCCCGGCGCCGTGACCACCGATTCGATGGTGCGCGTGGCCGCTTTCCCGGTGTAGACCTTCTCCCCTTCCGGACCGCCGCCGGCGATGCTGGCGATGACGATGACAGCGACCAGCAGGACGATACCGCCGCCGATCAGCCACCGCTTCACGAACCGGCCCCCGTGGTGAGCGCCACGAACGCGACGCGCAGCAGCACGAACACGAGCCAGAGCGGCACGACGATCGCCGCCACCATGCCGCGCGACAGGCGCGAGAGCGCGGCGAAGCCGAAGACGAGCAGGATGACCGTCCAGATGGTGAAGACGTCCAGCGCGGAGAACAGCGAGAAGAGCACCGGCTGCGTTTTCAGGTCGACGAGAAACGCGGGATTCGATTTGACCAGCGTCGCGGCGGTGATCGGGTCGAACGTCCCGCGCGCGACCACGACGATGGTCAGGATGAGCGAATACAGCAGCAGCGGCACCCACGCGTAGATCGACGCGGACAGGGCCTGCTTGAAATTGCCCTCACCTCCGAAGAGGCGCACGGCGAGCAGGAGCACGGCCGCGATGACGACGTAGATGAGGATGCCCACGACGGGACCGATCCAGCGCCAGACCGTCATGCTCGCCCGCGAAAAGCGCGCGATCTGGTCGATCTGCTCCTGCGAGACGTTCGGATCGCGCTTGCGCATCTCCTGTTCCTGCGCCTCGAAGACGGCGTCGAAGTCGACGCGCGGCATGATCAGCGCGGTGCTGATGTAGCCGAGGAGAATCATGAGGGCAAGCGGCCCGAGGAGATCGGGCCTGCGGGCGATGTCGGCAAACGTCTCCGCGGGGGCGAACAACACCCCCGCGATCCGTTCGAATACGTTCTTTTTCTTCGCGACTGCCGGCTGCTCGTCAGCGGCGCTCGTCTCCGTCATTCGGCTGCTCCTCTTCCAGATTCACTCGGCTTCCGTAATTCAGCCAATTGTATCGGTCGAGACCGCCGAAGATGGCCGGCTCTTTCGCGAGCTCGGGCACGTCGACATTGATGTTGCGCACGTCGAGGACGTCGCCGACGGCGCGGTGGTAGTTGGCCACGGCCTGGCGATACCCGACGAGCGCCTGCAGCTCGCGGACGCGGGCGTCGGAGAGCTGCTGCTGCACTTCGAGGACCTGGAAGTTCGTGGTCATGCCGTTCTCGTAGCGGCGGCGCTCGGCCTCGACGTTGCGCTCGGCGGCGTCACGCGCGGCGCGGCTGGCGACGATCGTGCGCGCGGCGGTGTCGACGTCGCGCGCGGCCTGACGCACCGCGACGGCGATGGTCTGGCGCGTCTGGTCCTGCGTGAGGCGCGACTGGCGGTAGTCGAGCTCCGCGCGGCGCGCTTCGGCGCGCGCACCGATGTTCGTGATCGGCACGCCGACGTTGAAGCCGATGGTCCACGACGGGAAGTCGAACTCGGCGATGTTGCGCAGACCGCGTCCGAAGGGGATGCGGTTGCGCGTGATCACGCCTGTCGCGTCGTCTTCCTCGAGCTGCGTGCCGGCGATGCCGGCCAGGCCGTAGCGCAGCTCGAAGTCGAGATCGGGCAGGGTCTGGTTGCGCGCGTAGAGGTACTGCACGCGGCGCGTGTCGGTGGCGAGCAGGTCCTGGCGAAGCTCAGGACGCAGCTCGTACGCGCGGCGCACGGCGTCTTCCATGTTGATGGTCAGCGGCGTGTACTCGACGGGATCGGTCGGGATGATGGGGCGGTCCCACTCTTCCGGCGGCAGGTTGAGCAGCGCGCGGAGCTGGTCTTCCGCCTCACGCACGCTGGCCACGGCGATGATGAGCTGCTCTTCCGTCGTGGCGATGGTGACGCGCGGCTGGAGGATGTCGAGGGGTGCGGATGCGCCGACGTCGATGCGGATCTGGGTGATGCGGGCCTGATCGCGCGCGAGGAAGAGCGATTCCTTGACCACTTCGACGGCGCGGCGCGCGTAGATGAGGTTGAGGTACGCCTGCTCGACCGAGACGGCCGTGTCCATGAGCTGCGTGCGGAACGTCTCGTGGCTGATGCCGAGGGTGTTGCGGGCGATGGTGATGAAGCGGCGGTTGATGTCGAGCCCGAAGTTGCGCAGAAGCGGCTGGTCGACGCCGAAGCTGAGCGATTGGTTGTACTCCGGATTGAAGTTGCCGAAGCCGCCCGTGCCGCGGCTCAGGTCCATGCCGACCGAGTAGCCGCCGCCGGTGGGCAGGTTCTGCGAAACGCCGACCTGGAGGTCGTGCGAGCGGCTGGCCGGCGATTCGATGATCGAGGTGACCGGGGCCTGGCTGCTGGTCTCGGCGATGCGGCCGGTCCCGAGCAGGTCGTAGATGCCGTATTGCGAACGGAGGCTGTAGCTGGCCTCCTGATACTCGAACTCCTGGAACTGTACGCCGAGGTTGCGCTCCATCGCGGTGCGGAGCGCCTGGTCGAGCGAGAGCTGCAGGGCGCGAGGATTGTTGACGTCCTGGTCCGTCTCCGCCGTCACCTGCTCCGCGGCGCGCGGAGTCGTGGTGGCCGGCGTCTGCTGCGCCAGCAGTGCGGTCGTGGCGAGCGACAGCACCAGAATTGTGATCAACCGTCGAACTACGGTCATGCAAGTCCTCCCAAACTGGGGCTTACTACGGATGAATGAGGCGATAGTTTCGTCCGCTTGGACGCCGAAGCGGCGCGAATGTTAGCGCGGCGAGGCGGATGCTGCCGCGAGTCCTTCCGGATCGGTCGCCGCCGGAAGCGGCTCGCCCGCGAAATGACAGGCCGCAAAGTGTCCCGGTTTGTGCTCGACGAGAGGCGGAACTTCCGTCTTGCAGATCGGGAACTGCGCGATCGGGCAGCGCGTGTGGAACACGCAGCCGCTCGGAGGATTGAGCGGCGTGGGGATGTCGCCCTTGAGCAGAATGCGCGTCTTCTTCACGGTCGGATTCGGGATCGGCACCGCGGAGAGGAGCGCCTTCGTGTACGGATGCAGCGGATCGTCGTACAGCGAACGGCGGTCCGTCAGCTCCATGATCTTGCCGAGGTACATGACGGCGACACGCGTCGAGATGTGCTCGACGACCGAGAGGTCGTGGGCGATGAAGAGATAAGTCAGCCCGAGCTCGTCCTGCAGGTCCTGCAGCAGATTGACGACCTGCGCCTGCACCGAGACGTCGAGCGCGGAGACAGGCTCGTCGAGGACGAGGAACTTCGGATTCGTCGCCAGCGCACGCGCCACGCCGATGCGCTGGCGCTGTCCACCGGAGAACTGATGCGGATAGCGTTTGCGGTAGTCGGGACTGAGGCCGACTTTGGTCAGCAGCTCCGCGACCTTGTCGTCGCGCTGGGGGCCTTTCAGGTCGCCGTGGATGATCAGCGGCTCGGCCACGATCGCGCCGACCGTCATGCGCGGATTGAGCGACGCATACGGATCCTGAAAGACGATCTGCATGTGCCGGCGCATGCGGCGCATGTCGCCGGAGTCGAGCGAGAGGACGTCCGTGTTCTCGAAACTGACGGAGCCATGCGTCGGCTCGATGAGGCGGAGGATGCAGCGTCCGACGGTGGTCTTGCCGGAGCCCGACTCGCCGACGAGACCGAGCGTCTCGCCGCGCGCCACGCCGAAACTGATTCCGTCGACTGCTTTCACGTTCGCCACGACGCGCGCGAGCACGCCGCGTTTCACCGGAAAGTACTTGCGCAGATCGCTGACGACGAGCAGCGGCTCGCCGCTGCCCATGGGGATCCTGGGCGTGGTCTGCGGAGCGGACTCCTCCCGCGGATCGTGCGTCGGCTTCGCATCGCGATCGACCTGCCGCGCGGTCTGATCCGCGGGCGTGGTGAGCCCACCGGTGATGGCGGGGGCGACTTTGTCGTCGCCCGCGATGAAGGGTTTATCGGGCATGAGCGCGGCCTCCGGCGGGTCGAACCGGATTGAGGATTGAGAATTGAGGATTGAGGATTAGGTGCATGGCGGCTGTCTCTCGTCGTTCCTCAATCCTCAATCCGCGTCGCACCTGCGACGCGCTCCGGATCCGCCTCATCCCCATGCAGGTAGCAGCGCGCGCTCTGTCCTTGTGCGACAGGCATCAGCGCCGGCTCGTTTCCGAGACAGATATCCATCACGTCCGGGCACCTCGGGTTGAACTTGCACCCGCTGGGCAGATTCGTGATCGGCGGGACCATGCCCGCGATCGTCGGGAGTCGCGTCGCACCGGCTTCGCTCGCGCCGGGGAGTGATTTCAGCAGGCCGCGCGTGTACGGGTGCGAGGGGTTGCCGAAGAGTTGGATCACCGGCGCTTCTTCGACCACGCGGCCCGTGTACATGACGACGACGCGCTCGCAGAACTCGGCGACGACGCCGAGGTCGTGGGTGATGAGAAGCACGGCGAGGCCGAGTTTTTTCTGCAGCGACGCGAGGAGCTCCATGATCTGGGCCTGGATCGTCACGTCGAGCGCGGTGGTCGGCTCGTCCGCGATCAGCAGTTCCGGATCGCACGAAAGCGCGATGGCGATCATCACGCGCTGGCGCATGCCGCCGGAGAGCTGATGCGGGTAGTCCTGCAGGCGCTTGTGCGGATCGGGGATCGACACGAGCTCCAGCATCTCCCCCGCCATTTTCCACGCCTCTTTTTTCGAGACCTTGCGATGGATGCGGATCGCTTCCGCGACCTGCGCGCCGATCTTGAAGACCGGGTTGAGCGACGTCATCGGCTCCTGGAAGACCATGGCGATGTCGTTGCCGCGCACGTTGCGCATGTCGCGCTCGGAGAGCTGGGCGAGATTCTTTCCTTTGAAGCGGACTTCGCCGGCGGTGATCTTTCCGGGAGGTGCGATGAGCCGCATGATCGACATCGCCGTCACGCTCTTGCCGCAACCGGACTCGCCGACGAGCGCCACGGCTTCGCCGCGCCGCACGTTGAACGAGACGTTGTCCACGGCATGCACCGAGCCGAACGACGTCCGCAGGTTGCGCACCTCGAGCAGCGCCTCGGCCGGACTGACGTCGCGATCAGCCGCCTGCGCTCCAGTCATCCCAACCGGCTGCGGGACCGGTATTTCCGTCACGGCGCGGGATGGTAGCAAGAACCCGGCCGAGTGCGATGGGGATTGGGTGCGACGCGCCGCGGCGGCATCAACGCCGCGTGAACCTGCTCAACGTCGTCGTCACCTCGGGCACGCGCAACGCGAACGCCACCGCGAAGTACACGGCGCCGAACACCGCGCAAAGCGCCGCCGCTTCGAGGATGCGATGCCAGGCGATCGCGCGTTCGAGCAGGAATGCCGCGATGCCACCGGAGAGCGCGGCGAGCCAGAGCTTCGTCATGAACCCGAGTTTCGTTTCACCGCGTCCGATGCGTTTGCGGATCCCGTGGCGGAGCAGGACGAACTCGATCCAGGCCGCGATCCCGGAGGCCGCGGTGATGCCGACGATGCCGAGGGCGAGCGCGCCGCCTTCGACGCGCGGGATGGGCAGGCCGAACGCGCGCACGATCGCGGCGAACATCGGCCGCAACGGAAACGCGAACAGGAGTGCGAGTGCCGCTCCGCCGAAGACGCGCGCGAGCGCGATGCGGAACGGCGTCTTCGTGTCATGCAGCGCGTAGAACGCCGACGAGTACAAACGACCCATCGTCGCCACGAGCAGACCGATCGACGAGCCGATGAGCGTGTACCAGACCACGAGCGTGGTGTCGTGCGTGAACTTGCCGCGCTCGAACAGCGCGGCGATGAGTGCGTGTCCGATGAGGATGAACGCGACCGTCGTCGGGATGACGAAGAACGCGACCTGCCGCACCGCGCGGTCGAGGCGCTTGCGCAGCGCGGCGTAAATCTCGTCCTGCGAGCCGCGCTCGCTCGCCATCTGCGGCAACTCGGCCGCGGCGACGGACATGCCGAACACGGAAATCGGCAGCATGTAAATGGTCTGCGCGTAGAAGAGACTCGTCACCGCGCCCGTCGGCAGGAACGAGGCGATGAACGTGTCGACGTACCCGCTGATCTGCACGACCCCTCGCCCACCCACCACCGGAACGATGTTGCGGAAGATCGTGCGCACCGGCTCGAGGGAGCGGTCGAAGCCGAACGACAGATGCTTCGCGTGCTTGAGCACGAACGGGATCTCGATGCCGAACTGCAACGCGCAGCCGACGAGCGTGCCCCACGCCAGCGCGGTCGCGAGCGGCGCGCCGCTCATGCGCATGCCGAAGATGACCAGTGTCGCGATCATCGCCGCGCTCCACAGCACCGGTGCGACGTACGAGATGAAGAACTGGCGATGCGCGTTCAGAATCCCGAGCGCCCACGCGTAGAGCACGAGCAATCCGACACCGGGAAAGATGATACGGGTGAACTTCACCGCCAGCGCCATCGTCGGCGCGTCGAGTCCCGCCGCGGTGACGCTCAGGATCAACGGCGAGGCCACGACACCGACGATCACGATGACGATGACGATCAGCGCGAGGAACGACGCGAACACGCCCGCCACGCGATCGGCCGTCTTCTGCTCCCCGTCCGCAATGAGTCGGGAGTAGACGGGAATGAAGGACGCGGAGAGGACGCCTTCGCCGAGGAGGTTCTGCAGAAAGTTCGGGACCTTGAGCGCGACGTTGAACGCGTCGGCCGCGGCGGAAGCGCCGAGGTAGTGTGCGAAGACGCTGGTGCGAATCAGGCCGGCGAGACGGCTCAGCAGGATGCCGGCCGCGACGAGCATGGCGTAGCCGCCGAAGCGTTTCGCGGGTGGTGCGGCGGGCGGAAGCGTTGGCGGTGCGTCGGGCGCTGCCGCGTCGATCTCGGAATTCCCGTCGGACACGCCGCGATAAGATACCTTGCTTTCGATGTCAGACACTCGTCCCATCCGTATTGCAGGCGCGGGACCATCCGGACTCGCCGCCGCCATCGCCCTCGCTCGCGCCGGCCGCGCCGTGGAAGTGCACGAAGCCAAGCGCGATGTCGGCACCCGCTTCATCGGCGATCTGCAGATCATCGAGGCCGCGTCGGAAGCGGAGCCCGTCCCCGACTTTCTCGACCGCATCGGCATCGAGCCGAACTTCTACTTTCGCCCCGTCACCGCGGCCACGTTCTACGACCACCGCGGCTCCTCGCGCACGATCCGCAGCAAAGCGCCGTACGGCTTCTTCATCCGCCGCGGCCCCGAGGAAGGCTCGCTCGATCGCGGTCTCCTCGCGCAGGCGCAACGCGCGGGCGTGCGCATCCTCTTCAATAGCCGGTTGAAGGCCGAGGACGCGGACATCGTCGCCACCGGACCCGCGGCGCCGGACGGTCTCGCGCGCGAGATGACGTGGCACACCGCCGATTCCGAACGCGTCGAAGTTTTCTTCAACCATCTCCTCTCGCCCGGCGGCTACTCGTACTTTTTCATCCTCGACGGCGTGGCCACCTTCGGCTGCGCGATCGTCGCGGACTTTAAAAAAATCGACGAGTACTTCGAGCATTCGCTCGCGGCGGCGCAGCGCCAGCATCCGTTCGAGATCCCGGCCGAGACGCGCACGGGGTACTCGTACATGAACTTTCATCTGAAGGAGCGCGCGACGAAGGACGACGCGCGCTACGTCGGTGAAGCCGCCGGGTTCCAGGACTATCTCTTCGGTCTCGGCATCCGCTACGCGCTCACGAGCGGCTGGCTCGCGGCGCAGAGCATTCTCGAGAACCGCGATTTCGACGAGCTCTGGCGCGCCTCCCTCGGGCAGAAGCAGGAGACGAGTCTCGTCAACCGCTTTTTGTACGAGGCAGGCGGCAATCGCGGGCTGTCGATCTTCGTGAAGCAGGCCGCGCGCGCGAAGGACTTTCATCGCTATCTCAGCGGCTGGCATTCGCGCACGTGGTGGAAGGCGATGCTCGCGCCATTCGTGCAACGCTTCTGGCGGCATCGCGGACGTTGTCTGCACAAGCCGGGCGTGCACTGGTGCCGTGCCCGCGACACGGAGATGAAAGTCCCACCCCTCGGTGAGGTCCAGCGTTGACGACAGTCGATGAGGCCTACGCGCAATGCCGCGCCGTCGCGCACAAGCACGGCGCGAACTTTTCGGTCGGCTTTCGCTTTCTGCCGAAGGTGAAGCGGCGCGCGGTGTACGCGGCGTACGCGTTCTGCCGCGTCGCGGACGACATCGCCGACGAGCCGGGCGAGAACATCCTCGGAAGACTCGATGACTGGCAGCGCGAGCTCGACGCCTGCTACGCGGGACAGCCCACGCATCCGATCACGATCGCACTCGCGGACGCGCTGCAGCATTTCGCGATCCCGAAGGATGCCTTCGTCGCGCTGATCGACGGCTGCCGCCAGGACGTGGTGAAGACGCGCTACGCCACGTTCGAGGAACTGCTGCAGTACTGCGACTACGTGGCCTCGTCGATCTCGGACATCTCGCTTTCGATCTTCGGCTACAAGACCGGCGCGGCGCTCGGCTACGGACGCAAGCTCTCGACCGCCCTGCAGCTCACGAACATCACGCGCGACATCGGCGACGACGTCACGCGCGACCGCATCTATCTTCCTGCCGAGGAGCTGCGGCGATTCGGCGTCGAGGAGCGGGACATCATGCAACATGTGGAGAACGATCGCGTGCGCGCGCTGATCGAGTTCCAGATCGCGCGCGCCGAGCAGTACTTTCGCGAGGCGGAGCCGCTCCTTCGCGAGCTCGAGTTCGACGCCCGTTTTCCCACGCTGCTCATGGGCGGCGTCTACGCCACGGTCCTCGGAAAACTGCGCAAGGATCCGCTGATCGCGGTGCGCAAACGCCTCTCCCTCTCCCCTCTCCAGAAGGTGCTCGTCGTCGGAAGTCGTATGCTGCGACCGCATTTTGTCTGAAACTCACAGATCAATTCGTACGTCGTAGGTGTGATGAGGCGGGTTCTTCCGGTCGCTGTCCTTCTCTTGCTGCTCGCCGCGACGGCGGGAGCGCAGGAGGTCTCGACCGTGATCGTACCGGTGGCCGGGAACATCATCGGCCCGGAGGCGATCCGCTGGATGACGGACGTGGAGCTGGTGAACGAGACCGCGCTCGATCTCGACGTGGCCATCGAGCTCGTGGCATCGCCCGACGCGCCCGCGTTTTTTCTCACGCTTGCGCCGGGACAGTCGCAGCGTTACGGCGATCTGGTGGGACAGGCGTTCGGGCTCGACGGCACACTCTCGCCGCTGCGCATCACGACCGGCGGACGTCGTGCGGTCACGGTGCGCGCGAACGCGTATGCGGTGCGCGGTCTCGAGCGCTCGCCATTGCAGCCGATCGACGTGTACGCGACGGACACGTACTTTCCGCTGCGCGTGCTCGACGGGCTCGAGTTCAGCGACGACCGCCGCACGAACATCGGCCTCGTGAACTTCGGCGAGCAGGACGTGGATTTCGTGCTACGCGTGCAACGCATCGCCGGCCGCGACATCGCCGTGACGCCCCTTCGCGTGCGCGGCGGTTCGATGGTGCACACGTCGATTCAGTCGCTCTTCCCTCTCATCGCGAAAGGCTCGGGGTTTTCCGTGGTGGTGGAAACCGCCGCACGGGATACGCACGTGTACGCGTCGGTGATCGAGAACGAGACGAACGGCGCACGCTTCATCGCACCGCGGATGGGGTCTCGCTGACGCTCGACCGGCTGTGAGCTGTTGAGCCATTGAGCCATTGAGCTGTTGAGCTACGGAGGGCGGCTCCTTGCTCAACGGCTCAATCGCTCAACGGCTCAACAGCTCCAAATGTCTCCCCAGCTCCCCCGTTTGCTATCCTTCCGCGCGCATGGACGAGCCTGAGTACCTGATCTGCCTGCAGTGCGAGACGCCGACCTACCAGTTCGAGTACGCGAACGGGAAGATCGCGACCATCGTCTGCACGACCTGCGGCAACGACGACGTCACCGAGTTCATGACCGAAGCCGAGTTGGAAGAGCTCTCGTGAAGGCCGGACCGATCATCGTCGGCATCGCCGGAGGCACGGGCTCGGGCAAGACCACCGTCGCGCGTGCGATCTACGATCGCGTCGGCAGCGACAAGATCGAGTGGATCTCGCACGATTCGTATTACCGCAACTTCGAAGGGCTCTCGGCCGAAGAGAAGCACCACATCAATTACGACCATCCCGACTCGCTCGAGACCGAACTGCTCGCGCGGCATCTCGACGTGCTGACCAAAGGCTCGTCGGTCGAAGTGCCGATCTACGACTTCACGACGCACGCGCGGAAGAGCGAGACGCATCGCGTCGAGCCGCGCAAGGTGATCATCGTCGAAGGCATTCTCGTCCTCGCCGAGCCGGAACTGCGCAAGCGCATCGACATCAAGCTCTTCGTCGACACGCCCGCGGACATTCGCTTCGTCAGGCGCCTCATGCGCGACATCCGCACCCGCGGACGTGGCGTCGAGTCGGTGATCGAGCAGTACGTCACGACGGTGCGGCCGATGCATGAAGAGTTCGTCGAGCCGTCGAAGCGGCACGCGGACCTCATCATCCCCGAGGGGGGCGAGAACATGGTGGCGATCGACGCGATCATCGCGCGGGTGGAACGCCTCCTCAGTTGACGGATGCCGAGCCGAGGAAACCGGGCAAGCCGGACCGGCTCCTTTGGAAGCGGTCCAGGGAGCCGGAGCGGTCACGCAGCCGGACAGGATCGCGGCAGCGAGCATTATTTTTGACTGTCTCAGCGGGCAGATTCCTTTACGGGTGTGCAAGTTACAACAATTCACAGGCATTCCGGAATCAGCGGGCGCGGGCGCTGGTTGAAGCGCAACTGAAACCGGTACTCCATAGGCCGCCAATTGACCGGCTGCCGTGGGGAACCTAAAATGATCGGCGCCCACGGGTTCTGATCCGCGCCACCAGCTCAAGCCGAAGGGGGGGAAATCGGGGAATGCCTCTCGTACACGTCAAAGAAGACGAGTCATTCGAAAACGCACTGCGTCGTTTCAAGCGCAAGTGTGAAAAATCGGGGATCCTCTCCGAGCTGAAGAAGCGTCAGCATTATGAGAAGCCGAGCACCAAGAGAAAGCGGAAAGCGATTGCCGCCCGCAAGAAGGTGCTGCGCAAGCTCGCTGAAGAGCGCCGCGCCGGCTACTGATTTCGCCAGATCACGATTTACGCTGACGGCTCGCGACTCGGTCGCGGGCCGTTTTTGTTTTCTCCGACTACTTCTATGGATTCGCTGAACACACTCGAATTCGATCGCGTCCTCACCCTCATCGCGCGTGAGGCCAAGTCGATCGTCGGCAAAAACGCCATCGCGCGACGCCGTCCGCTGCGCAAGCTCGAAGACTGCGAGACCGCGCAGGCGGATCTCGCGGAGATGGTCCGTTACTACCACACCGAAGGACTGCTGCCGCTGGCCGGTCTCGACGACGTCGCGCCGCTGTTTGCGCGCGAGACCGTGCTCGAGATCGAAGAGTCGTGGCACGTCGTCCGCGCCGTGCGCGCGACGCAGGCCATGCGCGAGGCGCTCGTGCGCACGAGCGGCTTCCCGCGGCTTGCCGCGATGGCGCAGGAGATCCCCGAACTCGGCGAGCTGCTGACGAAGACGAACAAGTACTTCACGAAGGAAGGGAAGCTGCGCGAGGAAGCCTCGGCCGAGCTGCGCGCGATCCGCAACCGCGTGCATCAGAAGCGCGCGGCCATCACGCGCACGCTGACCGACATCATGAATCGCCAGGCCGACGCGATTCAGGACCAGCTCATCGTCATGCGCGGCGATCGCTACTGCATCCCCGTGCGCAGCGACAACCGCAACGCGGTGCCCGGCATCCTGCACGAGCGCTCCGGCTCCGGCGCGTCGTTCTTCATCGAGCCGATGGCGGCGATCGAGTTGAACAACGATCTCGCCGACCTTCTCATCCAGGAACGCGAGGAGATCGCGCGCATCACCCGTTTCGTCTCGCAGACGCTGTTCGACCAGCACGCGGAGATCCTCGAAGCGATGCGTCTTTCCGGCGAGCTCGATGCGCTGCAGGCGTGCGCGGTGTTCCACGACGTCGTGCGCGCGTCGCGGCCGTCGTTCAGCGACGACCGCACGCTGAAGATCCTGGACGGACGCCATCCGCTGCTCGACGAGCGTCTCGCGCCGGCGCGGCAGGATTCGTTCGGCGAGGAAGAGAGCGATCGCAAGGTCGTGCCGCTGTCGATCGAGCTCGATGGCAACAGTGCGGCGCTGGTCGTCAGCGGTCCGAATGCCGGCGGCAAGACGGTCGCGCTCAAGACCGCGGGTCTGCTCGTGGCCATGGGCATGAGCGGCCTTCCCGTCGCCGCGGCCGAAGGCACGGTGCTGCCGGTCGCCGATTCGCTGCACGTGCTGATCGGCGACGACCAGAGCGTGCTCGAACATCTCTCCACGTTCTCCGCGTATCTCACGCGGCTCAAGCGCATCCTGGCGCGTGCGACACCGAAGTCGCTCGTGCTGCTCGACGAGCTCGGCTCGGGCACCGATCCCGAGGAAGGTGCTGCGATTGCCGCTGCCGTGATCGAGCACATTCTCAGCGTCGGCGCGTTACTCGTCGTCACGACGCACCTCTCCGCACTCAAGAGCTTCGCGGTCAATGACGAGCGGATCGTGAACGCGTCGATGGAATTCGATTCCGCGACAGGACGCCCGACGTATCGCCTGCTCACGGGCATTCCGGGCCGCTCGCGCGCGATCGAGATGGCGAAGATCATCGGTCTCCCCTCTTCGATCATCGACAGCGCCAAAGAACGCCTCGGCGAGCGTTACGCGGAGACGGATCATCTGCTCGCGACACTGCAGACGCGGATGTCCGAGGTGGTGGCGCAGCAGGACGAGATGACGCGGTTGCGCAAAGCGGTCGAAGCCGAGCGCAGGACGATGGAAGAAAAGTCGGCCGCGCTGGAGAAAGAGCGCACGCGACTCGGCACGACGTACCGCGAAGAGCTCGAGCGGCTGCGTGACGACATCTCGCGTCAGGTGGCGAACGAGATCAAGAACCTGCGCGACATGGATCGCGCGGCGCGCGCGTCGTTGAATGCGAATGAGGTGATGCGCACGATCACGAAGCCTCTCGACAAGGCGATGGAGTTCATCCCCGCCGAACAGCGCGAAGTGCGCGTCGGGGATAAGGCGGAACATCGCAAGTTCAAGGTGGTCGGGGAAGTGACGGCCATCGACGGCGACAAGGTGTCGATGATCGTCAGCGGGCGGAAGGTCGTCATGGACAAGCGGGACCTGGTGCCGAAAGGATCGCCGCCCGCGCCGCAGCCCGCTCCCCGCTCGCGCGGGGCGAGGGAAAAGAGCAGCGACGTCGCCGTCGCGGTTTCCGCCGAGCTCAATCTCGTTGGTCAACGTGTGGACGATGCCCTCGAGGAGTCCGACAAGTTTCTCGATCGCGCGCTCCTCGAAGGGAAGCAGGCGGTGCGCATCATTCACGGGTTCGGGACCGGAACGCTGCGCAAAGCCATTCGCGAACATCTGCGCAAACATCCCGCGGTGCGGTCGTGGAGACCGGGCGCGGAGAATGAAGGCGGCGACGGAGCCACGATTGCAGTACTCGATGAATAGTCAGCCATCACGGGTGAATCGCTGAATGGCGTTCGTCGACCTGAACGACTCGATCATCTCGCAGGTGCGATCGGCGGCGGACATCGTCGAGTTCGTGCAGCAGGTCACGCCGCTCAAGCTGGCGGGGCGGAGCTACAAGGGACTCTGTCCGTTTCACCGCGAGAAGACGCCGTCGTTTCACGTCGACCGCGACAAGGGACTCTTCTACTGCTTCGGCTGCGGCACGGGTGGTGACGTCTTCAAGTTCCTCACGCTCACGGAGCGCTACACGTTTCCCGAAGCGGTCGAGCATGTCGCGGCACGTGTCGGCATCGAGCTGCCGAAGAAGAAAAGAACGCAGCGCGAGAGCGACAAGGAAGATCTCTTCGAAGTGCTCGATGACGCCTCCGAGGCGTTTCATCAGGCTTTGAAATGGACGCCGAATCCGGCGGATGAGTATCTGCGCGATCGCGGCGTGGCGAAGGACATCATCCAGCGCTACGGCTTCGGCTTCGCGCCCGATTCGTGGGACTACCTCCTGCGCAGGCTCGGGCAGAAGCATGGCGAGAAACGACTCGAGCTCGTGGGGCTCGTCACGCCGCGGAAAGAGAAGAGCGGCTACTACGACCGCTTCCGCAATCGCCTCATCATCCCCATTCATTCGGAGACCGGCGCGCTGGTGGGATTCGGCGGACGCTCGCTCGACGGCAGCGAGCCGAAGTACCTCAACTCCCCCGAGTCGGAGCTCTTCAACAAATCCCGGCTGCTGTACAACCTCCATCGCAGCAAAGACGCGATGCGCCGCTACGATCGCGCGATCCTCGTCGAAGGCTACTTTGACGCGATCGCCATCGATCACGCCGGTGTGCCGGGCGTGGTCGCGTCGATGGGCACTTCGCTGACGGCGGGACAGGCATCGCTGATGCGGCGCTTCACGCGCAACGTCGTCGTGGCGTACGACGGCGACAACGCGGGACGCGCGGCGACATTGCGGGCGGCGCAAGTGCTGCTCGCGGCCGGCATCAACGTCTCCGCGCTCGATCTGCAGGGCGAGAAGGATCCCGATTCGCTCGTGCAGAAACACGGACCCGACAAGTTCCTCGAGATCCTGTCGAACGCGACCGACATCTTCGAGTTCGGCCTGCGCGAGTGGGCGGCGGACGCGGCGGCGCTTTCGGGCCGCGAAAAGTCGGAGCGCGTCGAGCAGTTCATGCCGCTCCTGTCCGCGGTCACGGATCCGGTGATCCGCAACGAGGCCGCGCAGCGTGTCGCGGATGCGTTCCGGCTCGAGTTCGAAACGGTCTGGTCGCGCGTGCGGGGGAAAGCGAGCGCGGCACCGTCGGCGGAAAAACAGGTGCGCCTGCCGGTCCCGTCAGGAGAGAAGTTCGTGCTGCTCGCGGCCGCTCAGGGAAAGCTGAATGACGAGCAGTTGGGGCGGCTGCGGGAGGAGCTTTTCGAGGACGCCGCCTGCAAAACGGTCTTTTCTATCATGAAAAGCGACCTCACGGCCGGCCAACCTATTGATTTTGCGCAAGTCGCGACCCATCTTAGGGGCGAGACCGAGCTGACGCTGCTCAGCGAGCTGAGTCTCACCGACGACATTGACGACCGTTCTCTCCAGCGCATCGACGAAAATCTACGACCGATGGAACGTGGATTCCTCTCCCGTCGCATGCAGCAGATCCAGCGCGAAATCATCGACCCGGCGACCGATGGGGATCGTCTGGCGCGGCTCAGCAATGAAAAGCTCGAGCTGTCCCGTATGTTGCACTCTCTGAAATAATTATCGTCCCCCAGAGATTACGCGAGTGTCCTATACGGACGATACTTTGGCCGGTTTGTCAATCCGAAACTGACGATCCCGCCAAGGCCTCGTTCGGGGGCCTCGAGTGCCGACAGGGCGACTGATCAAGCTGCCCATTGCGAGGAGCGAAAGACATGACGACACGCCTGCGCACTTCGAATCTCGAACCAGATTCCAACTTTGAAGACGAGGGGGTTGGCGAGTTGAGTGTCGAAGAAAAATATGCGGAAGTAAAGCAGCTCATCGCAATCGGCAAGGAAAAGGGCTTTCTGCTTTACGACGAGATCTATGAGGTTCTCCCGGAGGAGGTCACCTCCCTGCCGGAAGAGCTCGACGAGATCTACATCCGCTTCAACGATCTCGGCATCGACGTGATCGAAGACGCCGAGAAGCCTCTCCAGGCGACGCCGAAGGGCATCGTCACGATCGACGGTACGATCGAAGAGAAGGAGATGGACCAGCGCGAGGAAGTCCAGCAGGACATCATCGCGGCGTCCAGCGGCATCGTCGACAAGACGAACGACCCCGTGCGCATGTACCTGCGCGAGATGGGTACGGTGAAGCTGCTCGACCGTCAGGGTGAGGTCGACATCGCCAAGCGCATCGAAAAGGGCGAGCGGAAGGTCTTCAAGGCCCTCTCCGCGAATCGCATCATCCGCGAGGAAATCCTCAAGATCTACGAGGCCGCCAAGAAGGACGCCCGCGTGATCAAGGAGACGATCGATCTGGCCATGCCGGATGACGACGGCTCCACGACCGACGCGGCCGCCGCCGACGGCGAGCCGAAAATGCCGGCCGCGGCGATCAACAAGATCGCCGACATCATGGGCATCTTCGAGGGCATCGCCAAGCTCGACAAGAAGATCAAGGACGGGCTGGTCAAGCTCGCCGACAACAAGAAGCTGTCCGACCGCACGATCGCGCAGACGCTGAAGAACATCGACAAGCTCGAACAGGAGCTCGCCGACGAGCTGCAGCGCGTCGACTTCACGCCGCAGACGCGCAATCGCATGATCAACAAGCTCAAGGACATCGACAACGAGCTGGCGCAGGCGGTGTCGATGATCCGCAAGGACGAGCAGGCGCTCAAGCGCGAGAAGGACAAGACGCGCAAGGATTTCTACAAGCGCCGCCTCACGAAGTACCAGGAGAAGCTCGGCGAGCTGGAGATGTTCTACGGCGTCACGCACGAGGATCTGCGCAAGACCATCCGCGAGATCCGCTCGGGTGAAGAGGAAGCCGATCAGGCCAAGCAGGAGCTGATCGTCGCCAACCTGCGCCTCGTCGTCTCGATCGCCAAAAAGTACACGAACCGCGGCCTGCAGTTCCTCGATCTCATCCAGGAAGGCAACATCGGCCTGATGAAGGCGGTCGAGAAGTTCGAGTACCGCCGCGGCTACAAGTTCTCGACGTACGCAACGTGGTGGATCCGTCAGGCCATCACCCGTGCGATCGCCGATCAGGCCCGCACCATCCGCATCCCGGTGCACATGATCGAGACGATCAACAAGCTGACGCGCACGTCCCGTGCGCTCGTGCAGGAGCTCGGCCGTGAGCCTCAGGCCGAGGAGATCGCCGAGCGGATGGACATGCCGGTGGCGAAGGTGCGCAAGATCATGAAGATCGCGCAGGAGCCGATCTCCCTCGAAACGCCGATCGGCGAAGAGGAAGATTCGCATCTCGGCGATTTCATCGAGGATCGTGGCGTGATCTCCCCCATCGAACACGTCATCGTCGCGAATCTCAAGGAGCAGACCTCCAAGGTGCTGCGCACACTCACCCCGCGCGAAGAGCAGGTGCTCAAGATGCGCTTCGGCGTCGGCGACGGTGCCGAGCACACGCTCGAGGAAGTGGGCCGCTCGTTCAACGTCACGCGCGAACGGATCCGCCAGATCGAGTCGAAGGCGCTGCGCAAGCTGCGTCACCCGTCGCGATCGAAGAAGCTGCGTCCGTTCCTGGACGCGACGTTCTAGGATGCAAACGATTCCGGCCGGCGCAAGCCGGGGCACAAAAATCGGGCCGGCGCAAGCCGGCCCGAAGTGTTTTCACACGTTCGCGCCGCAGCGTCGCGGGATGCGTCGCTTCACCGCCTCGCGCTGGTAGCGCTCGTACGCGGCCGACTTTTGCGCCAGGGAGATCGCGGTCGTCTGCTGCACTCCGCGGCTCGTGAAGAAGCGGTTCGTCGCCAGCCCGTCCGGCGGGTCGTAGCAGTAGTAGTTGTCGTTGTCCGGCAGCGTGCACTGCGTGCCGATCACTTGTCCGCAGCACTGCGCGCTGCACAGACCGATCTGGGCATCGACGCACGCGCCCTGGTACCACGGCATCGGCCGCAGGTTCCTGCACTGATAGCAACCCGCTTCGGCGACAGTCGCCAGCGAGGTCATTGCGAGGAGCAGAAGCAGCAGGCGGATCTTCATGGCGTCACCCTTCCGTGAAGAGGAGCGGCCGTCCGACCTGCGCCGTGACGTTGCTGTTGAAGATGGTCGTGTTGATCGTGACCGTGACGGTGTTCCCGGCGGAGACGTTGCCGATGTTGGCGTATTCGAGCGTGCAGCTCCGCGACTGCGTGCCGTTCACGCTGAGGATCTGGTAGTTCGTCGTCACGCCGCTGCGCGTGACGCTGGCCGTGATCGTCATCGTGTTGTAGATGCTGCCGTTCGGGTCGTACCACTCGACGTAACGCGCATCCGCGGTCCACGTGTTGAGGTCGGGATCCGACGCGCCGATGGTGTACGAGTACGTCGCGCTGCTCGAGCCGGTGCCGAATGTCTTGCCCGGCGTGTTGTAGCACCACAGATTCGAGTTCGTGACGTTGCCTGACGTCCCCGCGCAGGTGTTATCGAACTCGTAGATGTACCACTGGTACCCGCCGCAACATGCGTAAGGTCCCTGGATGGTGGGACAGCCTGCAAACGCGTTGATCGGAAAAACGGCCATGAGGACGATTGCCACTACCGCAGTAACAGGTTTCATGACTTTCCTCCATACAGAAAGTCTGGTGTCACTGCCGCCCTGTGGGTAGAGACAAAAATTGACCTCGCGCGACGTGCGCTACGATCTCCCCATGCGAGCCCTCGCCCTTGCCCTCGTGCTCCTCGTCCCCGCCACCCTCCCCGCCGACGCGGCGAAGCGTCGCAGCGTGCGCAAGACCACCACGCCGGTGGGCGATCGCGGGAAGGTGATGGCGTCCGTCGTCGATCCGACAGGTCCCGGTCCGGCCGCGGGCTCGTGCAACGCCACGCGCAAGACATGCGACGCGGCGAAGTACTGCTTCCCGAACACGAACAGCTCCTGCGTCCAGGCGGGCTTCGCGGATGGCCAGGCGTGGCGCGCGTGCATCTACGCGACGCAGTACGGCAGCGGCAATGCCGGCATGAGCAAAGGATTCGCGGTCGGCCCGGTCGATTTCCGCGCCGCCGCCAACTCGCCGTGGCAGCGCGTGCTCTACACCGCCGGCACCGCGGAGATCTTCACCGGCTACGACGACCTCCCCAGCGATCAGAACGCGACGCGCCTCTACGACACACGTTTCTCGCAATGGGCGCGCGCCGGCGGACGCACGCGGCACAACTGGTCGATCAATCCGCTCACGCCCGAACACGTGCCGCAGGCGACGGGACAACTCCTCACGCTTTCGCGGGACGCCGTCGAAGGCTTCGGACCGCGCGCCGCCGCGGAGTGCCGCGACCGCGGCATCGCCTGGCTGTGTCATGGCAACGCCGCCACGGCCGTGCGCCGCGGTGAAGAGCTCGTGCTGTGGGGCGTGTTCGACGCCGCGAATTACGACTTCGTCGTCGAGTACGGATTCCGCGACGACGGCAGCATGTCCTTCCGCGCCGGTGCGACCGGCTACAACAATCCGCGTCTGTGCACCGGCGAGCCCGGCGGCTGCGGCGCCGTGCCGCACATCCACGACGTGCTGTGGCGCATCGACTCCGATCTCAACGAAGGCTTGCGCGACTCCGTGCATCAGACCGCGCACAAGGACGGCGATCCGCAAACCGACGAAGAACGCCCGTTCAACAACGGACTCGAAGGCGGCATCGAGTGGAATCCCGCCGAGCTCACGTCGCTGGTCATCGAAGACCACTCCCGCGTGAACCGCTTCGGCAATCATCCCGGCTACGGCATCCATCCGCTCCGCTTCGGCAACGCGCGGCAGTCGATCGTCACGCAGTCGACGTCCGAGCGCGAGTGGACGAAGTTCGATTTCTGGATCACGCGCTGGAAGCCGGAAGAGAACACGGCCTGGGCGGACCGCTACACGTTCCCCGACCGCTATCTCATCGACTACACGACGAAGCCCGCGCCGGAAAGCATCAGCGACACCGACGTCGTGCTCTGGTACATGGCCACCGCGCATCACGATCCGATCGACGAAGACCGCCAGCCGAACGGCGACTGGGGCATCACCCTCGCCCACTTCTTCGGATTCGAGATGTCGCCGCACAATCTTTTCGAAGCGAACCCGCTCGGGCGTCCGAGCATCTGTGACCGCTGACACGACTTCGTGTTGTTGTCGGTGGTCGGTTCTCTGTGCGGTACGGATCAGAGGAAACGATCACCGACAACAACGACGTGCACCTATAGAATGAACGCCATGTCCCGTCGTCTGCTCCTCGTGCTTGCGCTCTTCCTCGCCGCCCCGCTCTTCGCCCAGCAGAAGTACCACCTCGAGCTCGAGGCCACACCGGAAGCGGCGTTTCCGTACCTCTCGCGTTTCGGCAACGTCGACATCGACGTGTACGCGGGCGGTGTGCGCGCGGACGCGCTGTGGCTCAACGCGTTCAGCCGCAACGGCGCGAAATCGATCACCGTCGCGAACCCGCTGGGCCGCATGTACGTCGACGTGGCCATCGCGGAGATCACGGACATCCTCGCGAAAATGGCCGGCGGCGATCGTCTGGCCGGCAGCCAGAGCGGTCCGCTCAAGCTCGATCCCGGCGTGAAAGGCACCGTGAGCGGCATTCCGGCGACGCGTTACCGCATCGTCTACGGCCCCACCGCGTGGATCGATTACTGGACGACCGACGTCGTGCCGCCGAACGAGCAGTTCCGCACGATCGTGCATCGCCTCGTCGCCGGGATCTCGCCCGGCACCGCGGAAGCGGCGCGCAAAGTGCCCGGCACGCCGGTCTACGTCGAGCTGAATTTCCGGCGCTTCAAGAAAGTGCCGATCGTGAAATTCAAGAAGCTCTCGTACACCGCCGACGACGAAGAAGACGATCTCACCCTCGGCAGTCTCTACGTCCGCGCGGGCGTGCTCGAGAAACTGCTGGGCGTGCGCTAAGCGGCGGCGGCGGTGAACACCTGCACGCGATCGAGATCCGCGAGCAGCGCACCCGCGTCCGCGTAACGCGCGGCCGGGTTCTTCTCGAGGCAGCGCATCACGATCGTGTTGATCTCCCGCGGGACATCCGGCCGCAGCTCGATCAGCGCCTGCGCCTTCTCCGTGATGTGCGCGGTCAGTACGCCCGTGAGCGATGACGACTCGAACGGACGCCGTCCGGCGAGCATCTGGTAGATCAGCACGCCCATCGAGTAGACGTCGCTGCGCGCATCGAGCTGTTTCCCCTGCACCTGTTCGGGGCTCATGTAATGCGGGGTGCCGACGATGAGTCCGGCCTGCGTCACGCCTTCGGGCGTCTCGGCCATGCGCGCGATGCCGAAATCCATCAGCTTCACTTCGCCCTTCGCGTCGATGAGGACGTTCTGCGGCTTGATGTCGCGATGGATGATCCCCTGTTCGTGCGCCGCATGCAGGCCGCGGCAGATCTGGCGCGTGATGCCGACCGACGCGCGCGAAGGCATCTGTCGCTGCGGCGCTTCGTCGAGCAGCTCGGAGAGCGTGTAGCCGCGCACGAACTCCATGCTGATGAAGTACACGCCCTCGGCTTCGCCGTAGTCGTACGTGCGCAGGACGTTGCGGTGCGTGATCTTCCGGGCGAGGCGGATCTCGCGCTTGAAGCGCTCGAGGTCTTCCGGCGAGCGCGTCATGACGTCGCCGGGCAGCGTCTTGATCGCCACCATCTCATCGAGCTGCGTGTCGATCGCCTTGTAGACGACGCCCATGCCGCCGCGTCCGAGGATCTGTTCGATGCGATAACGGTTCGCGAAGACGTGGCCGAGCGTGAGATCGGCGGCGGGGCCGGCAGGCGCGGTCGGACCGGCGACGGTACCGTCCATCTTCATCGTGGCCATCGACGACGTCGTCGCGCCGATCGAGCGCATCATCCCTGTGTTGACGCTGATCAACGGCAGCGCGGCGACCGGCAACGCATTCGGCAGCCACTTGAGACGCACTTCCTCGCGCTGTGAGCTGCTGAGCACTTCCCCACCCGCGGCCTGCGCGGTTTCGTACGAGACGTAGGCAACGCCGTTCGGCGCGTGCCACGCGAAGAGCAATGCAAGCAGCGGCGCGTTGCCGACGATGGCGAGGCCGCTGTCGGCGTCGAGCGAGACGGAGCCGGTGACGAACTCGCCGGTAGCGATACCGACGCCGATCGACATCGGAGTGGTCGCGCCGAGCTGCGACGCCAGCTCTTCGTTGATCGCGCGCGCGGCGCGGATCGCGTGGATGATCCCGCGCTCGCCGCGGAAGACGGACACGAGACGATGTCCGTTGATCTCCCGCACCTCCCCCTCCTGACGGGCGACTTCGCGCTCCTGCAGGCGCATCGCGCGCTCGACGCTCGTAATCACGCTCGCGGCATCGCCGTCGCCGACGGTCGCGGGCAATCCGCGCAGATCGGTGACCAGCACCGTACCTTCGTCGAGCTTCGCCGCCTCGGTGGGACGCGCAGCGGGCGCTTCCGCCGATTTCTCGGCCATTTCCGCGTAGAGCTCCTCGAGCTCCGCCTTGTCGCGGAGGGAGTTGATCATCTTGCCGAACGAGCGGCCGAGGATCCCGACTTCGTCGTTGCGGTTCACGTCGGGGACGACGCTGTAATCGCCCGCCGTCACGGCCTGGGCGATGCCCGCGAGCTGTTCGATCGGGCGCGTGAGGCGCTTGGCGATGAGCCACGAAAGAATGAACGCGAGCAGCAGCGCGCCTCCGCCGCCGATCATCAGCGCCTGTTCGATCTCGCGGAACGGGGCGAGCTCGCGGTCGAGCGAGCGAAGGAAAATCGCTGTGCCGACGACCGCGGCTCCGGACAGGAGCGGCTGCGAGGTGAGGATGTAGCGGCTGCGATCGACGGTCTGCGTCTGCGTCTTGCCGGTTTCGATCTTGCCCGGCATGACGCTCGGCGCGTTCGCGGAGCGGATCGCGCTGCCGCCCGGCGTCGTGAACATCACCCCGGCGCGCGTCGAATCGGCGATGCCGTTCGCGAAGCTCTGGTCGATCTCCACCGCGTTGACGAGATGGCCGATGATGATGCGTGGCGTGCCGAGGCCGACCGGCGCAACGGCGGCGTGATAGAGCTTCCCGTCGAGGGCCAGCACCCCCGATGCCGCCGGCAGCGTGTCGTCGATCACGCGGCGCACGAGCACCTGCTGCTCGTAAAAGTCCGTCATCGGCGGCGTGGCCGTCACCGGCTGATCGGTGCGCGCGATGAGCTCTCCCTGATCGTTGAGCAGCAGCAGCAGGTCGGTGCCGAACGCCTCGCGCCGCTGCTCGAGCTGGTCCGTGATGCTGACGAGATCCGGACCGGGGACGATGGCCGGCGTGGCGGGATCGGGTGCCGGCGCGAGATCCGTCTGCACCGCGGCGGAGAACGCGGGGTCATTGCCGAGGAGCGCGGTGGGGAGCTCGACGCGCGCGAGGCGCTGCTTTTCGAGATCGCGGAACAGCTTCGCCGCACCGGTGATCGACGCGTTGACCGTCTCCTGCGCCACCACATTCGCGCGCTGGATGGTGATGCCGACGGCGATCGCCACGACGACCACGATCAGCAGCGCCGTGAGGCCGAAGAGCTTGAGGACCAGCGGCACGCGTGCACGCTCGACGGCGTACTCCCTTTTCTGCGGCAGCTCGCGATCGGAGACAGTCCGGCGGTCGAGCGTCTGTACGGTCATCTCAGTAATCTTTGGGGGCTTTGTAGGTCTTCCCGAACTTGTTCGCGTGCTGGACGAAGCGGTAGTTGCGTCCGTCGATCGTGAGCTGCGTGGCGCCGGCAATCGTGCCGTTGGCCTGCACCTCGATGTCCGAGGAGACGCTGCCGCCCTGCTCGTTCCAGGCGGTGAGGCGGTACTTGCCGGGCGGGACGTCGAGCGAGTACGCGCCGCTCGCATCGGCGAAGCCGTAGTAGGGCGTCGCCATCACGTGCACCACCGCGGACATGTTCGGGTGGATGTTGCAGTACACGTTGACCACGCCGGGCGCGTCGAACTTGTGCGTTTTGCCTGCACCTTTGCGGTAGAGGCCGAGATCGAACGTATGCCCGGGCGTCAGCGAAAAGAGGTTGTGCGAGATCGGATCTTCGTTCGGAAAACTCACGGTCGAGCCCGCGGGGACGGCGAGCACATGTGGGAGAAACGTCTTGCTCCGCGTCGTCATGGTGAACGCGTTGCCCGCCCGCTTCGCGGAGGCTTTCCCCGCGGGGTCGAGCCACACCAGCGTTTCGCTGAGGACGGGTTTCTGGCCGCGCTTGCTGAGGAAGTTCACTTTCCCGCTGACGACCGCAGCGGCGAGATCCCTGCTCGAAAGCACGAACGGCAGAATGGCAAGGCTCGCCACGACGAGGAATCGTTTCATTGGGTTGACTCCGGGAACCTCGAAGTCTAGCACACGATCTTGTGCTTCCGGCATGCCTATTGAAGTAAGAATATCGTGCGAATTTTCAGTTGTGTTTAGGAGCGAAAAACGTATCATCTTCTCCATGCAGAACAAGGAAACGGGCGGGCGAGGCTGCAATAAAAGCACGCCGGCACTGTTTCCCTAGGAGTACGATTCAGTGCGGCTTCGGTCGCATGATCTTTCACAAGACATAAGGTTCCCGCTCCTCCCCTCCACCACGGGGTGTGTGGGCGGTCGATCCGGTCCGCAACACCGGCGCGGTGGGTCATCGCACGTGAGATGACGCCCGTTGCGGGGCCGCCGGAAATTCATGGGGAGGAGGTAACAAAATTCGCATGGATTGTTCTAATAAACCTAAGGGGGTTGCTTCGTAGGGAAACCTGCGCGGTAACGCTCCACCCCGGAGGGCGCCCGTCAAACGGCGCCCTTTTTGTTTTTACGCGAGAACGCGGTACGCCGGCGTCCTCGCCGCCGCACCTTCCGTTATCCTTGCGCCCGTGCCGACCGCGCCCATCGTCATCCGCCGCCGCACCGGTCTCGCGGCCCTGCAGCTCAGCGACATCTGGCACTTTCGCGAACTGCTCGCGCTCTTCGCCTGGCGTGACGTCCTCGTCCGTTACAAGCAGACCGTGATCGGCATCCTCTGGGCGCTCATCCGCCCCTTGCTGACGATCCTCGTCTTCACGTTCGTCTTCGGCAAGCTCGGAGGTCTGCCATCGGAGGGTGTGCCGTATCCCCTCCTCACGTTCGCGGCGGTCCTCCCCTGGCAGCTCTTCGCCACCGCGCTCGGCGACAGCAGCGTCTCCGTCGTCGGCAACGCGCACATCCTCTCGAAGGTCTACTTTCCCCGCGTGCTGATCCCGATCAGCGCGGTCATCGCGTCCTTAGTCGACTTCGCGATCTCGCTCGTCATCTTCCTCATCGCTCTGGCGGTCTACGGCGTGCCGTTCTCGCCGCGCCTTCTCGCCCTCCCGCTCTACATCGCCCTCTGCATCACGTTCGGGCTCGGCCTCGGCTTCTGGTTCTCCGCACTCTTCGTGCGCTACCGCGACGTGCGTCACCTCGTCCCGTTCATCGTCCAGCTCGGCATCTACATCTCCCCGGTCGGTTTCTCGAGCGACATCGTCCCCGAGCGCTGGCGCACGCTCTACGCGCTCAATCCGCTCGTCGCCGTCATCGATGGATTCCGCTGGTGCACCCTCGGCCAGCCGGCGCTGCGTCTTGGCGAAATCACGGGCGCGGTGGCCGTCAGCGTGATCCTGCTGATCTCCGGCATCTACTACTTCCGACAGACGGAGAGGACGTTTGCCGACCTCGTCTGACGCAGCGGTCGAAGTCCGCGAGATCTCGAAGCAGTACCGCCTCGGCGAGACCGTCGCCTACGGCGCCCTGCGCGATCACATCACGACCAGCTTCCGGCGCATGATCGGCCGCGAAGCGCCGCGCCGCTCGACCACCTTCTGGGCCCTGCGCGACGTGAGCTTCGACGTCCCACGCGGCTCCGTCTTCGGCATCATCGGACGCAACGGCGCGGGCAAGAGCACGCTGCTCAAAGTATTGAGCCGCATCACCGAACCGACGTCCGGCGAGGCGCGGCTCTACGGCCGCGTCGCGTCCTTGCTCGAGGTCGGCACCGGCTTTCATCCCGAGCTCACCGGCCGCGAGAACGTCTTCCTCAACGGCTCGATCCTCGGGATGTCGCGCCGCGAGATCCGCGCGCGTTTCGACGAGATCGTGGCCTTCGCCGAGATCGAGAAGTTCCTCGACACCCCGGTCAAGCGCTACTCGTCCGGCATGTACGTGCGGCTCGCGTTCGCCGTGGCCGCGCACGTCGATCCGGACATCCTCCTCGTCGACGAAGTCCTCGCCGTCGGTGACGCTGCCTTTCAGCGCAAGTGCCTCGGCAAGATCGAGTCGGTGAGCGAGGAAGGGCGCACGGTCGTCCTCGTCAGCCACAACATGAACGTCGTCGGCCAGCTCTGCAACAACGTGGCGTGGCTGCGCTCCGGCGAGCTGCGCGCGATCGGCAATCCGACGAAGGTCATCACCGAATACCTGGCCGAGGGACGCGAATCGGAGCTCGAGTGGCGTCCGAATGAACACGATCCGCGGCGGCCGCTGCGCTTTCACTCCGTTTCCCTCGTGCGCGAGGACGAGATCGGCGGCAACGCGTTCGCGTGGAACATGCCCATCCACATCGTGCTCGACTTCAGCCTCGAAAATCCGATGCCGCCGACGCACATCGCACTGCATCTGCTGATGGAGGACGGGCAGACTCTCCTCAACACCGTCAGCTCGGACAACCGCCCGCACCTCAATCACGAGATCACGCCCGGACGCCATCGCTACCGCTGCACGATCCCCGGCGGCCTGCTGCGTCCCGGCCGTTACTTTCTCTCGATGTGGGAACCGGCCGGAAATCGCCACGTGCACCGCGAAGGCATCCTCAGCTTCACCGTCACGGACGAGCACAACCCCGGCGCGCGCCACGGACAGTACGGCCTGATCACCCCCATCCTGCAGTGGGAGCTCGACTAAGCAGCATGCTTTGACTCGACCAACGAACGGGAACGACGAAGGGCCTCCGATCGTCCCTTTCGTGGCGAGTGAAT
Source organism: Thermoanaerobaculia bacterium (assembly GCA_035629395.1). Taxonomy (GTDB): domain Bacteria; phylum Acidobacteriota; class Thermoanaerobaculia; order Gp7-AA8; family Gp7-AA8; genus QHVT01. The sequence goes on from DASPHZ010000103.1 coordinate 36,651, forward strand.
GCGTTCTGCTTAGCGGGCGACCATCCAGGCCCACTGCATCGGGCCGGGGCGCTGTTCGTCGGCCGCAAAAGCGCGATCCTTCGTCCGCAGACGCTGCAGCACCGGCAGCGCGAGATCGGGAGGCCGGGTATCGACGAGCGTGATCTCGTGCGAGTCGCGAAACCGGGCGACGAGTGTCGGCGTGATGGCCGGATCGAGAAAGTCGTGCAGCTCCACGAGCAGGTCCGCATCGCGAAAGAGCACCGGATCGAGCGCCTGCAGCTCGCACCCCTCGCAGTCGCAGATCACGAACATCCGCTTCGCCCCGAACGCGCGCGGTGTGAACGCGCCATGGACCTGCACACGATCCGCGACACCGTTCCTCCGCGCCAGCTCCGCGCACGCCTCCCGCGATCGCGCATCGATTTCGTATGCATGCACCGTCGCGCCCGGCATCCGCATCGCCAAACCCACCGCGTAGTACCCCTCGGACGCACCGATGTCGATGATCACGTCATACGGCGTGGCGACGACCTGCTCGATGATCGGCGCCAGCTCGCGCTCGTACGTCCCCGCGAGCTTCGGAAAGATGCTCCCCTCGGCAGGCTCGTCGACGTAGTGCATCCCGGCGAACGGCCCACTGAGGACGCGAACGCCATCCCGTGTGAGCGTCTGCCACACTCGCGTACGCCGGCGCTCCGAGGCGGCGCGAGCAAAGCGGAATCGCGCACTCGACCAGGTCCTCTGCAACGGCCCGTAAAGCGGGCCGAGCAGGCGTCGCACGATGCGCTTGAGAGTCAATCGAGTCTCGGCACCGCCGCCCGTCCGTCGACGAGTGGGATTGGCGGCAGCTCCGGCGCGAGGATGGTGCGGAGCTTTTCGCGCATCGCGTCGACCGAGGCGAACTCGGCGCTGAGCACCTCGTGGAGCGCCTCGACTTCAGCGGCACGCAGCCGCGGTTTCTTCACCAGACAGGCATTCGTGCGGCAGCGGTTCGTGCAGTACTTGCGCGTCCGCCGAGTCCTCGGAAATGCCGCACCGCAAAACGAACAGGTCCCCATGTGCTCCCCCACCTCACCCGGAAATGCGTTGATCAACGAATCAGCGGCCCCTGGCGAAAATCCGCGGGGTCCCCAGCGGGATTTGCGCGACGTGCTTCGTTACCGTTGGACGACACTGTAACGGAACGTGTGCAGGAGGTCAACACGTTGACCATCGCTGGTGCCCCCGGCCGGACTCGAACCGGCACGCCCCTCACGGGACAACGGATTTTAAGTCCGTAGCGTCTACCGATTCCGCCACGGGGGCCGGACGCGATCATAACCGCGATGCAATCGGATATCATTCGCGCCGCTTACTTCAACGCCCTCCGGAGGCACCATCATGACCACTACAGTCGAACTGAATCCGGGCGCGCCGCTGACGGTGCTGTCCGAGGAAGAACAGATGTTCCAGCAGAGCGTGCGCGATTTTGCGGTCGAGCGCATCCGCCCGCTCGTGCACGAAATGGATCGCGACGCCACGATGTCCAAAGACCTGATCCAGAGCTTCTTCGAGCTCGGCATCATGGGCATCGAGATCCCCGAGCAGTACGGCGGCGCCGGCTCCACCTTCTTCAATGCGGTCCTCGTCGTCGAAGAGCTCTCGCACGTCGATGCCTCGTGCGGCGTGCTCGTCGACGTGCAGAACACGCTCGTCAACAACGCGCTGGTCCGCTGGGGGAGCGACGATCAGAAGGACAAGTACCTGCGCATGCTCGCCGCCGACACCGTCGGCGCGTACGCGCTTTCCGAGGCGGGTTCGGGCTCGGATGCGTTCGCTCTGGCGACGAAGGCCGAAGACAAGGGCGACCACTGGGTGCTCAACGGCCAGAAGCTCTGGATCACGAACGCGGCCGAGGCGGGGGTGTTCATCGTCTTCGCCAACGCGAATCCGAACGCGGGCTACAAAGGCATCACGGCCTTCATCGTCGAGCGCGACTTCCACGGTTTCCGCGTTGGCAAGAAGGAAGACAAGACCGGCATCCGCGCGTCCTCGACCTGCGAGCTCATCCTCGAAGACTGCCGCGTCCCGAAGGAGAACGTCCTCGGCGAAGTCGGCAAGGGCTACAAGATCGCCATCGAGACGCTGAACGAAGGGCGCATCGGCATCGGCGCGCAGATGCTCGGCGTCGCACGCGGCGCGCTCGAGCATGCGATCGCGTACACGAAAGAGCGCAAGCAGTTCGGCAACGTCATCGCCGACTTCCAGGGCGTGCAGTTCCAGATCGCCCAGGCGGCGACGGAGCTCGAAGCGGCGCGCCTCATGGTCTACAACGCCGCGCGCCTCAAGGACGCCGGCAAGCCGTTCCTGCGCGAAGCGGCCATGGCCAAGCTCTTCTCGTCGCAGGTCGCGGAGAAGGTGACCTCGCTCTCCGTACAGCTCCACGGCGGCAACGGCTACACCAAGGAGTATCCGGTGGAGAAATTCTGGCGCGACTCGAAGGTCGGACAGATCTACGAGGGCACCAGCAACATGCAGCTCGCCACCATCGCCAAGACGATCCTCACGGGTCGCCTCTAGCGGGACGCGCATGCCGCGCGGGCGCATCGCCGGACTGGTCGCCATCATCGCGATCGCCGCATGCGCCCGCGTCGCCGCGACGTGGCGCGTATTCGCACAGACGGTCGACGAGCCGATCCACGTCGCGGCCGGGCAGCAGTGGCTGCACGAGGGTCGGTACGACCTCGACGTCGAGCATCCGCCGCTGGCGCGCATTCTCTTCGCCCTCGACTCCGCCACGGCCGCGGTGGAAGGCGATCGCGTGTCGCGCGGCAATGAGCTGTTCTGGCGCGACGGGCGTTACCTGACGAATCTGGCTCGCGCGCGGGCGGGCAATCTGCCGTTTCTCCTCCTCGCCATCCTGGTCGTGTTTTTCTGGACGCGGCGACTGGCCGGCGACGTCGCGGGACTCCTGGCAGCGGCACTCCTCGCCTCCCTTCCTCCTGTACTCGCTCACGCCGGACTTGCGACCACGGACATGGCCGCGGCGGCGACGACGATTGCCGCGCTGTACGCGCTCGCCCTCTGGATCGACGCGCCGTCGTGGCCGTGCGCGGCGATTCTCGGCGTGGCCGTCGCGGCGGGGATGCTGAGCAAGTTCTCGTTCCTGCTGTACTTTGCGGCCGGTGCGACCGTGCTCGTGGTGCTGCAGTTCCGGCGCGTGCGCTGGGTGCAACTCACGCTCGCCGTGCCGGTCGCGCTCCTGCTGGTTGCGGCGGGATACCGCTTTCATCGCGGCAGCCTGCTCGAGGCGCGCGCCGAAACGTTCGTCCCCGGCTCGGCTGAGCATCGCGCGGCGGCATACGCCAAGGTTCCGGGCTACGAGTGGGTACGGCCGGATCTCATCGAGCGTTTTCATCGCGATGCCGCGGCGGCTGCTCGCGCGGGCGTGCAGAACGTCGACTTCGTCGACTGGGCCAAAGCGGCCGGGTATCCCTCGCCTCTCGCCGGCCGCAGCGGTCGTGACACGATGGCCGGTGCGCCGCCGCTCGAAGCGCGTCCGTTCATCGAGCCGCTGCGCGCGGCGTGGCACGAGCACGTGCTCCGCGCGAACCTGCCTGCCTACGAGTTCTTCCTCGGCGCCGCCTACGTCCGGCTGCATGCGGCGATCGGACACGGTGAGGCGTGGCTGTTCGACCGCAACGATCCGCAAGGCTACTGGTACTACTTTCCCGTCGTCCTCTTCTTCAAGACGCCGCTGCCGTTTCTGATCCTCGCCATCGCCGGTCTCGCGTTTCTCCCGCGACGCGCGCTCGCGCTCTTTCTCATCCCGCTCGCGCTGCTGGCCGTGGCCATGACGAGCCGCGTCAACATCGGCGTGCGTCACGTGCTGCCGCTCTATCCGTTTCTCACGATCGCCGCGGCGTACGGCGCGGTGAGGCTCTGGCGACGCTCGCGCGTGCTCGTGCTCGTCCTCGGTGCGTGGTACGTCATCGGTACGACCATCGCGCATCCGGACTACCTGGCGTGGTTCAATGAGGCCGCGGGCGGCCATCCGGAGCGCATCGCCGCGGACAGCAATCTCGACTGGGGACAGGATCTCCTGCGCCTCGTCGACGTCGTCGATGGGCACCCCCTTCATTTCTCCTACTTCGGCTCGGCAGAATGGTGGCGCCATATGCCGCAGGCCAGGCAGCTTCCGCCGCACTGCACGACTGGACTGGTCGCCGTCAGCGAGATGATCTATCTCCGCCAGCGCGCGACGGAGCTGCGCTGGCTCACGCGCTTCCAGCCCGAGGCGCGCGTGGGTGCCTCGATCCGCCTCTACCGCATTCCGGAGGATGGATGCCGGTGACGCGGCGCGATGGGCTCTGGTTCGTGGCCTACTTTGCCGCGGCGCTGCTGCCGCGGCTATCGCCGCTGCTCTCCGGCGCTGTGTTTTCGGACGATCTGATTCACGTCCCGGCCGGGCACCTGCTGTCGTATCGCTTCCTCAATTACCTCGAGCTCGGATTCTGGCAGACCGTTTTCGGACCGGCCTATCTCCTCGGCAGCGCTCCGCAGATCATCGCCTCGTTCTATACCGCCGCGCTCTGCAGCGCGATTCGCGCGGTGCTGCGCTCGTGGGCGGGTGTGCCGCGCCTCGAGTTTAGCGTGCTGGCACTGCTGATCCCGCTGCATCCGCTGTGGAACACGTTCATCTCGTGGCACGTGACGGGCGTCTATGCGCTTTCACTCTTCCTCATCGTGATCGGTTATGCGCTGCTCGCGTCCCGTCCCATGGCCGGCGTGCTCCTGATCGCCCTCGGCGTCTCCGGGTATCAGGTCCATCTCGGTCTCGTCGCACCGCTGCTGTTTGCGGAGCTCTCGCTGCGCAAGACGCCACTCGTCCGACGCGTGCTGCAGTGCGGCGCGGCCGCGGCGCTGTACGTCATCGCCACGAAGATCGCCGCGCTCGCGGGTCTGACGACGTGGGGCGGCCGCGGCATGGGGTTGGCCGCCTCCTTCCATCCGCTGACGAACAACCTCGCCGTCATCGCCCAGCCGCTGCTCTCGTTTTACGTCAGCGTGGAGGCAGCGTGGCGAGGGTGGAGCGCGATTTTCGCGATCCTGGCTTTGATCGCCGCCATTCATCGTCCACGCCGCTGGGCCCCGGCGCCGCTCGTCTTGCCAGTGGCCGCGGCCGCCGTCGTCCTCGCCACGAACGCTCCCGATAGCGGTCCACGCATGGCGGCAGCGATCTGGATCGCGACACTGCTCGCCGCCATCCACAGCCGCGCCGCGACAATCGCCCTCGTCGTCTTCACCCTCCTCGCGCTCCCGGTGACGCTCACCGACGCCGAGAACCGCACGCGCGGCTGGCGCGCCGATCAGCGCATCCTCGCGTTGCTCCCTGCAGGCGCGCCGGTCGCCATCGTGCGCAGCAGCTTCGACGACCCGCCGCTACCTCCGGAGTGGCAGAGCCGTCCCATCGTCATGCAGGACTTTCAAGCCGTCACGCCGTTCAGCTACTCGAACGTCCACACGCAGCCGGAATGGTTCTTCGGCCGCTTCGGCCACCCGATCGTGCCGCCTGCGCCAGGCGTCGTGACCATCGACCGGACAACGTTGCGGGTCATCTCGCGATGAAGCGAGCGCAGGCCGTCCGCTGCGCGGTGGCCCACGCCGTGGTCGTAACCAGTCCTCGCGCTACCGGCTCGGCCAAGCCGCACCGCGGGCGTGCGTAGCGCGCACAGTAGTGGCCTTAAAACGCTACAGGTGGGTAATTGCGAGATCGAGCTTACCTGCGATGAGGTAGATGATGTTGGCCAGGTTGCGGGTAGTTCGGAAGCCCCGTGCGCGGGCCTTGGCTGATTGAATGAGGCTGTTGAGTCCTTCCAGCAGGCCGT
>DASPHZ010000104.1:0-43520 GCA_035629395.1 Thermoanaerobaculia bacterium
AGCGAGACGGCGCGGGCGGTGCTGGCGAAGCTCGGCGTGAAGGCACCGGAAGCGGATGTCGTTCCTGCCATGCCCATCGTCACGCCGAAAGTGCCGGTCGTGCGCGCTGATTGATTTGCCGCTGTTGTCGGTGATCGGTGGCCGGTCGTCTGGGAGTGATGACCCAGGCCGGACGGCGCAGATCACCGACAGCAGTCCACCGACCACCCCATGATCGAACAAGGCACCTACGAGCTCCTCCGCGACCGCCTCTCCGGTCACGGCAAAGCCCTCTCCGCGCGCGCGGCTTCGCTCAACGCGAAACGCATCGCCACGTTCGGCGGCGCGGAGATGGCCCTCCTCGGCAGCGATCGCATCCGCACGGACAACAACTGCGTGCCGCGCGACGTCGTGTCGATCAGCGGCGAGGTCGGAGGGCTGCTGCTCTTCGGCTACAACGTCTTCATCGGCCTCAAGACCGAGACGCAGGTCAGCGACGTCTTCTCGGTGCATCGCCTCGAAGACTTTGCGCCGGTGCCGGCGGACTTTCTGCGCGACGAGAACTTCGTCCGCGATTTCCGCGAGCTCTATCAGTACTACCGCAACTCGCGCCTGCTGCAACTGCGGCGCGTCGATTCGAAACTGCTGGCGATCTTCCAGACCAGCGACAAGCTCTCCGACGTCCGCGTCTTCCGCTGGAACGTCGGCGTCGACGGCAACGTCACCTACCTCGACAACCGCGGCGAGCGCGATCACGTCTTTCCGCCGCGCCACGATTTCGAGTGGACGGCCACCTCGCGCGCGAACTTCGTGGCGGGCGATTTCCCGCACGTGTCGATCAACGACGAGGTCTTCGTCGAGACGATCCGCGGCGACGTCACCATCAAGATCGAAGACAACACCACGACCGGCCAGGGCATCTACAGCGAGCCGGTCGACGATCCCGATCAGTCGCTCGACGACGCGCAGATCCACTACGCCGTCGTCGGCAGTCTGACCCTTCTCAGGATCCTTCCCTACCGCGAGAAGGTGTGGCGCTACTTCGTCTTCAATCGCCGCACGAAATCGGTGCGCCGCATCGACGCCATCGGCCACGCCTGCATCCAGCTTCCGGAAGATCACGGCATCATCTTTCCGGGCGGCTACTACCTGCGCACCGGCGATGTGAAGCTGTTCGATCACGACGCCGCGGACATGGAGCTCCTGCGCGCGATCCGTTCTCCCAACGGCGAGGACGTGCTCTACGTCTTCCACCGCCGCGACGAGGGACGCACGCTCCTCTTCCCGTACAACCTCATTCGCAAAGAGGTCGTGAATCCGCTGTCGTGTCACGGCTGGTCGCTGTTCGGCGACGGGAAGATGGTCATCTTCTCCGCGACGTCGAACGAGCCCACGCGCGTGCACCCGATGCAGATCTGGCAGACGCCGTTCACGAGCGACGAGTTCGCGGCGCAGGCGCCGGTGAACGGGTCGTACCTCGCGAAGATCGGCAACCGCGATCTCGTGCGCGGCCTTTCCTCCGCGCTGTCGATCTGCCGTCTCGTCGACGAGCAGACGCCCACACGCGCAACGTACGAGGACCTCATCTCCGCCACCGCGCGCGCGATCGACGCGTATCACTGGCTCGGTCATGCCGAGGCGGACGATCTGCTGACGCCGGTCCGGGAAGTGCGGGCCACGGCGGAGCTGATCATCGACGAGTTCGAGAAAGTCGAGTCGCTGCGCGCGCAGGCTTCGAAAGCCGTCGCCGACGTCGAGCAGGCCTTGACGCAAAAAGCCTCGGACCCGACGGACATCGACGAATACGTCGCTCAGTTGTCCGCGCTGCGCTCGAAGCAGGGACACGTCATCTCGCTGCGCGAGCTGCGCTACGTCGATCGTCCGAAGCTGGACGCGCTCGAAGCGGAGCTCGTCGCGCGCTTCGCGGCACTGTCGAAAAAGACCGTCGAGTTCCTGCTCGATGAGCGCGCGCTCGCGCCGTTCGCGGAAAAGACCGCGTCGATCGAGTCGCGCATCGCCTCCGTCACGAAGACCACCGACGCCGAAACGCTCGTGCGCGAGCTCGAAGGCGTCGTGTCGTCGCTGAACCTCCTCACGGAGATCATCGGCACGCTCGAGATCTCCGATCCCACGATCCGCATCACCATCCTCGAGCGCATCTCCACGCTCATGGGCGGCCTCAATCGCACGCGCGCGCTCGTCGCGCAGCGGCGCAAGGAGCTCCTCGGCAAGGAGCGCATCGCGGAGTTCGGCGTGCAGTTCGCGCTGTTCGCGCAGACGGTCGCCAACGCCGTGTCGATCGCCGATTCGCCGGAGCGCTGCGACACCGAGCTGTCGAAGCTCATGCTGCAGCTCGAAGAATTGGAGTCGCGCTTCTCCGAGTTCGACGACTTCGTCGCCCAGCTCGGCGCGAAACGCGAAGAGGTGTACGAGGCGCTGACGTCGCGCAAACAGTCGCTGCTCGAACAGCGGCAGCGCCGCGCGGAACAGCTCGCGCAAGCGGCCACACGCATCCTGCAGGGCATCGCCCGCCGCGCGGAAACGCTCGGCGACGTCGATGCGCTCAACGCGTTCTTCGCCACCGACGCCATGGTCGCGAAGCTCCGCCAGACGTCGGAGAAACTGCGCGAGCTCGGCGACGTCGTCCGCGCCGACGAGATCGACGGAAAACTCAAGACGGCGCGCGACGAAGCGGCCCGTTCGCTGCGCGATCGCAAAGACATTTTCGAGGACGGCGCGAACGTCGTCCGCCTCGGGCAGCACCGCTTCAGCGTCAACACGCAGGCCATTGAACTGACGATCGTGCCGCGCCATGCGGAAGGAACGTCACGTCCGCACCTGCACATCACCGGCACGTCGTTCTTCGAGCCGATCGAGGACGCGGAGTTCGACAAGACGCGCGCGTTCTGGGAACAGGAGCTCGTGTCCGAGACCGCGGAGGTCTATCGCGGCGAGTATCTCGCCTGGACCGCGCTGCATTCGGATGTGCGCGAAGAAGCGGCCAGGCGCTACGACGAAGGCTACGAACGCGGCGTGCACGACCACGACGCGGCCCTCATCGCCGAGAAACTGCGCGGAATGATGCAGACCGCCGGTCTGCTGCGCTACACCGCGAGCGCCCGCGCCGCGGCCGCTCTGTTCTGGGCGTACTTTGAAGACGAGCGGCTGAAGGAACAGTGGGCGCTCCAGGCACGCATGCTCTCCGGAGCGCCGGCGTCGTCGCCGGCTGGCTCGCCGGCGTCCCGCGCCGCCGTTTCCGCGGAGCTGCAGGCTGCCGTCGACGCATGGCTTCCCATCGAGCTCGACACGGCGGGCGCCGGCGAATACCTCTTCCAGGAAATCGCCCAACACCCCATCCGTTTCGTGCAACGCGGCGAAGGTTCCTGCCCCGAGGACCTGCGCGCGCTCGACCTCGCGCGCAAGTGGTCCGTCGCCGCGGCTTACGTCGACGACGTCGAAGCCATCGCCGCCATCGTCACGAACGGCAAGCTCTCGCGCGAGCGCTCCACCGCCCTCACCACCGCCACGGTCACCGGTCTCCTCGGCCAGCACCCGCGCATCGTGAACGGCACGATGGAGCTGCGCCTCGACGAGCTCGTCGCGCGCCTCACCAGCTTCACGAATCACCGCGTGCCCGGCTATCGCGCGTACCAGCAGGCCCGTCACGCCATCCTCGAACGCGAGCGCAAACGCCTTCGCCTGCACGAGCTGCAGCCGAAGATCATGTCCGCGTTCGTGCGCAACAAACTCATTTCCGAGGTTTACCTGCCGCTGATCGGCGCCAACCTGGCGAAACAGATCGGCGTGGCCGGCGAGAAGAAACGCACGGACCTCATGGGCCTCCTGCTGCTCGTCTCCCCTCCCGGCTACGGCAAGACCACGCTCCTCGAATACATCGCCACGCGCCTCGGCCTCGTCTTCGTGAAGATCAACGGCCCGGCACTCGGACACTCGGTGCGCTCGCTCGATCCGAGCGAGGCTCCCAACGCCACCGCGCGACAGGAGATCGTGAAGCTGAACCTCGCCCTCGAGATGGGGAACAACGTGCTCCTCATGATCGACGACATCCAGCACACACACGCGGAGCTGCTGCAGAAGTTCATCTCGCTCTGCGACGCGCAGCGCAAGATCGAAGGCGTGTGGCGCGGCGAGACGAAGACGTACGACCTGCGCGGCAAGCGCTTCGCCGTGTGCATGGCCGGCAATCCGTACACGGAGTCGGGTGAGAAGTTCGAGATCCCCGACATGCTCGCCAACCGCGCCGACGTCTACAACCTCGGCGAAGTCCTCGCCGGCCGCGACGAGCTGTTCGAGCTGAGCTACATCGAGAACGCGCTCACGGCGAACTCCGTCACCGCGCCGCTGCTCACGCGCGATCCCGACGACGTGCAGAAGCTCGTGCGCATGGCGCGCGGCGAAGCGATCCAGGCCGACCAGCTCTCGCACGATTACTCGTCCGTCGAACTGCACGAGCTGCTCGACACGCTACGCAAGCTCGTGCGCGTGCAGCAACTGCTGTCGAAGGTCAACCGCCAGTACGTCGCCAGCGCGGCGCAGCAGAACGCGTATCGCACCGAGCCGCCATTCAAGCTCCAGGGCTCGTACCGCAACATGTCCAGGCTCGCGGAGAAGATCGTCCCCGCGATGAACGACGACGAGCTCGAACGCCTCCTCGACGACCACTACCTCGGCGAAGCGCAAACGCTCACTGCCGGCGCGGAAGAAAATCTGCTGAAGCTCGCCGACATCCGCGGCCGCATGAGCGAAGCGCAGGCCACGCGGTGGGACGAGATCAAGCGCGGATACCAGCGCCTGCAACGCCTCGGCGGCAGCGACGATCCCGCGGCAAAAGTGATGGCGGAGCTCAGCGTGGTTGCGGATCGCGTGGGTGACATCGCGCGCGCCATCGAGAGCACCCCTCGCCCCTCGCCTCCCGCTCCTCGCCCCTCTTCGGAATCCGATCTCACGCCTTACCTCGCCAAGCTCGACGAGACCCTGCTCGCCCTGCGCGAGCTGCACGCCGCGCGCTTGCCCATCGCCGCCACGCCCGCTCCCGCGCCCGTACCCGCGGCGCCCGATCCGTCGCTCATCTCCCGCGAGGCTTACCTCATCAACGGCACGCTCATCCCGCTCCTGCGCTTCATGGCGCATCGCTTCAAGAGCTACCGTTCGATCGCGGATCCGCGCGTGAAACAGGCCATCGCGCGACTCGAAAGCGTCGACAACCTCGACACGCTCGTGTCGACGCTGGAGAACATCAGCGTCTCGGCGCTGGCGACTTTGACGGAAGAGAAGCGGTAGCATCTCGCGCGTGCAGGCCATTCTCGCGCTCGACCAGGGCACCACGAGCTCGCGCGCGATCCTCTTCGATCGCGGCGGCAACGTCCTCGCGGTTGCGCAACGCGAGTTCCGCCAGTTCTACCCGCAGCCTGGCTGGGTCGAGCACGACCCGGAAGAAATCTGGCGCTCGCAGATCGAAGTGGCAGCGGAGTGCCTCTGGAAAGTGCCGGACGTCGAAGTCGCCGGCATCGGCATCACCAACCAGCGCGAGACGACCATCGTCTGGGACCGCCGCACCGGCGAGCCGATCGCCAACGCCATCGTCTGGCAGGACCGCCGCACCGCTTCGTATTGCGATGCGCTGCGCGCGGCAGGACACGAAGAGCTGTTCCGCCAGCGCACCGGCCTCCTCCTCGACGCCTACTTTTCCGGCACGAAGCTCCACTGGCTGCTGCACGAGCGCGACCAGCAACACCTCGCTTTCGGCACGGTCGACTCCTGGCTGATCTGGCGCCTCACGCGCGGCGCCGTGCACGCCACCGACGTCACCAACGCCTCGCGCACGCTGCTCTTCGACATCCATCGCCAGCAGTGGGACGAAGAGCTGTGCGCGATCCTCGGCGTCGATCTCGCGATCCTGCCGCGCGTCTCCTCTTCGAGCCGTGTCCTCGCCGAGACCGCGGACGGCCTCCCCATCCCCGCGGGCATCCCCATCGCCGGTATCGCCGGCGATCAGCAGGCCGCCCTCTTCGGCCAGCGCTGCACGCGCGCGGGGATGGCCAAGAACACGTACGGCACCGGCTCGTTCCTCGTGATGAACAGCGGCAAGGACGCCGTATCGTCAACCAATGGACTCCTGAGCACGATCGCCTGCGACGACGACTACGCCGTCGAAGGCAGCGTCTTCGTCACCGGCGCGGCCGTGCAGTGGCTGCGCGACAAGCTCGGCGTCATCCGCACCGCGTCCGACGTCGAAGCGCTCGCCGCATCGGTCGACGACGCCAACGGCGTCGTCTTCGTCCCCGCCTTCACCGGCCTCGGCACGCCGTACTGGGACGGCTACGCACGCGGCACCATCGTCGGCCTCACCCTCGGCGCGACAGCGGCACACATCGCCCGCGCCACGCTTGACGCGATCGCGCTGCAGAGCGCGGACGTCCTCGATGCGATGCGCCGCGATTCCGGCATTGCCCTCACCGAGCTGCGCGTCGACGGCGGCGCATCCACGAACGATCTCCTGATGCAGATCCAGGCCGACGCCGCCGGCATCCCCGTGGTTCGCGGGCGTACCGCCGAAACCACCGCACTCGGCGCCGCCTATCTCGCCGGACGGGCCACGAACTTCTGGAGCGCCGGCGACCTCGACGCGCAGTACGAGGCGGAACGCGTCTTCGAGCCGCGCATCAGCGCGGACGAGCGCGCAACGCGACTGACCACATGGCGCCGCGCCGTCGAGCGCGCGAAAGGATGGGCCACCGAGTGATCGATTACCACCGCTCCATGCTCGTCGACGAAGTGCGCACGAGCGCCTATCGCGCGGCGATCACGCGGATCGTGAAGCCCGGCGACGTCGTCGTCGACATCGGCACCGGCTCCGGCATCCTGTCGCTGTTCGCCTGCGAGGCGGGCGCGTCGCAGGTCTACTCGATCGAGACCGGGCTGATGGCCGGCGTCGCGCAACTCGCCGCCCGCCACCTCGGCCATGCCGACCGCATGCGCGTCATCCGCGGGATGTCGACTGACGTCGAGCTGCCGCAACGCGCCAACGTCCTCGTCACCGAAACGATGGGCAGCCTCGGCCTCGACGAGAGCATGCTGAGCTTCGTCCTCGACGCGCGCCGGCGTCTGCTCACAGAAAGCGCGGTCGTCATTCCGCAACGCGTGGGGCTCATGATCGCGCCCGCCGAAATCCCGGCGGAGTACGACAAATTCATCGGTTGGTGGAGCGAGCCGCATTACGGCTTCGATCTGTCGCCGCTGCGCGTCTTCGCCTCGAACTCCCTGCTGTTCATGAACCTGCGGCCGGACGTCGAAGTCGCACGCGCGAACGAAATCTTCGCCGTCGACCTGGCCACGTTCGACTCGACGCTGGTCCGCGGCACCACCACCTTCACCGCGGAGCGCGACGCGCAGGTGCACGGCTTCGCCGCCTGGTTCGACGCCACGCTCGCGGAAGGGATTCACGTCGACAGCCGCAGGACGCAGGATTCGTCGTGGAAGCAGGCATTCCTCCCGCTCGAGGTGCCGCTGCGCGTCGCGCACGGTGAAACGATCTTCGTCGACGTCGAGACGGACGACGGGAAATCGTGGACGTGGCGCGGCCGCGTGGCGTCGGAGGAGTTCCATCAGACGACGTGGCTCTCCACGGCGCCTTATGTGCCCGCTGAATGACGCACAGTCCGCGGCCGAGGACGATACGCCCTCGAAAACAACGTGATTTGCCTCGCAGAACCGGGCCTGCCGTCCGCATAGAATGCACCGCGGAGGTCCAATCAAAATGCGTCGCCTGCTCATCGGGCTTTTTCTTCTACTGACATCCACCGCGTTCGCCCAGGTGCGGACGGGGGATTGGGTTCCATCATCGACCACGGGCTGCATCGGCGGCAGCACGTGCCGCGAGAAACGCCTGCGCGTCGAGCTGCAGGACAAGCCGGTCGTCTCGGTTCGCTTCCGGGCGCACGACCAGGTCGGCCAGAAGGCCGACGGCGCGCTGCGCGTGAAGATCGACGGCAACACCATCGACGAGTACATCGACGTGCCGCGCCGCGGTGAAGTGTTCACGCTCGACGTGGACGAGCTGCGTGGACGCTTTCTCGTCTTCGAAGCCGCGAACGACGACGAGGTCGAGATCAGCGACATCGCCGTGCTGTACGGGCGCGAGAACACGATCCGCCGCATTCCGGATCGCGACGATCGCCGCGGCGACTGGGGCGGCAACTCCGGCGGCGGGGGCGGCTGGCGCCAGTATCCGCGCGCCGGCATGTGCATCGGCGGCGACGAATGCCGCAAGAACGGCCGCCGCATCACCGTCGCGCTCGAACAGCGTCCCGTCCTCGGCGTCCGCTTCTACGCGCACGACTCGATCGGCACGCGCGCCGACGGCAAGATCACGGTCCGCATCGACGACGAGCAGATCGGCTGGTACGACGACGTGCAGCGCGCGGGCAAGCGTCACGAGTACGAGGTCGACAACATCGTCGGCTCGCGCCTCGTGATCGAAGCGGCGAATGACGACGAAGTCGACGTCAAGGACATCGAAGTGCTGTACGGACGCGGTGGCGGCGGCGGCGGTGGCCGCGGTCCCGGCGGCGGCGGCTACGGCGGCGGCTACGGTGGCCCGCGCGAGATCACGGACGAAGGCGGCTGCATCGGCGGCGACAGTTGCGGCGGACGCCGCGCGCGCATCCGCATCCCGCTCCGCGGCCGTCCCGTCGAGTCGCTGCGCTTCTACGCCCGCGACGACATCGGCACGCGCGCCGGCGGCCGCCTGCAGATCCGCATCGACGACGAGATCCTGCAGTACTCGCTCGACATCCCGCGCGAGGGGAAGACGTTCACGATCGACGGCAAGAACATCGCCGGCGATTTCCTGATCATCGAGCCCGCGGAAGACGACGAGGTGGCCATCAAGGACGTGCGGGTGACGTTGCGGCGCAACGACTAATCCGTCGTTCGACTCAGCGCAACCCGCGAATCCGCCGCGAGAACGCGGCATCCCCATCCCAGCGCGCCGCCAGGTCGTTGATCCTGGCGGCGCGTTTCGTTTCCGCGAACGGCACGTTCGTGTCGAGCAATCCGAGGTCGTGCGCGAAGCGATCCGCACCTGCCGGCAACAGCACCGCCGTGTGAAACGGGATCCGTCCCGGCACGATCTCGTTCACGTGATCGTAGAGATTCGTCGTGCACGTGTTCGTGAGCGTGTTGTAGAACTCCGGCTTCTCGCGCAGCGCATTCGCGCGCTGCAGCATGGCCAGGAACATCGCCCGCATCGCTTCCGGCGTCGCGCGGATGCGGTAGAGGTAGACCTCGTCCCTGCGGTGATTCGCGCGCAGGCCGATGAGATCGCGCTCGTCGCCGACGACGTACATGACCTCGTAGTTGCGCAGCATCCCGCCGATCACCGAGAAGCTCTCGCCCACTTCCTTGCGGATCTCGATCGAGATGCCGACGAAGTCCTGATCGCCGAAGCCGAAGCTGACGAACGTGTGCGCCGCGCCGCCGCGGCCGAACGGCTCGACCACGAACCAGAGCGAGTCGAGCTTCCGCAGGTCGAACGTTTTGTCGTAGTAGCCGGGCGTGTAATCCGTGGTCGAGCGGTAGGTGAAGTTGCGGATGTCGTGGATGGTGACGAGCGGCTCGCGGATGTCCGCGTGCGCGAGCCGCTCCTGATCGGGCGCCCACTTGCGGTCGTTCGACGGCCGGCGCAGCACGACGAGCAAGCCGAACACCGCCGCGACAGCGGCTACCCCGATCGCCACCACTCGTTTCATGCGGTCATGGTAACGCCGGCATCCCGGCGGCGCCGTTCTCCCATCGCCACCGCGCCTGCCGCGCCGATCAGCACGATCTGCACGGCCGTGCGTTCCGGCAACGCCGTCACCGGCTTCCCCTTGATCGTCAGCCCCTGCCGCGCGGCATGGACGTTCGCGGGAAACATGGCCACGAACAGCACCGCCAGCAGCGCCGCGGCGAGGCGCGACGTGCGCGGGATCAGGAGTCCGATCGCGCCCGCGATCTCGAGGATGCCGGTGAGCGTCACCAGCAATCCCGGCTCCGGAAACTGCGGCGGAACCATGGCCATGAGGTCCGGGCGGCGGGCGCCCCAATGCCCGCTGGCCGTGACGAACAGCATGACCGCGAGCGCGAAGCGCAGGCGCGTCCGCCAGTCGCGCACGCGGGCGATGGTCAGGATGGCGTAAACGACGACGACGATGATCAGGGGTAACATGACTGCCTCCTCCGATGTTGACAGTGTCAACTTAGGTCGCGATGTTGACAATGTCAACTTCAGCGTCGAAAATTTCAGCGCATGAAGTCCTACCATCACGGTGATCTCCGCGCCGCCCTCCTCGCCGCCGCGGTCGACCTCATTCGCGAAGCGGGAGCCGAGAGCCTGAGCCTGCGGGAGGTGGCGCGGCGCTCGGGCGTCTCGCAGACCGCGCCCTACCGCCATTTCCGCGACAAGGAAGACCTCACCGCCGGCATCGCCGAGGAGGGCTTCACCATCCTCGGCGATGAAATGCGCAAAGCGGCCGGGGGAGACGGCGCGCCGCGCGAGCGCCTCATGCGCGGCGGCCGCGCCTATGTCGCCTTCGCGTTGAAGCGCCCCGAACATTTCAAAGTCATGTTCGCCACGGACCTCGACGCCAAACGCCACCCCGCGGCCCGCACCGCCGCCGACAACGCCTTCGCCGGCCTCCTCGCCCTCGTCACCGCCGCCTTCCCCAAACGCGCCCCCCTCACCCTCGCCCGCATGGCCTGGTCCCAGGTCCACGGCATCGCCACCCTCGCCATCGGAAAACAGTTCCGCTTCCGCACGCAGGCGGAGGTGCTGGCGTTCGCGGAGGAAGCGATGCAGGCGCTGGCGAGGGGGATGTGAGCGGCAGGGGGGAGCGGGGGAGCTGTTGAGCTGTTGAGCCGCTGAGCTGTAAAGCTGTAGAGCTATAAAGCAGTAGAGGGGTCCCACAGGCCATTCGCGGCCCCGGGTCTCCTCAACAGCTCAACAGCTTTATCGCTCCGGGTCTCCTCAACAGCTCAACAGCTTCATCGCTCCGATCAAGCTATAGCTCTATCGCTCCCCCCGTGCTACTGTCCTCCCGGGTCCCTCAGATGTCCGCTGCTCCGACGCGTTGCACAGGCCGCGCGGCGATGCCGTTCCTGGCCATTGGCTTATTTTTGCTGGCACTCGGGGCCGGTGCGGCGGAGCGCGGCCTTCCGTTGATCACGGTGTTCCCGGCCGAGGTCCACAAAGCCGGTCCGCAGACGTTCGACATTGCCCAGGACTCGCGCGGCATCCTCTACTTCGGCAATCTCCACGGACTCGTTTCGTACGACGGCGCGTGGTGGCGGCTCCTCGAGCTGCCGGACGATCAGGTCGCGCTCTCCGTCGCCACCGACACCCGCGGCCGCGTAGCCCTCGGCCTGATGAACGAGCTCGGCTACCTCGGCCGCGACGACAAGGGCGCGCCGCAATACCACTCGCTCCTCCCCCAGCTCCCGCAGAACAAACGCTCCTTCGGCGACGTGCGCGCGATCTGTCCCACCGCCGCGGGCTTCCTCTATCTCACCGAAACGAGCGCGATTCTCTGGAACGGAACGTCGACGCGTCTGTTCGCGGAGTTCAAGCCCGACGACGCCCCGCGGAGCTGCCTCTCCGAGGGAAACGACGTCTTCGTGCGCGGACCGATGGGACTCCATCGCTTTGATCCCCAGGCGGTGCGCCTCATCCCGTCGACGCTCACGAAGCGCACCGCCATGGCCATCCGCCGCACCGACGGCGCGATCGTCGCCTTCGTCCGCGACGAAGGCCTGTTCCTCGTCACGAACGAAAGCGCGAAGCCGTTCGCCCCCGAAGCGTCCGCGTGGCTCGAGGACAAGCTCGTCACCGCCGGCACGCGCCTCGCCGACGGCCGCCTCGTCATCACTACGCGCCAGCACGGCCTCCTCATCCTCACCCACGACGGCGCCGTCGAACAGATCATCGACGCCGAGGCGGGACTGCCGGATGCGATCGTCAACGAGACGCGCGTGGATCGCGAAGGCTCCCTCTGGCTGGCGATGGAAGGCCCGATCGTCCGCATCGACCTCGCCTCCCCCGTCACCGTCTTCGACGGGCGCCGCGGACTGCGCGGCGGCGCGGGCGACGTCGCGCGTCACGCCGGCCGCGTCTACGCCGCGATGACGCACGGCCTCTACGCCATCGATACGACAGGCCACGCGACGCGCCTCCCCGGCATGGACGAAGGCGCGTGGCGCCTGCTCCCCGTCGACGACGAGCTCCTCGTCGGCACCGTCAAAGGCATCTACCGCGTCGACCGCGCGGGCAACCTGACGATGCTCATCGAGAACGAAGGCAGCGTGTACGACATGTCGCGCTCCCTCGCCGATCCGAACCGCGTGTGGCTCGCGCAGGGCGACGGCCTCACGAGCATCCGCCGCGAGAACGGCACGTGGAAGTTCGAAGGCGCGATCGCGGGCGCGGGTGAAGACATCGGCTCCGTGGTCGAGCAGGACGGCGTCCTCTGGGCCGGCACGACCTTCAACGGCATCCGCCGCGTCGAAGATCCGCGCGGCGCACATCAGAACGTGAAGCAGTTCGGCAGCGGCGAGATGAACGTCTATCGCATCGACGGACGTCCCCTGTTCGTCCGCGCGAACGGCGAGATCCTCCACCTCGCCGCGAACGGCCAGTTCGCACCCGATCCGAAGCTCGGCCACATCAGCGTCCCGAACGGCTTCTTCGTCACGGCGCAGGACGCGCGCGGCGGGCTCTGGATCAACTCCACGCCGCCGCGCATGTACGAGCGCGACGCGAGCGGCAACTACGCGCGCGAAGGGAAACCGCTCGTCTCCGTCACCGCGGCCGACATCCAGAACATCCGCGTCACCGCAGACGGCATCGTCTGGTTCGCATCCGACAAAGGCCTCTTCCGCTACGAGGACAGCGCCGCGCCGGCCGTCGTCGCCGCGCAGCCCGCGCCGATGATCCCGCGCGTGCTCGCGGGCGAAGCACGCATCCTCAACGCCATGACGCAGGGCGAGCCGCTGCGGCTGCGCCACAGCTTCGGCCGCATCCGCATCGAGTTCGCGCCGGTGTCGTACCGCCCCGGCATCACGTACCAGTACCGCCTCGACCCGATCGACGACAAGTGGAGCGAGTGGACGTCCGAACCGTTCATCGACTACACGACGCTCGAGGCGAACGACTACACGTTCCGCGTGCGAGCGCGCGGCGCGGCGATGGTCGCGGGCGCGGAGACGCGCTGGCGCTTCTCCGTCCTGCCGCCGTGGTACCGCACGAACTGGGCGTATGCGCTGTGGGCGCTGCTCGCGATCGGCATCGTCGTCGCCGTCATCCGCCTGCGCACCGGCACACTGCAGCGCCAGGCCGAGAAGCTGCGCGCGCGCGTCGCCGAACAGACCGCCGAGCTGCAGGAAACGGTCAAGCTGCTCGAATCCGCGAACACGCAGCTCGAGGCGCTGTCGCTCGAAGACGACCTCACCGGCATCGCCAACCGCCGCTCGTTCGAGCGCGCCCTCACCGACGAATGGAACCGCGCGCGCCGGCAGGAACTGCCGCTCGCGCTCGTGCTCCTCGACCTCGATCACTTCAAGAACCTCAACGACCGCCGCGGGCATCCGGCCGGCGACGACTGCCTGCGCCGCGTCGGTGCGTTCCTCGCCGAGACCATCCGCCGCAGCGGCGAGGTCGTCGCGCGCTACGGCGGTGAAGAGTTCGCGATCCTCCTGCCCGGCACGGACGCGGAAGGCGCGATCACCGTCGCGGAGTCGCTGCGCGCCGGGATCGAGAAACTGGCCGTCCCGTACGGCGACGGCACCGGCCGCCGCATGACCGCGAGCTGCGGCGTCGCGTCGCTCGTCCCCATCGCGCAGATCACGCCCGAGAGCCTCGTCGCCAGCGCGGACCGCGCGCTGTACGCGGCGAAGCACTCCGGCCGCAACTGCGTGCGCGTCGCCGACGAGACCACGACCGGCACCTGGCTGCGCGACGTCTCCGCGTGACGGAACGCCGGCCTCCGGCCGGCAGGTCCTCCCGGAAACATCACACCTGCCGCCGCATTCGTTGACGGCGTTTTCGTACAATGAGCGGCGTTTCAGCCCAAAAACGCATGGCCACGCCCCCGCTCGACCTGCTCGCGTATCGCGCCGCGTTCGACCACGCGCCGATCGGGCTGTACCACAGCGACGAGACCGGCCGCATCGTGCTCGCCAACCACGCGCTCCTGCAGATGCTCGGCTACGACACGTTCGAACAGCTCGCCGCCGCCGAGAAAGCCGGCATGCTGCGCGTCGACGAAGGGCTGTGGTGGAAGCGCGACGGCACGACCATCGAAGTCGTCGAGCACAAGAAAGCGGTCTACGACGAAGAGCAGCGTCTCCTCTTCTACACGGCCGCCGTCGAGGACGTCACCGCGAGACGCGAGACGGCCGAGGCGCTGCGGGAGAGCAGCGTGCGGTACCGGCACATCATCGAGCACGCGAGCGAGATCATCTACCGCTCCAACGCGCACGGCTACTTCACGTACGTCAATCCCGCATCCACGCGCATCACCGGGTTCGAGCGGGAAGAGCTCATCGGCCGCCACTACCTCGAGTTCATCGATCCCGACTATCGCGAAGCCGCCGCGCAGTTCTACCAGCAGCAGTTCCGCACGCGCGAGCCGTACACGTACTTTGAATTTCCGATGATCACGAAGGCCGGCATGCGCATCTGGATGGGCCAGAACGTGCTCACCGTGCACGACGGCGATCGCGTCGTCGGCTACGAGGCCATCGCGCGCGACATCACGCATCGCAAAGGCGTCGAGGAGGAACTGGCCCGCGCACGCGACGCGGCATTGCAGTCCGCGCGCGCCAAATCGGAGTTCCTCGCCAACGTCAGCCACGAGATCCGCACCCCCCTCAACGGCGTCCTCGGCATGACCGGCCTGCTCCTCACCACGCCGCTCACGCCCGAGCAGCGCGAATCCGCGGAGATGATCCGCTCCAGCGGCGAAACGCTGCTCTCGATCGTCAACGACGTTCTCGATCTCTCGCGCGTCGAAGCGGGCAAGCTCACCATCGAGACGATCGAGTTCCATCTCGACGATCTCCTCGAAAGCGTCATCGAACAATTCGCCGCGCGTGCCGCGGCGAAGCGCATCAAGTTCCGTTCTTACGTTGCGCCCGACGTCACGCGTACGCTGCGCGGCGATTCGCATCGCCTCCGCCAGGTGCTGCTCAACCTCGTCGCCAATGCGATCAAGTTCACGGACCGCGGCGAAGTCGTGCTCACGGTGATGCAGCCGCAGCAGAAGGAATCGCGCGTCACGCTGCGCTTCCTCGTCACCGACACCGGCATCGGCATCGCCGCGTCGTCGCAGCAGCGGCTCTTCACGCCGTTCACGCAGGCCGACGGCTCGACCACGCGCAAGTACGGCGGCAGCGGCCTCGGGCTCGCGGTCTCCAAGCAGATCGTCGAGGCGATGCACGGCGAGATCGGCGTGATCAGCGTCGAGAGCGAAGGCTCGACGTTCTGGTTCGAGCTGCCGCTGCAGAAGCAGGCCGATTCGTCGAGCGCGCCCGCGCGGCAGTGGGACCTCTCGCGCTTCCGCGCGCTGCTCGTCGATGGCAGTGAAGTGCATCGCAGCACGATCACCCGCCATCTCTCCGCGACCGGCATCCGGCTCGACGAAGTCCACAGCGCCTCCGACGCCATCGCCGCCGCGTACCAGCGTCACTACGACGTCATCGTCTTCGACATGCAGCTCCCCGACGACGACGGACTCGGATTCGCCCGCGCCATCCGCCGCGATCCCGCGCTCGCACGCACGCGGCTCATGCTGCTCACCGCGTTCGGCCGCAGACGCCAGGACATCCTCACGTTCCAGAACGCCGGCATCGACCTGTTTCTCGTCAAGCCGATCCGCCGCACGCAGCTCTGCGATGCGATGAACCGGCTGCTCTCCGGAGAGACCGCGCCGCTCATGGTGCAGTTGCCCGAAGACACGCCCGCGCCGTCGCGCGCGCGCGTGCTCGTCGTCGAAGACAACAGCGTCAACCAGCTCGTCGCCCTCGGCCAGCTCCAGCGCCTCGGCCACGAAGCCATCGTCGCGGCCAGCGGCCATGAAGCGATCGAAGTGATCCGCGAGCAGACGTTCGATCTCGTGCTCATGGATTGCCAGATGCCGGACATCGACGGCTACGAAGCGACGCGACGCATTCGCCAGCTCGACACCCCGGCCGCGAAGACGCCGATCATCGCCATCACCGCGCATGCCCTCGCGGGAGAACGCGAGAAGTGTCTCGCCGCGGGGATGAACGACTATCTCGCCAAGCCGGTGTCGCTCGAACAGCTCGGCGCGGTCATTCGCCTGTGGGCGAGCAAACAATCGACGCATGCAGCCGCGGAAGCGACGACGGAGACGTTCGAAGACGACGAGCAGCAGGTGCTCGACCGCGAGCGCGTCAGCTCGTTCCTCGCCATCAGCCGGCAACAGGAAGGCTTCCTCGACGGCTTGGTGCGCACGTTCCGCCAGGACGTCCCCTCGCGCCTCGACGCCCTGCGCGCCGCGGCCTCGAGCGGCGACGCGCACGATCTGGCGTTTGCCGCGCACGCGCTCAAGAGCTCGAGCGGCAGCGTCGGCGCGAGACGCATGTACCTCGTCGCCTCGCAGATCGAGCAGGCCGCGCGCGGCGGACGCATCGACGGCGCCGCCGCCGCGATCGAACAACTCTCCGCCGAGTTCTCCCGCGTCATGACGGCGTACGACGGGATCATCCGGCGGAGCGGAAAGTATCCGGCAGCGAGCAGTTGAACTACGATTCGCGCATGCAGCTCGGCAACTATCGCTTGATCAATCGTATCGGCGCCGGTGGCATGGGCGAAGTGTGGCGTGCCGAGGATCAGAAGCTGCTGCGGCAGGTGGCGATCAAGATCCTGCCGGAAACGCTCGCCGCGGACCAGGAGTGGCGCGAGCGCTTTCTCCGTGAGGCGCGCACGATCGCGCAGATCAACCATCCCAACATCGCCACGATCTACAGCATCGACCAGCAGGGCGACACGTTCTTCATCGCCATGGAGCTGATCGAGGGGGAGTCGCTCTCGAAAATCATCGAGCGCGGTCCGATGATGCCGGCCGATGCCGTGCGCGTCTGCGCGCACGTCGCGGATGGCTTGTCCGAGGCGCATGCGAAAGGCATCGTCCATCGCGACGTCAAACCGGACAACATCCTCATCTCGCCGAAGCTCGTCAAAGTCCTCGACTTCGGGATCGCCAAACAGATCGGCGGTACCGCCGACCCGTCGCTCACGCAGGGCGGCATGGTCGTCGGCACACCGCACTACATGTCCCCCGAGCAGGCCCTCGGCCGAGCCGTCGACGCGCGCACGGACATCTTCTCCGTCGGCGTCGTACTGTACGAAATGCTCTGCGGACAGAAACCCTTCGCCGGCGAAGCCGTGACGGAGATCCTGCTGCAGATCGTGATGAACGAGCCGCGCGACATCGCGGTCGCCGCGCCCGGGATCACGCCCGCGCTCGCGAACATCGTACGCCGCTGCATGAAGAAGCAGCCGGACGAGCGCTTCAGCGATTGCGAAGAGCTCCGCGCCGCGCTCGCGACTTCATTGCGCGAAGAGCCGACGCGCGCGCGCCAGTCCTCGGTGCCGACGATCTCGATTCCCAAGCCGCCGACCTCGCGGCCCGCGCCGCCCGCACCCGAACCGGCCGTGCAGTCGAAGATCGCGCAGCCCGCCTCACCGCGCTATCGCGCGCTCGTCGCCGACGACGATCCCGCCACGCGCTACATCCTCGGCAGCGTGCTCGCGCGCCATCAGATCGCGTTCGACGAAGCGGCGAACGGCGCGGACGCCGTGAAGTTCCTCAAGGCCAACGAATACGGCATCGTCTTCCTCGACCTCCTCATGCCGCGCATCGACGGCTGGGGCGTGATCGACTACGTGCGCTCGCACCGCGGACGCAAAACGCCGCGCATCTTCGTCGTCACGGGCGTGCAGAACCAGAAGCTCTCTACCGCCGACCAGGACGTCGTTTCCGGCCTGCTCTACAAGCCGATCGACGTCAAACAGGTGGAGGCTCTGGTGGCGTCGTAGGCGGTTCGTTCGCGTCCGCATTCGGCGCGTTCGCGCTGCGCGCGTCCTTCGCCTTGTCGCGCGCGGCCTTGAACGCCTGCTCGATCTCGCGCCATGCGCGCTCGAAGCCGCCTCTGATCTCCGCGGCGGCGCCGGAGCCGCCGTGCGGCAGCCCGAGGACGACGTCCTTGGCCTGCACGAGCGTCTGGCGCAGCGTGCCGGCGATCTCCGACAGATCGTCCTTCGCCTGCCCGAGCGATTCCTTCGCGCGCTCCCGGAACTTGTCGACGTCGATGCCCCATTCGTTGAGAGTCGAGTCTTTCTTCTCTTCGTCGCCCATGGCGATAGCGTACCGCACGCGGTCGAGAACGTCTGCCCAGTCACCGGGGCGGCGCTGCCGGAACAGGCGCATCGTCGGATACCACGGCGAGTCCTCGCGCTCATCCTGCCAGCGCCAGTCGCACTCGTACGGCAGCAGCACCCACACGGGGACGCCGAGCGCACCGGCGAGATGCGCGGTCATCGTGTCGACGGTAACGACGAGATCGAGCGCGCGCATGAAGCGGGCGGTGGTGAGGGGGTCATTGGGCAAGGACACGGTCCGCGGCAGGCGCACATCCCCTTCGATGGAACGCCGGGGATCCCAATCCCCCGCGCGCGTGACGAGGCCAATCGCGCGCATCCTCTCCAACGGCTCCACGTGCAGATACGGCACGTCATCCGGCACGACGCGCAGCGCGTGCATGAGCTCCATGCTCTCGATGTCCACGTCGTACTCGACCTCGGCCGTCCCATCGTGCAGCGGCAGCAGCTTCACGGGATCGCGCATCGTCGAGAGCAGCGGAATCAGCGACGGCTGCACCCACGCCACGACGTCGCTCGCGATGCGCTTCACGAGCGGAAAGTAGCGCGCGAACATGATCGTGTCGCCGAGTCCGTGGTAGCAGCGGATGAGGACGCGCTTCCCTTCGAGCGGCGTGCCATCCCACACCCACTGCTCGTGGCGCGGACGGTCGTAGCACGTGCGGCCCTGATGCTCGCGCAGGATGGCGTCGCTGACTGCCCACGCCGCGGCGAAATCGCCACGGCGCATGTACGCGAACCACTCCCTCTCCCTCGTCGTGTCGGAAGGGCCCGTGCCGAAAGGCCCCCCCACCCTATCCTTCTCCCCGCGCACGGGGAGAAGGGGCGGTGCCGGAGGTATCCGTCGACGAAGGCGGCGGCTCCTCCTCCTCTTCTTCCTCTTCCGGTTGCGTGGTCGTCGGCGGCGGCGCCTGCGTCGTCGTCGCCGGAGGAGGTGTCGGCTGCGGCTGCGGCTGCGAAGGACGCGGCTGGCCGAAGCCGCCCGTGAGCGTCGAGTCGGGCGGCGGTGCGGTTGCGTCCGTGTCCACGTTCGTCGCGGCGGTGTCGGTGGTGATGATCAGATTGCCGGCCTCGTCGTACATCGGCACGACCGGCGCCGGCGTGGCCACCGCCGTGCCGTGCGCGGCGCACATCTGCTGCGGCTCCGTTCCCGCCTTGAACGCCTCGCGGATGACGACGTTGCGCGGGCAGTAAGGCGTCGCGCGTCCGCCGCTCGTGCGATCGACTTCGGCGAACGTGATGCCGTCCGGCACCGGGAAACCGTTGTTCGCGTCGCCCGCCGTGACCGCGTTCATGTAACGCGTCCACATCGGCACGGCGGAATCCGAACCGGAGAGTCCCGTCGGATCGTTGTCGTCGAAACCGACCCACGTGAGCGCGAGCGTCTGCGGCGTGAACCCGATGAACCACGCGTCGCGTTTGTCGTTCGTCGTACCGGTCTTGCCCGCGGCGATCTTGCGGAAGCCCATGCCGCGCGCGCCGGCCGCGGTCCCGCGATTGACGACGCCCTCCATCACGTGCGTGAGCAGATACACGTCGCGCTGCGGGAACACCTGCACCGGCTTCGCCTCACCCGCGCCGTTCATCGCGCGGCCGCGATCGTCGGTGACGAAGCGGATCGCGCGCGGCGCGACGCGCGCCCCCTGACGGGCGATCGTCGCGTACGCCTCCGCCATCTCGATCGGCGGAATGCCGGCCGCGCCGAGGAGGATCGACGGGTGATCGTCGTCGAGCTCCGTCTGCACGCCGAGCGTGCGCGCCGTCTTGATGATCGGCTCGATGCCGCACGCCAGACCGATGCGCACCGACGCCGCGTTCAGCGAATGCTCGAGCGCCGTCCGCACCGTCACGTTGCCCATGTACTTCGCGTCGTAATTGCGCGGCGACCAGTCGTCCGACCAGCGGCGCTTCAGCACGAAACGCGCGTCGCTGACCATCGTCGCCGGCGTGATGTTCTGATTGGAGAGACTCGGCTCGAACGCCGTCAGATACACGAACGGCTTGATCAGCGAGCCGACCAGACGCTTCGAATTCAACGCGCGGTTGAACTGGCTGCGGTCGTAATTGCGTCCGCCCACCAGCGCGCGGATCTCGCCGGTCGGCACGTCGATGTGAATGAGCGCGCCCTGCAGCTCCGGCTCGTGATTGCGCAGGCGGCTGCTGCGTTTCTCGAGATTGGCGAGACTCGTTTCGAGCGTGCGCGTCGCGGCGTCCTGGGCGTTGAGGTCGATCGCGGTGTAGATGCGCAGGCCGCGGCCTTGCACGTCCTTGATGCCGTAGTCGTTCGCGAGCTCGTGCAGGACGCGATCGACGTAAAACGGGATCGACGTCAGTCCCGATCTGCGGCGGAACGGCTTGCGCGGCAGCTTCGCCGATCGCGCCTCGTCGAACTGCGCCTGCGTGATCTTCTTTTCCTTCAGCATGAGCTGCAGGACGGTGTTGCGCTTGCGCATCGCCAGTTCGGGGTTGTTGAACGGCGAGATGTTGTTCGGACTCGGGATGATGCCCGCGAGCATGGCCGCTTCGGCGATCGACACTTCGGCCACGGGTTTGCCAAAGTAGAAGCGCGACGCTTCGCCGACGCCGAGGATGGAGATCGAGCGATTGCGGCCGAGATAGATGTCGTTGAGATAGGCCTCGAGGATTTCCTTCTTCGAATAGCGCGCGTCGAGCACGACGGCCATCGAGGCCTCGATGACTTTGCGTTTGTACGTGCGCTCGCTCGTGAGGAAGTAGTTCTTCACGAGCTGCTGCGTCAGCGTCGATCCTCCCTCGGAGACGCCTTTCGACTTGATGTTGGTGAACAGCGCGCGGACGATGCCGAGCGGATCGACGCCGGGATGGCGCCAGAAGCGTACGTCTTCCGCGACGACGACCGCGTCCTGCAGATGCTGCGGGATCTGCTGCAGCGTGACGGGACTGCGGTTTTCGAGCTGTTCGCTGAGGACGGACGTCAGCAGCTCGGGCTCGAGTGCGGCGCGTTCGAGCGGACGCGCTTCACGCAGCGCGACGACGGATTCGACCGCGGTGCGCGTGAGCAGCACACGAATCGGCTGCGCCGGATACTCACCGGTCGGATGCGTGAACGCGCGCGTGTAGATGTCGATGCCGCCCTCGGCACGCATGTAGTCGCCGGGCGCGCCAAGGCGTGGCGCTTCGCGGTAGCCGAGCCGGTCGAGCTTCTCGAGGAGGTCATCGGCCTGCAGCGGGACGCCGGCCGCGAGCGGCGTGTAGTCGGCGTAGATGCGCGTCGGCAGGCGGAGCTTGCGGACCTGGAAGCGGCCGACGGCGGAGCGGTACGCCCAGACGCCGACGGCGACGATGAGCACGATCAGCGTGAGGACGGTCCACGAGATGACGCGGAAGACCGTCCGCCGTGTCGGCATGCGGCGGCGCCGGCGCGGCGCGGGCGAGGATGCGGGTGGCGGAGGAGGCGTCGTCGGTGTGTCTGTCATCGCGGACTTCGGCGGTTCGGACTGCAACCGCGATGCCGCGACCGCTACTGCGCAATCACGGCGAGGTTCCGGCCGCCGCCCGCGCCGTCACGGCGGTACGAATGAAACACCGAGCCCTCGCAGCGCGTGCAGAGGCCGGAGTCGGAGATGCGCTCGTCGCGGAAACCGCGCGCGCGAAGGACGTCGATGGTGTACGCGACGAGGTCGACGTGCGGCTTCGCGTTCGTGCGGTCGACGAATTTCGCGTCGAATTGTTCCGCGACTTCTTCGCCCACTTCGAAACAGCAGACGCGGATGGATGGGCCGAGGTACGCATACGCGTCGCGCGGCTGCATCAGCTCGATGGCCTCGGCCGTGATGCCCGCCACGGCACCGCGCCAGCCGGAGTGCACGTTGGCGATCACGCGGCGCTCGGCGTCGAGCATGGAGACGGGAAGGCAGTCCGCGATCTTGATGCCGAGGGTGACGCCTTTCGCTTCGCTCCAGAGGGCGTCGCAGGAATCGCACTCGCGCCACTTCGTTTCGCGGTCCGCTTTGCGTACGGCCTTGCCGTGCACCTGCGTGCAGGTGGTCAGGCTCGTGTCGATGTTCGCGCGCTCACGCACCACACGCGTGATGTCGCTCGCGATGTCGTCGTTGAGGCGGCCGTAGAAGTCGCGCGTCGTGCAGAACACGGCGAAGCCGTCCGGTACGTGCGGCGGAACGGCGATGCGGCCGAGGGAAGAGGGCTCGATGGTCCACATGCGGGCGCAGTGTATACACTCCCCTTTCATGCGCGATCTCGATCTCGGCGACAACGTCCTCGTCCCCGCGGAGCTCCTCCGCGCGCAGACCGCCCGTAGCGGCGGGCCGGGCGGGCAGAACGTGAACAAGGTGGAGTCGAAGGTGACGATCGAAGTCGACGTCGAGGCGTTGCCGTTGCCCGAGGATCGCAAGGCCAAAGTCCGCGAGCGTCTCGCATCGCGCATCAACAAGGAAGGCGTGCTGCGCGTGACGTCGCAGACCGCACGCACGCAAAGCGAGAACCGCGATCGCGCGCTGAACCGGATGGAAGAGCTGCTGCGCGAGTCGCTGATCGAGGAGAAGCCGCGCAGGAAGACACGCGTGCCGCGGTCGGTGAAGCAGAAGCGGCTGGAAGCGAAAAAGAAACGCGGCGAAACGAAGCGGATGCGGGGGCGGGTCGAGTAGGCCGCCTCCCCCGCCCGGGAACGACGAGAGGCCTCCCGGCGGGGCCGCCGCGGGCGGCAGCGCTGGTTGGCCTAGCCAGAACGCACGCCTGACCCGTGAATTGCGCGACTCGCGGCCGCACGTGTTTCGATCAGCGCTGCCGGCCGCGCCGGCCCCGCCGGGAGGCCTCCGGTGGTTCTCGGGTGGGGGGAAGCGTCAGCTCGCGCGAACTTCCGCGATGCGCGTGCGCAGCTTTTCCGTCACGGTGATTCCGCGCAGCAGCGACGCCGTCTTTTCGAACTCCTGCACCATCGCGTCCAGCGCGTGCGGACCGTGTCCGTTCATGATCCCGTCGAGAGCGTGCAGGAAATGCTTCTCGATCGTCTTGTGCGCCGAGTCGCCGATGAACTCCTCGGCAACGGCGCGGATGCGCGCCGCGAGGTCGACTAGCTCGCCATTCTCGTGGTCGGCGTCGGAATCAACTTTTTTTTTTAACTGCACGAGCTCGCCCGTGATCATCCCGTAGAGGATTTTCGCGACGTCGAACGACGACATGTTCAGCGCGCGTCCGATCTCCGTGATCGAACGCGTGCCGTCGATCTTCGTGATCAGCATCCACTCCTGCGGATTGAGCGTGACCTGCTCGTGGCGGTTTTCGCGCGCGAGCAATTCGGGGACGTGATCGACCGAGGGGATCTTCTTCGACAGCACGCGCCACTCGTCGAGACGGCGTGCGGCTTCCATCAGCAGGTTCGTATTCGACTTCGCGATCGTCTGCCGGTCCGGCTCCTCGGCGGGGCTGAACTGGAACTCCCCATGATTCCAGATCGCGAGCGCGTAGATCGCTTCCTCGCCGATCAGATCTCCGACGGTGGCGTGCACCATCTGCCCGTTTTTCAAAAAGATGAACCCGCGGTCGCCTTCCCGCGTCAGGGTGAACTTACCCGTCTTTCCCGATACGCTCACCAGTTGGATGATGTCGGGCAGGGGGAGTTCTTTGAGTGAGCCCTGGAATGCCATTGGGGTTTCGAGAGCGTAACCTAGCGAATACAACAGGTCAAGGAGTGGTGAACGCACCGTCAACCCGACGTTCCACCGCGCACAAGATCCACAATCCAAAGGCTAAACCGGCGACGATTCCGGTGATCACGCGCAGCTCGTTCGTGCTCTCGCGCAGTCCGGTCAGTTGTGTCAGGCCGTCGAGCGCCAGCGGCGTCACCGCGACGAACGACACACGGCGCATCACCTCTTCACGAATCAGCGGCAGGATCGCGAACAGCGCGAGCCCGCCGAGGAGGCCGAGGTAGATGCCGGTGCAGCGGGCGCAGATGGGCATCGGGATGTCGAAGAGAGCGAAGCTGCGCTCGACGCGGCCATGACACATCACCCGAAAGAGCGCGCGCCATTTCATCGACGCACCCGCGGCGATCGCCCAAGAACAGAGCGTCGCCGCGGCGAGAATCACGCTCGGGATCGCCGCCACGAATGCGAGCACGATCTTCGTATCGCGCTTCATCGTCTCGAAAGACGCCACACCTGCGCGAACCCGTGCGCCGTGATGAGGAACGACCAGAATCCCGTGAAGATCACGCCGATGCACAGCAGCGCGATGCCGAATCCGGCGAGGAACCGTGCGATGAGGTACACGCAGATCGCGAGCAGGTAATTGCCGATGTTCGCCTTGATGAACGCCCAGATGCGGCCGAACTCGAACGCGGCGCCGAAGCGCTGCTCGGCCACGGCAAAGAGGAGCGACGCGGGCGCGAACACGAGCATCATCAGGGCGAACGGGACCATGAGGCACGACAGACATCCGGCGATACCGCTGCCGAGGAACTGCGCGCCTTCGTCGTCGATGCTGCTGAGGATGCCGGCCGGGACCATGAAGACCACCGCCAGCACGATGATCGGCACGACGTAGACGAGCAGGACGCCGAACAGACGCAGACCTTCCGCGAAGAAATCGCCGAGGTTGTCCCATTCGGGAAGCGGGTGCTCCTTTCCGGCGATGACGTTGCGCGCCGTCTGCGCGACGTAACCGAAGAGGAAGAACCAGCCGATGAGGAGAAAGCCGGCCAGATAGAAGAGCCCGCCGATCAGGATCTTCGGAATCCAGTTCGGATCGTCGAAGACGTACGTGAACGGCTTGCCGAAGTCGAACGACGGCGCAGCAGGCGCAGCCGGAGGCGGCGCCGTATAAGTCGGCGGCGGCGGAGGCGGCGGAGGCGTGTACTGCACGTCACTCATGGGGGAAGTGTACGTGGAATGGGGCCGCGGGTTCTCGGCGGGGGGCGGGGCGGGAGCGGGCGGGGGCAGGGATGAGGGATGAGGGCGGAGGGATGAGCGCGCAACGCGAGTGGGGACGCCCGGGAGCAAGGAGGAAGGCGGAAGGATGAAGGCGGAGCGCCACCGCGGGAGCGACGCCGCTCGCGACCATGTTCATCCTTCATCCCTCATCAAATGAGCGCGCAGCGCGAGTGGGCGCGCCGGAGCAAGGAGGAAGGCGGAAGGATGAAGGCAGAGCGCCAGCGCGAGCAGCGTGCCGCTCACGACCCTGCTCATCCTTCATCCTTCATCCCTCATCCTTGCTCCCGTCTCAAATGAGCGCGCAGCGCGAGCAGCGTGCCGCTCACGACCATGCTCATCCTTCATCCTTCATCCCTCATCCTTGCTCCCGTCTGAATGAGCGTCAGCGGCGTGGATGAAACATGATGAGGGGATGATCGCAAGCGGCCCGCTTCCACGAAACTTGGAACAATCCCCGCCCGTCAGACCTTACGGTAATCACTTGGAAGAACACATCGATCTCGTCGAAATCGCGGAAGAAAAAACGAAGGCCGGCGGTCTCAGCATCTCCGTCGTCGTCTCGTTTTTCGTCCACCTCGCCTTGATCGTCGTCTTCATCCGCAACTACAAGCCTGTCGCGCCGCAGGCCGAGAACACGCCGATGATGCGTTACGTCGAGCTCATCCGGCAGAACCCGCAGGAGCGGGAGTTCGTCGAGGCACCGGGGCCGAAACTCGAGCGCCCACCTTCGCTCGACGCCCCGTTCTCCGACGCGAACCGCCGCGCCAGCATGCCCAATCCCACCGGCGACCGGCCTACCCTGCGTCCCGGCGACGGCAGCGGGCTCTACACGCCGCCCGTCGGCAGCAACACCCCGCGCGGCGCGCAGCCGCAGCCGGAGCAGCAGCCGAGCATCCCGCAACAGCAGACTCCGCCCGCGCAGACGGCGACCGCCGCGCAGCAGCAGGCCGTGCTCGACGAAACGTTCGTCTACCGCGAGCGCACCAACGCCACGAAAGCCTCCGCCGCGGCCGCGCCGGTCATCAACCTGCGCGAGGCCCTCGGCGGACTCCGCGGCTCCATCGGCAGCGGGGAAAACCTCGACCTCAACAGCGTCCCGGGCGGAGGCGGCGAGATCGGCACCGCCGACCAGGGCCAGCTCTCGTTCGAAACCTCGTGGTTCGATTGGGGTCCGTACGCGCAGTCGATGGTCAGCAAGATCCGCGTGAACTGGTACGCCAACATGCCCTCGTTCATCCGCTCGGGCATCGGCGGTGTCGTGACCATCCGCTTCACCATCCAGCGCGACGGCCGCATCACGGATGTGACGATCCTCAAGAGCTCGGGACATCCGCCCTACGACCACGCCGCGAAGAAAGCGATCGAGCTCAGCTCCCCGCTCGCCACGCTGCCGAAGGATTTCCCGAATCCGAACGAGCGCGTGACGGCGATGTTCTACTACAACACGCCGCTGCCGTAGGGCCGGGCGGCGGTTGCGGAGAGATTCACTGATCGCGGGAAGCGCGGCCGCAACCTCGCGGCCACGCCCCCACGCGTCACTCCCTACCAGATCCTCACCCGCTCCTCCGGCTTCACGTACAGCTTGTCGCCTTCCTTCACGCCGAAGGCGTCGTACCACGCGTCGACGTTGCGCAGCGGTGCGAACGCGCGGACGAAGCCGGGCGAATGCGGGCCGGTGGTCAACTGCTGGCGCAGCGCTTCGTCGCGGTACAGCGCGCGCCACACCTGTGCGTAAGCGAGGAAGAAACGCTGATCGCCCGTGAAGCCGTCGATCACCGGGGCCGGCTTGCCGTTCAGCGACAGCTTGTACGCCTCGTGCGCGACGAGGATGCCGCCGAGGTCGCCGATGTTCTCGCCGGCGGACAGCTTGCCGATCAGCTTGAAATCGTCGCCCTGCTTGAACTTGATCGATTCGTACTGCGCCGCGAGCTTCCCTGCCTGCGCCTCGAACTTCGCCGCGTCGCCGGCCGTCCACCAGTCGCGCAGCATCCCTTTGCCGTCGCCCTTGCGGCCCTGATCGTCGAAGCCGTGCGTGATCTCGTGGCCGATGCCGCTGCCGATCGCGCCGTAGTTCACGGCCGGATCCGCCTGCGGGTCGAAGAACGGCGGCTGCAGCACGGCCGCCGGGAACACGATCTCGTTCTTCACCGGCGAGTAGTACGCGTTGACCGTGTGCGGCGTCATCGCCCACTCTTCCTTGTCCACCGCCTTGCCGATGCGCGCCACGTCGTAGTCCCACTGGAACCTGCCCGCGCGCACGACGTTGCCGACGAGATCGCCGTCCTGGATCGACAACGCCGAATAGTCACGCCACTTCGACGGATAGCCGATCTTCACCTTGAAGTTCGCGAGCTTCGCGAGCGCTTCCTTCTTCGTGTCCGCGCTCATCCACTCGAGGTTGTCGATGCGGATCTTCATCGCCGCCAGCAGATTGCCGACGAGCTTCTCCATCTTCACCTTCGAGTCGGCCGGAAAATACTCGGCGACGTAGGTGCGGCCCACCGCGTCCCCCAGCGTGCTGTCCGCCCAGCCGATGGCGCGCTTCCAGCGCGGGCGCTGCTCTTTCGCGCCGGAGAGAAACTTCGAACGGAACTCCCACGAGGTATCGACGAAGCGCTTCGACAACAGCCCGGCCGAGTTGTCCGCCACCGCAAACGCCTGCCACGCCTTCAGCGTCTCGATCGGCGTCGCCGCGTAGACGGCAGCGATCTTCGGCAGCGCCGTGTTCTGGCGGAGGACGATCTTCTCGACCTTGCCCAGGCCGCTCTCGTGGAACGCCGCGCGCCACGGAAAGTCCGGCGCGTACTTTTCCAGCTCGGCCAGCGTCATCGGGTTGTACGTCTTGTCGCGGTTCCGGCTCTCGGCGCGCGACCAGTGCGCGTCCGCGATCTTCGTCTCCATCGCCACGATGGCCGCCGCGTGCTTCTCCGCGTCCGGATACTCGACCAGCTTCAGCATGTCGGCGACGTACTGCTGGTAGCGCTCGCGCTGCGGCTTGAAGTTGTCGCGCAGGTAGTAATCGCGATCCGGCAGGCCGAGTCCCGACTGTCCCATGTACAGCGCATAGCGGTCCGGATCCTTCGCGTCGTCGCCGACGTAGACGCCGAACGGCGCGCGGCTGAACGACGAGGACGAGCGCGCGATCCACTTCGCGAGCTCTTCGTGATTGCGGACCTTCGCCAGCGACTCCAGATACGGCTGGATCGGTTTCGCATCGAGCTTCTCCGCCGCCTCGGCGTCCATGAAGCTGCGATACATCGCCGCGACTTTCGCCTCGTCCGAACCGGCCTTCAGTTTCCCGTCCGCGGCCCAGCGCTCGACGATCGCGCGGACGCGCGTCTCGGAGAGATCGCCGAGGATGTTGAAGGAGTTGTAGGAGACCTTGTCGGCGGGGATCTCGGTCGAGGCCGCCCATTTGCCGCTCGAATACGCGACGAAGTCATCGCCGGGCTTGACCGAGCGGTCCATCCCTTCCACGTCGATGCCCCAGGTTCCGTACCGCTTCGCCGCGGTCTTGTCGGCCGCATCGGCGCCAGAAACAGAAACTGCCACGAGCAATGCAGCCGCGGCAGCGAGATGCCTTTTGATCATGCGAATTGTCCTTTCTCGGAGGGTGATGCGTGGGGACATACGCGCCGGCCGCGCCGCGGTTCAGGGAGCGCGGGAAGCGTTTCCGATCGGTGACCGGAGGCGGGGTCCGGAGCGGCAGAGGTGCCGAACGGCAGAGACAACCCGGCTACTCCGAGACTCTGCGACTGTGCCACTATGCCCTCCGACCGATGCGCGAAGTCGTCATCCGCAAGCCGTACACGATCCTCCTCCTCATCCTCTCCACCCTCGCCATCATCGCGGTGACGGTGTGGATGGCGGGGAAGAGCTACGAGAACTTCGACCCCATCCCGTTCGACGACATCCGCTATCTCGCGAAACGTCTCGCCGAGCGTCCCATCTCCACGCACATCCTGGCCGTGATCGTCGTGCCGATGATCGCCAACGTCCTGCTGTTCGTGCCGTGGGGGTTCTTCACGTTCATCGCGCTCTACAGCGTCGAGCGCCCGACGCTGCAGACGTACGTCCTGACCATCCTCCTCGGCCTCTCCTTCACCCTCGGCATCGAGGCGTGGCAGTACTTCCTCCCCTCGCGCGTCGCTGACGTCAACGACGTCATCTGGAACACCGTGGGCGCCATCCTCGGCGCAGTCCTCGGCCACGCGCGGCTGCGCCTCCGGTTCGAATTCGAATGACCGCGCTGAGCTCATCCGGCGTCTGCGCGCGCGACCGAACTGAAGCGTAAAATGCCCGGCACACTCATGTTGCCGGAAGTGAAGAACCTCGAGGCGCAGCTCAAGCAGATCCTCTACGGCTGCGTCGAGCACGTGCAGGCCACCAAGGCCGCGCTCTACCTCTGCACGTCGCACGATCTCAACGACAAGCGCTACGAGCTCGTCACGCACTACCAGTACAACCCCGCCGATCGCAAACTCGTCAGCGCCAACGACGACCTCGTCGACCGCCTCTCCGTGAAGCGCACCGCGTTCTACGTCAACGGCCTCGGCGCCGATCAGCGTTTCGCGGAGATGATGTTCCGCCAGGGCAACGACCGGTTGCTCGTGACGCCGCTCTTCTCGCGCGGACGCCTGGTCGGCTTCATCGACATGCGCGACAAGGCGGGGAAGAAACCGTTCGACACGCCCGACGTCGCCGCGGCGAACACGATCGCCGAACAGATGGTGCGCGTGCTCGCGTCGAACAAGCTGTACGGACTCGCACCGATTGCCCTCGTCGCCGATCCGACGAAACCCGCGCACTCCGCATCGGCACCGAACATGGTCCTGCCGTCCGCCGCGCCTGCGCCGCAACCGGTGCGTCCGGGACAGTTCTTCTCGTCCGACGCGATGAAGGCCATCGAATCGGCGCGCGGGTACATGTCGAAGCGGCAGCTCACGCAGCAGTCGACCGGCAAACGCGTCCTCGGCGAAGCGGATCTCGAAGTCGTGCGCCTGCTGCTCCCCGCGGCGCTCGCGATTCCGGGCGCGGTGCTCGCGTGCTTCAGCGCCGTCGGCCACATCCACAATCCGCAGGCCGTCGTGGCCATCGCCACGGTCACCGATGACGCGCTCGACACGCTGCAGTCGCACCTGCAGGCGTGGCTCAAGCGCACGAACAGTTCGCATATGCTGACGGCGAAGCCGCAGCTCATCTATCCGTTCGGCGTGCAGGTCGTGCCCGTGACGGCGGCCGCCATCAGCACGATCCTCAGCGCGCCGGTGAATCCGCAGTCCGTCGAAGGACTCGTGCTCACCGTCGCCTTCGAGCGCACGCCCGAAGCGCAGGCGCAACGCGCGCTGCACATCTTCCTGCGGCAGATCGAACAGTCCGTCGAATCGGCGATCGCCGCGACCTCGGGTCGCAACGACCGGCAGACCATCGCCGAGCGTCTCCTCGAGCCCGACTTTCAAAAGTTCCCCGAGCTCGCGGAGCACTGCCGCCAGGTGGCCACGATCGCGCAGCGCTTCGCGGAGTCGCTCGAGCTGCCGGCCACGCAGGTCGAGACCGTGCGCCTCGCCGCGTTCGTGCACGACGCCGGCCTGCGCCTCCTCGATTACGAGCGTCTGTACAAACGGCTCAACCTCACGGCCGAGGAGATGCGCGGCCTGGCCGAGCATCCCGTCGTCGGCGCTGCGCTCGTCGAGCCGCTCCTCGGCAGCGAAGTCGCGCAGGCCGTGCTCCGCCATCACGAGCGCGTCGACGGCAAAGGCTATCCGAGCCGCATGAGCGGCCAGCAGATCCCGCTCGCCGCGCGCATCCTCCAGATCGCCGACGCGTGGGTGGCGATGACCGCACGCGTGTCGTATCAGGTCACGATCACGAACGAACAGGCCGCACAGCGTCTGCGCGAAGGAGCGGGAACGCAGTTCGACGCGGCGCTCGTGGAGCGTTTCCTGCGCGCGCTGCCGGACCTCGTCTGATGCCCTCGCTCCTCCAGAACCTGCGCAGCCTGCCGCGCCCTACGTGGATCCTCTTCGGCGGCACGTTCATCAATCGCTTCGGCACGTTCGTCATGCCGTTCCTCGCGATCTACATGACGAAGCAGGGATTCTCGCCGACGCAGGCGGGCCTCGCCGTGAGCTGCTACGGCGCGGGACACATTCTCGCGTCGATGATCGGCGGGCATCTGGCCGATCGCATCGGCCGCCGCCACACGATCGCGATGTCGATGTTTCTCTCCTCGGTGGCGATGCTGGCGCTGTCGCAGGCGCGCTCGCTGCCGGCGATTCTCATCCTCGCGTTCTTCGTCGGACTCGTCTCCGAGTTCTACCGCCCCGCCGCGGCCGCACTCCTCGGCGATCTCGTGTCGCCCGAACAGCGCATCGCCGCGTTCGGCATGTACCGCTTCGCCATCAACCTCGGCTTCGCCGTGGGTCCCGCAACGGCAGGCTTCCTCGCGGACAAATCATTCTTCTACGTCTTCGCCGGCGACGCGGTCACGTCGTTCCTCTACGGCGCGGTCGCGCTGTTCTTCCTGCCGCACGGCGTGCGCTCGTCGACGAACGACGAGAAGCCCGGCGAGGGCTTCCGCATCGCGTTTTCCGATCGCGCTTTCCTCTACTTTCTCGGCGCGACGATGTGCATGACGTGGATCGAGTTCCAGTTGCACTCGACCCTGCCGCTGCACATCGGCAAGCTCGGGTACTCGCCCGCGACGTACGGCATGCTGATCTCGGTCAACGGCGTGATGATCGTGCTGTTCGAGCTGGCCATCACCGCGTGGACGCAGCGGTTCCCCGCGCAGCCGTTGATCGCGCTGGGCTACGGCCTGACCGGCCTCGGATTCGCGCTCACCGGGCTCGCGAACGGCATCCCGATGCTCGTCGTTACGGTCGTGATCTGGACCATGGGCGAGATGATCTACGCGCCCGTGACCGGCGCCTTCGTGACCGGCCTCGCCCCCGAACGCTATCGCGGGCGTTACATGGGCATCTGGCACTCGACGTGGTCCGTCGGCATGGTCCTCGGCCCGACGATGGGCACGTGGATCTACGAGCGCAACCCGATCGCGCTGTGGATCACGTGCGTGTTCGTCGGCATCGCGAGCGCGGTGCTGGCGCTGGTGAAACCGCGCCAGAAGCGGGCCGCCGCCGCGGCTCCGGCATCTACGGCGCCGTGACGAACTGACATACAATAACTTCCATGCCCCGCAAGCCGCTCTTTCTCCTCCTCGCCCTTGCTCTGTCTTTCTCCTCCTCCGCGCGTACGCGTGCGACCAGCCATCCGACGCCGAAAGCCGACGCGGCGACGGTACACGGCGTCGTGACGTCGGTCAGCGGCAACGTCATCGCCATCGCCGACGGTCTCGTGACGATCGACGCCACGAACGCGCGCATCCTCGTCGGACGCGGCGACGCGGGCTCGGTCGCGGACATCGAAACGGGCATGCTCGTCTTCGCCACCGTGCGCGCGCCGGAGCAGGCCAACACGCCGCTCGTCGCGACGACCATCGCCGCCACGCGCGTCGCCGACGCGACGCTGTTCGGCACCGTCGACGCCGTCGACACCACCCATCGCACGATCACGCTCCTCGGCCGCACGATCCATCTCGACGCGAACACGAGCGTCAGCGGCGAACTGCTCGCCCATCAGGTCGTGGCGGTGCAGACCGAGTCCGTGAACGGACGCC
The DNA here is from genome assembly GCA_035629395.1 of Thermoanaerobaculia bacterium. Lineage (GTDB taxonomy): Bacteria > Acidobacteriota > Thermoanaerobaculia > Gp7-AA8 > Gp7-AA8 > QHVT01. Next base: position 33,044 of record DASPHZ010000104.1, read on the forward strand.
TCGTCGCCACCTCGGTGCTCGTCGTCGCGCCGGTTCCGCCGAGCGTGCACACCGCGCGCGGCATCGTGAAGTCGATCGCGCCGGACACGTGGGTCGTCGAGCAGGACAGCAAAACGCTCACGCTCGTCATCGACGCGCGGACGAAGATCGCCGGCTCGCCGAAAGTCGGCGACCGCGTCGAAGTGCTCTACCGCGTCGACTCCTCGCACGCCAACGTGGCCATCGCCATCGCGCGCTTCGCGGCACCCGACGTGCCGCAGATCCCGCAGCTCACGCGCGTCAGCGGCACGGTGAAGTCGATCAGCACGACGTCGTGGACGATCGGCGCGGAGACGGTGCAGATCACCGGCCGCACGAAGATCGAGCCGCGCATCAGCGTCGGCGACTCGGTGGACGCGCTCGTCGAAAAGAGCGACGGCACACACACCGCCATCCTGATCATGAAGCGGAGAATCTGACGGGGCGCGCTTTGTGCCCCGGAAAGACGTTCACGCCGAGGACTTCCGCGAAGACGTCGCGGAAGTCCGTGGTGATCGCGAGATCGCGACCTTCGAACAACTGCTCGCGCCCGAGTCCCGGCCACGGCCCGTGCATCCCACCCTTCACGCCCCCACCCAGCACCAGCATCACCGTGCCATGACCGTGGTCCGTGCCGCGATTGCCGTTCTCGCGCACCGTACGGCCGAACTCCGACGTCGTCACCACCGTCACGTCGTGCATGCGGGATCCGAGGTCGTTCGCGAATGCCGCGATGGCCTCGGCGAAGCCGCGCAGGTTGTTCGCCAGCGGCGTGTTCTGCCCGGCGTGCGTGTCCCATCCGCCGACGTCGGTGAACGCGAGCTCGAGTCCGATGTCGCTCTTGATCAGACGCGCGAGCTGCTGCAGTGAGTTGCCGAGCGGATTGCGCGGATACGCCGCCGTGCTTGCGGCCTGCACGGATTGCAGCACGCGCGCGGCTTCGAACGCCTCGGGATACATCGACGCGAACACTTTCGCCGTCATGGCATTGCCGAACTTGGTGATGTCCGGCGTGGCGATCGCGTCCTGCGAGCCGGCGAAGATACGCGGCATGGTTTGCGTGAGCGACACCGCGCGCAGCTTCGCACCGCCGGTGCGTGCGGCGAGCGCGCGTGCGAGGAACCCGTCCCGCGTCGACTTGATACCGGGCGTCCCGCTCTCCATGAAGTCCTGCGCGTCGAAGTGGGAGCGCGTGGCGTCGGGGCTGCCCGCGGCGTGGATCACGGCGAGCGAACGGTTCTTCCACAACGGCAGCAGCGACTGCAGCGATGGATGCGCACCGAAGAAGCCGTCGAGATCGAGCACCTGATCGCGTGGGATGGCGATCGTCGGACGCGCGTCGTAATACGCGCGCTCGCCGTACGGCACGATCATGTTCAGCCCGTCGACCGCACCACGCTGAAAGATCGTGATTACCGTCCTCGGCTTCTTCGCCGCTCCGTACAGGCGCGCCCCGAACAGCGCGAGCGTGGTCGTCTTCACAAAGTCTCTGCGGTTCATTGCCTCTGGAACTCCGGTGCCCCGAGTTGTTTCGCGAGCGCGTCCGCGTCGCTGGTGACGATGCGAATGCCCCGCAGCTTGTTCGTGGAAAGAGCGAGTGCGAACTCGACGCGCGCCACGAGCGCTCCGCTGTTGCCCCACGTCTCCGCGTCGTCGGCGTAGCCGGTCGGCGGCTGCGCGAAGTAGAGCGGCTCGCCCAGCTTGCGCAGCTCGCGCGCGAGCGGCAGCGGATTGACGATCGTGCCGCCCGCCGCGCGAATCGCCGAGATGGCGTACTCGAACGGCGACTTCATCTTCGCGTCGTAGTACCGCGGATCGTGGAACTCGCGACTGGTGACGATCGCGCGCACGGTCTCGCGCAGATCGCCGTTCGTGGCGGTGAAGCGCAGCGCGACGCGTGCGACGAGCGCGGGCGGCGGCTCGTCGGCGACGAGGCGCTGGCAGAGCTTCGTGGCGAGGAAACGCGCGGTCGAAGGATGGCGCGCGAGGAAGCGGATCATGCGCTCCCCTTCTTCCATCCCGCCGCCCTGGATCGTCACGCCGAGCACCTGCTTCGTGCCGCCATCGTGCACGCCGCGGCGGAAGACGAACCGGATGTCGCCGTCGTCCGGGCGGGTGATGCTCCAGCCCGTGAGCACGCGTGCGAGCTCGGTCACGTCTTTCTGCGTGTAGCCGCCGTCGACGCCGAGGGTGTGCAGCTCCATGAGCTCGCGGGCGTAGTTCTCGTTCAGGGCGCCGCCGCGCGAGCGCGCGTTGTCGAGATAGACGAGCATCGCCGGCGACTTCGCGGTCGCGAGCAGCAGCTCTTCGAACGAGCCCCACATGCGCGGCCGGATGGTCTCGCGCTCGTAATCGGCGATCAGATAGCGATCGAGACGTTTGCCGGCGAAGACGTTGAAGTGATTCATCCAGAAATCGAGCATCACCTCGTTGAGCTGACGCTCGGACTCGGCGGCGCGAAGGATGCGCTGCGCGGAAAGGTCGGGGATGACTTCGCGTGCGTATTGCGCGACGCGCGCGTCGCTCTTCGCGTCGTCGCCGCGCTCGGGATGCAGTTGCAGCTCGATCCAGCGGTCGACGCCGAGTTGCGTCACACGGTCGACCTCGCCGGGACGCGCGCCGAAAGCGAGACGGTCGAGCACGTGCGCGGCGCGCTCGCGCTCCCCGGCACTCGCGCTCATCGCAAGAAGAAGAAGGATGGCGATGCGTCTCATGCAGATGAGACGCGAGAGGCACGATTGCGCTTACGGAACGCCGGCGTTCGCTATCGCGGGACCACCCAGGTCTTGCCACCCGCGCGCACGACTTCCGCCTCGAAGCCGAATAGTCTCCGCATCACCTCGGGTGTCATGACTTCCAAGGGCGCGGCGTCGAGGGCGAGCGTGCCGTTTTGCATCACCAGCATCCGGTCCGCGTGCGCCGCGGCCCAGTTGAGCTCGTGCGCGGCGAAGACGACCGTGCAGCCGGTGCGGTCGACGACTTCGCGCAGCAGCAACGAAAACTGCTGCACGTGCGAGAGGTCGAGCGCGGCCAGCGGCTCGTCGAGCAGGATCAATCGCGGAGTGCCCGCGAGCACGCGCGCGAGAAAGACGCGTTTGCGCTCGCCGCCGCTCATCTCGTCGAGGTAGCGGTCGGCGAGATGCGCCGCATCGCAGAGCGCGAGCGCACGCGACGCTTCCTCCCAGTCGCGTTCCGACTCCCACGCAAAGCGGCCGAGGTACGGCGCGCGGCCGGAGACGACGACGTCGATGGCGCGCATCGGAAACGCGGGATCGGGATCCTGCGGGAGATAGCCGACGCGGCGCGCGTACTCCTTCGCCGGCCATGCACTCAGCGGCTTCTCTTCGAACGCGATCGCGCCCGCGTGCGGCGTGTACACGCGCGCCATCAGTTTCAGCAGTGTCGATTTGCCGGAGCCGTTCGGACCGGTGAGCGCGACGAGCTGCCCTTCGCCGATCGATACCGTGACGTCGCGCACGGCAGACGCGTCGCCGTACGCGTACGCCACGTTCGCCAGCGCGAGCGTCACCGCGCCCTCCGCATCAGCGACAGAAAGAATGGCACACCAAGCAATGCCGTGAAGGCGCCGATCGGCAACTCCGTCGATGGCACGAGCACGCGCGACAGGAGGTCCGCGCCGACGACGAGCGTCGCGCCGCCGAGGGCACAGAGCGGCAGCAGGAAGCGAAAGTCGCGGCGCCAGAGCAGGCGGATGAGGTGCGGCACGAGCAGCCCGACGAAGCCGATGATGCCGCTCACGGCCACGGCCGCGCCGGTGATGATCGAGGCGACGCCGAAGCCGAGCAGCTTCACACGCTCGACGTCCACGCCGCGCGCTTTCGCGTCTTCTTCGCCGAACGCGAGGAGACGCAGATCGCTGGCCACGAACGCGAGCACCATCATCGCCAGGACGAGCGGCACCGCGACGAGTGCGACCTGCAGCCACGTCGCGCCGAAGATGCTGCCCATCATCCAGCGCAGCGCGGCGGTGAGATCGGCCTGCCGCGACATCGAAAACGAAATGAGGATGATCGCGGAGAAGAACGCGTTCAGCACGAGGCCCGACAGCAGCAGGCGCGTGGGATCGGTGTGATCGCGGCGGCGCGCGAGCAGGAACACGGCCGCGGTGGCACCGCAGGCGCCGAGGAAGGCCACGAGCGGGACGAGCCCCGGAATGCGGCTCCAGCGCAGTGCGGTGGCGATGGCCGCGCCGGCCGCCGCGCCGCCGGAAACGCCGAGGATGAACGGGTCGGCGAGCGGGTTGCGGAGGAGCGTCTGGAACGTGACCCCGGCCACGGCGAGCGTCGCGCCGATCACCGCGGCGAGCAGCACCCGCGGCAGGCGCAGACGCACGATGATCTCGCGCGCGTGAGGATCGCTGAGCGACACGTCGCCGAAGGCCACGCCGGCCGCGACGGCGGCGGCGAGGATCGCGAACAGGATGACGATTGCGCTCGTGAGACTACTTTGCTTCACGCGCGTCCAGTATTGCATTGAGCGCGCGCGCCGCATCGGCCACCCGCGGGCCGGGGCGCTGGAAGATGTCCTCGTCGACGGCGACGATCTCCGCCTGCAGTTCCGGCACGCGCTCGCGCAACGCGTCGATCTGCTGCGGCGTCACGGCGCCGCGGGGATAGAGAATCAGATCGGGCGGCTGCGCGAGCAGCGACTCGAGCGAGTACTGCGGCCAGCCCGTGACCTGCACGGAGTTCTGTGCACCAGCCAGTTTCAGGATGTCGTCCGTGAACGTCTGCTGGCCGCCGACGTAGAGCGGATCGGTCCAGACGGCGAACAGCACCCGAGGAGGATGGGTGCGCGTGCGGCGTTGCGCCTCGACGGCCTTGCGCAGTTCCGTCACTGCATCCTGATGGCGGGGCGCAGCGAGGAGCTCGCCCAACCGCGTCATCGCCGTCGTCACCTCGGCCACCCGATCCGTCCGCACGACGAACAGCGGGATCTTCGCGGCACTCAGCGCGGGGGCGAGATTCGGGTGATTGCCTTCCGTCGAGGCGAGGACGAGGTCCGGCCGCAGCGCCGCGATCTTCTCGATGTTCGGCTGCATCCCGCCGACTTTCGGCAGCGCCTTCGCGGCCGCGGGAAAGTTGGAGAAATCATCCGTGGCGACGATGCGCTCGCCCGCACCGATGGCGAAGACGATCTCCGTCAGGTTCGGCGAGAGCGTGACGATGCGCGTGATGCGCGGCGGAAGCGTCACCGGGCGGCCGAGATCATCGGACGTCGGGCTCGGGCGTTCCGGCGCGACACAGGCGGCCAGGAACAGAATCAGCGCAATCCGCGGGAGTACAATGGCGCGCATCGAGGGAGAGAGATGATACGTGCGGGATCGGTGATTCAGGGATCATTTCCTCACGGCCTGCCGCGCTTCGGCGCGACACCCCTTCACGCCGCACCGGCGCAGGCGGCGCACGTGCAGCAGGCGCTCGCGCACGGCCGCGCCGCCCACGTGACGCAGCCGGCGATGCGCCCCGGGATGCCGCTGCCCGCGGCGCGGCCGCATCCGAACGCGGTGGCGCTGCCTCCGCACCTGGCGCCGGTCCTCGGTGCATCCGGACAGCCGCTGCCCGATGACGTGCGGCAGCCGATGGAGGCGGTCTTCGGCACGAGCTTCGCCGATGTCCGCATTCACGTCGATCCCCGCGTCAGTACCCTCGGCGCCCACGCCTTCACGCACGGCGCGAACATTCACATCGCGCCGGGGCAGTTCGCACCCGGCACGGTGCAGGGACGTCACCTCATCGCGCACGAGCTCGCGCATGTCGTGCAGCAGCGCGCGGGACGCGTGAACAATCCCTTCGGCAGCGGCGTGGCCATCGTGCACGACCCGGCGCTCGAAGCGGACGCCGAGCGCATGGCCACACGCGCCGCGCTGCATCGTCCCGCACCGCAGCCGCCCGCGCCGGCGCTGCCGCAGCACGCGAGCCTGCAGGCGAAGTGGAACAACCCCGGGCACAACAAATGGGCGGGCACGAAGTCGTCGGCGCGCCGCGGCGGCGTGCGCAAGGCCAAATGGCTTCGCGAGTACGAGGCGCAGGTCGAGGCGGTGAAAAAGTTCATGAACGACGTCGTCGGACCGTGGGCGACGCAGGCTCGCATCGCGCAGCTCATCGACGAGAACATGGACGACCTGCAGAACGATCAGTCGGTCACGCATGAGCTCAAGACGCTCGAGCCGCATCGGCTGCGTAACCCGAACTCCGTCAATCCGCAGATCGCACCCGGAAAATCTCCGCTCCTCGCGCCGAGCCGAAGCCCGGGACGTCTGCCGAATACGACCAGCGTCATCCACCGCGGCGATGTGGAGATCGAGGTGGTCGACGAAGCGGCGTACGTGCGCGTGTACACCGCGCTCTGGGCCGAGGCACGAGCGAACGACCAGGGGGAGATCACGCACAAGGACGTGCATCAGGATCCGAACAACAAGCAGATCACGATCTACACGGGCCGCGATCAGGGCGAGGACCGCAACGAGCACGATAACGAGAAGATGCCGATCATGTGGGTGTCGGGCGGCCAGCCGCTGCGGCAGCTCAAATGGTTCTACAAATACCCGGTCGAAAAGTACAACCCGGGCGCGAGACCGGTGATCCGCTCGTTCCTCATTCCGTTGAAAGTCTGGAACGAGATCTCGGCCGCGGCGGTGAACGAGGAGAGCGCGGGCAAGCCGGAGAACAAAGACAAGCCGTTCAACGTCGACACCGCATACGGCGCGAATCAGTTCGGCGTGCGCGGGCCGTCGCTCGACAAGCTGCGCAACAGTGCGCTGCCGGGCAGCCTCGTCTCGTATGTCGGCGACCCATCGCACTCGCTGAATAAGCACGGAGGGCAGGTCGTCGGCATCAAGCGGCTGCACAAGAAGCTCGGCGCGCCGGTGCCGCAGAAGGGACTTCCGATCTGGGTCGATCCGAACGTCGGCAAGTTCGTGCGGACGAAGAACCAGCGCACGCTGGCGAACGACCTGATGTTCTATTACGCCGTCTGGACGCACAACGATCACTTCCTGCCGGACGACAAGAAGATGATTCCGAAGCAGCGCCGCCACGAGATGCTGCGGGCGTTCCTCATCGAGCAGGGCGTGCCGCTGCCGGAAAATTACTGGCTGGGATAGGCGCGAAGGAGGTCATCCTTCCGCCTTCATCCTTGCGCCGCACAAAAAAACGCGGCCCTCAGGCCGCGCATGAACAACCGCAACGAATGCCAGGACGCTACGCGTCGCCGCCGTCATCCTCGTCGAGGTCGTTGGTCACGCCGAGGCGGGTGCAGGCGGCGGAGTACATCTGCTTGGAGGCGTTGATCGCGGACTGCAGCTCGGCGATGCGATCCTTCACCTTCGCGAGCTCTTCCTCGATCTGATCCTTGAGATCGCTGATCTCCTGCTTGGTCACCTGAAGCGTGGTCTCGTAAAACTTGCGCTGCTGGTCAGTCAGAACCGGCATCTGGACTCCTTCAATCGATCAGTCTGCATCATAACTTGAACTCGACAGGGACCGTCACCCACGCTTTGACGCGCACGCCGTCCTTGGTTCCCGGCGCGAACGTCGAGCGGCGCATGGCCTGTTCGGCGGCTTCGTTGAGGCCAACCGGGCGGCCGATGCCGCGCAGGATGCGTACGTCGAGGACCTGGCCGTTCTCGCCGACGAGCACGCTCGTGATGACGGTGCCTTCGATTCTCTGCGCGCGTGCCATCGGGGGATACGGCACGGTGCCGCGGCGCGTCATGCGCGGCGCGGTGAGGCCTTCGGTGCCGGCGGCGATGAGATCGCCTTCGCGCGCCCGTTGCACCGTGGGCTGCGCCGGCGCGGCCGGACGCTGTTCCGCGACGGCCGGCTGGGCGGCGGGCTCCTGCTGCACGGGCGTCGGGGCCGGACGCGTTTCCGGCTGCTGCACGGCAGCCGCGGGGGGCGCCGGCGTCTGCACGACCGGCTGCGTGACCGCGGGTGCGGGCTGCGTCGGACGCGCGGCAGTGGCAGTGGTCGTCGCGGCGGCGGCCGTCTGCTGTTGCTGACGCGCGAGCGCTTCGAGGCGCGCGCGCTCGGCGGCGATGCGTTTTGCGACTTCGGCGTCGACGAGCGACGGATCGAACGGCACGGCGGTGTTCGTGAGCGCCGCGGTGCCGGTGACCGCCGTATCGACGACCGGCGCGGTGGTGAGATTCGTGGCGGGAGCGGTGGTCGTCGCGGCAGCGATGGTGTTCGTCGCGGCGGGCGTTGCGGCCGGCGCGGCGGAGTTGCCGCCCCGCGTCAGCATGAACGCGGCTGCGCCACCGACGAGCACGACGGCGATGATCGCCGCGATGAGGCCCACCGGCGACTTGCGCTTCACCGGCTCGGGAACGTCGCCGTACGCGACCGCCGGTGCCGCGGCGGGTACCGGAACGGCCGCGGCAACCGCGGGGGCTGCGACGGGAGCGCCGGCCATCGCCAGCGCGGGCGTCGGAATCGGCGGCACCGCGATCGGCGCCGGCGCCGGCACGATCACGTTCCGCGGCGGCGGCGGTGGCTCCTCGGCGAAAGGCTCCTCGTCCATCTGCGGCATCACCGGCTCGGGGCTCGAGAGGCGATGCATGTAGATGGCGAGATCGGCGCTGGTCGGCGTCGGGCGGAAGTTGTAGAGCACCGCGTCGATGTCGCGGGCCATCTCGCCCGCGGTCTGGTAGCGGTTCGTCGAATCCTTCTGCAGCGCCTTGAGGACGATGCGGTCGATCTCCGGCGTCACTTCGTCGTTGTAGAGCGACGGCGGCTGCACGCGTGCCTCGCGCACCTGCTCGAGGATCGAGAGCTCGTTGTCGCCGGTGAAGAGCTTGCGCGACGTGAGCATCTCGAAGAGCACCGTCGCGAGCGCGAAGATGTCCGAGCGGCGATCGATGTTGCGGCCCCAGGCCTGCTCCGGCGCCATGTACTGCAGCTTGCCCTTGAGCGCGCCGGCCTGCGTGTGCGACGCCTTCGACGCCGCCTTGGCGATGCCGAAGTCGCACAGCTTGATGTCGCCTTCCTGCGAGATGAGGACGTTCTGCGGCGAGACGTCGCGGTGGACGAGCCCCATCTCCTTCTCTTCGAAATCCTTCTTGCGATGCGCGTAGTCGAGCGCGGAGGCGATCTTCGAGGCGATGAAGAGCGCGAGCTCCACCGTCATCGGATTGTCGCGCTCCTGGCCGCGGCGGAGGATGGTCTTCAGGTCGAAGCCATCGATGTACTCCATCGCGATGTAGTACGAGCTCTGGATCTTGCCGAGGTCGTAGATGTGGATGATGTTGTTGTGGTTGAGCTGCGCGGCCAGCTTCGCTTCATCGACGAACATCTCGATGAATTCCTGGTTGTCCGACAGGTGCGGCAGGATCTTCTTGATGGCGACGATCTTCTGGAAGCCTTCCACGCCGCGCATGCGCGCTTTCCAGACTTCCGCCATGCCGCCCGTGGCGATTTTTTCGACGAGCACGTACTGCCCGAACTTCGCGCCGTCGAGGGGGCTGTCTTCTTCCTCGACGCGCGCCGGGGGCGGCGGCTCGGGAGTGAAGACGGGCTGCGCGACCGGAACGCGGTCCGGCACGTAGGCGGCCATCTTCTCGGTGTTGAAGCGCGGGTCTTTCGCCTGTGCCGGTGCGGGGGTCGGCGTCGTCCCTCCGCCGGTGCTCCTGCGCGCGCTCTTCTCGAGACCGGAGAGCGTGTCGCTGAGCATCTTGTCGAGCTCCGCGGACGATTTCTGCCTCGCTGCTGCAGGCGTCGGCGCGGGATTGGGCGCGGGAGTGTTCGGGGGTGCCGTGGTTTTGCGCTGCGGCATCACGCCCGCGAGCGTGTCGGCGAGCATCTGGTCGACGTTGCCGGTCGAGCGTGACGCGCCCGGTTTCTTCACCACGGTCGGCTTCTCCTCGTCGAGGAGGTCGCCGAAGATCTCGTCCGAGGTGAACTGCGCCGCGGGTGCCGGGGCGTCGCCGCGGACGCCGAGCATCTGCTGGATCTTGCCGAGGAACTCGTTCTCGGAGTAGGGCTTGGGAAGGATGTCGGAGGCGCCGACGCGCTGCGCGTCTGCCTTCGGCGATTTGCCGTTGTAGCCGGAGACGGTGAGGAGGATCGGCGTGTCCTGCAGCGGCTTGCGTCCGCGGATCGCGCGGATCAGTTCCGTCGTGCTGACTTTGGGCACGACCGAGGAGAGCACGATCAGGCGCGGCTGCTGCCCGTCGAGCGCCTTCATCGCCTCTTCGCCGTCTTTGGCGAACGTGGTGGTGAACGGCTGCCCCGCCAACGCCTGCCGGACGCGATCCGTGTAACGCGGCTCGTACTCGACGACGAGAATGTTTTCAGACATGTACGTGAGGGCCCATAGCGGTTGTGGGGTTGAGAGGGCGATTTTGGCACAGAGGGGGGCGTGTGGCTAGCGGGATCGTGGGGCGGGGGCGGGTGGGTGGGCGGGTGGGCGGTGGGCGGGGGCGGGAGCAAGGAGGAAG
>DASPHZ010000105.1:0-3797 GCA_035629395.1 Thermoanaerobaculia bacterium
CTCCGCGACACAGCGTCACGAACTTGGAAGACAGTGTCGCGGAGGCTAAGCCAACCAATGGGGTCTGGGGCCCATGGCCCCAGCCGCCGGAGGCCTCTCGTCGTCCCCGATCCGTTGGCGAATCCAAAGCATCCCGCTTAGGAGAGCCGTGAAGATGAAAGTTCTCGTCCTCAGCGAGCACGACGTCACCGAACTGCTGACCATGCGCGAGTGCATCGCGGTCATGGAAGAAGCGCTGGTCGCGCTCGCCCGCGGAGAGGTGCACAACCCGTTGCGGCAGGCCATTCGCGCTCCCGGCGCGAACGGTCTCCTCGGCCTCATGCCCGCCTTCCGAGGCGGCGGCACGCCGTATTACGGCCTCAAGGAAGTGTGCGTCTTTCCGGAGAACCCGAAGCGCGGGCTCGACACGCATCTCGGCGCCGTCATCCTGCACAGCGGCGAGACCGGCGAGCCGCTCGCGTTCATGAATGCGGCCGCCATCACCGCCATTCGCACCGCGGCAGTTTCGGCCGTGGCGACGAACCTGCTCGCGCGCAAAGACGCGGCCGTCCTCGCCGTCATCGGCACGGGTGTGCAGGGGAGGAGTCACGCCGCGGCCATTCCGCTCGTGCGCGACATCCGGGAGATCCGCATGTGCGGCCGCGGCGAGAGCGTGCAGGACGCGGTGCGGCGCGCGGACATCGTCGTCACCGCGACCAGCGCGCGCGAGCCGATCCTTCAATACGCGTGGCTGAGCGAAGGTGCGCACGTCAACGCCGTCGGCTCGAGCGTAGCCAGCGCGCGCGAGCTGGAAGCGGAGCTCGTCGAGAACGCCTCGCTCTTCGTCGACCGGCGCGAGTCCACCATCCACGAATCGGGCGACTATCTCGCCGCGAAAAACGCCACCATCCGCGCCGAGATCGGCGACGTTCTCGCGGGGAAAGCGGAGGGGCGGAAATCGGAACGGGAGATCACGTTGTTCAAGTCGCTCGGCCTGGCAGTCGAGGATCTCGCGGCGGCCGCGTTTCTGTTCGAGAAAGCGCGGCGGGCGGGGCGGGGCGCGTGGGTGGACTTCTAAGCGGAATAAGAGCTTAGGGGTTGCCGTTAGCGAGCGTCCGGGCTTGACAAAGGCCAAAATCCCCGCGTACAGTGCGCGGGTTTTCCCGTTCGGGAGTCTCTGTCACAGCTCTACGTGTCTTCAAAAGGATAAGCAGCGAATGCCAACCATCAACCAGCTTGTTGCCCGGGGCCGCGAGGCCGTCAAGTACAAGACGAAATCGCCGGCTCTGCAGTCGAGCCCGCAGAAGCGCGGCGTCTGCACGCGCGTGTACACCTCGACCCCCAAGAAGCCGAACTCGGCTCTGCGTAAGGTCGCCCGTGTGCGTCTCACCAACGGGGTCGAAGTCACGACCTACATCCCGGGTGTGGGCCATAACCTCCAGGAGCACTCGATCGTGCTCATCCGCGGAGGCCGTGTGAAGGACCTGCCGGGTGTGCGTTATCACGTGATCCGCGGAACGCTCGACGCCGTCGGCGTGGCGAAGCGCAATCAGAGCCGCTCCAAGTACGGGGCGAAGCGACCCAAGAAGGCGTAAGAACGATGCCGAGAAGACGTGAAGTTCCCAAGCGCGAGATCCTTCCGGATCCGATCTACAACAGCCAGCTCGTCACGAAGTTCATCAACTCGCTGATGTCGCACGGCAAAAAGTCCGTCGCCGAGCGCGTGTTCTACGGTGCCCTCAGGAAGGTCGAGGATCGCGCCAAGGACGATCCGCTCAAGGTCTTCAAGAAGGCGATCGACAACGTCAAGCCCGCCCTCGAAGTGAAGAGCCGCCGCGTCGGTGGCTCGAACTACCAGGTTCCCATCGAGGTTCGCCCGACGCGCCGCACGGCGCTCGCGATCCGCTGGATGATCACCTACGCGAACTCGCGCGGTGAGAAGACCATGCAGGACAAGCTGGCCGGCGAGATCCTGGATGCCGCCAACAACCGCGGCAATGCCATCAAGAAGCGCGAAGACACGCACAAGATGGCCGAGGCGAACAAGGCGTTCGCGCACTACCGCTGGTAACAGCACCAAAACGTTAGACCCTCCCTGGCCGGACCCTCGTGGTCCGGCCATTGTGCTTATGACGCGCTGGTTCGTGGCCGCCCTGCTGGTCGCCGCCCTCTACCTGACGGGCGTTCCGCGCAATCCTCCCGGCTTCCACGTCGACGAAGCCTCCATCGCTTACAACGCGCTCACCATCGCCCGCAGCGGGCTCGACGAGCACGGCCAACGCTTCCCGCTCTTCTTCCGGGCGTTCGGCGAGTACAAGAACCCCACCTACGTTTACGCGCTCGCGGCCGTGTACCTCGTGACAGGCCCGAGCGTATTGGCGGCGCGCGTGCTGAGCGCGCTCTTCGGCGTTGCCGCGGCACTGCTGCTGGGGCGGCTGGCGTGGGTGCAGACGCGCAATCGGGGAGTGACGCTCCTGACCATCGCCACCGCTGCGCTGACGCCGGGGTTGTTCGAGCTCTCGCGGCTCGTCTTCGAGGTCGCGGCTTTCCCTCTCGCTCTCGCGCTCTTTCTGCTCGCGGCGCGGCGCGGGTACGACGGACGTCCACAGGTGCTTGCGCTCGTCGCAACGCTCGCGCTCGTCACGTACACCTACACGGCCGGGCGATTGCTGGGCCCGGCGCTGGCGCTGCTGCTCGTCCTGCTGGTGCGTGGCCGCACGATCGTGGTGGCGGTGTTGCTGCTGTACGCGCTGACGCTCGTGCCGCTCGTCGTCTGGAACGCGAAGAGCGGCGGAGCGCTGACGGCGCGCAAGCGGGTGATGGTGGAGGACCGCAGCGTCGCGACGGTTGCGAGCAACTACCTTGCGAACCTCTCGCCGGTGCGTCTCCTGCTGCGCGGCGACAAAAACGCACGCCATCACGTGCCGGACTCGGGCGGACCGGTGCTGTTGACGACGTTCGTGCTTGCACTCGCCGCGTTTGCCAGGCGCGATCGCTGGATCTGGTTTCTCGCGGGTGGAGCGCTGGCCGCGGTCGTGCCGGTAGCGCTCACCGTCGATGCCGGCCACGCCCTGCGGATGTCCGGCTTGTTCGTCTTCCTCCTCGCTCTGTCCATCCCTGCCCTCGAGCTCGCTTTGCGTTCGCGGGCGCGAGCCATGGCTCTCCTCGCCGTCGGCGTGCTGCAGGCGGCCTTCTTCTTCCACGCCTTCCACACCCGCGGCGCGTTGCGCCTGAACGAGTTCCACCACGGCGTGCAGGAGACCGTCGACTCCGCGCTCGACCAGGGCCGTCGTCCCGTCTATCTCTACGAAGGCGCCAGCATCGTGTTCGCGTACTGGTTCGGCGAGCTCCGCGGCGTCGATCGGACCGCGTTCGCCGTTCTGCAGCGCCATGAGCTGCCGCCGCCCGGCGCGATTCTGATCGGTCAGGGCAAGCGGCGTCCCGACGCCGTCCTCCTCAGTACGCACGGCCGTTTCGGCGTCCACCGCCTCGCGGAATAGCGGACCGTGAGGTGCCGTTAAGGTCGGTCCGGGTTGACAAAGTCCGAAATCCCCAAGTAGAGTGCGCGCTCGCCATTGGGGGACTTGGTCAGCAGTGTCCCCGGATGCGCGCTCTGAGCAGCTTTCCGTAGCTCCGTCTCGACCGGATAACACAGAAAACGTTCTGCGGTTCCGGACCGAGCAACGGGAAACCTAAAACCGAACTCACTCGACCTGCGGCGATTTTCGATCGCCGCCTGTCTGTCTGTCTGCAGTCATTGGCATTGGGTTACTGAGAAAAAAGAATGGCACGTCAGGTACCTCTCGAGAAAACGCGCA